>NZ_JASHJA010000002.1:0-560972 GCF_030733445.1 Bacillus sp. MMSF_3353
GGATCAAACTCTCCAATAAAGTTAGTTTGTCTAGCATCTAAAAATAAAAATTGACGTTTCACGTTGTTTGTTTCGTTCAGTTTTCAAAGAACTACTTGGTCGCTCATTTGCGACTTCCTTATGTTAACATCTTCGTTTTTCGATGTCAACTAAGTTTTTCAATTTCTTTTTTGTCGTTTTCTGCGTTTCCCCATCAGCGACGGTTATTAATATATCATGGTGAAAATCGAAATGCAACACCTTTTATAAACTTTTTTTTAGATCACCCTAATTTCTTTGTTAATATCATATACTTAAACGAAATATCTCTTTCATGTATAAATAATTCCTACATATATTCTATATAAAGTCACTCTATCAAAAGCGTTTCTTTCTATAATAAATGTTTTATTCATATACCATATCATACAAGGAGGAATATATATGGACTATGCCGATTTATTAATCAAACTAGGTCTCTCGGCTATTTTAGGGTTCGCTATCGGTTTAGAGCGCGAATTAAAACGAAAACCACTTGGTTTAAAAACTTGTTTAGTTATTTCTATCATTAGTTGCCTCCTGACGATTGTTTCTATTAAAGCGGCTTACAATTTACCACATACCGATCATATGAATATGGATCCACTTCGACTTGCCGCTCAAATTGTATCAGGAATCGGTTTTTTAGGTGCCGGTGTTATTTTACGAAGAGGAAACGATAGCATTGCAGGACTAACGACTGCTGCTATGATTTGGGGTGCTTCTGGTATTGGTATTGCTGTTGGGGCTGGATTCTATATCGAAGCAATTTTCGGAATGTGTTTCCTTATGATTAGCGTTGAACTTATACCATTAGCAATGAAATTTGTAGGACCGAAATCATTTCGTCAACGTGATATCGCAGTAAAACTTGTCGTGCGAAATATGGACAATATCCCAATTGTAATTGAAGAAATAAAAGAAATGGATATAAAAGTTAAGAATATGAAGCTCAAAACATTGGAGAATGGCTCTCACTATTTACATTTGAAATTATCTATCGATCAAAAAAGGCATACCGCTGATGTTTACTACGCCCTCCAGCATCTTGAAAGTGTCCAACAAACTGAATTAGAAAGTATGTAATGTAAAACAAACTCTCTTTTAAATTAGAGAGTTTTTCTTTTTTCTATAATGGTAACAATGAATGTAGTCCTGCAAAGTAAGGAGGAATAAGAGTTTGAAATCCCGTCCAAATTTAGTAGATACATTTCGTGATTCCATTATTTTTCGTTTAGTTTGCTTTATTGTTTTACTTACTGCTTTTTCTGGCTTCCTTATACATAGATTAGAGCCATCGCACTTCACCACATGGTTTGATGGAGTTTGGTGGTCAATCGTTACCATTTTCACCGTTGGCTATGGTGACTTTGCCCCGCATACACTAATAGGCAAACTTATCGGTATGGGTATTATTTTATTTGGAACCGGTTTTTGTTCTTATTATATGGTTCTGTTCGCCACTGATATGATTAATAAACAATATATGAAAATTAAAGGAGAAGAAGCCGCTACCTCTAACGGTCATATGATTATCGTGGGTTGGAATGAACGGGCAAAACATGTTGTAAAACAAATGCACATCTTACAACCGAACCTTGATATCGTTTTAATTGATGAAACACTTTCTTTACTTCCAAAACCATTTCATCATTTAGAATTTATAAAGGGTTGCCCGCATCACGATCAAACTTTATTAAAAGCTAACATTACAACGGCTCACACTATATTAATAACAGCTGATAAAGAAAAAAATGAAAGCTTAGCAGATACACAGTCCATTTTAAATATTTTAACTGCGAAAGGTCTCAATCCAAACATTCACTGCATCGCCGAACTTCTTACTTCTGAACAAATACAAAATGCAACTAGAGCTGGTGTATCAGAAATTATAGAAGGAAATAAATTAACGAGCTACGTATTTACCGCTTCTCTTTTATTCCCTTCCATTTCAGGCGTACTATTCTCACTTTACGATGAAATCTCTGATAACAAATTACAACTGATGGAGCTTTATCCTTCCTGCACTGGACAAACTTTTGCAAATTGTAGCTATACTCTTTTAAAGCAAAATATTCTCTTACTAGGTATAAAACGCGACGAACAATATATGATTAATCCAGTCCATTCCTTTGTTCTCATTGAAAGCGACATACTCATTGTTATTCACCATTAAGAAAATGTTTTTCTAGTTCCTGCATGAGCACTTTCCCAATATTGATATATTTTCTTTTCACATCTCCATCTGGATCTTTCGGCTCAGCAAATTGATCCATTCCACTCGTTCCAGCCGTTAAAGTATTTACGTGATCATCTAGTTCGTCTTGATATACGTGCGAAAGAATATACGGCGTTTCCAGACGGACTATTACACCAGGCACATCTAATTCGCCATTCACTGCTGTAAATGGCACTCGTAAAAATTGATAGCCATCTTCTTCATCGATTTTGTAATCAAAGCATCCTTTATCGTAATCCCAATTGCCACCAATGTTATACCCAAGTGGCTTCATTATCTCTTCTAACTTATATAACGCATATGTACGTCCTTCTAAATTTGATTGAATCGGAATCAAGCCCATCCCTCCTAGACTTTTTCTTTAGCATACCCACTCTAGTTTGAATATACCGATGGACTTTTCGATAAAATAATAAAAAGCGACCGGATTCCGGTCGCTTTTTATTATTTTAAACGCTCTTCTAATTCTGCTTTTAACTTTTCAAATCCTGGTTTACCAAGTAAAGCAAACATGTTTTTCTTGTATGCTTCTACTCCTGGTTGGTCGAATGGATTTACGCCTAATAAGTAGCCGCTCATCGCACATGCTTTTTCGAAGAAGTATACAAGGTAACCGAATGTGTACTCATTTAATTCAGGGATATTTACGATTAAGTTTGGTACGCCACCATCGCTATGTGCAAGTAATGTACCTTCGTATGCTTTCGTGTTTACGAAGTCTACAGTTTCACCAGCAAGGTAGTTTAATCCATCTAAATCGTTTTCTTCTGATTCAATTGTTAGTTCATGTGTAGATTTACCTACTTTCAGAACTGTTTCGAATAAGTCACGACGACCTTCTTGAACGTATTGACCTAATGAGTGTAAGTCAGTTGAGAAGTTTGCTGAAGATGGGAAAATACCTTTTTGATCTTTCCCTTCACTTTCACCAAATAACTGTTTCCACCATTCAGAGAAGTATTGAAGTGCCGGCTCATAGTTAACAAGCATTTCAATTGTTTTTCCTTTATTGTATAAAGCGTTACGAACTACTGCGTATTGGTAAGCTGGGTTTTCTTCTAGTTCTGATGCACCGAAGTCATCATGACCAGCAGCTGCACCTTTCATCATCTCTTCAATATTTAAGCCACTTACTGCGATTGGTAATAAACCAACTGGCGTTAATACAGAGAAACGTCCTCCAACATCATCTGGAATAACGAATGTTTCGTAACCTTCGTTATCAGCTAATGTTTTTAATGCACCACGTGCTTTATCTGTCGTTGCATAAATACGTTTGCGAGCTTCTGCTTTTCCATACTTTTCTTCTAATAACTTACGGAAAATACGGAATGCTAGTGCCGGCTCTGTTGTTGTACCTGATTTGGAAATAACGTTAATAGAGAAGTCTTTACCTTCTAATACGTCCATTAAATCTTTCATGTAAGTGGAGCTAATGTTTTGTCCAACAAATAGCACTTGTGGAGTTTTACGTTGTTCTTTAGATAGCGTGTTGTAGAAAGAATGGTTTAACATTTCGATTGCTGCACGTGCTCCTAGGTAAGAACCACCGATACCTACAACAAGTAAAATGTCAGAGTCATTTTTAATTTTTTCTGCGCATTTTTGAATGCGAGCAAATTCTTCTTTGTCATATTGAAGCGGAAGGTCTACCCACCCAAGGAAATCGTTCCCAGCTCCAGTTTTTTCGTGGATTGCATGATGTGTTACTTTCACTGCATCACGTAAATAAGTGATTTCATGTTCACCGATGAAGGATAACGCTTTAGAATAGTCGAACGTTACATGTGTACTCATCTTTTTCCCTCCAATAATGTATATGTATTTCTGTATTCACTTTAGCGAAACTGAAGTTGTAAATCAAGCGATTCAACCATTGTAAACGTAACCAATATATATTTTTTAGAAAAAGTTCATTTTTTGCATAAAAATTCGCATTTTTCGGTATAGATGTATATACATCCTTTTTCTTATATTTTTTATGTATAAAAACAACATAACTACACCATTCTATAAAGGAGTTAATTAACTCATCGCTTGTTCACGCTTCACAATTAAGGGGGGCTTTTTCATGAGTACTCTGCAACGTATCGCATTAGTCTTTACTGTAATTGGCGCCGTGAACTGGGGACTAATCGGGTTCTTCCAGTTTGACTTAGTGGCAGCCATTTTCGGTGGACAAAATTCAGCTCTTTCCCGTATTATTTACGGCATCGTCGGTATTTCTGGGCTTATCAATCTTGGTTTACTCTTTAAACCATCAGAAAATCTTGGCACTCACCCAGAAACGAACGAAATCCACTAGTCAGTATGTCTTTATTTCACCTCCGACATACGAATATGATTGCATGCAATCATATTTGCAAATATATATCATAAGACAAAGTAAAAGAGGAACGCTCATATGCGCTCCTCTTTTACTTTGTTAACTCGGACTCTTCAATCCATTCGGTTAGCTTTTCTCGCAGCGTATTAAATCCGTTCTCAGATGGATTCGGTATAAGGATCCGCCCTTGTTTTCTTCTCGCCGCTTTTAACGATAAACTCATTTTTCTGTGTTCTTCATCAATTGAAAGTACTTTTACTTCTACTGTATCGCCGACTTTTAAAAAGTCATGAATATCCTTTACATATCCATTTGTAATTTCAGATATATGCACAAGCCCTTGTGTTTCTGCATCTAACGCTACAAATGCTCCGTAATCTTGAATCCCAGTCACTTTCCCTGTTACAACCACTCCAGTTGTATATTGTTCTGACATATGAAACACTCCCATACGTTACCATTTTCTCTACAATTGTAGATAGTAAAGCAGATGATTTATTGTTAAATATCCGATTAGTTAGTACGTACCCTAAGTAAAGCTACTCAGGATATGCATACCTTATATTAGTAAATTATACCACTATGACAGAACTCATTCAAAATTAACGAAAAATTTCCTAGAGTACGTATAATTTTCTAATATTGGGATAGAATACTAACACATGGCTTTCTAGTATTCCCCCCCTTTTATGGACAAAACGTATTATGTTTTGTCCTTTTTTTATTTTCTATCAACCGTTCCATTCTCTTCATTGCTTCCATAAGTTGTTCAAGCGATGTTGCATACGAGCAACGAATAAATCCTTCACCACTTTCGCCAAATACACTTCCAGGTACAACAGCCACCTTTTCTTCTAATAATAACTGTTCTGCAAATTCTGCCGAAGATAGTCCAGTTGAAGAAATAGAAGGAAAGACATAAAATGCTCCGCCCGGCACATGACACGTTAAACCCATTTCATTAAACGATGTCGTCATAAAATTACGGCGTTTCTTATAACTATCTCTCATCCGAATTACTTCATCATTCCCCGCGCGTAACGCTTCGAGTGCTGCGAACTGAGACATTGTCGGTGCACACATCATGGAATATTGATGAATTTTAAGCATTAATTCCGAAAATTGAACAGGAGCTGCAATCATACCGAGGCGCCATCCTGTCATCGCAAACCCTTTTGAAAATCCCGAAATTAAAATTGTATGCTCGCGCATATTTTTAATACTCGCGAAACTTGTATATACTTCGTCGTATACAAGCTCTGCATAAATTTCATCAGATAATACGATTAAATTGTACTTCTCAACAATCACTGCTATTTCTTCAAGCTCGGATTTATTTAACATTGCACCTGTTGGGTTATTTGGTGAACAAAGCAAAATTGCCTTTGTTTTCGCTGTAATAGCTGCTTCAATTTGTTCTGGTTGTACTTTAAACTCGTTTTCTAAAGTCGTTGCCACAGGAACCGGAACTCCTCCAGCTAATGTCACAAGCGGTGCATAAGAAACGAAGCTTGGTTCAATAATGAGTACTTCATCATCAGGATTTATAATGGCGCGCATCGCTACATCTAACGCCTGACTCGCTCCAACTGTAACAATGATTTCATCGTTCGGATCATAAGATACTGCAAATTGTTTTTTTAGATACTTTGCTATTTCTTGGCGCAGTTCCAATAATCCTGCATTTGCTGTATATGACGTATATCCTTGTTCTAAAGAACGGATGCATGCTTGCCTTACATTCCAAGGTGTAACAAAGTCAGGCTCTCCTACTCCAAGAGAAATAACACCTTTCATATTTGCTGCTAAATCGAAAAACTTTCGAATACCAGATGGTTGTAAAGATTCTGCCGTTCTAGATAGTTCAAATTGCTTCATGGTGTCACCACAATGCGCTTATCATCATCGTTTTTTTCGTAAATAATTCCCTCATGTTTATACTTTTTCAAAATGAAATGCGTTGTTGTAGAAACGACAGATTCAATTGTTGCTAATTTCTCAGAAACAAACATCGCGACTTCTCCCATTGTCTTTCCTTCTAATGTAATAGAAAGATCGTATGTCCCTGACATTAAATACACAGATTTCACTTCTGAATAACGATAAATTTGTTCAGCAACCGCATCGAACCCAACGCCGCGCTTTGGCGTAACTTTCACATCGATCATCGCCGTTAAACCTGTATGTTCTTTTACCTTCGTCCAATCGATATGTGTTACATAATCAACAATAATCTTTTCCGCTTCTAATTTTTCAACCATCTTCTTTACTTCTTCTACTTCTATATTTAACAGCTTCGCTAATGTATCTACAGATAATCGACTACTTTTTTCAAGACAAGCTAATAATTCTAATTCTTTTTCTGTCACCATATAAATCATCCTTCCTTTTCGTTTGTGTCTAAATTATACAAATACCCCTTCCAGTTTGAAAAGAAGATTTTTTTAGTGAATTATGTCAAAATAAAGTGAAACTTTAATCATCGGAATGCTTCACCCCGCTGATTATTAGCCCACACCAATCGGGCTTTTACGAGCAGTTGATCTCCCACCTCACTTCTTTGCCTCAGCCGTCTTTTTAGGTGGGAGTCTTACTGCTCGTTAAAGCGGGGTAAAGTGAAACTTTAATCAGCGGGAAAATGCGTGATAAAGCGAAAGGGGATGGAACCGTGAAACCAAAAGTTTATATTGCTGAACCAGTTCCAACATTTGTAGAAAACTATTTATCAGAACACTGTGATTATGAAAAATGGGAGCAAAATGAGAAGGTACCTCGTGATGTCCTATTGGAGAAAATACAAAATAAAGATGGCTTATTAAATTTCGGATCTGCTATTAATGAAGAATTATTAAATGTAGCTCCTAACTTAAAAGTAGTGAGCAACATTTCTGTCGGTTACGATAATTTTGATTTACAAGCGATGGAAAAGCGCAATGTCATTGGAACGAATACACCATATGTATTAGATGATACAGTAGCGGACCTTGTTTTCGCTCTTATGTTATCTGCTGGTCGCCGCGTCTGCGAACTCGACTCCTACGTGAAAAATGGTGAATGGAACGCCGAAATCGGAAAAGAGCACTTCGGGCTGGATGTACACCATAGTACAATCGGTATTATCGGAATGGGACGAATTGGAGAAGCCGTTGCAAAACGGGCGAAATTCGGATTTGATATGAATGTTCTGTATTATAACCGTCGCCGTAAAGAAGAAGCTGAACAAAAATTCGATGCTACATATTGTGATTTACAGACGTTACTCAAACAATCTGATTTTATTGTTCTTCTTACTCCATTAACAGATGAAACGTATCATCTTATCGGAGAAAAGGAATTTTCATTAATGAAAGAAACAGCAATCTTCATTAATGCCTCTCGCGGAAAAACAGTAGATGAAGAAGCGTTAATACATGCGTTAACAGAAAAGAAAATCTTTGCAGCAGGCATTGACACTTTTACACAAGAGCCGATTCAAAAAGATAATCCGCTCTTATCATTACAAAATGTTGTGACTTTACCACACATCGGATCTGCAACATTAAAAACTAGGCAGCAAATGGCTATGACAGCCGCTGAAAATTTAGTTGCAGGGTTACAAGGAAAAACACCGCCTAATATTGTTCGTGGATAATGATGAATAAGCAAAAGGCAAGATGACATCGTCATCTTGCCTTTTTTTGTTAACATATTTTTTTCTGCCTTGGAGATGATATGAACAAAAATCAATGGAGTGACAAAAAATGAATCACGAATATACTTGTCCTTATTTCACTTTTTCCACTCGCGGCACTACTATTCATTACGAATTGTATGAACATGACAACAAAACGGAACGTCCTACTTTCGTACTCGTTCACGGCTTTTTATCTTCCTCATTCAGTTACCGCCGCCTCATTCCTTTATTATCGAAAGCAGGAACAGTACTAGCTCTTGATTTGCCACCGTTCGGAAAAAGTGATAAGTCTCATCTCTTTAAGTATTCTTATCATAATTTAGCAACGGTTATTATCGATTTAATTGAACATTTATCTCTCTCAAATATTGTGTTAGTTGGGCATTCTATGGGTGGACAAATTTCTCTCTATGTAAACCGTATACGCCCTGAATTAATCTCAAAGACAATTTTACTATGCAGCTCTAGCTATTTAGCACGCGCAACCTTACCTTTACTGTACTCTTCTTATTTACCGTTCTTTCATTTATACGTAAAGAACTGGATTATACGGCGCGGGATTGTTCATAACTTAATGAATGTCGTTCATGATCACTCATTAATTGACGATGAAATGAAGGAAGGTTACTCCGCTCCTTTTTATGACAACCGTATATTCCCTGCTTTAACTCGTATGATAAGAGACCGTGAAGGTGATTTATCTTCAAATGAATTACAAAAAATCGAAACACCTACACTACTCATTTGGGGTGAAAAAGATCGTGTCGTCCCTGTACATGTAGGTCATCGGCTACACAAAGATTTACCAAATTCTAAATTTATTTCTTACGAAAACACAGGACATTTACTACCTGAAGAAAAGCCTGAACTTGTTTATGAAGAAATTATCGCTTTTTCTGCACAATAATACAAAAGGCTGTCGGAAATTCCGACAGCCTACAATGAACAACTTCCGCCTTCTTTTATTACAAGTAATTCCACAGCTAACTTCTCACATTTTCCAAGCGCAGGTACTTCCTCAAAAGACATAAAGTATATATGTTGAATCTTTTTTGCGATGTATTTTGGATCGTCGAACACACTTACGACGTTCACAACATCGCTCGCTTCTGTTTCATAAAACTCCGGTCCCATTTGAAACGGATCCCAATTCTTCACAACCTCTATCATCTTTTCATATGTACCCATTCGCTTCCCGCCTTTTCACTTTTTAATGCTTTTCTTTATCCTATCACATCAGCTATTCTATAAGAAGAGAGAGAACTTTCATAACTTAACGGTTTACAGAAGAAGGGGGCAAACTTATGCAACTATTTCATAAAACAGTCAATCGACGTGGAACCCATAGTACGAAATGGGATACGTATAAAAACGAAGAACTTCTCCATGCTTGGATTGCTGATATGGATTTTGAAGTACCACAACCAATTCAGACTGCTTTAAAGAAACGTATCGAGCATCCTATTTTCGGCTATACACTTCCTCCCGAAAATATTGGAGATATTATTTGTAACTGGACAAAAAAACAGTACAACTGGGATATTCAAAAAGATTGGATTGTCTTTAGCGCGGGAATCGTTCCAGCTCTTAGTGCGAGCATACAGGCCTTCACAAAGGAAAACGAATCCGTTCTCGTACAACCACCTATTTATCCCCCATTTTTCGAAATGGTCACAACAAACAACAGACGATTATGCGTGAGTCCTTTACAGAAACAAAATGATACATATTCGATAGACTTCGATCATTTAGAAAAGCAATTTCAACAAGGCGTCAAACTCATGCTTCTTTGTAGTCCTCACAATCCAATCGGGCGTGTTTGGTCAAAAGAGGAACTTACACAACTTGGCACGTTATGTACAAAATATAATGTAATCGTTGTCGCGGATGAAATTCATTCCGATATTATTTACGGAGATCATACGCATACACCGTTCGCTTCCTTATCTGAAGAATTAGCAGCGCGCACGATTACTTGTATGGCTCCGAGTAAAACATTTAATATCGCTGGATTACAGGCATCGATTATTATCATTCCAAACGAAAAACTCCGTCAAACCTTTATATCTATCCAATATAGACAAGGTTTCCACGGATTAAATACATTTGCCTATACAGCGATGCAAAGTGCCTATACAGAATGTAATGATTGGCTACATGAAATTCGATTATATATAGAAGATAACGCTCAATTCGCTTGTAAATATATTAAAAATCACATACCCGCTCTTTCTGTAACGAAACCAGAAGGTAGCTTTTTATTATGGATCGATTGCTCCCGCCTACAGCTTTCTCAAAATGAACGCACTGCATTACTTGAGGAAAAAGGGAAAATCATCGTTGAACCTGGTGAGAAATACGGATTAGGCGGCGAAGAACATATTCGAATTAACATCGGCTGTCCAAGATCTGTTTTAGAAGAAATTTTAAATAGACTGCGCCATACGTTTTCAGAATAAGAAAGGAGGTAATTCGGGAAAACCTCCTTTATCAATATCTTTTCAAATACGTTTCACAAAAAAAGCTACCATGCACGGTAGCTTTTACTTTTTCTTCATATCCGACGCTTTTTTTACAATGACACCACAAGCAATTCGATCACCGGATTTACCTGTTGGTTGTGTCATACCATCATCAGCGTTTTCTGTAATAATAATAGACGCTCCATCTTTTCTATGAATCGTTGTTTTCCCTTCTTCAAGCGTTATGTGCGGCGCATCGATTTCTGCTTTAATCTTTCCAGAACCGTCTGCAATTACGTTCGGTAAATCACCGTTTTCTGCACCCTTCGGATTAAGAAGTCCATGCTTTTTATTATCAGGATTAAAATGATTACCAGATGATTCAAAACGTGGTGCTTTACACTCACCAATTTCGTGTACATGCAGTCCGTGCGCGCCTGGTGCGAAACCTTCCCCTTTAATCGTAATTTTCACTCCGCTTGTTTGCTGCACTACTTTCGCAGTCCCCACTTCATCGCCTGAAGCATTATGTAATTTCACGTCAATTTCTTTCGGCTTCCCTTGGTCACAACCTGCCATCAGAAATAATAAACAACAACTTAAAAAAAGCCGTTTTTTCATTCTATTCCCTCCAAAATATATTCTGCCCTTAGATTGTCCGAGCATAGAGGGAAACATACAAAAATGAGTTACTGTTTCTTTTCCGCTAAAAGTTTTTCTTCAACTTTCTGTAATCGCTCCGCTTCGCGTTTTGATACACGAATGAACATACGCCACGTAGCAACGGCACCAATGATAAATAGAACGCAAACAATCCCTGGAATAATATATTCTGTTTTATCTTCCGGAAAATATAAAGGCATCATACGGAACACTCCTTATTATAGGATTCAAAAAACATCAGAATTTTCTGTTATATAATATAAAATTATAGTGGAACCTATCCATATTCTCAAGGGGGCATTCCGAAAGCGAATGATTTCTTTGACTCCTTCGCACACTTTCCTTACTATAAACTTGAGGTGAAAAATATGAGAGAAACATTTGAAATTGGTGAAATCGTTACTGGTATTTATAAAACTGGCAAATACATCGGCGAAGTTACAAATAGCCGTCCTGGCAGTTACGTCGTAAAAGTGTTAGCTGTTTTAAAACATCCGGTGCAAGGTGACTTACATAATGTAAAACAAGCTGACGTACCATTTTTCCATGAAAGACGTGCTTTAGCTTTCCGTGAACAGACGAACATTCCAGAGCAAATGGTGAAGAAATATGAAGGAGAAATTCCAGAGTATACAGAGTCACTCAAATTAGCATTGGAAACTCAAATGGATTCATTTTCTGAAGATGATTCACCTTTTGCGGTTCGTAGTCTAGAAACATTAGAGCAGTTAAAAAAAGACTACAAACTTTAAAAAAACAAAACGACCAAATTACATACTATGCAATTTGGTCGTTACTGTGTACTCACTTTCTTTAACACTTTTGAAAAATCAACGAGTTCTCCCAATGTTGGAGGTGCTGGTTTCACTAAATACTCTTTATCTTTTTCTACTAATTTAAAAATATTATACGTCGTCATCGCATCATCTAGCGCACAATGATGCTTACCCGTCCCTGCTTTTCCATATGCCTCAATTGCTTTCCACAATCCTGTTTGATTTCTCTCCCCAAAAAACTTCTTATACTCAAGTGATAAATCACGACACTGTCCTAAGAACGGAAAGTCTACTCTTGCCATTTCACAATTATGCTTCAACACTTTCATATCCATATTTCCCCACGTAACAATGGTTGGTTTACATCTCCTTTCATATTCTGCAAGTTTTTCAACGAGTTCTGGAAACGCAATTCCTTTATCTACGACTTCTTGTTTAATTCCTAAAAATTTCTTACATCGATCCGTTAAAGAAGGAAAAGTTTTCGGCCTAACATGAGCTGAATACGTGTCTTCTACCTTACAGCCAACAACCGAAACGAGTCCTACTTCAATGATTTCCGGGAAAAATCCTTTTGGTTTTTTTCTGTGCTGGGGCATCGTAAACTCAAAATCCAAAAATAAAAATCGTTGTTCATCCATACGATCCCTTCCTTATCATCTTTGTCATTCCTTTCTATTTGACACTCCTACACGAACAAGCTCGAATGCTAATTCCATTTTAAATATTCAGATTGGATGTATCTTATATATATGTCAAATGCCCACAAATATTTTTAAAAATAAGAAAAAATGACCGATGCAGAAAATATGACAAAATAAGCCCTTTCATTTACATCCCCCTTTTTTCTACTTTATAATGACGTTATGTGTGTTTCATCTAGTTAATTTTTTGACACACTAAGAAAAGTGAATGAAAGGAGATGAGAGTTTTGCACGAAACAACGCAAGAGCTCGCAAACTGGCAGTATTATTTTGCTATCGCAGTCTTTTTAATTACATATGCCATTATTATTTCAGAAAAAATTAATCGCGCTGTCATCGCACTTCTTGGTGCAGCACTCATGGTAATTATGGGGGTCGTTGATTTACACAACGCCTTTACGAAACATATTGAATGGGGGACGATTACGCTACTCATCGGTATGATGATTCTGGTGAACATTACAAGTAAATCGGGTGTCTTCCAATACGTTGCCATTAAAGCAGCAAAAGGGGCGCAAGGAAATCCAATTAAAATTTTAATTTCACTTTCCTTACTTACTGCGCTTGGTTCCGCATTTTTAGATAACGTTACAACTGTACTTCTTGTTGTTCCAGTTACTTTATCTATTACGCGCATACTGAAAGTAAATCCTGTTCCTTATTTACTTTCTGAAATTATTTTTTCAAACATTGGAGGAACAGCAACATTAATTGGTGATCCACCTAACATTATGATTGGTTCTGCAAATAAGCATTTAGATTTCAATGCGTTCTTATTCAACTTAGCACCTATCGTAATCATTATTATTGCTGTTACAGCGACAATACTTTACTTCATGTATCGTAAACAATTAATTGCTGATCCTGTACAAATTAAAAAATTAATGAGTTTAGATGAAAAACAATACATTAAAGATCCAGTATTAATGAAAAAATCTTTAACCGTACTTGGACTTACAATCGTAGGTTTCATGACTCATTCGATCTTCCATGTTGATGCAGCTATCATCGCTTTAACTGGTGCTACTGTACTTATGCTAATCGGTGTGAAAGAACATGAAATTGAAGAGGTATTCGCAAGTGTAGAGTGGGTAACAATCTTCTTCTTCGCAGGACTATTCGTACTTGTTGGAGGACTTATTGATATCGGCCTTATCAAAATGTTAGCTCAAAAAGTAATTGGAATAACAGGTGGAGATGTTTCTTACGCATCTATCCTTATTTTATGGGTATCTGGTATCGCCTCTGCAACAATTGATAACATTCCATTCGTTGCAACAATGATCCCACTTATTAACGATATGGCAGTTGGGCTAGGTTTATCACCTTCTGACGCACAAATCGACGTATTATGGTGGGCATTAGCATTAGGTGCTTGTCTAGGTGGAAACGGAACATTAATCGGAGCTTCTGCTAACGTAATTGTTGCAGGTATCGCAAGTCGTGAGGGCCATAAATTTAGCTACATGGAATTCCTTAAAGTCGGCTTCCCAATTATGATCGTTTCATTAATCATTTCTCATATTTATATTTATTTACGCTACCTTATGTAGTAGAAAAAGGGTTGTCACATGTGACAGCCCTTTTTCTTGTTCAATACAATTATATGAATGATTTTTCAAATATCCCTACTCGTTATACCTTACCGGCTCATTCCGAATAATGAATAAGTGAATCGGTAAGAAAACCGAAAATGTGATTGTATGAATAATCGTAAACAATATAGAATTCGTTCCGTATCTATCTAAAATTGCGTAGATAAGATAAATAGACAGCACAATCGATACAGCTGTTGCTAATAAATATAGAATTGGTACGAAGTTAAAAATGAAACACGCGACATATATGCCGAATACTTTCCATCCTGCTTCTTCTTTTAAGAAATCCGGTAATTTGTCTTTTGCTAAATCACCCCATATCTTACTATTTAAAAAAGGAATAAACGCAAGAGCACCATCCGTTGCACCATCATTTTTCGCCATCGTATACAGTGCAAAAGCCGTTAATAAATACGCAATAATTGCCCAAATCAATACAACAAGAATAAACGCAAAACTAAGAGCAAAGAAACCTGCTAGTACGCCTTGATCTTCCATCTTATCCTCTCCTCTCTACTCTCAACATATTTCATTACTTTACAAGTTATGTTTTAAAATTTATCCAAACTTTCTGTATAATAATAGGAGCGAGATAATAAGAGAGGAGAACGCACTTATGCATCCATTTGTACAAGCATTACAAGAGCATTTCACAGCCCATAAAAATCCTGAAAAAGCAGAACCGATGGCATGTTATATGAAAAACCACTTCCCATTTCTCGGTATTCAAACACCTGAAAGAAGACAGTTATTAAAAGACGTTATCCAAATACACACTCTTCCAGATCAAAAAGACTTTCAAATTATCGTACGTGAGCTTTGGGATTTACCAGAACGTGAATTTCAAGCGGCCGCACTCGATATTATGCAAAAATATAAAAAGCATATAAACGAAACGCATATCCCGTTTTTAGAAGAACTTATTGTAACAAAATCTTGGTGGGATTCTGTTGATAGCATCGTCCCTACATTTTTAGGAAATATCTTTTTAAAACATCCGGAATTAATTTCTGCCTATATTCCAAAATGGATTGCATCAGACAACATATGGTTACAACGCGCCGCTATTTTATTCCAGCTAAAATATAAACAAAAGATGGACGAAGAACTTCTTTTCTGGATTATTGGACAACTACATTCTTCAAAAGAATTTTTCATTCAAAAAGCGATTGGCTGGGTCCTTCGCGAGTATGCAAAAACGAAGCCCGATGTCGTTTGGGAATACGTGCAAAATAACGAGCTTGCTCCCCTTAGTAAACGTGAAGCAATTAAGCACATTAAACAAAATTACGGAATAAATAACGAAAAAATAGGCGAGACTCTATCATAGATAGACGCGTTCCTCTATTGAGATTTAAAAAAGAACGTGTTAGAATATGTTCATTATTATTAATATAAGTAGCGATGACGGACTTATAAGTACTTGCACAAAAAGCGATTCAGGGATAGTGAAAGCCTGATGCCGCAAGGAAACGGCAGTCCCGAGCAATACGTGATAAAGTGGATGCACCTGTTGTGTATCAACTAGGGTGGAACCGCGGGCAAACGCTCGTCCCTAGGCAATTAAGCCTTGGGATGAGCGTTTTTTTTATGTTTTTCAAAGCATATACCGCTCGTTTCACAAGTACCAGAGCACGTCATCGCCAATACGTTAACTTTCAAAAGGAGGATTTTATTATGTATTCAATGGAACAAGTTGTAAACTTAGCGAAACATCGCGGTTTTGTTTTCCCTGGTTCTGAAATTTACGGTGGTCTTGCAAACACTTGGGATTACGGTCCACTTGGAATCGAATTAAAAAATAACGTTAAAAAAGCTTGGTGGAAAAAATTCATTCAAGAATCTCCATACAACGTTGGTTTAGACGCAGCTATTTTAATGAACCCAAAAACTTGGATCGCTTCTGGTCACGTTGGTAACTTCAACGATCCAATGATCGACTGTAAAAAATGTAAAGCGCGTCACCGTGCTGACAAATTAATTGAAGATGCATTAGATGCAAAAGGCATCGAAATGGTTGTTGATGGTCTTACTTTCGACCAAATGGCTGACTTAATGAAAGAACATGAAGTAAAATGTCCTGATTGCGGTAGTGAAGAGTTCACTGAAATCCGTCAGTTCAACTTAATGTTCAAAACATTCCAAGGTGTTACAGAGTCTAGCACGAACGAAATCTTCCTTCGTCCTGAAACAGCACAAGGTATTTTCGTAAACTTTAAAAACGTACAACGCTCTATGCGTAAAAAACTTCCATTTGGTATTGGCCAAATCGGTAAGAGCTTCCGTAACGAAATCACGCCTGGTAACTTCACATTCCGTACACGTGAATTCGAACAAATGGAACTTGAATTCTTCTGTAAGCCTGGTGAAGATTTAGAGTGGTTTGCATTCTGGCGTGAAACTTGTAAGAACTGGTTACTTTCACTTGGTATGACTGAAGAAAGCATGCGTCTTCGTGACCACGGTGAAGAGGAATTATCTCATTACAGTAACGCAACAACTGATATTGAATTCAGATTCCCATTCGGTTGGGGCGAACTTTGGGGCGTAGCATCTCGTACAGACTTCGATTTAAAACGTCACATGGAACACTCTAACGAAGACTTTAACTATATCGATCCACAAACGAATGAGCGTTACGTACCGTACTGCATCGAGCCATCTTTAGGTGCTGACCGTGTAACATTAGCATTCTTATGTGATGCATATGAAGAAGAGCAATTGGAAAACGATTCTCGTACAGTTCTTCGTTTCCACCCTGCTTTAGCACCATACAAAGCAGCTATCTTACCATTATCTAAAAAGCTATCTGAAGGTGCTACTGAAGTATTCGCAGAACTAGCTAAAGACTTCATGGTAGACTTTGACGAAACTGGTTCTATCGGTAAACGTTACCGTCGTCAAGACGAAATCGGTACACCATTCTGTATCACTTACGACTTCGACTCAGTTGAAGACAAAGCTGTTACAGTACGTGACCGTGACACAATGGAACAAGTTCGTATGCCAATTAGCGAGCTAAAAGGCTTCTTAGAGAAGAAAATCCAGTTCTAATTATAAAAAAGAGGCGCTCTATTGAGCCGCCTCTTTTTACTTTTCACGTTTTTCTTTAATTGCTACTGTACATCTTGATATACATAGTAAATCATCATTCTCATCAATAATACGTACATCCCAAACCATCGTTGAATGTCCTCTATGTATCGGTGTTCCGATCGCTGTTACAATCCCATCTTTCTTTGAGCGAATGTGATTTGCATTAATTTCTAGACCGAAACAAATACATTTCTCTTGATCAATTAAATTGTATGAACCAACACTTGCTACTGTTTCCGCTAATGCAAGAGATGCACCGCCGTGTAAAAAACCAAACGGCTGATGCGTACGCTCATCAACAGGCATCGTAGCAACCACCTTATCTTCTGTCATCTCTAACAACTCAATTCCAAGTGAATCCATTAAAGTTTTTCCCATATCGTTTCCTCCTTCTCTTACTTTAATTGAATGTATAATTTTACCTATTTATTTTCAAACTACTTATAACACTTATATAAGGAGGTTTCACCTAAATGAAACAGAAATTTTGTATATTACTGCTTATGTTCTCCTTGCTGACTATTGTACCAAATTGTGCACTAGCAGCCAAAGCATCCAACCTGACAATCGATGTTCAGACTGTAACACAAAAAGGTAAGAAACCTTATATAGAATATCAAATTAACAGACCTTCGTTTCACAATTTTCCCGATTCTAAATTTCAAAATAAGCTCAATTTCTATTACAAAAAATCTACTGACAAATTTAAAACAAAATTAGAAAAAGACGCAAAAAAATATTATAAAGAAACAGAAGGATCTAGTACACCTTTTCATCCGTACGTGGCGAATGTTGATTATAAAGTCTCCCTAAATAAACCACCGTTGCTCAGCCTATATGTGAATTACTATCAATATACAGGCGGAGCACACGGTCTTTATAAGTGGAAGGCAAACACATTTGATTTAAAAGAAAAAAAGTTACTACACTTAGACGATCTATTTCAACCAGAAGATAAATATAAAGAAATAATCCGTGCTGAGATTGTAAGACAAATTAAACAAAATGAAAGTATTTATTTTCCCGATGCAACTGAAAAGGTCATGAGCACGAAAAAGTTCCACTTCTTTTTAGAACCGGACAATCTCGTCATTTATTTCCCTTTATATGAGATTGCTCCTTATTCAAGCGGAATCCCTCAATTTCGTATTCCGTATACGTTGCTAAGAGAGTATTTGAAGCCTTCTTATCAAAATATTTTGATTGACAACAAGTAAATATTTTCGCTACGATAATGTTAACCTAAAAACAACAGGAGGTTAACATTATGAGGAGATTTCATGTTTTAGATTTAGCATTAGCTGCCATGTTCGTCGCTCTTATGGCCATTGGTGCAAATATTGTATCTTGGGCACCATTCCTGCAAGTAGCGGGTATCCCATTATCTATGCAACCATTTTTCGCAATTTTAGCAGGGCTTCTTCTTGGAAGTAGACTTGGCGCATTATCAATGACTGTGTATATGCTCGTTGGCTTAGCTGGTGCACCAATCTTCGCTAACTTCAAAGCTGGATTCGGAGCGCTTTTAGATCCTACTGGTGGTTTTATTATTGCATTTATTATCGTTGCTTACGTATCCGGAAAACTAGTAGAACAAAAAGAACGACCAACATTCAGTACATTTGCAATTGCCTCTTTCACAGGAATCATTTTAACGTATATTATCGGTACTACTTATATGTACGGGGCAGTCAATTTCTTCATGGGTGGTAATATGAGTTATAAAGCGGCTTGGATGATTATGATGTGGTTCGCAGTAAAAGATATTGCATTTACCATTATCGGTGCTATTATCGCACCTCGCATATACTATGCTGTACGTCGTTCCGCTTATCAGCATTCTCATTCGACGATTTCATAATAAAAAAGAGTTATTTCAGTACACTGAAATAACTCTTTTTTTATATTAAGACTGTTGCTTCGTGTGTTCTTCTAAAATTTTCTGCATCATTGGAACCATGTCATCACGTAATTCTGGGTGTCGCAGAGCCATTTCGATTGTCGTTTGAACGAATCCTAACTTTTCACCTACGTCGTAGCGCTTTCCTTCGAAATCGTAAGCAAATACACGTTGAATTTCGTTTAAGTTTTGGATTGCATCTGTTAACTGAATTTCACCACCAGCATGTTGCTGTTCTAAGAACATGAAGATTTCAGGTGTTAAAACGTAACGTCCCATAATTGCTAAGTTTGAAGGTGCTGTACCTGCTGCTGGTTTCTCAACGAAATTGCGAACTTGGTAACGACGTCCTTCCTGCTCTAATGGGTCGATAATTCCATAACGGTGTGTTTCATCTTCTGGAACCGTTTGTACACCAATAACAGAAGAAAGCGTTTTATCATATTCTTCAATTAATTGACGTAAACATGGTTTTTCAGCTTGAACGATATCATCACCTAATAAAACAGCGAATGGCTCATCACCAATGAATTTACGTGCACACCAAACAGCGTGTCCTAATCCTTTTGGTTCTTTTTGACGGATATAGTGAATATCTACCATTTTTGAAGAAGCCTGTACTTTTTCAAGTAACTCATACTTTTTCTTTTCTAATAAGTTTTGCTCTAACTCAAATGCATTATCAAAATGATCTTCAATAGAGCGCTTCGTTTTACCAGTAACGATAATAATATCTTCGATTCCTGATTTTATTGCTTCTTCTACAATGTATTGGATAGTTGGTTTATCTACTATCGGTAACATTTCTTTTGGCATTGCTTTTGTAGCTGGTAAAAAACGTGTTCCTAATCCAGCTGCTGGGATTATGGCTTTTCTTACTTTTTTCATCACAAAATACCCTCTCTTCTGTCAGAATCAATAACGATTATTTCCTTACATAAAACAAAAGGGAGGTTTCACTCCCTTTCGTTCCTTACTACTTAAAATTACTTTATATTATAAACGATTCATAATATCTTCTTTAATAGTAAGTAACTTTTGTTCACTATTTTGTAAAGAATTATCTTGAACACCGAAGTAGAACTTAATCTTCGGTTCAGTTCCAGATGGGCGTAGGCAGAACCAAGAACCATCTTCTAATTGATATTTTAACACATTTGATTTCGGTAAGTGAATCTCTTCTTTATGTCCATCTTGTAAAGATGTAACGATGCTCGCTTTATAGTCTTCAACAGCTACAACTGTTAAGCCCGCTACTTCTTTCGGAGGATTTTCACGGAATGTTGCCATCATTTCTTGAATTTGTTCCGCTCCATCTTTTCCTTTTAACGTTAACGATACAAGATCTTCACGGAAGAAACCGTACTTCTCAAATACTTCTAATAAACCATCGTATAACGTTTTACCTTGTGATTTGTAGTATGCAGCTACTTCACATGCAAATAGAACAGATTGTACTGCATCTTTATCACGACAGAATGGACGGATTAAATAACCATAGCTTTCCTCATAACCGAATTGGAATTCGTATTGTCCGCTTTCTTCATACTGTTTAATTTTCTCACCGATAAATTTAAATCCAGTTAACGTATCAACTGTATCTAAACCGTATGCTTTCGCGATTGTACGGCCAATTTCAGACGTTACGATTGTTTTTAATACAACACCGTTCTCTGGAAGCGTTCCGTTTTCTTTCTTTTGAGATAATAAGTAATCAAGCATTAATGCACCTGTTTGGTTACCCGTTAATACTTGGAACTCACCATCGTGATTACGAACTGCAACGCCTAGACGGTCTGCGTCAGGATCCGTTGCGATTAACACATCTGCTCCTACCTTCTCACCGTCACGAATTGCATACTCAAACGCTGCATGCTCTTCTGGGTTCGGTGATTTTACTGTAGAGAAGTTCGGATCTGGTAACTCTTGCTCTTTTACAACTGTTACATCTGTAAATCCAACTTCTTCTAAACCACGGCGCACAGAAATATTTGATGTTCCATGTAATGGTGTAAAGACGATTTTTAAGTCTTTTCCAACATTTTGTACCATTTCTTTATTAATGATGACATTGTTCAATTCTGTTGCATATGCATCATCTACTTCTTGTCCAACAATATGTAATAAACCGTCAGCTTTTAATTGCTCCACATTAGCAACCTCAACTGTTAACTCATCCTCTACTGCATTTACATAGCTAATTAACTCATCAGCTTCTTTTGGAGGCAACTGCCCACCATCTTCACCATATACTTTATAACCGTTATATTCCGGCGGATTATGGCTTGCCGTAAGAACGATTCCACTTACTGTATGTAAATGACGAACTGCGAAAGAAAGCACTGGCGTTGGACGTAAGCTTTCAAACACATATGTTGTGATACCGTGTGCACCAAGTGTAGCAGCTACTTCCATTGCAAATTCAGGTGATTTATGACGAGAATCGTACGCTACAACAACACCGCGTTTTTTCGCTTCTTCACCTAATTTTTCAATAAACTTCGCTAATCCTTGTGTTGCTTTACGAACTGTATATACGTTCAAACGGTTCGTACCAGCACCAAGTTCACCACGCATACCACCTGTGCCGAATTCTAGATTTTTATAAAAGCTGTCCTCAATTTTCTTCTCATCTTGCTTCATGTTTTCTAACTGTTCTTTTAGTTCTGCGTCTAACTCTGCATAGGAAAGCCAGCGACTAAATTCTTGTTTCCAGCTCATATTTCTATCTCCTCTCGCTTGTCATACCTTTATTATATGAAAAAAACAACCTGTATCTCAATATTTTTTACAATCTAACAGGATTTTACTAGGAATATTTGTATACACTATGGTTAAATACTCCACTAAAGGGAATGAGGATTATGCAAGAATGGGGCTTGTCAGAAGAGCTCAAAATACAAACAAAGCAAATGATTGAAATTGCTGAGAAAGAATTATCAATTATGAGACAAGCAATTGATAAAGAAGATGAATGTATTTTGTGCAAAATGGAAGATATTCATCATATGTTAGCAAACGTACAAACATTGGCAGCTACATACTATATTCAAGCGTATTTATCACCTTATACTGAAAGCTCACATTCTATTACAGCAACTGTCCAACATTTAAGCGCCCGAAAACACGGGGCTCTTATTGTTGTGGAAAGAAACGAACCACTTGACTCTCTCATTCAAACTGGAACAACATTACATGCTCATTTAACCTCACCGTTACTTGAATCCATTTTCTATCCAGGTAACCCTCTTCATGACGGAGCCGTTCTCGTTAAAAATGATCATATTGTTTCAGCTGCCAATATTCTTCCGTTAACGAAAAGCACAGAAGTTGATCCTGAACTAGGAACACGTCACAGAGCTGCGATTGGCTTATCAGAAAAAAGCGACGCACTTATTTTAGTTGTCTCTGAAGAAACAGGTCGCACTTCATTCGCTTTAAATGGAACGTTATATACGATTTCTTTATAGGATCCATCTTTTCCTATAGAACAGTACAATAGGAAATGAAATTATATCGACTTAACGACAAAAAATGACAATAATCATACCAATAAAAAAGGCTGTTCCAAAATATCGGAACAGCCTTCTCTTATGGATCTTACTCTTCTCCGAAACGTTCAACAAGTGTTGCAAGTGTACGTACCATTGCACCTGTTGCTCCAGCTGGCCCTAAATCATGCGCTCCTGACGTTTCAGATGTTCCAGCGATGTCTAAGTGTACCCAAGGTGTATCTTCAGCAAATTCACCTAAGAATGTACCTGCCATAACCGCATGTCCTTCGCGGCCTGGTGAGTTATTTAAATCGGCAAACTTACTGTTTCGAACGCGTTCTTTATCACGATCAAAAATCGGTAATTGCCAAATTGATTCATCTGTTTCCATAGACGCCTCTAGCACTTGCTCAAACAACTCTTCATTGTTTGTCATTGCGCCTGTCGTCTGATTTCCAAGTGCAACAATTACACCACCTGTTAATGTCGCAACATCAATAAGATAGTTTGCACCTAGTTTTTTCGCATACGTAATACCGTCAGCTAACGCTAGGCGACCTTCTGCATCTGTATTTAATACTTCAATTGTTTTTCCGCTCATAGATGTGATTACATCGTCTGGCTTAAATGCTGTACCACTTACAACGTTATCAGTTGATGGAATAACAGCGATCACATTTTGCTCTGGGCGAAGTTCACCGATAATTTCCATCGCACCTAATACAGACGCAGCACCGCCCATATCACCTTTCATACCGACCATGCCTTCACGTGGTTTTAAAGAATAACCACCTGTATCGTATGTAATCCCTTTTCCAACGAATCCAATGACATCTGTCCACTCTTCTTTTCCTTTATAAATAAGAGCAATCATTTTTGGTGGCTCTGTACTACCTTGGTTTACTGCAAGTAACGCACCCATACCAAGATCTTCCATCTCTTCTTTCTCAAGAACTTTATAATCCATATCATACTTTTCCGCTAACTCAACAGCATACTCAGCAAGCTTTGTTGCTGTTAATACGTTTGGCGGCATATTTACAAGTGTACGAGCTGAATTTGTTGCACGTCCATGTACGTAGCCAACTGTTAATGCAGCTTCAATTTCTTGTGCATCTTCTGCTGTAATAGCCGTGAACTTCTCTAGTTCCACACGATCCTTTTTATCTGATTTATACGTTTGTAACTCATATGTACCAAGACCTTGTACTTCTGCTGCAATATGAGCTACATCAATTGCATCTAATTTCTCTGTTACGAAAGAATCAAGTAAGATTGCTGCATCTTGTACTTTTGCTGCTTGTAACGTTTTAAATGCCTTACCAAGAGCAGCACGCAACGTTTCTGTCGTGTAAGACTCTTTCTTACCTAAACCAACGAAATAATAACGTTTCACATTTGTTTTTCCTAAACTATGTACTTTTGAAATAGCTTTCTTCTTCGTAGAAAGTTCTTTCTCTTCTAATAAAACTTGTAGTTGTCCTTCAAACGCTTTGTCCAGTTCTTGTACAAAACTACTCGTTTTCTCTTCTTCAAATAAGGCAACGATTACCGCTTCATGGCTTGCTAATTCTTTTTGTACTTGAAACATGTTCAGACCCCCTAAATTTCTCTACTCTGCCTTTATTATAACTTTATTTTCGATAAAATGCGACAATTCTAACTTCTGTTACATCCTATATAATCCATATTTCTTCTATTTATAAAATAAAAAAGTCTAGCGTAATTACCACTAGACTATCTTTGTTTTAAATATTGACCACGAAACACTTGCATCGTTTCGTCTTGATTTAACATCGTTAACTCTTCTTCTGAAAACTTACCATTTCCAACTTTCACTACATACACATTCACTTTTTTCTTACCCCATTGGCTATAAACATCTTTCACCGTATCATAATACAGATCAAGACGGTTTCCTTTTATTGCACCGCCCTTATCAGCTACTACACCGTACCCATAACCTGGTACGAATAGAATCGTTCCAATTGGGAATACGCGTAAGTCCGCAGCGATTGTGGAATATAAATCCCTTTTCACCTTAACTCCTGAATATGTAATACCATACTCCGGATGTCCCGGTCTCTTACCAGTTGACTCAATTCCCGACGTATAACCTGTTGCAGTCATTTCAATTGAACGATATTTAGACCAGTCGTTTGCCTGCTCTAAAGCATTTATCACTTCTTTACTCGGAGCAACATTTCTCTTAACTTCTGCTGCATGTACTTCTTTTGCACTCGTTCCCTCATATTTCTTTACAATCTCTAATAAAGAAACTCCTGTGAAAGCATTCCATGTTACGCATAATGCGGATACAAGTAAACAAGTCATCATAATGCGAATACAATATCGTTTTAACATTTTTATATTCCACACTCCTTCATCGTTAATCATTCCCTATACGATGAAGGAATATGCAAAAAAATAATCCCCAAATGAATTGGAGATTAAAACATTTGATATCCGCTTTTCCGAAGTTTCTTAATGACAATTCCGGCTAAAGCAGCACCTACTAATCCAGTAGATAGAATAAACACATCTGCCTGCCCTAAATGCGATACACTTGTCCCAAATGAAGAGAATGTTTCTTTCGGCTTTGAAAAATAATCCCACACACTCGCCTTATTAATAATAAGTATACAAACAATCGGATACACAATAACCATTACCCATGTCGCTCGCAATATCATGTTGAGTAAAAATCCAATTCCAAAAAACAAAATAAAAAATAACATCATTGAAATAAGTAGTACTGGTATACTCACTCTTTCTCCCTCTCCTTCGCATGCGCCGTAAATACATGATAGGCTGTATAACCAAATTGCTCTCCTGGATCTAATGTTTTGTTCATCTCAAGATGTAGTTCTGATCTTCCTTCAAACAAATATTTGATAAGTAGAGACGTATTTGGATCGTCCGCAATCGTATCTGGATGTAAAAATGCTACTTCAGACAATTCCTTCTCCTGTACAATAATGTTTTCTCCTTCAGGCTCCAAAAGGAAAATAATCATATTATCACTAATCTCATTGCGAATCACGCCCGATCGAACACCAATGATCCCCTTCACATGAGCGACGATACCTGTCTCTTCTAACACTTCACGTTTCACAGCTTCATCAACCGTCTCACCTTCATTTACAAAACCAGCCGGCAAAGACCATTTCCCCTTTAATCCACTATATTTTTTCTTAACGAACAGCCACCTGCCATCTTTTGTAGCTACTAAGCCACCAACAGCTAGCCATACTTTCCCTCGCTTCTCCATGATGTAATACCCTCCTCTATCAGAACGGACAGAATATTCTTTCTTTTTTTATATATTATACTATATTTTTTAAATGAAAAAAGCAGAAACAGCTCTTAGCCGTTTCTGCTTTTTCTACTATATATTAAAAGAACTTTAATTTACCTTTTTTAAGAACTAATAAAGGTCCACCTAATAAGAATAGGTAACGGTTATCGATAACTTTCTTCATGAAGGAAGCTTTCCAACCTGTTAACTTTTTGCCCATAACAACGCCCATTGCATCGTCATGACCTAAAGAACATACAGATCCTTTATTGTCGAATGCGAATTTTTTCATTTCGCCTTTACCACGAACTAACACAGTTAAGTTGTGTGCAATGTTGTAACCTTCTTGAATTGCGATTTGTGCCGTTGGTGGGTATGGACGATTAATTTCTTCGTTAATGATTAACGCTGCGTCACCAACCATAAATACATCTTCGTATCCTGGAGCGTGCATGTACTCATCAACTTTTACACGTCCGCGCATTGCTTCAAAGCCAGACTCTTCTACAATACCGTTACCACGAACACCCGCAGCCCAAACTACTGTTTCAGACTTAATTAATTCAGTATCATCGCCGTTTGCAACGATAATACCTTCTTCAGTTGCTTCTTTAATTGCTGTACCGATGCGGAATTCTACACCTTTTTTCTCAAGTTGTTTTACAGCGTATTCTACTAATGCCGGATCGAAACCTGGAAGTGCTGTCGGAGCAGCTTCTACACAGATAATACGTGCTTTTTCACGTGGTACATTGTACTCTTTGCAAAGTTCAGGAACACGGTTTGCAAGCTCACCTACGTACTCGATACCAGTAAATCCAGCACCACCAACAACGATTGTTACTAACTCATCGCGCTTTTCAGTTGCATATTTAGCGAAACTAGCTTCCATATGCTCACGAATTTCACGAGTTGCATTAATGTTAGCAATTGAGAATGCATGCTCTTTTAATCCTGTAATTCCGAATGTTTCTGATTCGAAACCAAGACCGATTACTAAATAGTCATACTCTAGCTCGCCGTCTTTTAAGATGATGCGTTTTTCAGCAGCTTTAATTTCTACTACTGTGTCTTGTACAAAGTTCACTTTATTTGTATCAATAACGTCTTGAATATCTAGACAGATTTTTTCATCTTGTAATGTACCAGCTGCGCTCTCATGTAACCAAGTCGCTTGGTAGTGATAGCTGTTGTTGTTTACTAACGTAATTTCAGCTTCATTTACAGATAATGCTTTTTGCAGACGAACAGTCGTAATCATCCCGCCATAACCTGCACCTAAAACTACGATTTTTGGAGTCTTCACCAAATCACAACCCTTTTCTTTATATAATAGTAATGAAAAATAATACCAAGTACTAAAAACTATATTTGTCAAGAATGTGGAATTTATCACATTCTATATCATAACAAAACGCAGTCAAAAAATCGTACGAATTTTGTCATAGAAATTTAACATAATACTTCCCTATATTAGTCGGTTTTATTCCAGAATTCAAGCGTCTGGAGAATTATCAATATTTTAAAATAACATAGCGTTTTCAAGGGTTTTTCAGCCTTTTTTTCATGTATTTTCCTTTCACCATATTTTATACAATTAAAAAAGCATCTATGCGAAAACTTACACACAATTCAGTCGTTTTCAGAAGTATTATGAACTCAAATATGCTATCATTTATTTGAAAGTGTCATCATTTGCAGGATTTTCGTGTACATATGAACAATATATGAAATCAATATCAAAATTCCATCTATAGGGGGAATGAAAGTGGCAGAAAATCAAAAAGTTTACGACATAACGATTATTGGTGGTGGTCCAACAGGGCTGTTCACAGCATTTTATGGCGGTATGAGACAAGCAAGTGTAAAAATCATTGAAAGCTTACCTCAACTTGGAGGACAATTATCCGCACTCTACCCTGAAAAATACATTTATGATGTAGCTGGATTTCCAAAAGTGCGCGCACAAGAACTAGTTGATAACTTAAAAGAGCAAATGAAGAAATTTGATCCAACCGTTTGTTTAGAAGAAGCTGTTGATACGCTTGAGAAACAAGCTGACGGTATATTTAAACTTGTTACGAATAAGCAAACTCACTATTCTAAATCAGTTATTATTACTGCTGGCAATGGTGCTTTCCAACCACGCCGCTTAGAATTAGAAGGTACAGCAAAGTATGAAAAGAAAAACTTACATTATTTCGTTGATGATATGAATAAATTTGCTGGTAAGCGCGTCGTAGTATTTGGCGGCGGCGACTCAGCTGTTGATTGGACAATGATGTTAGAGCCGATCGCTGAAAAAGTTACAATCGTTCATCGCCGTGATAAGTTCCGTGCACATGAACATAGCGTAGAAAGCTTAATGAATTCTCGTGCAGAAGTAAGCACACCGTACATACCAGTAGAACTCATTGGTGATGACAACATTGAACAAGTCGTTCTTCAGCATATAAAAACGGAAGAAAAAATTATCATCGATGTGGATGATGTCATCGTAAACTACGGCTTCGTTTCCTCTCTTGGCCCAATTAAAAATTGGGGCTTAGATATACAAAAAAACAGCATTCTCGTGAATTCGAAAATGGAAACAAATATTCCTGGCATTTACGCTGCTGGTGACATTTGTACATATGAAGGAAAAGTAAAACTCATTGCTTGCGGCTTCGGTGAAGCACCAACAGCAGTAAACAATGCAAAAGCTTACTTCGATCCAAACGCAAAACTTCAACCGATGCACAGCTCTAGTATGTTTTAATATAGAAATGAAAAGAGCTCCTTTTATGCGAAGGAGTTCTTTTGTTATTGTGCTACCGTATCCTTCCAAAATATGTTACAATCAATAAGAACAAACGTTCTTATCAATAAGGGGGATATTTTAAAATGAAAGAACCTATTATCGTAAAAAAAGAAGCTTTCCAAGCAATCGGTATTTCGATTACGACGACAAATGAAATAGAGGCATCTACTGAAGGAAAAATTCCAGGGCTTTGGAACCAATACTTCCAAGAACAAATGATGCATCACATCCCAAATCAACAAACGAAAGAAACATTCGCGTTCTACTCAAATTATGAATCAGATGAAACTGGTACATATCAATTTACGATCGGTATGCCCGTTTCTTCATTAGAAGACGCACCTGAAAATATGACAACTTTAACAATACCTGCTGCTACGTATGCGGTATTTACAACGAGAAAGGGGCCAGTTGCTGAAGTCGTTTGTGAGGCTTGGGAATATATTTGGCAATGGTCAAAAGAAAACAAACGTGCTTTTACAACAGACTTTGAGCTTTATGATGAAAAAGCAACAGATCCAACCAACGTACAATTGGATATTTATATTGCATTAGCCTGAACGACAAAAAAGAAGATACCATTTGGTATCTTCTTTTTTGTCGTTAAATAGCCACTGTGCAAACCCAACATTATTGTCTACAATGAGAAAGTGCAGTATAGAAATATTAGAAACTGTATAAAACGATTGTTAATAGGTTTTTCAGTTTAAATTTGTCACATAGAAAGGAAGCAATATGGAGGAACTACAACAAAATAAATCTGCTTTAAAAGAAAATGCGAAACCGTTATTAAAAAATACGAATTTCCTTTTTCTTTGGGCAGCTACTCTTTTTTCAAGTTTTGCTTTAGCCTTTTTTACTTTTTCACAAACGTGGTACATAGCAAAAACATTAAACCTTGAGGCTTCACTCGGTGTTGTTTTCGTAGCTCTTAGTGTTCCAAGGCTTATTTTTATGATTATCGGCGGTGCTGTAGCTGATAAATTCCCGAAAAAAAACATTATGTTTTATTCTAATATTATTCGTGCTATTCTCGTCGCAACCATCCTTACATGGTTCATCGTAGGTGATGTAACACTATATACATTTGCTTTATTCGCTTTATTCTTTGGGCTTGCTGATGCTTTTTTCTGGTCAGCTGATGGATCTATCTTGCCTGAACTTGTAGAAAAAAGCCGTTTAACACAAGCAAACTCACTTACACAAATGTCAAATCAAGCATCGGTCATCTTAGGCCCTGTACTTGGCGGAATTCTTATCAAATTTACGAACTATGAAACGATCTTTTCGATCACGATTTTATTACTAATCGTTGCAGCCATACTCGTTCAAAAAATACAATTTACGATGCCAGAACAGCAAAATACAGACAAAGGCATGTTCACTTCTATTAAAGAAGGAATCTTATATGTAAAGGAATCACCATTCCTTTCAACCTTCCTTATTTGTAGTGCCTTTTTAAACTTATTTTTAATCGGTCCAATGCAAGTCGGTTTCCCGCTTTTCGTTAAAAATGTTCTGCACGGTGACTCGCTTCAGTTTAGTTACTTAGAAGCATCTGTAGGAGGCGGAATGGCGATAGGCGCTGTCATTGTCGGTTTAAAAAATATTAATCGTAGACGCGGTCTATTTTGCATTATCATGATGCTACTATCTGGTGTATTCTTCTTATCCATCAACTTTAGCACCGTACTGTGGCAAGCATTATTAGCTGGCATGTTTTACGGTATTACAATTGCAATGGCTATCGTTCCGCTTATGGCGATGATTCAATCGACAGTAAAAGAAGAAATGATGGGACGCGTAATGAGTTTACTTATGCTCTCATCAATGGGCTTTATCCCGCTTTCTTATGCATTCACATCAATCGCACTTGCAATAGGAATTCCAATCGTAACCGTTATGAAAAGCGGTGCAATCGCCGTTATCGTCTTCGTACTATTTGTAGCGATTCGTGTTCCAGTTGTAAGAAAGTTTGATTAACTACTTGGAGTCATGTGTTATACGCATGGCTCTTTTTTAAACGGATCAAATAACGGTATCCCCTTACTTCTTCTCACGGCTGCTCCCCATTCTAATCCAATTTCTAAAAATAAATCCCGCACTGTACTATATAAAAGAGCCTTCACATTTTTACGGATTTCCCCGTATTTATACGCTCTCACAACACTCTTTACTCGCCAAATGAAATTTCCATACACTTCTTCATCAGCTAATATTTGCTCCAGTAAAACACCTTGCTCTAGTAACCCGCTCTTTTTATATGCAAGTTCCACCTTACTCCAAAATATATTAATCTTTTTCGGATTACGCGTCATTGGCACAAGTGCGTATATAAAAGGCTTCGGTATATCATGACGGCAATACGTCTCATCAAGTTCGTACGTTTCTTTTCTATTCTCTTTTATTTGTGGAATGTTTTTAGAAAAAATTGTTTCCCCTTCACTTTTTTGCTCATTTTTACTACAGCCATCTACACGATCCTCACTTTCACATGCGGACAGTTTCATACGGTCATCCATGCGGTCAATTGCAGATGTAAGAAATACATATAAGTTCGCACTATATCCGCCGCGCTTATGTCTTTCTTTTGTCGCAACACGCTTTATAATTCCTAGTTCCTCTAACTTTGCAATTGAACGGCGTACTGTACGAATGCTCTTTCCAACTTTCGTAGCAATCGTCTCCATTAACGGACAAGCAACTCCCACTGTTTTTTGTTTCTCATTCACCGCATACTTCCCTAAAAAATGAATGATGGTTGTATCCGTTTTATTTAATTCAAATCGATAGCACTTCAAAACTTGTTTTTGATATGTATTAAACTCTTCTTTACTTCGAAATTCACTATATGGTTTCATTAAATTATATAAGCTTCCCATTTTTATCACCTCATTTATAGGTAAGAGTCAGGAAGAAAAATTGGCGGGATATTTTAAATTTTTTTGGAGGTGACAATATGATCGTAATTAGCGCTTGTTTAGGTGGTATCGCTTGTCGGTATGATGGAAATGACAATCTCGTTTCAAAAATAGAGGAGCTACTGCAACAAGAAGATACAGTCCTCATTTGTCCTGAAGTATTAGGAGGATTACCAACGCCTCGTCCTTCAGCTGAAATTATTGGGGGGAATGGCGATGACGTTTTAGATGGAAAAGCAAAAGTGGTGACAAAAGACGGTGAAGATGTCACAGCAGCTTTCGTGAGCGGTGCTTATAAAGCTCTAGAACAAATGAAAGGTTTACACCCAGAATATATTATTTTGAAAGAACGCAGTCCATCTTGTGGTAGTTCTACGATTTACACTGGAGAATTTAACGGGAATAAACAAACTGGTTACGGGGTAACAACTGCTTTATTCAAAAGACATGGATTTAAAGTCATTTCAGAAGAGGATTTTGAGAATATAAAAAGGAATTGACCCTATTCGTCAATTCCTTTTTTCTGTCTTATTTCACGCCTAGTTTTTCTTTCACTTTCGCAGGAAGCTCATCTTTCTTTACTTCTTCCCAAGCTGTTACACCTTTTTTATCTGAGTGATATACACGTAAGAATGCATCTTTACGTAAGTTTTTTTGTGCAGTAAATTCTAATTCTTTCTCTTTACCTTCTTTATCAAATCCAGTTAACTTATATTCGTAATTTTTATACGGCTCACCATTATCAGATTTACCATTATACTCTTTTCCATCTACTGTAATTTGAACATAATACTCATCTTTACCCATACGATTTAAATCACAACCAACTAATAGGCTTGCAAATACAACTAAAATGCTAAAAAGTGCAATATATCTTTTCATTTCCTTCACCTCATGTGTTTTTCTTATATTGTTATCTTAAAGCCTAAGCTTTAAAGAAGAAATTCAAAAACATGACATGAACATTACACTTTTGTAAGATAATAATTATTTCTTCACTTTAGAAACCGTCATCCCATCACCAATTGGAATGAGTACGGATTCTAAACTTGGATGAGTTGCTATTACTTCATTAAAATTCTTCATACACATAAACCAACCTCTAATTATGCAAAAGACAACAATCGTAAGAAAATAGATGAAAAATAATAATTCCTTACTCAACCAACTAGCAGTTTCGTTTTCAATATGTGAAAAGGGATTTCTAAATGATGAATTGAATATATATTTATTGTTTTCTAGCTTTTGAGGGGAGAAATAATATGAATCCTATTTTATTGGATGTTCCGTTACAAATAGAAACAGACAGACTCATTCTTCGAGCTCCACTTCAAGCTGGTGAAGGGGATATAGTACACGAAGCTATTAAAGATTCCATTAGTGAATTAAAGCAATGGCTGCTTTTATTCCAGTCAATTCCTACTGTTGAAGAAACGGAAATTCTCCTGAGAAATGCGCATTTAGATTTTTTGAAAAGAGAAAGCTTTCGCTATCTTATCTACCATAAGGAGACGAATGATTTTATTGGAACGGCTAGCCTTCACGCAATTGATTGGAAGGTTTCTAAATGTGCAATTGGATACTGGATTAATACGCAATTTGGTGGCAATGGATATATGACAGAAGTAGTAAGTGCGTTAATAAACCTTGGATTTCAGTTATTCAAATTTAGAAGGATTGAAATACGATGCGAACGTAATAACACGAAAAGTCGTACAATCCCTGAAAAACTAGGTTTTGAACTTGAAGGGATATTACGTAATGAAGATCTTTCAGCTGACGGTAAACAACTAATTGATACTTGCATCTATGCAAAGATAAATTAGATTGTAAAATTCGTTGTGCAACATATCTTAAGATCGGTTTCTAAATTGGGAAGGCGACGTTTTTGATTTTTTGCGACAAAAGAAAAGACCTCCTTAACGATTTTCCTCCATCGCTAAAAAGGTCTTTTTCTATTTCTGCTAAAAGCTTAGCACTCTTCTGGCTTACCAGCATTCGTCGCCGTACGGAAAGATGATCCACATCCGCATGATGCGATTGCGTTTGGATTATCAATTGTGAATCCACCGCCAAGCATAGATTGTTTATAATCAATTTTTACTCCTTTAACAATTGGAGCACTTTCTGTATCGATAACAAATTCAACACCGAAAAATTCAAGAACTGTGTCGTCTTCTTTTGGTTCTACTTCAAATCCTAAGCCGTAAGAAAGGCCAGTACATCCGCCGCCATGTACAGCAAGGCGCACGTACTTCTCTCCATCTTCAGCATCTTTTAACATATCTTTAATTTGAAAAGCTGCTTGTTCTGTTACTTCAATCATGAAATACACCATCCTTTCTGTTCTCATTCTATTATACATCTTTACGCTTCTATCTTGTACTCATACACTCCGCGGCAAATTACTTCCGCTGGTCCTTTCATTAACACATTACCTTCTTCTGTCCATGCAATCATTAAATCGCCACCAGCTAAATGAACTATAATTTCCTTACCACGTTCCATTTTCCCATTTAAAATAGAGGCTACAACTGCAGCACACGCCCCTGTTCCGCAAGCTTGTGTTACACCAGATCCACGTTCCCAAACACGGAAGTTCATCTCTGCATCATTCAAAATTTCGACGAATTCAACATTTACTCGCTCTGGGAACATTTCATGTGTCTCCAGGACTGGACCAAGTGTTGTAAGAGGTGCTTGCTCTACATCATCAACAAAAATAACCGCATGCGGATTCCCCATTGAAACAGCTGTAAATGCATAACGATGATTATTGTATAAGAAGTTTTCACGAATAAATGGTGTTTCACCTTCACCAAGCATCGGTATTTCTGCACGTGTTAAACGCGGTGCTCCCATATCGATTTTCGCTAATGTAACTTTCCCTTCTTCTACCGTTACTTCCGCTGTTACAATACCAGCTAACGTTTCAATTTTGAAAACTGTTTCTTCTACTAGTTTATGCTCATACGCATATTTCGCTACGCAGCGTAAACCGTTACCACAGCTCTTTCCTTCTGAACCATCATTATTAAACATGCGCATTTTCACCGGAGCTACGTCAGATGGACAAATTAAAATCATTCCATCTGCTCCAATACCAGTATTAATATTTGAAACCTTTTCCGCCACAAGAACTAAATCTTCTTCAGGAATTTGTTCTTCAAACATATTTACATATATATAACTATTGCCAAGACCATGCATTTTTGTAAAAGAAAATTGGCTCATTTGTATTCACTCCAAAAATAGTTTGTTATTTTAAGTATAAAATGCACGCTTTTAGAACACAATATGAATGTCCCCCGTTTCTCATATTTGACAACATTTGGCGATGAGCCATTCTTGCACAAATTGTGTAAGAAAAAAAGCCCTTCTACAAGGGCCTTTTTTATTTATATACAATATTATCCTCCCCCGCGAAAGAAGATTTTATCTAATAGAAAAAGGTGCTGCTGATTGCAACACCTTAAAACATTGGATTTTCATCCAAATACTCATATACATTATGGACAAGTTCTTCTACTGTAGCACCTTGTACGACTTCACCATTTACAAGTGCAAACGGCCCTTCAAAACAAATACCACAATATCCTAAACAACCATATTCCATTACATCTAAATTCGGATCTTTTTCTAATTTCTCTAAAGCTGCTTGTGAACCACTCGCAAGGTTACCTACACAAAATTCAATTAATGGTTTAATCAAAATTCTCCCCCCTGTACTACAAAACAAATTACCTTCTGACTATCTATAAGAAGAAAACTAAGCTGTCTCTTGTTGTTTTCGTTATACATTCTAAACTATTTAGTTACTTCACTATTTCACTTCAAAGTAGATGGACTTATTTTATATAACATGCTACTCGCAATGAAATAGTAATTAAAAAGGAAAAACAGTTTACTTTACTTTTCTTCTTATTGTACAACAGAGTATTCATTCATGCATTGTTATTTGTTCACAAATTCGATATAATTTGATTGAGTAAAGTCAAAATATTTTATTAATATAAAATTGTATGATTAGGGGATATTTCAACAGAAAAGGGGTAATCCATCATGAAACACCTCGTGATACTAGGTGGCGGCTACGGTGGAATGAGAATTCTGCAGCGGCTACTTCCAAGCAACCAACTTCCAGATGATGTACAAGTGACATTAATCGACAAAGTACCATACCATTGCTTCAAAACTGAATATTATGCATTAGTTGCGGGTACTATTTCAGAAACACATATTCGTATACCGTTTCCCGAGCACCCACGCCTCAATATTCAATACGGCACAATAACAAATATTGATCTCGAAGAAAAAGCTGTTCATCTCGATGGCGGCGAAGCAATCCCATATGATGATTTAATTATCGGTCTTGGCTGTGAGGATAAATATCATAACGTTCCTGGGGCGAAAGAATATACACATAGCCTACAATCGATTGAACAAACACGTAAGACATATGAACAATTAAATAGTCTAGAACCAAACGCAACAGTAGCTGTCGTTGGTGCTGGATTAAGTGGCGTTGAAGTTGCAAGTGAACTTCGCGAAAGCCGTTCTGATTTAAAAATTCACTTATTTGATCGAAAAGATAGAATTCTATTCCCATATCCAGAGAAATTAAGTAGATACGTAGAAGAATGGTTCGTAAAACATAAGGTTACTATTATACGAAACTCTAACATTACAAAAGTAGAACCAAATATTGTGTACAACCACGATGAACCACTTGAATGTGATGCAATCGTCTGGACAGCTGGTATTCAAGCAAATGAAGTTGTTCGAAACCTTCCAGTTGAACAAGATGGTAGCGGACGGGTTGTTTTAACAAAATATCACAATATTCCAAATAACGAGCACGTGTATGTTGTAGGAGATTGCGCAGCACTTCCACACGCTCCATCTGCACAACTTGCTGAAGGTCAAGGAGAACAAATTGTCCAAATATTATTAAAACGTTGGAATAATGAACCACTTCCTGACGAACTACCTGTAATTAAATTAAAAGGTGTTCTCGGCTCTCTTGGTAAGAAGCACGGCTTCGGTTTACTAGCAAACCAACCATTAATGGGACGTGTACCGAGATTATTAAAATCCGGTCTTCTTTGGATGTACAAATATCATAAAGGTTAATACTTTACAGGCTGTCTACTAAATAGGCAGTCTCTTTTATGAGTTAAAATATAATTATCAGACACATCTTTCTCAATATAGATGATGATTTATTTTTCATTTTTATATTAAAAACTATTGATAAACAGTGTATGCTATTTATAAGTTGTTTTATTATTTCCTTTAAGACCGAAGTCATTCGGTCTTATTTTTTATGTTGTAAATACTTTTACAGGAGGTATTCCATTTCACTTATGAACTTAACGAAACTAAACGATCGAATAGAAGCGAAGAAGATAGAATTGATCTATCTCGTTGAAAAGTACGGATTCACTCATGATAAAGTGATTTCTTTCAGCCAAGAATTAGATCGTTTACTTAACTTATTAATAGAACTCAAGACGAAGAAAAAACGTTGTTCTTTATAACCGTTATCCTCTCTTTTTTGATACGATAGAACTAGAATCAGAAAGGAGCCATCTATGTTTATATTAAAAGACGTTACATATAAAGATATACTACACATTCCTTATTTACAGATTCAAAAAGAAAAAATCACATGTATTATCGGTGAGAGTGGGAGCGGAAAAAGTACATTGCTCCGCATGCTAAATGATTTGCAATCTCCAACATCCGGTACAATTGAATATAACGGAAAACAAATTTCCGATTATCCTCCAATTCAATTACGACGTGACGTAGTCATGCTTGGGCAAACGCCACCTATTTTTGATGGAACGATTAAAGACAATCTATTAATGGGACTTCGTTTTTCTGAAAAACCATTTCCAAATGATGATGCCTTGCGAAGCGCATTAACGACTGTTAGCTTAGAAAAAAATTTAGAAGACAACGCTGATTCATTATCAGGCGGAGAAAAACAACGCCTTGCTTTTGCACGTATCGTACTTATGGATCCACCTGTTTATTTATTAGATGAACCAACCTCGGCACTAGATAGCGATACAGAACGCCGCGTTATGAAACAATTTACTATGCTAGCAAGAGAAAAGAAAAAAACAGTTATCTTCATTACACACTCACAACAACTTCCAGAAGAAATTGCAGACGATATTATTGAAATTAGTAAAACAAACGGTGCAACTAGAAAGGAAGTGCTCTCAGTTGAAGGGCGTTATTGAACTCCAAATTTGGCAACTTGCCGCTGCATATATTTTTATTCTTATTTTAATTGGACTTGTAAAATTAAAAGGGATTCCGCGTGAAAAACAAATTGCGCTCGCAACATTCCGTATGACGATTCAGCTCGTACTTGTTGCATATGTCCTTACATACGTATTTGAAAATAGTAATCCATTTTATACAATTGCTCTTATTACTTCTATTACTACCTTTGCAATTTTTAATATTTATAAACGAGTCAATATCCCGATGTCTAAAGAATTAAAACGAGTAGCCGCGCTTTCCATGGGTGCCGGATCAATTGGCCCACTTCTACTATTTATCTTTGTTATTATCGGGCACGACCCTTGGTATGCACCGCAATATATCGTTCCGATTACGGGAATGTTAGTTGGGAATGCGATGACAGGTGTTTCCCTTGGTGCAAATACGTTCTTAAATAATATGAAATCGCAAAGAGGTCAAATTGAAGGCGCACTTATGCTCGGCGCAACACCGAAAGAAGCCGCTGCGCCGCTCATACGAGACGCTTTTGACTCTGCTATTTTACCAACGATCAATTCTATGGTCGGAATGGGGATTATAAGCTTACCAGGCATGATGACTGGTCAAATCTTATCTGGTGTATCACCATTTACAGCCATTCAATATCAAATCGCCATTATACTTGGTATTTCAGGAAGCGCTGCCTTTGCTGTTATTATCTTCTTACAGCTTGGATATAAAACATTCTTTAATAAGCGGTGTCAGTTGAAAGAGATTGACTATGGTGCACAGTAAATGTTGCACTGTTCATGGTAAATAAAATTATATCGACTTACCGATAAAAAATGACAATAAAAAAGAGGAGGCTAATCGCCTCCTCTTTTTATTTACGCCTTCTTAACGAACTGTGATTTTAATTTCATAGCTCCGAAACCGTCGATTTTGCAATCAATATCGTGATCGCCATCAACTAGACGAATACTCTTTACTTTCGTACCGATCTTCACAACTGAAGAAGTTCCTTTTACTTTTAAATCTTTAATAACAGTAACAGCATCGCCGTCTTGAAGAACGTTTCCGTTCGCATCTTTTACAACTTTTGCACCATCATTATTTTCAGTTTCTGCTTCTTGGCCCCACTCATGAGCACATTCTGGACATACGAAAAGAACGCCATCCTCATACGTATATTCTGAATTACATTTTGGACAATTAGGTAAAGTAGCCATAAATTCATTTCCTCCGTTCATTATTTATACGTAAAAATCAAAATTGATGTTTACATCTCGATAAATAAAATTTGTATAGCATTTCTTTATAGTGCCATAGTCTTACGTTATTGACAAGCCTACCTCAAATTCTCATTTTTTATTGTATTTTACAAATTTTCAATTCGTATGGTGTTTCCAATAAAAAAGAAGAACCTTCACAAGATTCTTCTTCTCAAAATGAACGAGCTCTCACTAGAAACTCCAACTATTTTCTTCAATGTAAAATTGATACTCTTCTAACTCTTCTTCACTTAATTTCTTATTATTCTCATATACTTCTTGCCATTCAAAATAGTCTTCACTGAAATAAACAGCAAATTTAATTTTTATATTTTTCTTCTCTTCGTAATCATACCCAGTAAATTCTACTACGTCATAATCTTTTTCTTTCTTCACAAGCTTCCACGTTGGATTATCCGTCATAATCTCTAAAGTAAATCCTTCATCACTTGCACGAACAACGTTTTTTATATTTGGTTCAGTTGGTAAAAAGGAGAGTCCGAACGTGGCTCCGCCAAATACTAACCCTACTATGATGTGTAAACCAACCATACTAGCAAAACTAGCGCCACCCTTTGATTGTAAATAATACGCCTTCTCATGATCTGGCATATTTTCTTCCTTATGTAAAATACGGACAGCATGCTTATAATATAAACGGTTTCCTTGCCATCCAGTAAATATCATCATTCCTAATTGAAAAACTAGACCAATTGATAAAAAAATCCCATCTGGAATGTCTATAAAAGGGGGTATAAGTATACTAGGAACCGATAATAACATAAGTATACTAAACAACTTATACATTTTACGGTAAACTAGCCAAAAAGGTGGGAAGAAAAAGGCTACCCAATTCCACGTATTCCCTTGCGCTGGATTTTCTACTTTCCCCCACTTAAAGTCATAATACGCCGTATTCTTTTGAACGACTGTATGTAACTGTTGCGGAAAAATTGTTTCTTGTAAAACAGTGTCCCTCACGTACATCATCCTTTTCTCATTTCTACATACGTGTATTTTATAGAAATAAAAAGAAGGAATCTAACAAAAAGTACATATATTTCATAAAAATGAACGGAAATCGAATATATTCCGACAATTATCCGTTTATTATTTCATTTTACTTTTAAATATATTAGAATACTTATGAATGATACGTTTAATACACTAAGTTAATCATTTTGTATATTTGATAATAAAAATGTTTCACATGAAACTATCTATATTTCGTATTACCTTTCCTCTACACAGTACATGTAAATCCATTTCTACAAAATACGAAAGACGCCCTTTTCAAAAGGCGTCTTTTTACAGTTGAAAATTTACTAATATAAAAAATGCATTATTTAATAAATGAATCCCCCATGGGACGAGTAAGTTATTTGTTTTCTTATACGTATAAGCTAAACATATACCACCACCAAAAATATATAAAACACTCCCTACTGTAAGGGGATGACCTAAAGTAAAGATAACAGCACTTATAACGGCACTACTAAGTGTAGAAAAGCGCTGAGATAATTTCGTGAAAAACATCCCCCGAAATAAAAGTTCTTCCCAAATCGGTGCAAAAGTGGTGAGTACAACTACGTATAAAATGATTTCACTTTTAGTAGGCTTTATTACTATATTAGATTCATTCACACGAAGCCCATGTGGTAAAACTAAATTTAATACTGCAAGATATATAAGTAGTACAATCATCATCATTACTATTGTTACATAATGTTTGAAATTATTAAACTGCATTGATTTTACTAACTGCACACAGCAATTTCTTGCTGGTGCATATATTAAAATAATAGTAAGAAATGTTAAAGGTGGAATAAGATGATCTACATACCATGGATATAAGGAAGAGTCATATATAATGTTCAAAAAACCAATTCCATACATTACCCCAAAAATAATTATTATAATGCTAATTACTTCGCGCATACTTATTGCTACATTCTTTTCTTCATAAGTAGCTAATTCTGTATTCATCCTATCCCCTCCAGTATAATTAAACCTTTTAATCCATCATATACCATTCTCAACACAAAAACCGACGATACAATTTACTGTATCGTCGGTTTTTCCCCTACCATTTCTCTCTACATGTTTCAATTAAATGCAATAAGTACTTCCTCGTCATATCTGCCCTTCTCCACCTTGAGAGCATTCGCTTTTCTTTTGGATTCTGCCGTATTCTCGCTACTTCTTTTAATAAAAGCTCCCATTCTTCCCCTGAACGTTCTAACAAGTATTGCAATCCACTATCTTTTGAAACGATTGTTTTATGATCTAGTGTATATAAAATACGGCCCATCGTAACGACAGCTGATTCTACCCACTCTTCTATGAAAAATAAATACGGCTGCTTCGCTTTTTCACTCCAGTACTGTTCTACGTTGTATTTCATCGTATTGACTACATCGTCCCACCTTATTTGAAACGGAAGATCTTCCGCTTCTTTCCCGGTAACTGTAATACCTTGATTTTTCAATGTCCACCATGTGACCGCATTAATATCCCAATGACCTACATTCGCTTTACCATCTGCACAATACACGTACTCATTCATTTCATCATTGTATTTCCCTAAATCAGCAAGCGGAATATACATACCATCCATTCTCTTACCTAACGTACTACCACTAATTTTCTTATGAAGTTCGACAAGTTGCTGTTTTTCAGCTTCATTCACGGAATCACTTATTACTATAATAAAATCAACATCGCTCGTTTCTGCATGAAATGCACCGAGTGCAATGGAGCCGTAAATATATACCCCGACTATTTTTTCATCTAAAAAAATTTCTTTTAATTCTACTGTGTACCGCTCCATTAACTGTCGTACTTCTGTTGGTAACGCATGCTTCACTCCATTTTTCACATCTATCCCTCCATTAAAAAAGCCTTCGCAAATTCGCAAAGGCTTCCTGTTTTATAAATATTTCTCGATTTCTTCGTAAACATCCTTCAAACGAGGATTTCCTTCTCCAACAATTTCTCCATTTACAAGAACGACCGGATAAAATAGATCTTCTTCCACTACGCGCTCTGCGAATGCTTTTTTATCTTCATCTTCTTGTTCTTCTTGAAAATCAATATACTCGAAATTAAATTTATTTTCTTGTCCTTCATATTTACGACCAATCGCCGCTTGTAGCCACTCAAATGTTTCTGTTGAAGATGGCATTCCAACGCAGCTCGCACAAATTACTTTCGTCCCATACACTTGCACATTAACCATTTCTTCTCCCCCGCTTCTTGTTTCAACAGTATATTCAGATGTCTTAGTACATAAGCACATCATTTTACAAACTTATTCCATACCCCTATACTGAAAAAACACGTTGTAAACATGATAAAAAATTTCGACATTAAAACAAGAACAGAAAAAATAGATTTTCCCCTCTATCTTGATTATAATAAAACTGATGAAAGGAGTCGATAAAAATGGAAAACCCACATATGGAAGAACAAGTACTAGAAGTATTAGATAAATTACGTCCATTCTTACTTCGCGATGGCGGAGACGTTGAATTAGTAGACATTGAAGAAGGTATCGTAAAATTACGTCTTATGGGTGCTTGCGGAAGCTGCCCAAGTTCTACAATCACACTAAAAGCTGGTATCGAACGCGCATTACTAGAAGAAGTACCAGGCGTTATTGAAGTAGAACAAGTATTTTAATCTAAAAGCGGAAGCGGCTCGTTCAGAACAGGAGGTCATTGGAGCTCCTGACGAAGAGGCGCTTTTTGCCTCACAGGAAGGCGCGAAATGACCTCCTGTTCTAGCCGCTGGAGCTGGATATTAATCTAAAAGCGGAAGCGGCTTGTTCAAAATGTGAGGAGGATGGAGCTTCTGACATAGAGGCGCTTTTTGCCTCGGCGGAAGAAGCGAAGCCACCGAACATTTTAGCCGCTGGAGCTAGATATTAATTAAAAGCGGAAGCGGCTCGTTCAGAATCGCTTCCTAGAAAGAGACCCATATGGGTCTCTTTTTTTATTCAAAAAACACTTCTCCTTTAACATCATAAAACAAAATTGGAAATCCTTCTCAAAAAGTGAGATAATTAATACTATAGAATCGTTCACACATATAAAAGTAAAAAACATAGGGGGACGACACATGCCAAAAATGGGGAACACTTTCTTAACAATTCAAGAACTAGAAAAGAAAAAAGAGTATTTATTAGATCTTTCATCCGTTATACCAACATGGAATGCGAGCTATCAATTTTTATTTAAAGAAATTCAGCAAGAATTATTGAGTAAAGTAAATGAAAAAATCGAAAGACATCAATTCATTTTAAATATATGTGCAGATCAACAGATAGGGGCATAATGTATTACATACAATTGTGATATATAAAAAAGAGACCTCAATCGGTCTCTTTTTTATATTTTAAGATAGCCAATCTAATTTCCTAATCCCTAACTTATCGACTGGTAAACGAAGTGAGCCATAAAAGTGCTTCATAAATTGCTCAGAGCGGTTCACATCGTGTAAAATGGCTTCTAAGCGATCTCTATATATGCTCTTTTGTTCTTCATTTCCTGTTTGGTAATATCGTTCGACTGTTTCAAAGTAGTGAAGTGGGAACAGGAGCCTTGCAAATAATAGGCGCCAACCAAATGAGGATAGCGAATAATTCCGTTCATAATCTGTAACAAATTGAACGATTGTTTGCTCCCAGTCTTTCTTTTTTTCTATCATCATATAGCGGATTAATTCTGCCATATCTCGAGTTGGGTGATCATACACCCAATCGAAAGGAAGTTTGAGACGCTTCGTTTGATGCCATAATAAAGGTGTGAATCGTTCTTGGCAAATTGTTGCTGCATCAGTCATTTGCGGCGTATCATCCATCTCTGTATCGACAACATACTGAATTGCATTTTCTGCAACTCCTAAGTAATACGGGAAGGATTCAATAAACAATTGATCGAATACGTCTGTAGGGTGGTTCATCACTTGTGATTGCCAAAACTTTTCTAATTGATCGAGCCTTTTTTCCCATAACGCTTTCCATTCGCCTATGCGGCTTAATTGCTCGATTTCTTCTGGAAAGAATGCACCTCGTTTATGGAATATAGAAAGCTCACTTCCTAATGATGTAGCATGTCGTTCTAACGCACGCATACCTTTTAATAAGCAGTAATTTTGTTCTTCTATCTCACTTACATAGTAGCCGTGTATAGTCGGAACGAAAGTCGCTACAGTTATATCCCCTTGCTGGTTCATATAATCACTGAGCTTTTTCATCTCTACAAGTACTTCTTCCTCCATTTCTCCAATTGGAACAAGTACATAAATTTTGTTGCGAATCCAAAAGCTTTTATAGGGGCCAAGGGGGATTAATTCTTTAACATGCATATGATAATGCTCATAAATATGATGAATCATCGCAGTCGCCACCTATGGTTTTTCTTTATATATATGAGCTTGTGCTCGCCTTTCATTCCTATGCACATGATAAAGCAACGAAACGTATACAAATACTAAAAAGAAAAAAAGGTGATAAACATGAAAGAATCAAATCAACTACAAGAAAGAGCATTACAACTATTACAAGAACGTGGTGTAACAATTGACGATATTGCTGAGCTTGTTCATTTTCTTCAAAAAAAATATCATCCAAATTTAGAGATGTCAGAATGCCGTTATAACGTTGAACGTGTATTATCAAAACGTGAAGTACAAAACGCACTAATTACTGGTATCGAACTCGATGTCCTTGCTGAAAAAGGAATGTTAAGTGAGCCGTTACAAGATATCGTAAAACGTGATGAAGGCTTATACGGAATTGATGAAGTGATCGCACTTTCTATCGTTAATGTGTACGGCTCTATCGGTTTCACGAACTTTGGATATATCGATAAATTAAAACCTGGTATTTTAGAATACTTAAATGATAAATCAACTGGACAGGTGCACACATTCCTTGATGATATCGTTGGCGGAATTGCTGCCGCTGCTTCAAGTCGTTTAGCGCATAGAGCTGAGCATTCGGAATAAAATATGAAAGACCGTCAGTTTCATACTGACGGTCTTTTGTATTCCATGAGCATAAATTCTCTCCCGCGGCTCAAAAAAGTAGGTCCTTGTTTAAATCCGATATTTTTATATAACGTAATTGCTCTTGTATTAAATGTCGCTACGCTTAATCGAAACATTTTTGCATTAAACTCTTTCGTAGCAAACGCTATTCCAGCTTGGAAAAATTCTTTCCCCATTCCATTCCCAGTTAACGCCGGCTTCATACCAAGTCCGATATCAATCACATCTTCTCCACCATATAAATTAGCATCTCTTCCACCTGGTACTTGTGCATTTTCTCCAAAACAAAAATAGCCGATGAACTCTCCTTGATCGTCACAACAGCCATAATACGTTCCATCTAATAGTTCTTCTATTACTTCTTTCTCGCCTGAAAAACTATATAAACTATATGGTTCCTCGTACGTCCACGTATTTATCTCCTTTGCTTCTTCTATCGTTAACTTATGTATATCCACTTTCTCTTTCCCCCTATTATATTTCTATTAACAATATTCGATATTCATCTTATAATTCATCTTTCTCAATATATTTTTTTAATTTATCGCTTCATTTTTATGGAAGATTTTTCTTATTATGTTACGATTAAACAGAATCATTACAAATAAGGTGGTGACAATTTGAATTACTTTTCTTATCTCTCCTCGGAAGAACGGCAAAATTTTTTCTATAAAGAACCTCTTAGTTTTTCAAAAAATATAGGGAAAGAACAACTAGCTTACGCACTAGGCGCCACACTATATACTCCTGGCACGAAAGAAACGATTGCGGAAGATATAATTAGAAAGAAACATGTGGATGCTACCTCAATTATTCTTTGTCTAGAGGACGCTATCAGCGATGAGGAAGTAAAACTTGCAGAGCAAAACATCGTCGTTCAAATACAGCAAATCGCTAACTTAGTCAGTGCCAACATACTAAATCAAGCAGACATCCCGCTTCTTTTTATTAGAGTTCGACAGCCAAGTCAACTGAAGACAATTGTTACTGAATTAGGTAGTGCTGTTCATTGTTTATGTGGTTTTGTCTTTCCAAAATTCACACCGATTAACGGAAAGACTTATATCAATCAGCTTGCATATATAAACGAGGTATACTCATTATCGCTATATGGCATGCCGATTTTAGAATCCCCCGAAATTATGTATAAGGAAACACGGGCAGAATCATTATTACAAATAAAGGATTTACTAGATTCTTATCACGATTACATCTTAAATGTACGTATTGGTGCTACTGATTTTTCAAGTATATTTAGTATTCGACGCAATAAATACACACCTATCTATCATATTACCGTTGTCCGTGATTGTATTTCAGACATTATTAACGTTTTCTCAAGGGCAACAAATGAATATATTATTTCAGGATGTGTATGGGAATATTTTTCTAATGATCATGAAGAAGGGCTTATTCAAGAGGTATCACTTGACCATGCAAATGGCTTAATCGGAAAGACAGTTATTCACCCATCTCATATTAAAGTTGTACAGGCAATGCACATTGTCACAATGGAAGATTATTTAGATGCGAGATCAATTTTACAAAATGCAGATACGTATAATGGAGTGCTAAAAAGCAGTTTTTCTAACAAAATGAATGAAGTAAAACCTCATTATGGCTGGGCTCGCAAAACCATTTTAAAATCTAATATTTACGGGGTGCTACATGAAAACAAACAATTCACCGATCTCCTTATTACAAACGCAAAGCAACACGTATAACGTTTTAAATAATATACAAGTTCATGTAGAAGTACGTGATAATCCATATAATTTAGCGCTAGACAGTCTTTTTCAAATGGCTGCGAGAATAAATAAGAAACGTAGTTTTTTATTTGTGAGTACAATCCTTGGAAAGCATCTTCCTATTAAACCTGCAGTCTCCCTATCAAGTGGAGTTGCTCTCGCTGCAAGATATATGGAAATACTACATAATATTTCTCATCCATTTCAAAAAGAAATTTTAAATCTCATTTCATTAGAAATTGATGAAATCCCAGAGGAAGTATTTCGTTATCAATATCCTCTGCAAGAAGAAGTTTTGTTCATCGGATTCGCTGAAACAGCGACATCACTTGGTCATTCTATGTTTCAATGCTTTCAAAATGCAAAGTATGTACATACAACTAGGGAATCGATACCCCACCTAGAATCTGTCATTACATTTGAGGAAGAACATTCTCACGCAACATCGCACCGTTGTTATGTAGATGAAAGCTTTTTTCAAAACAACAATCCAATTGTTCTCGTAGATGATGAGATGACAACAGGAAAAACAGCATTAAATATTATTAGATCTATTCAAAATAAATTCCCACGAGAAGAATATATAATTGCTTCTTTATTAGACTGGCGTTCTCATACTAATAGAAAACAATTTAAACAATTAGAAGAAGAACTTCAAATTAAGATTCATGTTATTTCTTTATTAGAAGGCAGTATTCATACAACTGGTCAACCATTAAATATTGCAAAAACAGATATTCAAATTAAAGAAACAAAACCTGATTTCAAAAAGCATACCCTTACCTGCCCAAAATCACCCTATACATCAAATTATATAAAATATACTGGGCGATTTGGCACTTTAGCATATGAACAAAAGCACATTCATTCTTTCGCTCAAGAAGCAGGAAAAGCTTTAAAAAGAGAAAGAATTGGAAAACGAACACTCTGTCTCGGAACGTGTGAATTTATGTATATCCCAATGAAAATTGCTGCTGAAATGGGTGAAAATATTTTATATCAATCTACAACAAGAAGCCCTATCCATCCTGTTTCAAATGATGTGAACTATGCCATTCATAATCATTTCTCATATCCAAGTCCTGAAGATTCTACTATTACAAATTACTTTTATAATATTTCACCTCATGATTACGATGAAGTATTTGTTTTTATTGAGCGTGATTTAGGAGAAGAAGCCCTGTTTCCTCTTCTACAGCAGTTACAAACAGTTATTCCTTTTATTCATATCGTCTCATTTTCAAATGGCATAGAAAAGGAAGGTTGATAATTATGGTAAAAGTAAATTCTCATATTAGTAGTTACAATCCAAATGATGCTATTTTTCTATTAAAAGATATTAGTGATTTAATGAAAGAAAGTTCCACAGAAACTAGAGAACAAGCAATTCAAGCTGGCACACATTATTCTGAAATGTTACCAATGGAATATAAACCATCTAAAGCGTATATGGATTTATTCTTTTCTTCCCTGCAACAATATAAACACAAGCTAGCCATCGCTGTTGGAGTTGTCGCCGAACAGATTATACAAACTAAAGGAACTAACCTTGTCCTCGTTTCATTAGCTCGTGCTGGTACACCTATTGGCATTCTTATCAAACGCTACATACGCTATCAATACAACCTTGATGTACCTCACTATTGTATTTCTATTGTTCGCGGACGCGGTATTGATGAAAATGCACTCCATTATATTTTGGAACATCACCCTAAAGAAACAATTCAATTCATTGATGGGTGGACTGGAAAAGGTGCAATAAAAAAAGAATTAGAATATGCAGTACACACATTTAACGAACGAAATAATACACACATTTCTCATTGTATGGCTGTGCTTGCTGATCCCGGTTACTGTACTTCAATTTACGGTACACGTGAAGATTTTCTTATTCCTAGCGCTTGCTTAAATGCAACAGTCTCTGGACTAATTAGCCGCACTGTACTAAATGACACCTATATCGGTCCAAATGATTTTCATGGTGTTAAATATTATAAAGAGCTAGAACACGAAGATTTATCAAATTTCTTCATTGATGAGGTAACAGATTTATTCCCTTCTGTTCATTCTCATATAGATAATCAATTACGTTATATTGCTTCAACTTACACTGATCCATCTTGGCAAGGATTAAAAGATATACAGTCTATCCAAAATCACTTTGAAATTGACGATATTAACTTAATTAAACCAGGAGTCGGTGAAACAACTCGTGTATTACTCCGGAGAATACCGTGGAAAATTTTAATACGTAAGCAAAACAATCCCGGTTTAAAGCATATTTTACTTCTCGCTAAAGAAAAGAATGTCCCAATTGAAACCTATGAGAATATGGCTTATTCATGTTGCGGGCTCATTAAGCCTCTTAGGAAGGAAACAATATGATTTTCGCCAGTGATCTTGATCAAACGCTTATTTATTCCCGGAAATCGTTTCGTGCCCCTATAGAAGATGAATCAATTCAACTCATTGAAACTTTAGATGGAAAAGAAATTTCTTTCATATCACATAAAACCATTTCACTACTAAAAAAATTACAACTGCACTCACATTTCATCCCAGTTACAACAAGAACTATTGAGCAGTTTCAGCGTATTGCTTTATTCCAAAACGAAATCATTCCCGAATACGCCATTACAAGTAACGGCGGCAATATCCTTCATAACGGTAAACAAGATGGTACTTGGAACAGGACAGTAAAAGAAAGACTATCGGTTGAATGTATAGAGAGAAACGACATACTAAAGGAATTTGGACAAATAGCTCATAAAGATTGGGTTATATCACAAAAAACAGCTGATGATCTATTCCATTATTGCATTATTAAACGGGAGAACATTCCTTATGATGAATTATCATCCTTCACTTCCTGGTTAGACAAACAAGGCTGGAATCATTCACTTCAAGGTAGAAAGCTATACTTTGTCCCAAAACCAATTAATAAATGGGACGCCGTGCAATATATAAAAGAAATTTTGCAAATAGATACGATTATTACAGCTGGGGATTCTTTACTTGATTTATGCATGCTTGAAAAGGCGAACCATGCCTTCGCACCACTTCATGGTGAGTTAGAGGCAATGCATGATAACTTACAACCCCATATTTTAAAAACAGACGCAATCGGCATATATGCCGCAGAAGAAATCGTAAATAAATCACTTCAAATTATTCACAGTTCATTACCTACCTCATGATCATAATATGCACAATTGCATACGCACCGCGATTAAACAGATGGTACAATTTATTTGAATCGCTGTTGCTACACTTCTTGATTAGAGAAAAGGCGTTAACACGGAAATTAGCGTCTTATCAACCTCAAGCAATTGGCACATTTTGTCATCTTAAAAGACACTCGAACGAGTGTCTTTTTTTCTATATCCAACAAGGACTTACTCATTTCAAAGTATAAATACATAAAATAATGTAAATCATTACACGCATGAATCACTTTCTAAAAGTTATAAAGTAGATTCAAAATAAAAAAGGCACTCTTAACTAGAGTGCTTTTTACTTTCAAACAAGGAGGCTACATATATGGATAGCACTCTCGTATTTAACTTCGGCATTGGTCTTGTCATTATTTTATTTGTCTTCTTTGTACTTTGTATGAGCGGGGTATAAAAAGGCGATTTTCGAGCGTCTTTTTATACATACATATGTATTACTTGACTTCTATAAAAGCAGTAACCATAATAGTTACATAAATAAAAAACTATCCACAAATAGGAGGAAGAGCAATGAAACATGTAATCGTTTATGCACACCCAAATACAGAAAGCTTCAACCATGCGATTTTAGAAACGGTAAAAAGTGAATTAGAAGAAAAAGGTCATGAAGTACGCGTTCGCGATCTATACGAATTAAACTTCAATCCAGTATTAGGCGCTTCCGATTTCATCTCATTTTCTCAAGGAAACACACCAGAAGATATTAAAGAAGAGCAAGAGCATATCTCTTGGGCGGATAGCATTACATTCATTTATCCAGTTTGGTGGGCGGGACTTCCTGCTATTTTAAAAGGATACGTTGACCGTGTATTTAGCCACGGCTTCGCTTATGCTTACGGTGAAAATGGTATTGAAAAGTTATTAAGCGGTAAAAAAGGCTTACTATTATCTACAATGGGAAATACGAAAGAAGCATACACAGCAGGCGGTATGTTTGAAGCAATGAAGAAAACAGCAGATGTTGGTATTTTTGAATTTACAGGTATTGAAACAATTGAGCATACATTCTATACGAGTGTTCCTTCTGTGGATAACAGTGTGCGTAAGCAATATCTTGAAGAAGTTAAAGATGTTGTGAATCGTGCATTCTAATAAAAAACTCCGGTTGTTAAAACCGGAGTTTTTTTATTTCATCATTAATTTCGGAATATATCTTTGAAGAATGCTTTCTAATTCATTCATATCTTCCTGTCTAATAAGTAAATTTACATTGTCATTCATTTTTTCTCGCCCGCGATATAAAAATATATTTTCTTTTGGATTTTCCCATGTTGATGTTTTATAGCCTTTTAATTCTTCGTATGAATAAAAGTTTAATCCGTCTACTACACCTTTTTCATATATTTGTACACTTTTAATAAGATGGATAGCTATTAAAGTCATAAAACAACTTGCTACAGCATGAATACCTAGCTGAATGAGAAACTGTTCAACTGTATCAATATCGCCACTTACGTACTGAGCATATATATACATACATTGCCCAATGAAATATGCTGGTCCAAGTAATGCAATCCAACGTCTTTTCACCCGAGGATACATTGCAATGAGTTTTCCTGAGCTTTTTTTCATTTCATTTATTTTATATATCTTCCATAGAACAAAAAACAAAACACATAATGTAAAAACAAACATAATACATGACATCCAGTACACTCTGATTCCCCCTTGTATCATTACATATAAATTTTACATTTTATATAACAACGGCGAATATGCAATTATGCATAAAAAACAGGTAACCTATTCCGGTTACCTGCATTTCATTACATCTTCTCAATCCACTCCGTCAAGTTATGCACAACTTGCGTTGGTTGTACTTCATATTCTGTTAACTTCTCCACAGTTGTGACTCCAGTGTGGACAAGAAGGGTATGCATGCCAGCATTTACTCCCGCTAAAATGTCTGTATCGTAGTTATCCCCAACCATTAATGCTTCATCTTTTCCTATACCAAGCACTTTTAACGCTTGTTCCATAATGATTGATTCTGGTTTTCCAATAAAGATTGGATCCACGCCTGTTGATACTGTTACAACTGATGTTAATGAACCGTTACCTGGTAATAATCCGCGCTCAGTCGGAATGGCGATATCTCCATTTGTAGAAATAAACGTTGCGCCGTTACGCACAGCAAGACAAGCTTTTGCTAATTTTTCATATGTGATGTCACGATCTAAACCAACAACAACGAAATCAGGATTTTCATCCACAAGTTCAAATCCTTTTTCCACAAGTGCATCATGTAAGCCTTCTTCACCAATCATATATACAGTTGCGTCTTGTTTACGTTCATAAATGAAGTTCGCTGTCGCCATACTCGTTGTGAATACTTGCTCTGCTTCCGCTGGAATATCGAAACGAACAAGTTTTTCTGCCACTTGTTCTGGTTTACGCGTTGAATTATTCGTAACGAATAAATAAGGAATGCCGCGCTCTCCTAATGCTTTTACGAAGTCGCTCGCTTCTTCAATTTGTTCTTCTCCGCGATACATCGTACCGTCTAAGTCAATTAAGTAACCTTTATACATCATTATGTCTCTCCTTCTATGCTAACGTTCTCACCTTATCATACCACTCTTATATTACCCGCTTTTTCCAAAGAAAAAAACGCTTTACCTAAAAGCGCCCCATAACGTTCATTTTTTCTCTTTTACTTGGTAAGAACAACTACAATCGCCCTCACACATGTTTGCTAACGTCTTTACATCTGCTCCTGCAAATAAACGATTATACATCTCTTTTTCATCTTCGCATACTTGCGGGAATCTCTCTGCAATTTCTTTTAACGGACAGTTTTGTTTTTCAATTACGAAAGAGTTCTCCCCATCTCTCTTTATTTGAACCATATAACCATTTTTCTCTTGCATGGCCGCTATCTCTTGCACTTTAAATGCTAAATTCTTTTGATTACTCACTCGTTTTTGCAACTGTTCTTCCATTCGCTTCGTTCTCTCTGTTAAAACGTAACGAAGTATTTTTTCATCACCCATTCGAGCTAAATCTTCTAGCATATCAATCGCAAATTGCTTATACTCCTTCGGGAATGTATCTTCTCCCTTTTCACTTAATCCATATAAATAAGTTGGTCTTCCGACATGTTGTCTTACCATCTTAGAATAAATGAAACCATCTTTCTCAAGATTACTTAAATGTCTTCGGATCGCCATTTCTGTAATCTCTAAAACGTCAGCTAGTTCCGCTACTGTATGCTCTCCCTTAACTTTCAACAATTGTACAATTTCATCTTTCGTCGTACGTGCTTCCCCCATGCTTACCCCTTCTCCCTTTTCCCTTTACTTTCTCACATACAATATAAGATCCCCAAAAGGCAGTCCCGGGGATCTTATAAGCATAATTATTCTGGTACAAATGCAGATACAGGTCCTAATTCCTTCTCTAAATAACTGCGAATATTTGCTGGGTATTTCTCTACCACTGCAATATGTTTTTGAATCGTCTTATATAATTCATCATGATTCATTTGAATATAATCTTGCGTAAGCATTTTTCGAAGAAGGATAATTTCTTTCATTCCTTGTCCTTCTTCTGCACTTATCACTCGCTCGTCCATCAAAATATCGATAATATCTTCATAACTTCCTGGATCGCGCATAATAAATCCATCAATCATCGCATTCCCTACATCTAATACACAATCAATAATTAGATGAGCTATACGTTCTAATGCGTAAAATTCAAACTCGGTTTCATATATCTTTTTCTCTTGAAATGTACTTGTTGCTCGTTCTAAACATACTAGCATTTGTTCTATTTTCTTTCTGTCTACAAAATACATGAATGTCACCTACCTGGAAATTAAAGCATTTACATTTTAATTGTAACGCTTTCTTCTGAAAAAATCGACAATTTTTCGAATTCACCTTTTCTCCGTTATTTGTTATAGTTATATTTGTATGATTTTTGAAATTGGAGGAATGGAATCTTGGAACGTGAACTCGCACTAGAAATTGTCCGTGTAACAGAAGCAGCAGCATTAGCATCCGCACAGTGGATGGGCCGCGGAAAGAAAAACGAAGCAGATGATGCAGCAACTACAGCAATGCGTGATATGTTTGATTCAGTAAACATGGCAGGTACAGTTGTAATTGGTGAAGGAGAACTTGATGAAGCACCGATGTTGTATATTGGTGAAGAACTAGGAACAGGTAACGGTCCAGAAGTAGACATTGCCGTTGATCCATTAGAAGGTACAAACATCGTTGCAAAAGGTCTTGCAAATGCAATGGCAGTTATCGCAATCGCAGATAAAGGAAACCTCCTTCATGCTCCTGATATGTACATGGAAAAAATCGCGGTTGGTCCAAAAGCAGCTGGTAAAATTAGCTTAGATGATCCAATTGAAAAAACAATTGAAATTGTAGCAGAAGCTAACAATAAAAAGATTCGCGATCTAACAGTTATCGTGCAAGAACGTGAACGTCATCAAGATATTATTGACCGTGTTCGTGCAAAAGGTGCACGCGTAAAATTATTTGGTGATGGTGATGTTGGTGCGTCAATCGCAACAGCACTACCTGGAACGGGTATTGATTTATTCGTAGGTATTGGCGGAGCTCCAGAAGGTGTTATTTCTGCAGCAGCATTAAAATGCCTTGAAGGTGAAATGCAAGCTCGCTTAGTTCCAATGAACGAAGAAGAAGAAGCTCGTTGTCGTGAAATGGGATTAGAAGATCCTCGTCAACTTCTTATGTTAGATGACTTAGTATCTGGGGATGATGCAATCTTCTCAGCAACTGGTGTATCTGCTGGTGAGTTATTAGACGGTGTTAAATTCCTTGGCGGAGATCTAGCTGAAACATATTCTATCGTTATGCGTTACAAAACAAGAACGGTACGATTCATTAAAACGCATCACCATTTAGATCATAAACCACACTTAAACTTAGATATTTAATAAAGGAGCCATGTGTATGGAAGAACGTTTCTTTCTGTACGACGATACAGTCGCTACAAGAACTCGTTTCGTTAGCTTTATGGGAGAAAATGAGCGTCATGATTTAGCGCTTTTATACTCCGATCGTCATTACGGTAAAACAATTGTCCTTGATATACAGCGCAATAGATTTGCAATCATCGGTCCTGACGATTTAAACGAACCAGGCTATTTAGAGCATGCATTTTCTATGACTGAAGAAATTGCAGAAGAATTACGCTCATTTTTATTTGAACTTATATAATTTATCTTAGGCACCAGCTATTTTAGCTGGTGTTTTTTCGCTTTAAGTATTTTGAATTTTCAATCTTATATGTTATAATTAAGAATAAATCTATTTGGATAGAAAGGACGTTATCTACGTATGCCAACATTTACTTTGTAATGGACCAGCAATTGGATAGCATTACTCTCAAAAAAGCACCTTGCTTTTTCAAGGGAGTAGTCTGCCCATTCCCATTACAAAGGAACGTATTGCATCTGTAGTATGATGTTTACGGAGGTTCCTAAGGGAACCTCCTTTTATTTTTGTCTATTTCTCATCTCTTCATACTACAAGACATCCAAATAGCTGTATTACGTTTCTTTGCCACTACTATAAGAGGTGAAGAAAAATGCAGAAAGTACAACTTTCTTGGAGTTTATATGAAAATGAACAAAACACAATCGAAAAGTATTGTAAAAATTGCAGACGCACTACCTTATTTACTGACACGAATATTCGTAGGCATAACGCCAACGGAAAAAATATATATCGTTTTGCCATTTATAAATGTCCGAAAGATCATACGTGGAATCAAAAGCTACGTATTTATAAAGCATTCACTGATCACGTTGAAACAGTCGATATGACGCAGCAAGATCAAACAGAAACAACTACTACCATTTCCATTACACAACATAAAGAAAGCGGCGTAGCTGAAATTACAATTGTATTAGACCTCGTTTTCGGTTCCCACCGAATCGATAAAGCTTTATCCACATATATTTCTGACTGGAGCCGTACACGCATTGTGGATAAAATTAAAAATGGGGATATTCAATTGAACGGACAACAAATGAAACCAAACGCAATACTTTCTGAAGGCGATCATATCTCGATTTGTTTATAAGCGAAAATATGCAAAAAATCCTCTTACAATCGTAAGAGGATTTTTTTATTTCTTCACTTTTCGTAATACGAAGTGTGCACAACCGAAATTACAGTACTCGTATAAATACTCCGTTAACGTACTAATTTTCGTATCATATGTCGAACGTTGATTACTATCATCAAAGAAACCGCGCAATCTAAGTTGCTCATAACCCCAATCCCCAACGATGTAATCATATTTATTTAAGATTTCTGCATAACGCTCTTTAAATGCTTCTTCACTAAAACCGTCACGAAAGTTTTTAATTACTTCGTACTGAACATTATTAATGCTCACCGTAGCATGCATCTCTTGCTCTTGCTTTTGCTCCATCATTAACTTCCTCTCTAAGCATTCTTCTTTTTATCGTATCACAAAGCATACCAACCAACAATTTCAAATACAAAAAATTGAAAATTAGTGCATGCTATGGAGAAGGAGGTGATACATCGTGAAAAAACAAATTATACTCTCTCTCCTCACTCTTTCCTTATTTGCAGGCTGTCAATCATCTAATAAAGCCGAAATGGAACGTGAAGAAGGAAGTCGTGTTCTTGTTTCCAATAAAAACGACATGTATCATACGGAAAATACAAATACAAGATTAACGAGAGTCGGTTATTCATCTAAACAAAAACATGAAGTATCTAACAAACAAGTAGGAGCCATTAACCGTGAGAAAGTCGCTGAAATGATTACAAGCATGACAGTCAAACTTCCTGACGTTACAAACGCTGCTACGCTCGTTACCGATGATGAAGTATTTGTTGTATACCGTGCAAACACAACGGATCCAAAACTCGTAGCGGATCAAGTATATAAAGCTGCTTTGTCCATCGTCCCTCGCTATTATAAAGCATATGTATCAACAGACCAAAAGTTGATTTCTCAAATTCAAGGCCTTCAATCAGGTAGCTTAAATGATACAGAATATACACAGAGCCTCGACATGCTAAAGCGAGAAATGAGCAAAAATCCTCATTTAAACAATACGGGGGATCAGACTTTGAATGATATGATTAAAAAATAAAGAAGGTGGAGAAAACCTCCACCTTTTTTACTATTTCTTACGATCCGCATAAACCTCCATCGCATCACACATAAACTGTGCTAAACCTTCACCAAACTTATCGATATTTTTCGTGAAGCGCTCATCAGCGACGTACATTTGACCGAGTCCTTTAAAAGCATCTAGTGAATATTCTCCAAAGTTTTGCAAGTAATCGTACCATACCCCGATTGCTTCCTGTGCCTCTTTAGAATCTGGTGCGCCGTGTCTAAGCGCCGCTAAATTTCTGTAAATAGTATTAAACTCTTCTTGATTATCTTTTGACATACCTTTCGCGTATTCATTCGCTTTATCTACAGCTGCGTCTCCCCATCGTTCACGCGCTTCTTCTTCGTACGGATTATGGCTGAAATCGAAGCCTTCAAATTTCTCTTTATTCGTCATTTCAATCTCTCCTTTTGTATGCTGAATTGTTTTATCAATTGTCGCAATCACCTTATCTAATCTGGCACGTTTTTCAAGAAGCATTTTCTTATGAAGCTGTAGTGCTTCTTCGTGGTCAAATGATGGACTCATGATAATTTCTTTAATTTTCTTCAAAGGGAAGCCTAGCTCTTTAAAAAATAAAATTTGCTGCAATGTCTCTAAATTTTTATTGGAATACAGACGATATCCAGACTCTGTCGTCTCGTCTGGGGTTAACAACCCAATTTCATCGTAATGATGCAGTGTGCGCACACTAATTCCAACTAAATTAGCTACTTCTTTTACCTTCATTGTCATGTGTATCTCCCCCTTAATACATACGATAAAGTATGACGCAACGTTAGAGTCAATAAGTAAATTCATTTTTTGTTAAAAGTTTCATCTCCACTATATTTCATGCATAATAGATATGTACATATATTAGAAAGCGGTGAAAGTATGGTTTCAAGTACGGTAATTGCCAGTATCACAATTCAACTTGTGATTTCGATTCTGGTACCTATTATTGCGTTTGTTTATTTCCGTAAAAAATATAATATTAATTGGAAAGTGGTCGGCGTTGGTGTTCTTATCTTTATTGGATTTACCCAAATTCTCGAAACACCGTTCCACCTATTTATGCGTGGTAATCCAGCAATCGCTCCATTTTTAGAAAATCCGTTTGTCTTTGCAATTTATGGCGGACTAACTGCTGGTATTTTTGAAGAATTAGGACGCTTCGTTGCCTTCTTCTTCCTACTAAAAAAATATCTAGAATATAAAGATGGCTTCGCTTATGGAATTGGTCACGGCGGGATTGAATCCATTTTAGTTGGCGGATTCTCTGCATTGCAGACACTTATATTCGCTAATGCTATTAACAATGGTAGCTTCGCTCAAATGGCAGAAAAACTACCACAATTAAATCTTGTAAAGGATATGTTAATAGAACAACCTGCTTATTTATACTTCCTTGGCAGCTTGGAAAGAATTATGGCTCTTGTATTGCAAATTGCCTTTACAATGCTTGTCTTATACGCAGTAAAACAGAAGAAATATATCTTCCTTGTTTACGCTATATTATTCCACGCATTTGTAGACTTTTTCGCGGCACTTTATCAAACAAAAACAATTAACATCTTTGTTGCAGAAGGAATTACCCTTCTCTTCACAATTGGTGCTGTCATTCTTATTCGTAAAATGAAAGAGAAATTAATGAGTGTACCGGAATAAAAAATAACCCACCAGCTGGTGGGTTATTTTTTACCACGATTTTCGCAATGATGATAACTCTTGCCCTCTTGCAGCTCCCTCTTTGTTTCTGCATCTATAACAATGTACTTATGAAACTCTTCTGCTTCATTTTGAGAAAAGGAAGCAAAAAAATAAACTTGGCGATCAGGGTGAACAAAAAAATCTTGAAGTACCACGCTACTACGACAACCCACGGCTGCTTTTTTTCTGAAAGAAAATTCTTTATCCGGCACTTCTTTAAATAAAATCTTTTTTCGAACGCTATATGCTGCATTGTTGTATTCTTTATAGATTTTCTTATCTAACTGTTCGTAAAACACATCTTCACTCACAAATGATTTATTTCGATTGCTTGGATAATTTAATTTTTGATTGGATTCTGCATATGTTGTGGACAAGTGTATAAAAAAACAAAGACCGAATATAATACATATCATTTTTTTCATCATTACACCTCAAATGTTCATTTATCCACATTACTTTTCCACATATTTAAATCAATATGCCGTTTCCAATAAAAAGGAATTTTTCCCACATTTGTCGAAGTATATAGCGTCAACTTGAAAGATGGGGATGAATTGTGAAGAAATTGATTGTAATACGACATTGTTCAGCAACTGGACAAGAACGTGATGCCGAATTAACGATTGCAGGAAAAAATCAAGCAAACACTCTTGCTACATTCCTCTTAGAAAACCAATCACAAATAGATCATATTATTTCAAGCCCATTTGTGCGAGCTATCGATTCTATTCGGCCCTATGCGCTTCAAGCTAACTTGTCTATCCAAGAAGATGAACGATTAGCTGAACGCATATTAAGCGACGTTCCAATGGATGATTGGTTGCAAAAACTAGAATCTACTTTTACAAATATAGATATCGCCTTTTCAGGCGGAGAGTCAACAAAACAAGCGACGGATCGTGCTATATCACTTATCCAAGACGTTTTAAAGTTAAACCATACTACAACACTACTTGTTACACATGGCAACTTACTGACGCTCATTTTAAAGCACTTTGATCATACGATCGGCTTTATTGAATGGAGAGCTTTAACGAATCCTGATATTTACGAAATTACACTCGATAAACAATGTATCCTAAAACGATTATGGGAAGCACCGTCCAAGTAATATCTCTTTCCAACACATTCAGTTGACGCCACGAGAAGAAACTGTACTAACAATAGAAAGGGGTATCACTCCATATGTACGAAGATGTACTTGCTTTACTACATAAAACAAATGCTTCTTACGAAAAGTTTGAACACGAACCAGTACTCGATTATGAAACAGATCGTATCGTACGTGAAAGGCTTGGCTTACACGGCACTCCAAGTAAAAGCTTATTTTTAAAATCAAAGTCTGGAGATTATTACGTATTTTTTACGTTAGAGGGTACAAGGCTCAACCGAGGAGAGATGAAAGAAATAACAGGAGAAAGCTTATCTCTCTGTTCTCCTGATGAGCTAAGAGAAGAAACAGGCTGTACTCCAGGATGTGTAGCTCCTTTCGGTTATTCACAAAATGTAACGATTATTGTGGATAGTGCTATTTATGCTTACGATAAAATTTTAATTACACCTGGTGTACCTGAATTTACAATTGAATTATCCACAGAGGAATTAAAGAAAATCTTATTAACATGCCCAAATACTGTTTTAGAATATAAACAAAAAGAGAGCTAATGATTAGCTCTCTTTTTTCATTATTTTGCTTCTGCTGTTTTTTCTTTTGCAGAACGAACCTGCTCGTCCGCATGGTAAGAAGAACGCACAAGTGGGCCAGCTTCACAGTGGCTAAAGCCTTTGCTAAGTGCAATTTCTTTAAGCTCTGCAAATTCTGCTGGTGGGTAATATTTAAGAACTGGTAAATGCTTCTTAGATGGCTGTAGGTATTGTCCAAGAGTTAAAATATCCACATTGTTTGCACGTAAGTCATCCATCGCTTCAATTAAATCTTCTCTCGTTTCACCTAAGCCCACCATAATGCTCGATTTAGTTGGAATATCAGGCTGCATTTCTTTTGCTCGACGTAAAAACTCTAATGAACGATCATATTTTGCTCTAGCGCGAACTCGGTCAGATAATCGACGTACTGTTTCAATGTTATGGTTTAAAATATCTGGTTTTGCATCCATTAACATTTTTAAGTTTTCTTCTACTCCACCCATATCAGATGGTAATACTTCGATTGACGTAAATGGATTTTTACGACGTACAGCGCGTACTGTTTCAGCAAAAACAGCTGCTCCCCCGTCCTTTAAATCATCACGTGCAACCGCTGTTATAACAACGTGCTTTAAGCCCATTTGTACTACAGAATCTGCTACGCGTTCTGGCTCTTGTAAATCAAGCTCAGTTGGTAAGCCTGTTTTAACCGCACAAAAACGACAAGCACGTGTACAAACCGCACCTAAAATCATAAATGTTGCTGTTTTTCTTACAGCCCAGCATTCATGAATATTCGGACATTTTGCTTCCTCACAAACTGTATGAAGATTCTTAGAACGCATCATTTTCTTTAAGCCTGTATAGTTTTCATTCGTGTTTAACTTAATTTTCAACCATTCGGGCTTGCGCTTATATTCTGTTTGTTTTGTCATGGTTATCAACTCCGCACAATATGAAATAATTTACCGTGTTCGCTTCTTTCAATGTAACATATCTATTCTAACGTATGAAAGCGATTTGCTCAAATGAAGATTCTAAGATTTTTTCCAATCGTTCCCTATAATGAAATACTCCGTATATCCCACACTAAAAAGAGTGATGTTGTGAAAGGAGTCTATTTCATGCTTCGAAAAATTTCTCTTTTGCTTTCGATTTGCTTTCTTCTCCACCAAAATATCGCTTACGGTGAAGATAATCAGCAAAGCATATACGAAAAGCGCATGGCACTATATAAAGAAACCGAGCAATCTTCAGGCATTCCGTGGTATTACTTAGCTGCAATGGATCAATACGAAAGAAATATACGGAGCGTAAGAAAAGATATTCCGAAAAAACCAGATGCCATTATCTCCCTTTATTTCAAACCAGAAATATGGGCTGGTCCCGTTAATGGTAACGACACTCTCCCCCATACAATTTCTCTATTTGGCGGATTGGGTTTAGATGGTGACAAAGATGGATTTGCAAACGCAAATAACGACCGTGATCTTCTGCATACAGCAGCGACAATTTTAAAGAAACAAGGAACGTCCGAAGACCGTGTTCACATTATGCTTTGGGAATATTATAGACGTGCGAAAACAGTTGAATTAATTACCGAATACGCCCAAATTTATAAACATTACGGACGTATTAATTTAGAAGGAAATGCTTTCCCTCTTCCGATTCGTAGTGACCATAGCTACCGTAGTACTTTCGGTGCTGGAAGAAGTTTTGGGGGAAGGAGAGTTCATGAAGGAACTGATATTTTTGCAGGCTATGGTGTACCAGTAAGATCTACTTGCTATGGCATTATTGAAACAAAAGGCTGGAACCGTCTTGGCGGATGGCGCATCGGTATTCGCGACCTTCATAATAATTACCATTATTACGCTCATTTAGGCGGATTCTCAAAAGAAATACAGCTTGGACAAATTGTCGAACCAGGAAAAGTAATCGGATTTGTCGGTAGCACCGGTTACGGCCCTCCCGGCACAGCTGGAAAATTCCCGCCCCACCTACATTTCGGTATGTATAAAGACAATGGTTATACAGAATGGGCTTTCGATCCATACATGCATTTAAGTCTTTGGGAGCGAAAAGAACGCACGAATACAAAACGATAACCGTAGCATATTGCTACGGTTATTTTTTTAATTCGGCTAACTATCCGTTTTCTTTTTATCAGGTACAACAACACTCCCACTTCCATAATAAGTAGGCACTTCCCCTTGAACAATACGCGTTGCAATCGGAACATCTTGTTTTACCTTTATTTCTTTCGTATGAAATGGAATAATCACTTGCAACGTGACTTCCATCTCCATAATAATTTGAATCGCTGTCGTATTGATCCCGTGCGGTTCAATTTTTTGTTTAATATCCGTATTCACATGACCAATCGTCGTGAAATCAATTGGAATATCGGGACCTATATTTCCAAGAAGCGCATTATCCGTTACACGACCAAAAGGAACTGCCATCGTTGCTCCATTTTTTTCAGAAATACCTAGCCCCTTCAAATCACCTTGTTCTACTTGCTGTAAATATTTTTCTATGTATGTGGTCGTTGACGTTACGATTTCATTTACTTGCTTTGTATTTAAATTAATTGTGGATACTTTTCCGTTTTTATCATTTTGTACTTTCATTAATGAATCGACATCAAACCCTTCATTAATTCTATCTTTTACCGCCTTCGTCATAACCGCTGTCGCCATTTTATGCGTCTCTACTTCCCCATATTTAAGTAATGTCGGCTGAATGCTTTTATTCACAATCCATAATCCTTGCACGAGTAATATGACAAAAAGAATAAACGACATAAGCAGTATGTGCCGAAAGGAAATTGGTCCCCTTCGAAACCGCGAATTTTTCGAACGAAATATACTCATAAAAAAACCTCCTTCTTATATCATTTCTATGCAAGAAGGAGGGACGATATATGCTTATCTCATTTTTAATAATGCTTCTTTTCCGATTGTGCCTGCCGTAATACCTAATGCTTCGGCCTCAATCGTTACTGATTCTAGCGGCGCTTCAAGAAGTTGTTCAATCGTTCTTACACCAACCGCACGGCCAGCAATAATTCCTCGATCACCTAACTTCTCATTTAAAAGACCTACATCTAATGCACCGCACATAATATATCCTTTATCGCTCATTACAGCTAGCAAATTTGTCTTTGGAAGTTTGACGCTAACCGCAATAAACGTATAATTATCGATTATAATTGGCTCCACATTAACCATAGTTCACACTCCTCTCTTTCTTATCTGTATGACAAGAGAAAAATGAGTGTTACAAGTTAACTAGCCTATAGTTTGACGGAAGATGTATGAGTTATCAACACGTCTGTTAACACATCTCTGAGTAACTCTGGCATATAATATTGTTTGTCAGAAAGTGTGGATAGCTCTGGGTATAAGTATCCGAATGTAAACATATCAATCGTTCCTACCGTATATATACGATCTAATTCCAGCGATTCCCCGTTAATCAATACATCTTCCAGTAAAATTTTATTCCCAGGAATCATATCTGGAATGACTTCGACACCAGCGTAAATCATTTTCCCCATCACTTTTCCACGAAATCCGAATCCTTTTACCTCAAGGTTCTCCATATTCGGGCGACATGCTTTCAAAATAACTTCTCTTAACGTTTTCCCCGGCACTTTTAATAAACATGGATTAATTGGATGTGGACAAATTCTGTGAATATCTCCGCGCGTCACAACACCTTCATTTAATCCCTCTAATAGCACACCAGCGTTCACCATTCCAATTTCTGCACCGCACCACGTTTTCAGCGCATTTGCTAACATGTGCGAAAATGCCGTCTCATGAAACCAATCGACTGGTAAAGATTCCTTTAAATGAACGACAGGCTCTGCCATAATCTGTTTACTTTCTTCCTGCAGCAATTCAATTGTGGATAACGTTTTGCTATAAGCACCTAAACGTTCTGTCTTAATCGCTCTACCGTCCTTTTTCAACAGCTTCTTCGTCTCTTTATCCACAGTAAGCTGAACGTGCCCAACGTAACGTCCCCACTTTTCACAACAACAAAGTAAAGTATTATTCATAAGAATGCCACGCTCAAATAAATGGTGCGTATGTGCACCTAAAATAACATCTATATCATAATGCTCTGCCATATACTCATCCATGCTTTTTCCAAGATGAGAAAGGACAACCGTAATATGAGCCTCATCTCGCACTTCTTCTAAAATAGACTCTAAATGGATAAGCGGATCTTCAATATGCCAATCGAGCATATGATAAAACTCTGGATACGCTACTGTTAATCCGATAAAAGCAATCGTAATTCCATCTGTCGTTGTATGTAATTTATAAGGCTTTGCCCACGCTGGACGTACCCCTTCTTTTTCAAATAAATTCGCGACGAGCACCTCAAATCCAGCAGCATCATATAGACGATTCAAATGCTCCTTCGCTAACGTAATTCCTTCATTATTTCCGATCGTTACATAATCATATAACGCCTCATTCAAAAGCTTCGTATTGCCAAGTCCATTCGTCGCTTCCGAAATACTATGAAAACGATCCACATGATCGCCGATATCAACCGTCAAAACGGTCTCTCCCGCTTCCTGTCTTCGCTTTTTCTCCCCTTGTACAAACCGAGAAATTTGCGGCCAATTTTCAAAATGACTATGTATATCGTTTGTATGATAAAGGTGGATGATTGTTTCTTTATTTATATTCAGAGAAAAAACCTCCTCTCAGTTCCTTACTGCCATTTACGCTACACGTACGCAATAATCCTGTAAATACTTTTCGTCTTTTCTTGCTATTTTACATTGTACTCGCATTATAAGAAAAAGCAAAAGATTGTCCTTTTTGATAAGAAAACTTTTTCTAGTGTGTGGAAGGGTTTTAGATGATTGAACGGGGGATTTGTTGGGGTTTGATTGGATTCCCCAATAGATTGTCAGTGGATTTGTCAGTATCTTTGCCTTACTTCCAATCGTTCTTTTTTCATATAAAATGTTGCGGGGTATATGAAGAATTACTTTTGTCTTACTTTGTCGATAAGTCGATATATTGCAATAATCGCTGATATATTCAGCTGAATACCAACCTGGGTATACCAGACTGACCTAAACTGAATCGACCCCAGCACAACATAAGAAAGCGCCCTGCTGTGCAGGGCGCTTTCTTCATACATATATTAACCAATAGAACCTTCCATCTCAAACTTGATCAGGCGGTTCATTTCAACTGCGTATTCCATTGGAAGTTCGCGAGTGAATGGCTCGATGAAGCCCATTACGATCATTTCTGTAGCTTCTTGCTCAGAAATACCGCGGCTCATTAGGTAGAATAATTGTTCTTCTGATACTTTCGATACTTTCGCTTCGTGTTCAAGTGAAACGTAATCGTTTTTGATTTCGTTGTAAGGAATTGTATCAGATGTAGATTGGTTATCCATGATTAACGTGTCACACTCGATGTTAGAGCGAGAGTTTTTCGCTTTTGGTCCGAATTGCACGATACCACGGTAAGTTACTTTACCACCATGCTTCGCAATCGATTTAGAAACGATTGTTGAAGACGTGTTTGGTGCTAAGTGAATCATTTTCGCACCAGCATCTTGGTGTTGGCCTTTACCAGCAATCGCGATAGATAATGTTAAACCACGAGCGCCTTCGCCTTTTAAGATAACCGCTGGGTATTTCATCGTTAATTTAGATCCGATGTTACCGTCAATCCATTCCATCGTTGCGTTTTCTTCACAAACCGCACGTTTTGTAACTAGGTTGTATACGTTGTTCGCCCAGTTTTGGATTGTTGTATAACGGCAATATGCATCTTTCTTAATGATGATCTCTACTACCGCACTGTGAAGTGAGTTAGTCGTGTAAACAGGTGCTGTACAACCTTCTACATAGTGTACGTGTGCGCCTTCGTCTACGATGATAAGCGTACGCTCGAATTGTCCCATATTTTCAGAGTTAATACGGAAGTACGCTTGAAGTGGTGTATCCACTTTAATACCTTTTGGAACGTAGATGAATGATCCACCAGACCAAACTGCAGAGTTTAATGCAGAGAATTTGTTGTCTGTTGGTGGGATTACTTTTCCGAAATGCTCACGGAAAATATCTTCGTTCTCTTTTAATGCGCTATCTGTATCTTTGAAGACGATTCCTAGAGCTTCTAGGTCTTCTTTCATGTTGTGGTATACAACTTCAGATTCGTACTGTGCAGATACACCAGCTAAATATTTTTGCTCAGCTTCAGGAATACCTAATTTATCAAATGTCGCTTTAATTTCCTCAGGTACTTCATCCCAAGACTTCTCAGATTTCTCAGATGGTTTTACGTAGTACGTAATTTCATCGAAATCTAAGTCGTTTAAGTCGCCGCCCCATTGTGGCATTGGCATTTCATAGAACTTATCCAGTGATTTTAAACGGAAGTCTAACATCCACTGTGGTTCTTCTTTCATACGTGAAATCTCTTCAACGATTTCTTTTGTTAAACCGCGTCCAGCACGGAAAATCGAAACGTCTTTGTCTTTGAAACCATATTTATAATCGCCGATATCTGGCAGTTGCTTCGCCATGTTGGTGTGTCCCTCCTTAGATAACCTCGTTTTTAGGAACCTTTAACATTACTTATCTTCGTTTAAGCCCTTTTCTAACGCTTTCCACGCTAATGTTGCACATTTAATACGTGCAGGGAACTTGCATACGCCTTGTAATGCTTCAATATCTCCTAAATCAATGCTGTCATCGTACTCTTTTCCTAGCATCATGTCAGAGAAAATTTTAGAAAGCTGAAGTGCCTCTTCAATTTTCTTACCTTTTACTGCTTGTGTCATCATCGAAGCTGAAGACATTGAGATAGAACACCCTTCTCCTTCAAACTTCGCCTCTTGTACAATACCTTCTTCTACTTTCATCGTAAGTTGAATACGATCGCCGCAAGTTGGATTGTTCAAGTTAACAGTAACACTATCTTCTAACACGCCATTGTTACGAGGATTCTTATAATGATCCATAATAACTTGACGGTATAACGTATCTAAATTATTAAATGACATTTGTGAAATACTCCTTTGTCTTGATTAGTGATTCAACAAATGTATCAATTTCTTCTTTTGTATTATATAAATAGAAGCTCGCACGTGCTGTAGAAGAAGCTTTCAGCCACTTCATAAGCGGTTGTGCACAGTGGTGTCCTGCGCGAACCGCAATGCCTTCTACATCTAATACAGTTGCTACATCATGAGGATGTACGTCTTCAATATTAAATGTAACAAGACCAGCGCGATGCTTTGGACCATAAATTGTAACGCCATCTACTTCTGATAGTCTTTCTAAAGCATATTGCGCTAATTCATGTTCATGCTTTTCAATATTATGAAGACCGATTTCTTCTAGGAAATCAATTGCCGCACCAAGTCCGATTGCATTACCGATAATCGGTGTACCTGCTTCAAACTTCCACGGAAGCTCTTTCCAAGTAGATTCTTGTAAATCTACGAAATCAATCATTTCACCGCCAAATTCAATTGGCTCCATATTGTTCAGCAATTCTTTTTTACCATATAATACGCCGATACCTGTAGGTCCGCACATCTTATGAGCAGATAATGCGTAGAAATCACAGTTTAAATCTTGTACATCCACTTTCATATGAGGTGCACTTTGTGCTCCATCAACGATCATGATTGCACCGTTTTCATGTGCAATTGCTCCGATTTCTTTTACAGGGTTAATCGTTCCAAGTACGTTTGATACTTGCATAATAGAAACGATTTTTGTATTCGGTGTAACTGTTTGACGAACATCTTCTAAAGAAATTGTACCGTCTGGTTGAAGCGGAAGGTATTTTAAAGTTGCACCAGTTTTCTTCGCAACTTGTTGCCACGGAATGATGTTACTATGGTGTTCCATGTAAGAAATAACGATTTCATCGCCTTCTTTTACATTTTCAAGACCATAGCTAGCCGCTACTGTATTTAATGCAGTTGTCGTTCCGCGCGTGAAAATAATCTCTTCCATTGATTTCGCGTTAATAAACTTGCGAACTTTCTCGCGTGCACCTTCATACGCGTCGGTAGCTTTCGTACCGAGCGTATGAACACCGCGATGCACGTTAGAATTATATTCTTTATAGTAACGTTCTAACGTTTCAATGACTTGAATTGGTTTTTGAGAAGTTGCTGCACTATCGAAATATACAAGTTGTTTGCCGTTCACTTTTTGATCAAGAATTGGAAACTGTTTGCGTATTTCATGAATATTCATTAGCGAACTTTCCTTTCAATTACCTCAACAAGCTGTGCCTTTACTCCTTCAATTGGAAGCTCATTTACTACAGGTGCTAAGAATCCATGGATGACTAAACGTTCTGCTTCGCGTTTTGGAATACCACGGCTCATCAAGTAGTATAATTGGTACGGATCTACGCGGCCTACTGAAGCTGCGTGACCTGCCATTACATCATCTTCGTCGATTAAAAGAATTGGGTTTGCATCACCGCGAGCTTTTTCATCTAACATAAGAACGCGAGAAGATTGTTGTGCATTTGATTTAGATGCACCATGTTCAATCTTACCAATTCCGTTAAAGATAGATGTTGCACTATCTTTTTGTACACCGTGTTTTAAAATCCAACCTTCAGAGTGTTTACCGAAGTGAACAACTTTAGTTGTAAAGTTTTGTGTTTGGTTACCACGACCAATTGTTACTGTTTTTGTATCAGCATATGATCCGTCGCCCATTAAATTCGTAACGTTCTCTGAAATTGTGTTTCCGTCATTCATAAGGCCTAGAGCCCAATCAATGCGGCCGTCGCGTCCAACAACACCGCGGCGGTTAACGTAAGTTGTTACGTCTTTTGCTAATAGATCAACCGCACCAAATTTCACTTGTGCGCCTTGTTCCACGATTACTTCTGCTACGATATTTGCAATACCTTTAGCATTTTCATTTGCAACGTAGTTTTCTACATAAGTTGCAGTACTGTTCGCATCAGCTACGAATAATACGTGGTTATATACGTTAGCTTCTTCGCCGTCTACTAAGAATACAGCTTGAAGTGGAGTTTCAAGAACAACGTTTTTCGGAACATATACAAATGCACCGCCGTTGATTAATGCAGCATGAAGTGCAGTTAAACGATGCTCGTCTACCTTCACGCCGTCTTTCATTAAATACTTTTGTAATAGTTCAGCATGCTCTGTTGCAGCTGTTAGGATGTCTGTAAAAATAACACCTTTTTCTTTTGCTTCGTCTGCTAAAGAAACGAATGCAGTTGTACCAGTACGTTGTACTAATACGCTGTTATTTTCATCGATTAAGTTTTTCACTGCTTCTGGAAGCTCTGTTAAAGAACTTACAGGCTCTTGCTTAGCAGCGTCGCCTTTTCCGATAAAGTCCCATTTTTCAATTTTCGTTTTATCAGGCGTTGGCATTGGAAGTTCAGTTGCTTGTGCAAGAGCTTGTAAGCGGAACTCAGTCAACCAAGCAGCTTCGTTTACTTCGCTTGCGCGCTGACGGATTGTTTCTTGATCGAAAGGTAATGTACCGATTGTCATGTTTATGCTCCTCTCTTACGCTTCTTGCTCTGCTGTTTCGTCTTCAATACCTAATTCTTTTTTAATCCAGTCGTAACCTTCAGCTTCTAGACGTTGTGCAAGCTCAGGGCCACCAGATTTAACGATACGACCGTTCATCATAACGTGAACGAAGTCTGGAGTGATGTAGTTTAATAAACGTTGGTAATGCGTAATCATTAGGCAACCGAACTCTTCGCCACGCATTTGGTTAATACCTTTAGATACAACTTTTAATGCATCGATATCAAGACCTGAGTCGATTTCATCTAAGATTGCGATTTTTGGCTCAATCATCATTAATTGAAGAATTTCGTTACGTTTTTTCTCTCCACCAGAGAAACCTTCGTTTAAGTAACGTTGTGCCATTTCTGGATCCATTTCTAGGAATTCCATGTTTTTATCTAAAGTACGGATAAATTTCATAAGAGAAATTTCATCGCCTTCTTCACGACGTGCGTTAATTGCAGAACGTAAGAAGTCAGCGTTTGTTACTCCGCTAATTTCACTTGGATATTGCATTGCTAGAAATAGACCTGCTTGTGCGCGCTCATCTACTTCCATTTCTAATACATCTTCACCGTCGATGATGATGCTACCTTCTGTTACTTCATATTTTGGGTGACCCATAATTGCAGAAGATAAAGTTGATTTACCTGTTCCGTTAGGTCCCATAATTGCGTGGATTTCTCCACCTTTTACTTCAAGGTTTACACCTTTTAAAATTTCTTTACCGTCGATTGATACGTGTAAGTCTTTAACCGTTAATGTAGAACCAGCCATCTCAATACCTCCATTAATCCTCTATATACATTTTAAAAATTCCTAAAACGTTCATATTCTCATTTTATTCTCATTCTAATTTTATATCAAATAAAATGATATCGCAAACGACGAAAAAAAGTAACAATTTTTTCACAAATGTATATAAGTATTTCCCTTGCATCTTTATATGATACACCTTTCTTCTTATTTATATAAAGAAAAAAGGACTGGTAATTTTCCAGTCCTTCCCTTATATTTATTCACTTACCGGAAGTACAGCACCTTTATATTCTTTATTAATAAAATCTTGAATTTCTTTTGAATGCAGTACTTCTACTAGTTCTTTAATTTCTTTTTTCTTCTCGTCACCTTTACGAACTGCAATAATATTTGCATACGGAGAGTCTGATCCTTCAATCGCAATTGCATCCTTTGTTGGATTTAATTTCGCATCAATTGCGTAGTTTGAATTAATGAATAAAGCATCACCTTCATTATTTTCATATAACTTCGGTGAAAGTCCCGGTTCTACATCTGTTTTAAACTTTAAGTTTTTCGGATTTTCTACAACATCTTTTACTGTTGCTTTAACAACATCTACACCGTCTTTTAATTTAATAACGCCACCTTTTTGTAACAATGCGAGCATACGGCCACGCTCCGCTACGTTATTACTCATAATAACTGTTCCGCCATCTGGCAATTCTTTTAAACTTTTATACTTCTTAGAATAAATGCCCATTGGCTCTAAATGGATTTTTCCTGCGTTTACAATTTTATATCCCTTTTCTTGAATTTCTTTATCTAAGTAAGGAATGTGTTGGAAGTAGTTCGCATCAATTTCCTTATCCGCTAACGCTTTATTCGGCAAAACATAATCCTGGAACTTTTTAATCTCTAATTTAATGCCCTTTTTCTCTAGTATCGGCTGTGCCTTTTCTAAAATAACAGCATGCGGCACGTTAGAAGCTCCCACCACAAGCTTATTCTCTTCTTTCCCTCCGCAAGCAGCTAATGTAAATACAGACAGCGCTGTAACAACTGACAATAGAATCTTTTTCATATGATGTCCCCTTCTCCCCTATAGTTATGTAGTTATAAAAAAGGCTGGCATACACCAGCTCTTTTCAGCAATTATTCTTTTACAGGAACAACCGCTCCTTTATATTCTTTATTAATAAAGTCTTCGATTTCTTTAGAATGCAATACTTCTACAAGCTCTTTAATCCCTTTTTTATCTTTATCACCTTTACGAACCACTAATACGTTTGCGTATGGAGAATCATCACCTTCAATTGCAATTGCATCTTTTTCTGGATTTAATTTCGCATCAATTGCATAGTTCGAGTTAATTAAAACAGCGTCGCCTTCTTTATTGTTATACACTTGTGGTAACAAACCAGGCTCGATATCCGTTTTGAACTTTAAGTTTTTCGGATTATCTGCAATATCTTTTGGAGTTGCACTAACTGGATCTACTCCGTCTTTAATTTTTAAAATGCCTTCTTTTTGTAAAATTGCTAAACCACGTCCATGGTCAGTAACGGAATTACTCATAATAATTGTCGCCCCGTCTGGAAGTTCTTTTAAGCTCTTATACTTTTGAGAATATACACCAATTGGTTCCAAGTGAATTTTCCCTGCTATTTCAAAATCATATTTTTTATCTTTCATTTCTTTTTCTAAATACGGAATATGCTGGAAGTAGTTTGCATCTAAATCCTTATCCGCTAACGATTTATTTGGTAACACGTAATCTTGGAACTTTTTCACTTCTAATTCAATTCCTTTTTTCTCAAGTAACGGTTTTGCCTTTTCTAAAATTTCAGCGTGCGGCACGTTAGAAGCCCCCACAACTAGTTTCTTTTCATCTTTATCTTTCCCGCCACAAGCAGCTAACCCAAAAATAGAAGTTGAAATAAGTGCTGTAAGTAATAATTTTTTCATTTGAAACATCCTCCTGTTTTTTTATTATCGTTTATCTATTCGAGTCGTTACACTATCACCAATCCACTGAATGAAAAATACCACTAGTAATACACAAATTGTCGCAACGATTGTTACATCGTTATTTCCTCGCTGGAATCCTTCTAAATAAGCAAGTGTTCCAAGGCCACCAGCACCAACAACCCCCGCCATTGCTGTATAGCCTACTAAAGCGATTGTTGTAACCGTAATACCAGATACTAATGCTGGTAACGATTCTGGAATTAATACTTTCAAAATAATAGTGCTTGTTTTTGCTCCCATTGCTTTTGAAGCTTCAATTACACCTTTATCAATTTCGCGAAGTGCAATTTCAACCATTCTCGCGTAAAACGGTGCCGCTCCAATAATTAAAGCTGGCAGTGCTGCACTCGCTCCAAGAATTGTTCCAAGCAGAATCTTTGTGAATGGGATTAATAAAATGATTAAAATGATGAACGGTATCGAGCGGAAAATGTTTACGAACGCTCCAATTGCCGTGTTAACCGATTTGTTTTCCCATAAATTATCTTTCGCTGTCATAAAGAGTAACAATCCTAAAATTAGTCCTAAAACAAATGTGGCAAGAGCTGCGATTGCCGTCATATATAACGTTTCACCAGTTGCTTCTAACATTTGATTCCAATCAATATTTGTGAGTAACTTATCCATGTGCAATCACCTCCAGCTCTACTTGATCTTGATGTATTCCCTCTATTGCTTGCTGAATCGCTGTTTCCTCACCATTTAAATGAATAACTAAACTACCGTAAGAGCCGTTATTTGTTTGGGCGATGTTTCCTTGCAAAATGCTAACTTCTATATCACTGCGTTGCATTAATCTTTGAAGTACTGGTCTTTCTACAGCTTCACCGATAAACTGCAAACGAACTACTTTACCATCTGGATACTTTTCAATTAAACTTTCAATCGTTTCATTTGTATCTTCAGAATCCGTTAACTGCTGTACAAATCGCTTTGTAATGTCTTTCTGCGGATTGCGGAATACATCAAGTACTGGACCCGTTTCTACAATCTTCCCTTTCTCCATTACCGCCACTCGATTACAAATCTTTCGAATCACGTGCATCTCGTGTGTAATGAGTACAATTGTTAAACCGAGACGCTTATTAATATCTAATAATAAATCTAAAATTTGATCTGTCGTTTCTGGATCAAGAGCTGATGTCGCTTCATCACATAAAAGCACTTGTGGATTGTTAGCTAATGCTCTTGCAATACCAACGCGTTGCTTTTGTCCTCCGCTCAGCTGAGATGGATACGCGTCCCCTCTTCCTTCTAATCCAACAAGATGAATTAACTCATCCACTCGTTTTCTTCTCTTCGCCTTATCAACACCTGCAATTTCAAGTGGGAACTCGATATTTTCGCGTACAGTTCGTGACCAAAGTAAGTTGAAGTGCTGAAAAATCATTCCGATTTCTTGCCTTGCCTTACGAAGTTCACTCCCTGTAATTGCTGAAATCACACGATTTGCAATTGTAATTTGGCCAGAAGTTGGTTTCTCTAACTGATTGAATAATCTGATTAAAGAACTTTTCCCAGCGCCACTATATCCGATCACACCAAATATTTCACCTTTGTCTATTTTTAAATTGGCATTATCTACAGCAGTGACATCACCGCTTTTTGCTTTATATATTTTCTTTACATTTTCTAACAAGATCATGATGTTCACCCCTTTTTTTGTTTAAAAAGCGTAAGCGGCTCGTTTAGAACAAGAGGACGCCCGAATCCCTGACGTAGAGGTGCTTTTTGCCTCATAGGAAGGGATGAAACGACCGACTGTTCTAGCCGCTGAAGCTAGATTTTTGGTCGACTCCGCAATTTTTTATTTTTAATGCGTGTAATCCACCATTATCACTACTTTTATTGTTTGAATGTCCTCCACATTCAAACAATAAAAAAACCTTTCCGCTTTAGAGAAGCAGAAAGGTTTATATGCGTATATAACAACATTATCCCTCTCTCTCATCTCTCAAAGCATTTGCTTTGCAGGAATTGGCACCATTTCAACATAAGTTGACGGTTGCCGGGCTTCACAGGGCACAGTCCCTCCACCTCTCTTGATAAGAGAAATCAGATTACATTTTCGTCTGATTTGTAATTTATGAAATTGTCTATATTTTATGAATTGAATTGTATCAATATCCACACACCATGTCAACAGAAATTTTCGTAAAAAATGAAACTTCAGAATTTTAAGCGCCTACTGACATCGGTTTACATATATGGAACATCGATTCAACTAATAGCATCGTTCGATACGTTCCCGAATATTGTACACGTCCATCGTTCATTAGCATTTGCAATCGTACATTTCCATTCACCAATTGTTTTACATCTTCCTCATCTACACAAACGATTTGCTCCGTTCCTCTTTCCTCATGTAGCAGCTCTATATAATCTCTTGAAATTTGTAACGAACAACTTTCATCTCCAAAGCGGAAATTAACAGTTTTTTCTCCTTGTCTTAAAAGCGGCTCTAAATGATATTGACCATTAGCGTAATTTACAAATGATTGCAGCAAAGAATATAATTTCACCCTAAATCACATCCTTCATATCACTTTCTATTACACATACCATTCCCTCTCACTAAAGAGCAATCCTGTTACTTTCGCTCGACAAATACTGTAACCACCCTGCATCTCGACATATTTCCCGAGAAATATGTCGAGGCGGCAAAAACTTTGCCGCCTACTTTAATTCCGTATATAAATATTCAACCGAATGAAATGCATATATCTTCTTCATGAGTGTCCCATTTTCAAAAACAAGTAAACACGGTACACTTTCGATTCCATACTCTTTCGCTAAATGCGGAGCATAATTTAAATCTAACATTCCAATTTGGAGGTCTTCAATTGTCAGCTCAACAACTGTTAACATCTTTTTTGCTAATTGGCATGTTCCACACATTGGAGTATATACATATAACACTGTTTTTTCTTCGTTCTCTATTAGGGCTGTAGCTTCGGCTCCTGTCCAATCAATCACTTCTATCATTCCTTACCGTAAATATTCTGTATAAACGTCAATGTCAGCTCCCCATAATACATTTGCTAAGTGTGAAGATGGCGCAGTTGCCACTTCTCGGTACGAGCGATCAATGTAAATATGCTCTGCTTGCGGAAATTCTTTTCGAAATTGCTTCCTTAACTTTTCTCCAGCATCATCAGCATCCACTAGTACATACACTTCCTTATCAAAAAACTGATCAATGAGCTCATCCATTTTCGATAAACCAATTGTACCATTTGTACAAACAATTTCCACCGGTTCACGAATAATAGATTCAATCTTTCTTCTATCTGATTTACCTTCTACAATAATGACTTTTTCTACATAAATCATATGTCATCACCCGATCACCATATACTATACAACCTTTAACTTAGTATATAGTATATTCGTTATTTTCATGTTGTTTCCTGTTTATTTTTGCAAAAGAAAAGCGGAAGCGGCTTGCTCAGAACAAGAGGACATTGGAACTCCTGAACTAGAGGCGCTTTTTGCCTCAAGTGAAGGAATGAAATGACCGACTGTTCTAGCCGCTGAAGCTGGATCACAAAGAAAAGCGGAAGCGGCTCGTTCAGATTGTGAGGGGGATGGAGCTTCTGACGTAAAGGCGCTTTTTGCCTTGTAGGAAGAAGCGAAGCCACCGAACAATCTAGCCGCTGAAGCTGGACAATAAAGAAAAGCGGAACCGACTGTTTAACCCTGTTGGCTAAGGTTCTTTCGCACAGAAGACGCTTTTTGTCTTCTCGTGCGGAAGGTTCTTAGACATGAAGGGCTAGGAGGTGGAGCTGGACAATAAAAAATTAAACGAAATCGTTTTTTCAAAAAACGTTCTCCTACACGATAATTAGTATATGATTCTACGTTCATTATTTTACACAAAATAAAAAAGGACAGCACAAAGGCTGTCCTTTAGTCGACTATAATTAGTCTTGGTTTGTCATTTCTGCATATTTTTCTGCAGTTAATAACTTCTCAACTTGGCTTGCATCAGAAAGTTCAACTTTAACCATCCATGCACCCTCGTATGGAGATTCGTTAACAAGTTCTGGTTGGTCACTTAATTCTTCGTTTACTGCTACAACTTTACCACTTACAGGTGCGTATAACTCAGAAACTGTTTTAACAGATTCTACGCTTCCGAATGGCTCGTCAGCTTCGATTGTTGCACCTACTTCAGGAAGTTCAACGAATACGATATCGCCTAGCTCACCTTGTGCAAAGTGAGTAATACCGATAACAACTTCATTACCTTCAGTTTTTACCCATTCGTGTTCTTCAGAGTAACGTAAATTATTTGGAATGCTCATGACTGTACCTCCAGTGAATGTATTAATTATGTAAAAATACCTTATTGGTACTTTTTCCACACACTTTCAAACTGCTCTTCGTTAAAACCAAGTGTTACATTCGTTCCATTTGTTACGATTGGACGTTTAATCAACATGCCATCAGATGCTAAAAGTTCGTACATTTCATCTTCACTTGCATCCTTTAACTTATCTTTCAGACCAAGTTCGCGGTAACGCATTCCACTTGTATTAAAGAATTTTTTTAATGGTAATTCACTTTTTTCATGTAAATTACGTAAATCTTCTTTTGATGGTGGATTTTCAACAATATGAATCATCTCATATGCTACATCGTTTGCCTCAAACCATTTCTTTGCTTTTTGACATGTGCCACACTTTGGATATGAATAAAATGTTACTGTCATAAATTCACCTACTTTTTTACTAACCTTTACCTTTATCATATAGAAAACGTTTTATTATTTCAAACGATTATTCGCTAAACTTTTACTTATTTCGTGATAAATTTTAATAATCCTGCGAATTTTCCTTATTTTCCCGCCATTTGTTAAGAAAAAATAAATATATATTTTTTTAGATTCTTCTCTCATCACTCGCCGAACATATATCTTAAACAAACGTTTGATTAACTCCCTATTTTTCTTTGCTAACTCTTGGGCTACATCGGTTTCTTCCTACCGAACATACATCTTAAACAAACGTTTGATTAATTCCACATTTTTCTTTGTTAACCCTTGAATTGCATCGGTTTCTTCCTACCGAACATACATCTTAAACAAACGTTTGATTAGCTCCCTATTTTTCTTTTCTAACCCTTGGGCTGCATCGGTTTCTTCCTACCGAACATACATCTCAAACAAACATTTATTTAACCATTTCATCCTATAGTCACAAAATCTGGAAACACTTTACATGACAAAGATGTACAGATAAAAGGAACTAACGATTTTGACCGTAATAGTGAGAGTATGCCATGATGTTGAAGAAATTACTGCAAATAAAAAAGACGCATTTAAATGGATGCGTCTTTTGGTGATGTTTCTTTTGTGAAATCATATAAAGCAATTGCGCCTAAAATAACCAATATACTTTCAGGGGCATCTAACAAAATATCCAAATAAATACAATATGCATATTTGCATATTTCTTGCATATTGAGGAATTACTGTTAATAAAAAAGTCCTACTAGTGTAGGGCAAAATAGCTTTAGCAATCCCAACAAGTAATCGCATAAATAACGAAATCATTTGAACCACTATATAGACAATCCCAGCCCTTGAAATAAGGGGAAATCCCTGTTCCTGGCTACCTACCATAATGAATAGCCCGCCGCATAACGCTACAGCGGATGCGATAGAACCAACAGGTAAGAAATTACTGCAAAGAAAAAGCCATGTATACACATGACTTTCATAGCATAATCACTTCTATATTCAATACAAATTAAAGTGAATTATATTTCTTTACTTTTAAAGGAATAGATATTACATATAAATCTATAGCATAAGTAATAATCAAACTCCCTTTTCCTTCATCAGCAAATTTTGCTTGCTGAAACTTTTCTTTTCCCCCATCTCTTTGGAAGCCATTCAAATCCTAAGAACATAATACTATTCCTCTACTTATTAACTTAACTACTTTTCTTTTTTCCATGATATTTCAAATTCTCCACCATGTTCTTCTGTTATAATTTTAACTTTATATGTATCATCTTTAGATACTTTAATATTATTTTTACTGTTTCCACTAGTAACTTCCAGTATTGTATTATCATTTGAATCTAAAACATAAGCCTTTATGGTTCCTTGCTTAGTTTTATCATCAAAAGAGAATGCCCAACTTTCACCTTTTTTTACATTCATATCTTGAGTTGCAAAACCAGTGAATTTTTTATACTTCCCATCTATACTATTTGAACCTCCATAAACTTTACCACCAACAATCGTTCCCTCTCTTGTAAAACAACCACTAAGAACCACCAAACATAGAACAAATAATAGTGTGTTTTTAATAGTTTTCAACATCATTCCCCCTTATCCTCACAATAAATATCCTCTTATTTACATTTTTTCTTTCATAAAGAAAAATGGACCTATGACCCAGTAAATAACATGATGAATGTTGACAATCCCCTTGTTAGAGTATCATATAAAAAATAAAAAGGAGTAATAAGCAATGAATATTAAAATAGTGGATATATCAGACAAATTATTAGATGGATATAAAGTTTTAGTTCAAGTAGATAGCAATCAATTTATCGCTGAGTGGGATGGCGATAAGCCAGAAAAACACAAAAACTATAATGTAGAAATACATATAGATAATGAATTTATATGGAATACAAATATAACCTTTTCAGATAAAAATGCAAATGCAATAATTCAGAATAGTAAAGGCTTTAAAGTAATTGCTAAGCTAGATTATAACAGTGAGGATAGCTTAGCAACACTAAATATCTACGATAGTATAATACTAATTGATGTAGAAGGAATCGAGCAAGATATAGCAAATGAATGGGTAGAAATGCAGTGCACTTCAATTAAGATATTTAATACTAATTTTTAACAGAAACCCATTACATAACTATGGCATAGTCGTTATGATGTAGTGAGATATAGAAAGAGTAAACGATTATATAAATAAACATGTTTATATGCCTATGAATATCCTACTGCAATTCCTGCTCAAGCAGACATCACTAACCATACCGTAGCCACTCATAACCGCAAGTCCAGTCTCAACAGGAACGATTATTGGCCATACTGAAGCTAAAACTGCTTGCATGCCCACAAACCAATACCAATCGCAAAGGGAGATGTGGAACTAACATTATTACCCCTTGATAAAACGAGCTAATACTGGATGCGCTTCATTAAAACTTTATAATTAAATCTGCAATAGCTGATATAAAATTATAAATCGGTATCATTACAGCAGCGAATGCATCTGGCATACATTGTAAAGCTTTCGTGAGCTTCTCAATCACATTGTTATATGCTTCTACATAAAAAAATAAGAAGCCTCGTTTACAGGCTCCTTCATCATCTATTCAAATAATCTGCAATTGTTTGAAATACGACGATATACATATTATGAATACTTTCTTCAGTATTTCCACCATTGGACAAACCGACTGCCCATTGTTGTCCTTCACCACTTCCGATATTTGCAAAGCCTTGCGTATACATAGCATTTACATCTTTTCGTGCACTGTTATACTCTATCCCCTTTGTAATAAACGTTGAATATGATTTATCTTGCAAACCGATAAAAAATACTGGTTTCTTTAGCGATGAAAATACATTTTTATACTGCTCTGTTGAGGCTTCTTGAAAGTGATCTTTCATTATTAAAAAACCATCCACTTCCTTAGATTTCTTTTCCAGTTCCTCTAACTTCATTTCCTCAAACTTTATATTCCTAAACGTATCTTTCGGCTTTTCTCCAATAACTCCAATTACGAGTGCTCTTCCGTTATATTCTAATTTCTCTCCTTCTTTATCCTTTGCACACCCCGCACTGACTAGGCATATCAATATAAAAAATAAGAAATACGATAAACGCTTCATTTAGCACCCTCCCCTTCTTTTAAGTCAAGTGACAAAAACGTAAGGTGAATTCAAGAAAATGTAAGTAAAATCGATAGCTCAAATGACGTTTCTATATTATAATCAATTGAATTTATTTACATTACTAAACATAGGAGATTATCATGAAGAAATTTAAACTTTCATCTTTTCTTCCGTTAAGTTATATACTTCTACTCGTACTCGTAAGTCCCCTTTACGATGTATTAAATAAATCTACTGTACACGCAGTAGATGTCACAACTGTAGTAGATGATTGGATTCCATTTGTGAAAGCATTTATTATTCCTTATTTACTTTGGTTTCCTTACTTATACGGCGCACTTATTTATTATTGCTTTGCGAATCGAAAACAATATTATGTCACTTTAAGTAGTATAATTCTTGGAAAACTTGCTTGTTTTTCTATTTATTATTTTTGGCAGACAACTGTACCACGTCCAACAGTCGTTGGATCCGACGTATTTTCCGAACTAGTCCGCTATATTTATAGTATCGACCAACCGGTAAACTGTTTCCCTAGCATTCACGTTCTTACTACCTTTGTGATTATGCTAGCTGCCTTTAAACGTAGAGAACAACATGCTTTTGAATATTATATTCTTACCTTCTTCGGTACGCTTATTATTTTATCAACGCTATTTACGAAGCAACACGCATTTGTAGACGCCATTTCTGGAATGACGCTTGCAAGCATACTTTACTTCGGCGTTCAGCTTTTATTAGCAAAAGAAACTGTACGTGTTCCAGTAAAACAAAATCACAAAATGTAAAAAGCAGACTGTGGGTTCCAGTCTGCTTTTCTCTATATAAAAGGAGATTTTCAATTTAAGATTGCGGTACAGTCATATCACCAGAGTGAATACGACCTGCTTTTTTAAGAGCAATGTAAAGTATATAAGAAACAGCTACTGGAATGATGATATAAGTGATTACCATCGCTGGGACAACTTCCCATCCTTCGCTAGAAATTAAATTAATTGGTGCGATAAGAGAACTTAATCCAAGACCTGCAATTTCTTTTCCTGCTTCTAGTTGGAAAATTAATGCGGATACTGGACCAACTATAGCACTGGCGACGACAGTTGGGACGAGAATCATTGGATTTTTAGTGATATTTGGCAACTGTACTTTCGGAGTACAAAGCGCTTGAGCTAATATGCCGCCTAAATTATTTTCTTTCGCTGAGATTACAGAGAATCCGATAAACTGAGCAACGCAGCCTGCAAGAGCAGCACCACCTGCAACACCGTCTAAGCTAAGTGCGATCGCTAACGCAGCTGATGAAGCTGGAGAGATAAGTAATAGTCCCCAAACGACTGCAATAACAATAGAAGCGATGAACGGGCTACCAGCTGAGCTATCTTTAATGAATGCTCCAATTGTATTTAACACAGGAGTAATATTATGAGACAACCAAATACCAACTAAACCAGAACCTAATATTGCCGCAAATGGAACGAGCATCATATCTAACGCAGTTTTTCCACTTAAACGTTTACCAATATATACAGCTAAAGTTGCTGTTAATAATGCACCGATTGGCTCACCTGTTTTAATAATTAGACCTGCTTCAGTAATTGAAATGGATCCAGCACCAATCGCTCCAGCTACCATAGCCGAGAAGATTACAAGACCATTTGCACCGAGCATAAAGGCAATTCCGGCACCAATGGCTGGTGCCATAAGCGATTTTGCAACAACTCCGATTGTAATAAGCAATGGAATATCAACAATTCTTCCTATATTTTCGATTAGTAAACCAATTCCAAGGGATACGAAAATACCTTGTGCGATTCCAGCAGATGCTTTAAATACACGAGACATTATATATTCCTTCATTTGTTTCACCTTCTCCTATAAGTTAGTAACCAATTGTTTTCATATAATCACGTAAAATATCGTTTGATTTTGCGAATCGAGATTCTTCATCCTCTGTTAAGTTTAGTTCTACAACTTCTTTCATACCATCTCTAGTAATAATAGCTGGCACTCCTGTACAAATATCATATTCACCGTACTCCCCATCTAAAATAGCTGATACAGCAATGACACGGTAATCATCGTTAAAGATTGAGCTCGCAATATATGCTAGAGAATTTCCGATTCCGTAATAAGTAGTACCTTTTCGTTTATAAATTTCCCATCCAGCTTTTGCAGTCTTCTCAACAATTTCATCTAAATCTATTTCACCAAATCGGTCTTTTTTCTCTTCTAAAATTTGTAGAATCGGCTTTCCGCCAACAGTTACGTGAGACCAAGCAACCATTTGAGAATCACCATGTTCTCCTAGAGAATACCCATGAATACTACGAGGATCTACATGCAACATTTCAGATAAAATTGTTCTTAAGCGAGAAGAATCTAGTGATGTACCAGTACCGATCACACGATTTCTAGGTAATCCAGATAATTTCCACACTTCATATGTAATAATATCAACTGGGTTCGATGCAAGTAAGAAAATACCATCAAATCCACTTTCCATTACGCCGCCAACAATGCTTTCCATAATCTTCGCACTCGCTCCTAAAGTATCTAAGCGACTTTGTCCAGGTTTTGGTGCTGGTCCTGCTGTAATAATAACGATGTCCATATCTTTGCAGTCTTCATAGCTTCCTGCATATACTTTTGTTCTTGTATTTGTAAAGTTAATGCAGTGTGATAAATCCATTGCTTCCCCAACTGCACGTTCATGATTTATATCAATTAATAATAGTTCTTCGCAAATGCCTTGATTTACAATGGAATATGCACAACTTGATCCAACTAATCCAGTACCGATAATTGCAATTTTTCTTGTATTTCTTTTCATAGCAATCTCTCCTAATTGATCATATAATCTATTTCTTTTGTTCTTTACACTCCTAATTATAGAGATTCCCACGATATAAACCATGGATACTTTGTGAAATATTGAGCAAACTTTTGTCCTTTTTGTGAATTGTTATATTCCATTTTCTTCATATTTGTTACAACTGAAAAAATATTTATTATATATTTATTGACATGCCCAAAACAAAAAAACGAGCGACTTCATTCGCTCGTTTCTTCATCCCATTATTCCGCACTTAATTGACCTTTTAATTGCTGTACAACCATTGGGTTAGCAGGTGCAGCTGGCTTATAATAACTCTTTTGCTTTGCGTACTCATACATATTACGTTGACGCATCTCATCCTGATTACGAATTTGGATTAACGTTTGATGTAACTGTTTATTATCAGACTGAGAAATATAATTTGCATAACTTGTTAAACTTGCATTCAATCCTGCTAAATAATCATTTACCATATCTTTTTCATTCATCTGTCGCTTCCTCCTATCCTAGAAAAGTCATCAATTGCTGTTTCGTATTTCGTGCATCTTGTGCATCCTTTTGTAGCATTTGTTTCAGTTGTGGATCTGTACAAGCCTGTGCGTACTGGTCTAACTTATTAATAATTGTTGCATGTCCACCAATTAAATGGCGTAAGTTTTCTACTTCAAGCTCTGTTAAATTTTGCATAGAATACTCCTACCTTTCTTCATACATTCTCCTTTAGTATTCTGTTCTTTTGAAATCATATACACTAAAAAACCTTAGAATTTCTCCTAAGGTTGCTGACTGTCTCGCTTCCTATTCACTCTTTCATTACATGTAATCCTTTAATAAACGTTTCCAATAATACATGTAAACTTATATCCAAATCTAACGGTAGACCAAATCCCCCTTGCTGTTCAATCGACGCAAACCCGTGACAAATACTTCTGAATCCACGTGTCGCATGAAGTGCATTCTCTCCTTCTAAGCCGTACTGTTGTAACACCTGAAGACAAAGCTTTACAATTCCGTCACCTGCTTTTCTTACTTCTTCATCTCGTAAAAAAGTTGCTTCATACAGTCCAGGATGTTTGCGTACGAATGCTACATACGCTTCTCCCAAAGCATGAATTGCTTCATCCATCCGTTTACCCTCGGCCGCTTCTTCCAGTCTGTTATACAGCTGTTTGATTCCGTAAATGCCAAGATTTTTCCGTACATCTTGTAAACCTTTCACATGATTGTATAGCGAGGGGGAACGTACCCCTAATGTTTGCGCTAATGAAGCTAACGTTACTTCTTGTATTCCATTTGTATCTGCAATTTCTGCTGCTGTTTCTACAATTTTCTGTAATGTAAGTCCGATTCTTGGTGACATAAATTAACCCTCTTTTCTACTTTCTATATTCCGCTTAGCTTCCTTAATAGCATGTTTTATGACAGTACCTGGATTCTTTATCATTTTCCCATGTCCTGCCGCAAGTAAGGAAGGCTCATATTCGCTTAGCTTCTCTGCACTTTGTAATGATATTTCTTTGCTCCACGTTGCCATCGCAGGAAACGGAAACCAAAATTTCATTTGTCCCGAAACAGCCATACCTCCTCTTGTTTGGAAGGCATCCCCGACAATCAGAGCTTTATTTCGTACATCAAGAAGCGACATGGAGCCTGGCGTATGTCCCGGCGTCATAATCGCAAGAAGCGATCCAACTCGGTCGCCATCTTCCAATAAAACATCAGGTACCGTTTTTACCTTTTTAGGTACACCGCCTTTTATCGGTATATTCGGTTCATCCTTTTGTAACGTCGTATCTCCTTCTAAAAGCTTTGCGTCCCGCTTAGAAATATAGACTGGAACATTAGGAAGCACTTCCTTTAATGCGTCTAATGCACCGATGTGATCATCATGCGCATGTGTTAATACAATCTTAGTAATTGGTTTCCCTATTTTCTCAGCCGCCTGTAAAATTCCTTTTGCGCTATATGGCAAAGCCGCATCAATTAAAGTTAAACCATCTTCTTCCTCGACAAAGTAACAATTCACAGGAAACACTCTTGGCAAAAATGACAATTGATATACCGTTTTTTCATGTATCACTCTCATATTTCCAGCTCCCTTTTCACGAAAACTAATATCATTAGTTTCATTATACTAATGGTATTAGTTTTTTGTCACTAAAATTTTCATTTTTGCAAAAAAAAAAAAAAAGAAAAGTAGCCGTTTATACGACTACTTTTCTTTACAGCTATTAAACTGTGTAACGCTCATCTTCTAAAATTTTCGCAGCGATTTCACGTTTCTTCGGAATTACGTTAAGTGGTGTGTGGCGAGTTAATTTACGTAATGATGATAACATCATGCGCAGCATGTCGCCGTTTTCAACTCCGATAAGTGTTTCTTTCGCATCTGCTTCGATTTCGTTGAATGCTTCTTGACAGAATACTTCAGTGTATAACACTTTTTGTTTATTCTTTTCAAGACCAGTTGTTTTAATTGCTTTCTCTGTACGAAGAACAGCTGACTCCATTGCGTAAAGGTTGCTTACGATGTCAGCGATATTCACAAGAATTTCTTGCTCTTTATCTAATGCTTTACCGTATTTTTGAGCAGCTAATCCAGCTACCATTAAGCCGATTTTCTTCGCGTTAGTTACTAAATATTTTTGAAGTGCTAATGGCTCATCGCCTACTTCTTCTGGCATCATCATCATTAACTCTTCTTGTAATTTTTGTGCTTTTTGAAGAAGTGGTAATTCACCTTTCATCGCTTTACGTAAGAACGTACCTGGTACGATTAGGCGGTTAATTTCGTTCGTTCCTTCGAAAATACGGTTAATACGAGAATCGCGGTACATTCTTTCAATCTCATACTCTGCCATAAATCCGTAACCACCGTGAATTTGAACACCTTCATCAACTGTATAATCTAGTACTTCAGAACCGAATACTTTATTTAAAGAACACTCGATTGCATATTCAGCGATAGAAGCTGCTACTGCTTTACCGTCCTTTACTTCCTCTTCAGATAATGTGCTCATGCGGCTTTCGAATAAACCTACTGTACGGTATACAGAGCTTTCAGCTGCATATGTTTTCGCTGCCATATTCGCAAGTTTCTCTTGAATTAATGGGAAGCGAGCGATTGGTTGTTTGAACTGTTGACGTTGGTTTGCATATTGTGCTGAAATTTCTACTGCACGTTTCGCAGATCCAACTGTACCAACACCTAATTTATAACGGCCGATATTTAAAATGTTGAACGCGATAATATGACCTTTACCGATTTCACCAAGTAAGTTTTCTTTCGGTACTAATGCATCTTCTAAAATTAACGTACGAGTTGAAGAACATTTAATACCCATTTTCTTTTCTTCTGGGCTTGTAGATACGCCAGCATATTCTTTCTCTACGATAAATGCTGAGAAGTGCTCTCCATCAATTTTTGCATATACGATAAATACGTCAGCGAATGCAGAGTTTGTAATCCATTGTTTTTCACCATTTAATACGTAATGTGTACCTTCTGCATTTAAACGTGCAGTTGTTTTCGCACCTAATGCATCAGACCCTGAACCTGGCTCTGTTAATGCGTATGCCGCTAATTTTTCACCAGTTGCAAGTAATGGTAAATACTTTTTCTTTTGCTCTTCATTACCGAATAACACGATTGGTAATGATCCGATACCTACGTGAGCACCGTGAGTAATTGCAAAACCACCAGCGCGCGAGAATTTCTCTGCGATTAACGCTGAGCTTACTTTATCAAGGCCAATTCCGCCGTACTCTTCTGGTACGTCAGCGCCTAATAAACCAAGTTCCCCAGCTTCTTTTAAAAGACGAACAGAACGATCAAACTCGTGTTGCTCTAAATATTCAAGCTCTGGAAGAACTTCATTTACGATAAAGTCCTCTGTCGTTTTTGCAATCATTTTATGCTCAGATGAAAAATCCTCTGGCGTAAACACTTGATCAATCGTAATCTCATCAACTAAAAAGCTACCGCCTTTAACCGCATTTCCTACTGTTTTTTCCATAAAAATTTCCTCCTTCATATTTTCATAAGCAGCTTCTTTCTTTTTGAAAGAAGCTGGCTCTCAATTTTCTTTTTTATAAACCTTTGTTGCTTCCATTCTTTGTATTGGCGGCGTCTCATTTTGAGCGAGCCGCTTCCACTTTTTTTAATCTAGTTCCAGCGGCTAGAATGTTCGGTGGCTTCTCTTCTTCCTGCGAGGCAAAGAACGCCTCTACGTCTGAAGCTCCATCCCCCTCACATTCTGAGCGAGCCGCTTCCACTTTTTTTCATAATCCAGTTCCAGCGGCTAGAACAATCGGTCGTTTCATCCCTTCCTGTGAGGCAAAAAGCGCCTCTACGTCAGGGCTTCCAACGCCCTCCTGTTCTGAGCAAGCCACTTCCACTTTTTTTATAGTAATTCAAACACTCCTGCTGCTCCCATTCCGCCGCCGATACACATTGTTACGATACCGAATTGTTGGTTGCGGCGTTTCATTTCGTGAATAAGAGATAGTGTTAGTTTTGCTCCTGTACAGCCAAGTGGATGTCCAAGTGCTATTGCACCGCCGTTTACGTTTACTTTTTCTTCATCTAAACCAAGTTCACGAATAACTTGGATCGATTGAGAAGCGAATGCTTCATTTAGTTCGAATAGGCCAATATCAGATAGCTCTAAACCAGCTAATTTTAACGCCTTTGGAATTGCAGCGATTGGGCCAATTCCCATTACTTCTGGTGGTACACCAGCTACTGCAAATGAACGGAATTTCGCAAGTGGTTTCATGCCATCACTCACTGCTTTTTCACGATCCATTAATAGTACAGATGCTGCACCGTCACTCATTTGTGAAGAGTTACCAGCTGTTACAGAACCGCGAACGTTAAATGCTGGACGTAATTTACCTAAAATGTCTAGCGACGTTTCTGCTCTTACACCTTCGTCTTGTGCGAAAATGATTGTTTCTTCTTGCAGTTTATTGTTTGATCCAACAGTACGTAACGTTACATCTACAGATACTGTTTCATCAGCAAAGTTCCCTGCAGCTAATGCTTTCGCAGCACGTTGATGACTTCTTACTGCAAATGCATCTTGTTCTTCACGAGAAATTCCATATTTCACAGCAACTTGCTCTGCTGTATGTCCCATACCCATATAATATTCTGGAGCTGCTTCTACAAGGCGACTATTTGGACGAACAACGTGTCCCATCATCGGAACTAAACTCATTGATTCCGCTCCGCCTGATAATACAGCTTCCGAGTGACCAAGCATAATGCGCTCCGCTCCGTAAGCAATACTTTGTAACCCTGAAGAACAGTAACGGTTAATTGTAATAGCTGGAACATCGTAAGAAAGTCCCGCTAGTCCGCCGATATTACGAGCCATATTTAACCCTTGCTCTGCTTCTGGCATCGCACAACCGAAAATTAAATCATCGATTGGTCCTTCATAATTCGCACGCTTTAATGTTTCCTTTACTACTAACGCCCCTAGATCGTCAGGACGAACTGTTTTTAATGAACCCCTCTTTGCTTTTCCAATTGGTGTTCTTGCTCCCGCAACAATGACAGCTTCTCTCATGAACGATATCTCCCCTCGTTATTAGTTACGTAATGGCTTTCCTTTTACAAGCATGTGCTGCATTCTTGCTTGTGATTTCATCTCACTTACTAAGCTAATAAATGCTTCACGTTCTACATCTAATAAATACTGCTCATCAACTTCTGTTCCGTACGGCACTTTTCCGCCCGCGATGACATATGCAAGTTTCTTCGCAATGTGAAGATCATGTTCAGAAATGTAACCTGATAAGTGCATTGCTTCTGCACCAAGTACAAGAGTTGCATATCCTGTTTCACCAACAACTGGTATCTTTTTACGAATCGGCGCTTTATAGCCAGCTTCATATAAAGAAAGTGCTTTTTGTTTCGCATCATATAGTAAGTGATCACCATTCACACTAATACCGTCTTTATCGCCTAAGAAGTTGTTCGATACAGCTTCTTGTGCTGATGTAGAAACTTTCGCCATCGCTACAGATTCGAATACTTTATTCGCAACTTTTTGCAGATCAAACTCTACACCGTTTGGCATTTTATTTAAGTGTTTAATGTATAGCTCTTTATTACCGCCTCCGCCAGGGATTAAGCCAACACCAACTTCTACTAAGCCCATATACGTTTCACTAGAAGCTTGAATGCTCGCTGCTGGTAAACAAACTTCTGTACCTCCACCAAGCGTCATACCGTATGGTGCTGCTACAACTGGCTTAGAAGAGTATTTAATTTTCGTCATTGCATCTTGGAAGTTCTTCACAACCAACTCAATTTCAAAGTAGTTGTCATCTTGCGCTTCCATTAAGATCATTGCTAAGTTCGCACCAACGCAGAAGTTCTTCGATTGGTTACCGATAACAAGACCTTTATAATTCTTTTCTACTTCATCAACAGCGTAGTTAATCATTTGCGTAATATCCATACCGATTGCATTGCTCTTCGAATGGAATTCTAAGCAAAGGATGCCGTCACCTAAATCAATTAAGCTTGCTCCGCTATTTTTCTTTAATACGCCATTTTTCGCTTTTAATTGCTTAAGAGAAATTGCCTTTTTATTACGTTCGATTAGCTTATATTCGCCATTATCGTAATAGTAGCTATCTCCGTTATCATGTTTGTAGAAAGTAGTGAAACCTTTCTCTAACATTTCTTTCACCCAAGTCGGAACAACTACGCCGTTTTCTTCCATCTTTTGAACGGACTTTTCAACGCCGATTGCATCCCAAACTTCAAACGGTCCTTGCTCCCAGCCGAAGCCCCACTTCATCGCTTGGTCAATTGCAACGATATCGTCAGCAATTTCTTTATGAAGTTTTGCAGAGTATAAAAGAGTTGGTGTGATGATGTTCCATAATAACTCTCCTGCGCGGTCTTTCGCGTATACAAGCGCTTTCAATTTATTCGATAAACCTTTTTCTTGTTTACTTAACTCGATAGATGCCGCTTTTAATTTTTTGCGGGCTTCGTATTCCATCGTTTCAGGATTTAGTTCTAAAATTTCTTTTCCTTGTTTTAAGAAGAAGCCTTGACCTGTTTTGCTTCCAAGCCATTTTTTATCAAGCATGTCATGCATGAAAGCTGGTACTTTAAATACATCACGCTCTTCTTCTTGTACGTTTTCATATACGTTATTTGCAACGTGTACGAATGTATCTAAACCGACAACATCTAATGTACGGAACGTTGCACTCTTCGGACGACCAATAAGTGGGCCTGTTACAGAATCAACTTCCCCAATGCTATAGCCGCGTTTTATCATCTCTTGAAGAGTTACTAATAAACCATACGTACCGATGCGGTTTCCAATAAAGTTTGGTGTGTCTTTTGCGATAACAACGCCTTTTCCAAGAACATCTTCGCCAAATAGTTTCATGAAGCTTAATACTTGTGGATCTGTTTCTTTCGTCGGTATTACCTCTAGAAGTTTTAAATATCGTGGTGGGTTAAAAAAGTGTGTGCCTAAGAAGTGCTTCTGGAAGTCGTCTGAACGACCTTCTGCCATTTTTTCTACTGAAATGCCTGACGTATTCGAGCTTACAATAGAACCCGGTTTACGAACAGCATCTACTTTTTCAAATAGTTTCTTTTTAATATCTAAGTTTTCAACTACTACTTCAATAATCCAATCTACATCAGCTAGACGCTCAAGATCATCTTCTAAGTTACCTGCTTCAATCAGTGCTAGATTTCCTTTCACTGTCAGAGGAGCTGGTTTTTGCTTTAATAGTTTTTGCACAGCCGTATTACTAAAACGATTTCTCACACTTTTATGTTCTAATGTAAGTCCCTTCGCTTCCTCTTCTTTTGTTAGCGCAGGTGGTACAATATCAAGCAATAATGTCGGAATACCAATATTAGCTAAGTGTGCCGCAATCCCTGAACCCATTACGCCTGAACCTAGAACAGCAGCCTTTTTAATTTGGAACATCCATTTCTCCCCCTATTCTTGAATGAATGCTCATTCAATTTTTCGACATAAGTCGCAATCAATGAGTGAGCCTCTACTAATAAATATATGATACAGTTTGAATTTTCGCAATATATTTATTGATAAAATTTTCTGAAATAAATATATTTCTTTCATTTGGCTATGCTATACATGTGTATTTTCTTCATTAAAATGCACTTTTCCTTTTTATAATCTGACGAAACTGGAGGAATATATATGGCAAAACTTAAGAAGAACCCTTCAAAGGCTGGAATTAGCGCAGCAAGCGTAACTGGAAATGCAGGTCCTCATAATCACGGTGTGGAAAAGGGCCGTCAAGGTAATAACCAACAATATAAGAAGCATAATATGGGCGAAAAATAACGGTATATTTTTGGGCAGAAAACGTGGCATAATGGGTAATGGCTGCTTTTTCTGCCCAATTTATTTGTACATATGGAAAACAAAAGAGGGAACGATGATGAAACGAACAATAGTTATGATTGTAATGATTGCTACACTATTTACAGGGATGATTTTCTTCTCTTATGCACAAAGGCAACAAGCTGTAAGAGCGGATCAACCTAACATTACTGGGCAATATGGCATTACAATCGATGCAGACACAGGTGAAATTTTGTATGGGAAACGGGAAGATGAACGCTCTTATCCGGCTAGTATAGGGAAAATGATGACTACCTTACTCTTACTAGAGAATGTAAAAGAAAATGAAGAAATTACAGTTACAGAGAACGCAATTAAAACAGAAAGTCAAAGTAAGAAAATTAAACTTCGTGCCGGGGAAAAGTTAAAGCGGGATGAGGCATTAAAGCTTATGCTTATCATTAGTGCAGACCCGATAGCTGAATCCATCGCAGAACATATCGCAGGATCAAAAAATGAATTTGTAAAAATGATGAATGCAAGAGCGAAGGAACTTGGTACAAAGCATGCGACTTTCAAAAACGCAAGTGGTGCTGATGCACTTGGAAATAAAGTATCGCCATATGACATTGCTATGATTACGAAAGAAGCATTAAAGTACCCAGTTGTTTTAGAATATATGAATTCAACACGTACAACTCTACATACTTCAGAACGCTCTCCAAACATCGCAAACTATGGACGAGAAGAACTATATGACGATCCATATGCAATTGGAAGTAAAAGCGGTCTATCAGCACTCGGAAAATATACGGTCGTAACAGTGGATGAAAAAGACGGTAAACGCGTCATTAATGTTGTTTTATCTTCTACTCGCACGCAGCTATATCCTGATACGAAGAAAATGGCACATTACGCATTTCAGCAATTAAAATAACCAAGGAGTATTTTCTCCTTGGTTATTTTTTAACCATACCTTTTAACACGAACGCAACGTTTGCTGGACGCTCTGCTAGACGACGCATGAAGTAGCCATACCAGTCATTTCCATAAGGCACATAAACACGCATTTTGTAACCTTCTTTTACTAGCTCAAGTTGACGCTCATTACGAATACCATATAACATCTGGAATTCAAATTGGTCTCTTGGAATGTTGTGTTCTTCGGCAAGTTTTTTTGTATATTCAATAATCACTTCGTCATGTGAAGCAATCGCAGTATAATTTCCATTTAATAAGTGCATTTTAATAATTTTTTTATAGTTATCATCTACATCTTTCTTCTCCGGGAACGCTACCTCTTCAGGTTCTTTATAAGCTCCTTTTACAAGACGTAAATTAGGACTATAAGCATTTAATTCTTCCATATCTTTTTCTGTACGATATAAGTAAGCTTGAATAACTGTACCAATATTATCGTACTCAGATTTTAACTGTTTAAAGATATCAATTGTCTTTCCGCAGCGTGTATAGTCTTCCATATCAATGGTAACAAACACACCATTTTCTTTTGCAGCTTCTAAAATACGGCGCATGTTGTTCATTACGATTTCATCAGAGATATCTAATCCCATAGAAGTCATTTTTAAAGAAAGCTGCGAATCAAGACCTTCTCTTCCAATTGCACGGATTGCTTCAATCGATTGGTTAGCCATTTCATTTGCTTCCGCTTCATTATCAACGAATTCCCCTAAATAATCGATTGTTACACAAAGTCCTTGCTTGTTCAATTGTTTAATAGCTGCTGTCGCTAATTCAATTGTCTCCCCTGCGACAAAGCGACCTGCACCAAAGCGTAAACCGTACTTTTTAGCCAGTTTTGTTAGCGCTTTATTTTTTGACAAGAAAAGAAACGAATTTCGCATTAATTGTTCCATGTAATTCACCCCTATGACTGTAATTTATCTGTTTTTTACCCCTCTTCAAAATTATATCATTGTTTAAAATTATTGGATACAAATAATTATTTAGATAATTTATAAAATACTATAAAAACATTTAAAAACCTATATTCTCGCTTATAAATATGCAGGGAATATTTTTCGACATTTAGAAAAAACGACTTTACTAGGCACAAAATAAGCATGTCGAAAATATTCGACATGCTTATAAAACCCTTTATATTCCATGTAAATTATATAAGGATATTAATACAGAAAACTTGAGATTATATTTACCTCAAGTTTTTTATTGCTCATTTCTCTTCTCTTCATTCAACTTTTTAATATCTGTAATTAACTGTACCATCTCTTCTTTCGCATCAGGATATGTCTCATTCCAATGCTTCACTAAAGCCGGCATCGTCTTCGCTATGTAAGAATACAGTGCCCACTTCTGCACCTGTTCTTTTCTCTCTGCATTGCTCTCTCCAAGTAATAGTTCCGTGTATTTTTCTAGTAACCCGTCAAATTGTTCGTTAAACTTTTCACTCATCTTATCTACCTCCTATATGAAAAAAGCAGCGAAGATCGCTGCTTTTCCTTATAATTTTGATCGAACAGAGTTTAATTTCTTTTCCATCGTGCTTACTTTATCACGACGATCATCGATACGAATTGTTGTTGCAACGCGCTGTGCACCTTTCGTATATGGAACTTCATGCATTTGTTGAATTACTTCTAGAATGACAGGAAGATCTCCTTCAATTACTGTATTCATTGGTGTTAATTGATACTTCACGCGATCTGCATTTTTCTCTAGCACCTTTTGTACTTCTGCTACATATTCACTAACACTTGGATTACCAGTTCCTACTGGAATAATCGATACGTCAACAATTGCCATAGTAGTCTTCCTCCTATAATTGCTTCTTATATATCCATTGTCTATTTTACCGAAATACTCATCATTTTACTAATTTGTTATTCCTCTATTTTAAACTGCTCAACCAATCTTTCTAACTCTCTCATATGCTCCGTCAAACTTTCCATCGTATGAGCTACCTTTTCTAGATGACTCACTTGAGATTCAGTTGCAGCATTTACTTCTTCCGAAACAGCTGCGCTTTCTTGACTTGTACTAGCAATTGTATGCATTACCGTTGTAATTTCTCCTTGCTCGTAACCGATGTTATGTACCTCTTCTACAATTTGTTCGACTGAAGTACTAATTGTATTTACAACTGACATAATTGTGCGGAATTCCGTTTCTGCCTCTGTCGTAACTTTATTTTGTATATCTGCAATATCTTTTAATTTACTTATAACCTCTACAACTCGTTTTACCTCTACTTGTACATCGCCAATCATCGTTGCGATTTCTCCTGTCGCCTCTTTCGATTGTTCCGCTAACTTTCGAACTTCTTCGGCAACAACAGCAAAGCCTTTACCTTGTTCCCCTGCACGCGCCGCCTCAATCGAAGCATTTAAAGCAAGTAAATTCGTTTGATCCGAAATACCTTTTATAAGCTCTACAACATTTTGAATCGATCCAACTCTTTGCTCTAACTTTCCGGATGCTTCCTCTGTATGAACAACAATCGAAGATGATTGGCCCCTTGTACGAACTAAATTACGCATCGTATTTAATCCTTGCTTAGATGCCTCTTCAGCTTTGCCAGCCACACCTTTTATTTCACCAACCGAATTATTCATTTGTTCCACTGACTGCGCCATATTCTCGAGTTGCTCTGAAACTTCATCTACACTATTAGCAAGAGTAGAAGCTCCTCCGCTCACATCATCCATTGCACCTGATACTTCTCTACTAGCTGCTACAGTTTCATTCGTTAAATAATGTAGATTATTCGTTGATTGTTGCACTGTTGATACACTATTTTTAATTTTACTTACCATTTCATTCATTTGCTCAACCATATGATTAAAATGATTCGTCAGCTCTCCAACTTCATCCTTACTTGTCACTTTCATTTGCAACGTTAAGTCACCTTCTGCTACTTTTTGAACGTGATTTGTTAATAGTTGCAATGGTCTTGCTAATCTTCTTGAGAACAAGTATGAAGCTGCGATTCCAACTAATAAACTAATACATGCCATTATAAGGACTGTATTTCTCATACTATTTAATAGCCCATCAATCGTTTCTTTCGGATAAAAAATTCCTATTTTCCATTTCATCAAATCAAATGACTGGCTATAAACAACTACTTCTTCACCTTTTAATGTAGTGACAGCATATTTTGTTACCTCTTTATTTAAACTCTTCACAAGTGGCTCTTTCGAAACATCTTTCCCTATTTTCTCTGGGTAAACAAGAGCCATACTTTTATCATTTATAATAAACATTTCTCCGCCATTATTGTATTGAATATTATGAAGTAACTTCTGAATTGTTCCGAGCGATACATCCATCGCAACAACACCTAACACAGATCCATCTTGAGCTGTAATTGCTTTAGAAACTCCCACACTTAACTTACCTGTTGCAATTTCATACATAGGTTGTCCCCAGTGAACCTTTTTCACATCAGCTTCTGATTCTTTATACCATTGTCTTGTCGTTGGATCATATCCTTCTGGCACTTGTCCACCTTCAGCAAGATTGGCACTTAATGTTTTTTTATCTTTCGTACCAATATATAAGTCTAAAATACCAGGATGATTCTTTTTGTACTCTGAAAACTCTTTCGTCAAAAATGCTTCTTCTTCTGGAGTAACTCCGTCTTGAAGTATATTACGAACCATCTCACTGTTCGCATAATATCCCATATCTTCATCCGTTCTTTGAACAAATGTCGTAAGTTGCTCTGTCACAAGATCCATCGTATTTTGAGAATACTGGTCTAAGGAGCGCACTTCCTTCTCTTTCTGTAATTGATACATAGCTGTACCTAATATTACAAACATCATAGAAATAAGCACCGAAAATACTACCGCAATTTTTAAACGTAAACTTCTCAACATCTTCCCCCAAGCATCCCCTTCTCGTTGTATTGTAATCATATTAATCACTATATTAAGTATAATGGATAAAATTAAAAAATTGAAATTAATTCTCATCTCAATCTGAGTAGAAAACCTACTACCACTTGTGCAAAAACAAATAGTTCATTATCCTTAAGCTATATCATCTCATTCGTTCGGAGGGAACTATGTTACAAAAATTCGGTTTCTCACAATATGAAAGCCAAGCTTATGAAGTTGTCGTATCAAGCAATGAACCATTAGATGCTACAACAATTGTGAAGCATTCTGGTGTTCCAAAAGCAAAAATATATGAAGTGCTAGCACGCCTGATTGATAAAGGAATGGTAATGGATTCTGTTTCAGAAAAGAAAAAATTGTATACAGCATTACCACTAAAGCTCGCAATTGAAAAATTAACGACAGAATTTCAATCAAACATTAAAGAATTAGAAACGAATATATCAAAAAAATCATTTACAGATGACCGTGTGTGGAGCTTAAAAATGCAATCTTCTATTCGAGTTCAAAGTAAAGAACTCATCGAAAGTGCAAAAGAATCAATTCGCATTTCAGCTTGGAATGACACTCTTTCAGAATACCTTCCTTCACTAGAAGAAAAAGCAAAACAAGGCGTCAAACTCGAGTCCCTTATAGTTGGAAAAGTAGAAACAGACTTAGAAAACATGCATTTTCTAATCCCAACTGAAGAACCTAACGCATTAGAACGCTACTTGCTACTCATCGTTGACGACCGCGAAATTTTATTTGCTGGTGTAGAGCAAGAGTCATGGCAAGCGATGAAAACAATGTCGCAACCTTTCGTAAAGTTCTTTACAGAATTTTTCTATCACGACGTTGCACTTGCAAAAATTACAGAAAAGCATCTGGATCTCTTCATGCAAGATGAGGAAATTAAGAGTTTGTTGAGGAAGTTAAGATACTAAAAAAACGCCTCTATTACAAGGCGTTTTTTTCTACATTTCTTTTCTATTTTTCATCCTTAACACATAAGCACCAGCAATAATAAAACCAATTCCTAAAACGAATAAAGCCGTAAATTCATTGCCGACGCCGCCAGTAGCTGGTAAACGCACTTCATTATGAGTATTATGTTGTTGCATCGGCTTCACATCAGCGGAAGGTTTCACTTCTCCACTCGGTGTTGGCTTATTTGGCTTAGAAGGAAGTGATGCCTTTTCTTCTTTCTTATTTTTCACAATATGTTTAATAATTTCTCCATTCTCTTTTATTTCAAATGCAAATGTCTCTTCATTTATTACATATCCATTCGGTGCTATTGTTTCTTTATACGTGTACTTTCCGTATAGTAGTTTAAATTTCGCTACACCTTTTTCATCCGTTTTCCCTTTTACTACTTCTTTCCCTTGTTCGTTGTAGATTGTAAACTCTGCATTTGGCAGTTTCGTATTCCCATCCGCTACATCTACTTTCGTTATTTCTAAATCACCTTCTACTTTCTTATCTTGAACGATATGTTTAATAATTTCGCCATTCTCTTTTATTTCAAATGCAAATGTCTCTTCATTTATTACATATCCATTCGGTGCTATCGTTTCTTTATACGTGTACTTTCCGTATGGTAGTTTAAATTTCGCTATACCTTGCTCATTTGTTTTTCCTTTTACTACTTCTTTTCCCTGTTCATTATAAATTGTAAACTCTGCATTTGGCAGTTTCGTATTCCCATCCGCTACATCTACTTTTGTTATTTCTAGTTCACCTTCTACTTTTTTATCTTGAACGATATGTTTAATAATTTCTCCATTCTCTTTTATTTCAAATGCAAACGTCTCTTCACTTATTACATATCCATTCGGTGCTATTGTTTCTTTATACGTGTACTTTCCGTATGGTAGTTTAAATTTCGCTACACCTTTTTCATCCGTTTTCCCTTTTACTACTTCTTTCCCTTGTTCGTTGTAGATTGTAAACTCTGCATTTGGTAATTTTGTATTCCCATCCGCTATATTTACTTTCGTTATTTCTAGTTCACCTTTTATATTTTCATTTTTCAACTCTAATACAGCAGTTTCACCAGTTTTCACTTCAATTTTTTTAATACTTCCGTCTAACACATATCCAGCTGGCGCTTGAATTTCTTTGACGCTATATATACCGATTGGAAGATTCCCTAGCTCCGCAATCCCCTTATCATTAGTCGTGACATTTTGTTTAAAGTTTTCATTAGAAACTTCAAACACCGCTCCTTTTAATAATTCCTTTTTTTCTCCTAATTTCATAATCTTTAAAGAGCCTACTGATTCCCAATTTACAACTAAATCTGTACTGATTTTCTCACTATTTCTTTGTAACAATACCGTTGTATTTTGAACTTTTTCTGATCCTTTAAAAGCTATTGCTTGTAAATTTGTTAAAGTAGACTTCACTTTCATTTTAAAATTATCACTACTCGTATCTTTCGGGAATAATATTTTAAATTTTTCGTTAATTGATAATGTACTTTTTTCTTCTCCATTTTCATTTACAATTCGAAGCCCTTTAGGAGCATTTTCAGGAAGAATTGTATAAGAGCCAGAAACCGCATTTGTTTGCACTGCATAAAATCCTGTTTCTAAATAATTACCTTTTTGTGTAGCAGTTTGTGGATCTACAGGATTAACTTTAAAGAATACATCTTGTGATCCAGTTTCTTTTTTTGAAGCCTCTACTAAACGCTTCATAAGATTATGTACTCGTTCATTTTTTGCAACTAAATCTTCTACCGTTAATTCATTTGCTGCAATCCATACCGCTAATTGTGTAGCATAATGTGCTTCTTCCGTTGTCGCTACCTCTAATTCAGATGGGCTTTTTTGAGGATATCCATTTAATAAAACACGATATACGGCATCAGATGTCTTCCCCATTTCAGGCAAATCATCTCCATTTGGAGAACGCAAATCAGGCGTTAAACAATACGCAATACTACCCGAAGCCGTTTTAATTATTTCTGTTTTTATTTCACGCTGTTTCGAATTACTATAACTCCAATCCATTTTATATGTTTCTCTGTTCATTACCTCTGCCTTTACTTGTGGCATTGCAATTCCTAATAAAATAATAAGAGCGCTTAAAAAACTAAACCATTTACCTACCATCTTTCGTTTCATTCTCTCCACCACCATATATAAATTTCTACATGAAGCAATCTTACTGTTTCATTGTACTTATAGTGAAAAAAAGAGAATAGGTGGTTTTTTTGTAGCATCTTGTCGAATTGTTGAGAAAGTTCCAAAGTAATAAGCAACCTTTAAATTATTTGCTCTCATGCTGCTATTGACAAATGAATATTACATATTTTAAATTTCCAAAAAATAAAAAAGCACTTTATAAGTGCCTTCATAACTTACGAGAAACAAATTTTAAACGAATACATATTACTTATCTTTTTCCTTTATCTCCGTCAACAGCTCAATAATTTTCTCATTTTGCTCCACTTGTTTCTCTGAATTTTGATAGATGAAACGGACCCACCTTAATACAACAACAACTATCAATATCGGTAGTAGAGCAATTATCATGCCAAATACCGAGAAATTAGACATCATTCTCCATCACCTCGCTACATACAACTTTCTCCATCCACCTACTAAAACCTGCAATTTTTTACAAATAAAAAAGAACCTATCAAACGATAGATTCTTCTTTTGCAAACTGAGCAGAACGTCCTCTCGTAATCGAGAAAATTGCACAAAGTAGTGCTAATATAATAAAGCCGCCACCTACCCAAGCATTATATATAACAGATGATTTCTCAATAACAACTCCGCCTACTGTTGAACCGAGAGCAATCCCTAAGTGAAGCGCAGAGTTATTTAAACTTTGCTGAATACCAGCTGATTCTGGTGCAATTTCAATTAAATAATTTTGTTGTGCTGGTGAAATAGCCCAGCTAAGCATACTCCAAATTCCCATCATAATAATGAACAGCGGGAATGAAAATGTCATCATTGGCAATATGAAGATCGCACACGCAAATACGATAATAATTGAAATAATACTTTTCTTCGATCCCCATTTATCAGCAAGCAAGCCCCCAAGGCCGCCTCCAAGTACCGCTGCAATTCCGAAAATGAAGTAAAATACACTAATCCAATTTGCCTCAACATGCATCACATCTTTTAAAAATGGTGTTAAATATGCATATAGTGTTAAATGACCCGTTAAAAATAAGAATGACGTTAACTGTGCACTGACAATTTTTTTATCTTTTAACGTAGCGATTTGCTCTCTTATCGATAGCACTGATGTTGGTGGTACTTTCGTTAAGAATAATGAAATACATGCGAGTGCCATTACTGTTAAGATCGAAATGAGTACAAATGGTGCACGCCATCCATATGCATTTCCGAGTACAAGGCCAAGCGGTACTCCAAGTACAAGTGAACCACTAATCCCCATGAAGATGATTCCAATTGCACGCGCACGAAAATGTGGTTCTACAACGCTAGAAGCAAGTGTTACTGACAGTGCAATAATAAGCGAACCACTCGCCGCACAAATAACCCTTGAGAACATTAACATCCCATAATTCACACTAAATGCTGAAATAATATTTCCGATTAAGAAAATTGATAATGCCCCAATGTATAATCTTTTTCTTTCAAATTTTCCAGTTATCGCCAATAAAACCGGACCTGATAAAGCAAATACTACTGAAAATATTGTTATAAGCTGACCAGCTGCACTAATAGATACTCCTAAATCATTGGCAACTAGATCGAGCGTTCCTCCTATAATTAGCTCAACCGTTCCGACTACGAAAGCCGCGATAGCTAAAATATACACACGAAAATTCAAGTCTTTCCCCACGCTTTCTTTTTTGGTTACTACGACTATAGTAACCAAAAAAGAAATTGAACACAAGTACAATTTTTTTACAATAAAAAAACAGGCGTATCATACGCCTGCCTTCTAATTATTAAACACTAGTTTTGTTCTTCTTATTTAAATACCAATATACCGGTAGTCCAGTAAAGACAATTCCAATTGATAAGAAACAACTTACCGGATCATTAATAATCGCACTTCCAAGTACAAACAATGATCCTAAAATCGCAACGATTGGTACAATCGGGAATAACGGTACACTGTATGCACGCTCTTTATTCTTGTTACGTTTTCTTAAAATGAAGACACCAATAAACGTCATTACATAGAAAATATAAATAATGAATACGGAAATCTCAGATAGCTTATTCGGATCACTAATAACCATTAAAATAATTCCTAAAATGATTTCAACAGTAATCGCATTTGCTGGTGTTTTAAATCTTGGACTTTCCTTTGCGATAAACTTAGAAAACGGAAGGTGTCCACGCTCTGCCATAGACATCGGAATACGTGGGAACGTTAAAATCTTTCCATTTAAACAACCGAAAATAGAAACGATAATACCGATACTAATGATTTTCCCGCCATATTCTCCAAGTAGCATGCCCGCAGCTGTCGCTGTTGCATTCTCTCCAAGGTCTACAATTTTCGCTGCTGGTAACACATTTAATAATGCCAAGTTAATTAGTACGTAAGCAGCCGTTACAATTAAAATCCCAACTGTCATCGCTTTCGGTAATAGCTTTGTTGGATTCTTCATTTCTCCGCCAATCGAAGCAAGTAGAATCCAGCCGTCATAAGCAAATAATGTTGCTAAAATTGCCATACCGATACTTTGATTTTCTGATATCGGCACTACTACATTAAAGATATCGCTATTTCCTTTCCAAAAACCTAACACAACAATTAATACGATTGGAATCATCTTTCCAATTGTCGTAACCGTTTGGACGATACCTCCATATTTTGTTCCCATACTATTTACAACGCCAAGGAACACAACTGTTCCAATAGCAATTGGTAAATTCCATACTTTATCTAAATAGAAAAAATTAATCATTAAAGAACTAAAGTACAATCCTAATGTTCCAATAATAGCTGGTCCATAAACAATTGTTTGCATCCAGCCTGATAAATATCCCCAAAAACTTCCGTAAATCTCCTCTAAATACGTATACAACCCACCATTTTTCGGGATTTGCGCTCCAATTTCGGCTACTGTTAAACCACTTGCTAACGTCAACAGACCACCAATTACCCAAGCAAGAATAGCCATATTAGAACTCCCCGAGTAATCTAATACGCTCCCTGGCTTCATAAACACACCAGATCCAATAATCGTTCCTACTACGATAGAAAGTGCTACTGTTAAACCAATTTTGTTCTTCTCATCATGATGCATGCTGCGTATCCTCCTTCCAATTCTAGTGTGATGCAAAAATGAAATAAAAAAACACTCCTCCCTAAAAAGGGACGAGTGTTTTATTCGTGGTTCCACCCTTGTTTCAATTCGTAAAGTAACATACTTCACCAATTTCTCAAGTCTAAATAACGGTTTTTGCCGGCAAGCAATTACTAGGTATCCGTTCACTGCTGCAGTTCAGAGGTGGTAATCCATTTTTCCGTATTAGGAAGCTCACAGCCAAAGGCTTCCCTCTCTGAGAATCGTAAAAAATTGATCATGTCCTCATCATCACTTCTTGATGTCGAATTTTGTAGTTATTGTTCATTATATTGAATTGTTAGAAAAAATCAATATATTTTTTATATAACATAAGAAATGTTTCTCTTCTTATATTATAACAGAAGCTATAATATTTCTCTAATTCCCCAGTATCTTTGGAACAGCGTAGCGGTAAAAATTATCTCAGCGATTTTCAAAATATATCGATTTACCAACAAAAAACGACAATAAGTAAGAGGAGACTTTCTAAAAGAAAGTCTCCTCACATACATACCTTCCGGTTGCCCACACGGAAGATACGACTTTACTCAATTATTTCTCATCTTTTTTCATAAAAAATTTACCCCGCATTAACGGGCAGTAAAACTTCCACCTTAAAATCCAGCGAATACAAGGATGAAGTTGGAATATTAACTGCCCGTAAAAGCCCGATTGGTTCAACTAATAATCAGTGGAAATGCACCACTGATTAAAGTTTCACTTTATGGTGCGGTAAATCAACGTTCAATTCCTCTAATTGTTTCTTTTCATTCTCTAAAATCGCTTTTGCTTTTTCTTTCGTTGTCTCATCTAATCCCGCAAAGATGTCTTTATGCTTAACCTTCTCTGGGAACTTCACGCCTAGTTTTGTTAATTCTTCTTTTGCTTGCTTATGTGTTAATTTCCCGGACTTTTCCTGTTCAAAAATAGACGTTGCTTTTTCTTTTGTTGCTTCGTCTAAGTTAGCAAGTATGTCTTTATGCTTAACCTTCTCTGGCATTTTCACGCCTAACTTCGTTAATTCCTCTTTTGCTTGTTTACGTGTTAATTTGCCGGATTTCTCTTGCTCTAAAATTGATTTCGCTTTTTCTTTTGTTGCTTCGTCTAAGTTAGTGAACATATCTCCATGCTTACCCTTCTCTGGCATTTTCACGCCTAACTTCGTTAATTCCTCTTGCGCTTGTTCACGTGTTAATTTGCCGGATTTCTCTTGCTCTAAAATTGATTTTGCTTTTTCTTTTGTTTGATCATCTAATCCCGCAAACATATCTTTACGTTTTTCTTTCTCTGGAAGCTTTACACCTAACTCCTTCAACTGTTTCTTTGTATCGTCCATAATCGTTTTTACTTTTTGTTTTGTAGCGTCATCTAAATCTTTTTTCGCCGTTTTTGTAGACTGCTCAGCTGCTTGAGTATTCGTTGCCGCGAATGCCGGAATACCGACTCCTCCAATGATTCCAAATGATAAAGCACCTGCAATCGCTAAATACCCAACTGTTTTCTTCTTCATAGGAAATTTCCTCCTTCATATTTCTAAAGCATGTACACTTTCGTATACAATTCCTATAGTAATGTCGGTTTCTTAACATTTCCTTAACGACTTAACAAAAAAACGCCGCTCATCCCGAGCGGCGTTTTTCTAAGCTTTTTGTAATTGTAATTCTTCACGTTCCATTATTCTTCTTAATACAATTGTTTGTGTCATTGTAAATAAATTACCCGTTATCCAGTACAACACAAGTCCTGATGGCGCCGCAAATCCCATAAATAAAATCATTGCTGGCATCATAATTTGCTGCACTTTCAGCATCTGTACTTGTTCTCCAGGTGTAATATTAGATTGGAAAACTTTCATCTGAATAAATGTCGTTAACGCTGCGATAATCGGTAATATATGATAAGGATCTGCATGTCCTAAGTTCACCCATAAAAATGACGATGTGCGAATCTCTTCTGTTCGGCTAATCGCATAATACAAAGCAGAGAAAATCGGCATTTGTATTAATAGTGGCCAGCAACCAGCTAGTGGATTCCAACCGCCTGATTTCATTAGTTCCGACATTTCCTTTTGATACTGCTTTTGTTTTTCAAGATCTTTACCCACATCACCGTATTTTTGTTTCAGCTTCTGCAGTTCAGGTTGCATTTTCTTCATTTTCGCTTGACTACGATATTGTGAAACAGCTAATGGAATCATGGCTGAACGAATAACGAGCGTCATAATAATGATAGCAATCCCGAAGCTAGCTCCTGGTATGTGATGAGCAACAAATTGAATCATAAACGAGATTGGATATACGAAATAATGATCCCAAATTCCCGTACTATGTGCATCAATTGGGGCTGCATTACTGCAACCAGATAAAACAAAAACAAGTAATAATGATAAACTAACGAGCACAGCTCGGTATGATTTTAACATGTTCATTCCTCCAATGTTTCGTAATTATTTAGCGAAACATTGGTGTATACGGACCGACCTCGTCATTCTCTTCACTGGATTCTTGTCTGCGCACAGAACGAATCATTCCATATTTATAAAAAATAGAGAAAAGCGTTACATTACCAGTACCCTCTTCACACGTATTAACTAGTTTAAAAGCTCTTTGTCTACCGCTTGATGCTTGCTGACGCACAAAGCGAGAAACATTAGCAAGGAAGAAAACTTCTAATAAACAAAGTGCTGTCGTTACAAACGATATATATAGAATTGCATCCTGCAATAAAAATTCCATCGCTTCACATCCTTAATAAGGTCATTTTAGCACATTCAACAAACATTCTCTATTTCCTTTTATCGTCAAAAAAGTATTTTGCATATTTTCTCAAGAAAACTATGCTAAAAAACTAATGTATTCGCTTTCTTTAGTATATTCACACGTATCCTTGTATAGGTTTAATTTGTTAGAAATTTATAAAATTTTCGCATTATAATAAAACTATTGCCAGTTTTTGAAAAAACCTTTATTCTCTTCTTGTAATCAAAAATGAATATGGAGATGAAACATACTATGGGTCAACTAGGAGACGCCGATTACGTTCCCGACACCGCCTTTTTATCCTTCCCAGCAGCTAAAACATTTCACTTAGAATTTATCATACAGTTGGTTGTTATTTTCGTAGCCTCTATTTTGTATGCAATTTCTATGAATATGTTCTTTATCCCGCATAACATGATTAGCGGTGGCTTCGCTGGTGTAGGGATGATTATCGGTTATTTAATGCACTACAATATCGGTGCACTTATCTTTTTACTAAACATTCCTCTTCTTATTTTAAGTCACTTTTACTTAGGCAAAAAGACAACCTTTTTAACAGCGTACTTTGTAGCTATATCATCGTTAGCGATGAACATTATCCCTGTACACCAAGTTTCAGACGATATTTTACTGTCTTCTGTATTTGGTGGTGTAATCTGCGGAGCAGCTTCCGGAATCATATTCCGATTTGCTTCTTCAACAGGTGGCTTTGATGTTGTTGGATTGATTGTAGCGAAACATCGAGATATTTCAATTGGAGCAATCATCTTTGGATTCAACTTAATCTTACTTGTTGCAGCAGGATTTATTTTCGGATGGGATATTACGCTTTATACGTTAATTAGCCGGTTTGTAGTCAGCAAAGTTATCGATGCTGTGCATACGAAACATATTAAATTAACGATAATGACAGTTACAGAAAAAGGCGAGGAAATAAAAAGCGCACTATTGCATCACGGCATACGCGGGGTGACAATGGTAGATGCTGTCGGCGGCTATACAAACCATAAGAAAAAAATGATTTACACTGTCGTGACTCGCTATGAGTTAGGCGAAATGAAACGTATTATCCGTCAAGTGGATAACAAAGCATTCATGAACATTACTGAAACAGTTGAAATTGTCGGCCGTTTCAAACGCATATAAAAAAGGTTAATACATGAAAGGGCATAACATATTAGTCATATATAATATGTTATGCCCTTTGTTATTCAACTAACGCACCCTTTAGCATAATAAAATCACGAAGTTTATTACTACAAATCGGAGGATAGCATTCCGTATACAATACTATCTGTCCATTCATTTTTACTCCAAAAATCTTGTATGAAATGGGCTTCCTTTCTCATGCCTATTCGTTCACACAATTTTTGTGAAGCTGTATTACGTGCATCAAGATTAGCTTGTATACGATGTACATAAAATTCATTAAATAATTTAAATACCAAACTACTTACTGCTTCTGTTGCCAAACCTCTCCCAGCTACTTCATTTGAAAAACTATAACCAATCTCAACAGTGTCTTTCATATTTGTGTACCATACGGATAAATCACCAACTACTTTAGTCTTGTATATAACTGCCAAACTTAATATTGATTCTTCAGTAAGTACATTGTTTGCTAGCTTCTTATTAAATCTTTTCTGCATGTCTTCATGAGTCCACTTATTATGTAATAGGAACTTACATGTATCATCATTATTATAAATAGCAAATACATCCTGTAAATCAGTACTCTTAAAAGGTCTAATTATTAATCTTTCTGTTGTGATCTCCAAGTTAGCTCTCCTCCCTTACATTCATGCTACAAAACATTTTTTATAGTATGTAAGCCTCCTTCTTAGATCTCACCTTGATTACATATTTCATCATAATAAATTAAAATCCTTCTTCCACTAAACCGCATTGTTAGTGGTATTTCCTTGCGATTTTTATTTTTTACACTTATTACAAAATCAGATAATTCTATTATTGTGGCCCTAAATGTGTTATAATGAAAGCAGACTCACAAAAAAAGAGTATATAGACTTGGAAGTTTCTCTTATTTTTACAAGCAAAAAGAAACGAGCAGTCGGGTATATTTCAGACACCATACACGTAACGGTTTAAACAACCGATCACTCTTCAATGATCTTTTTATAAAAAGATACGTACAACTAAAACTCACTTCAATATACTATACCTACCTTTTTGACTTCCAAATCATCTTATTACATAAGGAGATGAACATATGAATCAATATATAAGATACACAATAGCTGTCCTGTTTGCTATTATCGGCGGAACGATCTGCTTCTGGACAAACACTCAGCTAGGAGAGAATATCATTTTTAATGGAATCGAAACCCTTGTAAGCGCTTCAATTTTAGGTGGATACATTTACTTCCTCTTCAATCCAGAAGAAAATGCGCAAAAAACAATGTTATTAACAATGATTGGAATCGTTGGCGGATGTATTTCCTACTCAATGACTAACTATACATTACCACTTCAATTAAGCTCAGCTTTCTTCCACGGTCTATGGACTTGGTTCATTGCATTCTGCCTAGCAGACGTATTCAACCTTTTACAAGACAATGAAGAAGAAAACGGTCGCCAAATTGAAAGTAACTCGTAAGCTGGAAGATACTCTTCCAGCTTTTTTGTTTTGTTACTCTTTCCTGTTCATACCCCATCACTAAAATAAAAAGAAGCTACCCCCACGGCAACTTCTTTTCCACATACCCCATTCAGTATTCACTAAAATATATCAACGATTTTTCAAATATATCGATCGTTTCTCCACTTATATCAACGATTTTTTCATTATATCGACGTTTCGACACAGGTTATCGACTTACCGACACCCTTCGACACTCAAAACGCACAACATACCCTATCCCCCAAGCAATTTACTGCCGAACTCTACGATTAAAAAGATAACTAATAGGATCGCGAGTATCTTTAATGCTACATATGCTACTTTAAAAACAGCATAAATAAGCAAGACTATTAAAATAATCGTTAAAATTTCCATCTAGAATTCCTCCAAGCTTTGCTCTGCTTATCTTATTTTACTCGCCACAGACTTTTTATGGAACGGCATAAGACGACATAGAAAAAAGAGGATACCTTACCCATCGTAAGATACCCTCTCTTTCAACTGCTCAAACCATTCTCTCTCTAATTGTAAATATCCTATTTCACTCTTCTCGGCACTCTTTAATTCTTTGTCTGCTTTCCTCATATAAGTGTGGGACGCTTCCATATCGCCCTCTAAATATTTAACAATTCCTTGTGTACGATAATACCCATGTAAGTCCACTTTTGTAATGGCCTTCCCATATTCCTTCGCTTCTTGCAGAGAAAGACTATCCATCTGATAAAGAGCTTTATATAAAAGATACCAACTATGAAAACTACTAACGAAATATTTATTTTCTTTCGTGACAGAAAGTTGGGCAACTTGTTCTACATATAGTATTGCTCTTTCCATTCCCTTTTGATCCGATCGGGCAAGGAAAACGAGCATAAGTCCGCTCATGATCTCTCTTATATTTTTATTTTCTTTTATTTTATCTTCGCTAAGTTCTACTAATCTCTTATCCCAATCTTTCGGCCTCTTATAACTAAATAACTCACTCGATACTTGAATGTTATATACATGCTGCTTCGCCTTTTCATCATCTTTAATTAAAATAAGAAATTGCATACCATCGCTCATAAGCGTTCCTTTTATCGGCGCGATTGTAACCGCAAAAATTATAAAATGGAAAACAGAAAAATATAAAAGATATTGATAATAACTCACCATGTATATGTAACCAAAAGTAATACCAAATAGTAAACTTGTAATTGGTCCACCTAAAGTCATCCATGCCCATTTTTTTGAAAGGTTAGGTGTTACTATAGAAGGCGGTATTAACATTGCCACGCCTCCGAAGTACGCCCATAATTTATTTTCTCGAATGCGTACTTTTCCCTTCTCTTTTTGAACAGTAATAGGCCCTACTGTCATAAATTTAAATGTCAAACCACCTATTACGCCGAATACGACATGTCCTAACTCATGAATGATTACCACTGCCAGAAAAATCCCCAATAATGCCCATATATTCAACATTGTTTCTAATTTCCCAGTTCGGATCACTCCGTATAAAATGGACAGAATGAGCGCCACTGTCAGTGAACCAGCTGGCCTTCTTAAAATATCCACCTTTTTCTCCCCTTAATAAATCATTTTTCTATGCATTTCGTACATGAATTTTCCGAGATGCAATATCCAAATAAATGAGATTAGGCCAATTAATACAAAATCGATATCACTAGCCGCTGTATATATAACGGCAGCCCACCATACATATGCTAATATTGTATTCGTAAATTCATACGCTTTATATCCAGCCTCATGCACAATGTGCTTTAATCCCTCATCTGCATTTTTCGTCCACATTTTCATAGATTCCATATATGTTACACCTTGTTCAGGATATAGCTTGTTATAACGATTCTTTGTTATGAGCCCGATAACCACTACAATAGTTAAACAGACGATAGAAGCTACTAAATTCCACACTGCAAATGAAACATTTGTATCCTGCAACAGTGCACGTCTACATGTAATAACTGCATATACAAACCATGCTTGCGTAACTATATCACCTACACGTAAATATATACTTATAATGCCTAATTTTCTTCCTTGTACGCTCTCTTCTTCATCGCGTGCCTCCGCTAACATACGTGTATTCTTCCAAGTGTAGTACATCATTACGATTCCAAAAATAGTACATACACCTATAAATGTATTAGATGATAATTTTCTCGGTTCATCCGAGAGTAAATTTAAAGCTATATAAGATGTTAAAAAGCCACCCATCATACTTAATGCTATTTTCCCCACAACATCAAATTGTTTTTTTCGATTACTCTTCATCTCCATCTTCCCCCTCCACTAACGCAAATATTTCCTCCACCGGTACGTTGAAAATTTGTGCGATTTTTAGCGACAATACAATAGATGGTGCATAATCCCCGCGCTCAATTAAACTAATCGTTTGCCGTGATGATCCAATCGCTTTCCCTAAATCCCCTTGTGATAAACGATGCTTTGCTCGCAATTCCCTCACTCGATTTTGAAGCTTCATGTCTTCCCTCTTTTTCATTTATTTAATTAAAATTGTAAATAATATCCTTATTTTTGTCAATTATAATTGTCATTACGACTATAATAATTGACAAAAATAAAGATGTATTATGATGAAAATAACTTATATAATGAATGTGAAATATTAAACAAAGGAGGTTCCATATGAAGAAAACATCTACCTTTTCTTACGTTCTTACTAAGCTTACAGCAGCTTTATTATTATTATTACTTATTAGCACGCTTCTCTTAACAACTAGTCAACAAACATTATATAGTTTCTTAGCTGGATTACGAGAACTACTTTATGTTCCCTTCGCTCCTATTCTTGCGGCGTATGCAATTTTTTGTTCTATTTGCATCGATAAATTGAAATTAAAAACATATACAAGACTGAAGACATTATGCCTTTATATTTTTTGCGGCTATTTATTTTCTCTTCCATTCCTAATATTTAAAGAAGCTAGTCTAATACAGTTCTTGTTTCTCGGATCAATTGGAGCAGTGTGTTCTCTTTTTTTCTACTTATGTGCAGTTATAGCAACAAAACTTAAGTGGATACAATATGTCGTGCCAGGCATTATGCTTATTATATTTATCACAATCAACTTTATCGATCTAGAAAAGGTTGGAACATCAAAAGAACAATGGGTCGAAACAAAAACAGAAAACTCTTTCGAAGCATCTTTTCAACATTTTAGTGGTGAACATAAAGTCCCCATTGAACTAAAACGAGGTGACATATTAGAATTTACCATTGAATCACGAGCTGAAAATCCGGATGGCTACATGGGAGCCGTAAAAATGGCTAGTGAGTTTCAAGAGGAAGAAAATTATTTAGCTTCAAACGGTCCTAATACATACCAATTTGCAGCAATTAAGACGGGAACGTATTACATTATAGTTAATGGCAATAAGTTAAAAGGAAAGTTGAGAATAGATTGGAATATAAAATAAAAAGGCAGTGCGTCTGCACTGCCTTCCTAAATTCTGACATAGAATGGATTCCATATTAACTTGCGTTTTGTAACAATACTCGTTTTAGCTGTTTGCGGAAACGTACTCCTAACGTAGTTGCTACGATAACGATAACTCCAACAATGATTTTACCGATATGATCTTCTAGCACTCCAAAAATATCATGTAAGTTGCCACCTAACCAGTAACCACCGATTAAGAAGAATGATACCCAAAATAGAGCACCTGAGTAAATTGTAATCGCAAAACGACGGAATGGTAAGTTAATAATTCCTGCAAAATATCCTGTAAAATGACGTACACCAGGAATAAAGAAGCCGATAAAAATAAGGAAGTATCCATACTTATCAAACCACATTCTTGTTAAGTCGATTTTTCTTTGTGTTAAAAATACGTATTTCCCATACTTTTGAATAAAGGGCATACCTAATTTATTTCCTAAAAAGTATTGAATTGTCATTCCTACACTTGTCCCAATAAAGGATAGGATAATTAAAATCGGTAAACTTAAATCGCCCTTCTGTGCTAAAAACCCCGCATATGCTAACGTTGGCTCTCCCGGAAACGGAAGTGCAATATATTCTAACAGCAAACCAACAAGTACAACATAGTACCCGTACTGCTGAAATAATTCATGAACCCATTCCATGTCATCTCTCCTTTCAATCACGTACAACTTCTTACTATTATTGTATAAAAAAATTGTCGAAATAACTATCACAATAGCTTACATTTTTATTACATTTTTGTAAGGCTCACACTAAAGTTTTCTGTTCATTATTTGCTGCTATCCATTATCGTTTTAAAATAAGCTAACAACTATATATCAGACGACACAAGGGCATTAATATGCATTTTTTATCCAGTTTTTAACACTTAAAGTCACCTTATTTTGTTCTCAATAAAAAACCACCACAAACTCATACTAACTTCATATTAGCTTCATATACGTATTGTAAGATTATATCGGAATTTGTTGAAAAATTTAACTAATATATGACTAAGCATTAAATTGAATAAATATAAGTAGTTTTTCGAAATTGAAAAAAGGGTGAATAAGAAATGGAAGCTTATAAAATGCATGATTTTATTAATACAAATGTTGAATCTCATCAAAATGAAACCGTTTTTAATTTACACATATGTGAAACAAGTGAATTTGACGTAAGTTTAACAAAATCTACAACACTGTCTTTTATCGTTTCAAAAAAGAACATTAAGATTGTTACGAAAAAATGGATTAATTCAAATCAAGAAAGCATGATTGGTAAAAGTTACATCATTCCAACGAAAGCTTTCCACTACTTCTTACCAATTATTTCTGAAACTGAAGATGAGCTAAATATTCAAGTTCAAAGTTTTGGACTACATGGTGAACTTTTACTAAATGAAAGATTACTTATTGATAAAAACAACAAACAAAATCCAAAGATTACTACGTTCTTTGAAACATTAGATGAAAATGTAAATAAAGTATTACGAGGATTGCAAATTCATTGTATGTAAGACTATTACAATAGTAAAAAGGAGAATATAATGAAAAAACTATTATTAAGCGCACTATTATCATTAGGATTTTTAACTATTCCATTCACAAATGCTGAGGCAGCTACAACAAACGATCAGCTTATCGTGAATACGCAGTTAAATAAAATGGATTATTATCAAAACGGACAATTTATAAAGAGTTTTACTGTCGCTACTGGAAAAGCAGCCACACCTACGCCTAAAGGTACTTTTCAAATCGTTAATAAAATTAAAAACCGTCCTTACTATACAGGAAAAATTAAAGGCGGCGATCCACGTAATCCACTTGGTGACCGTTGGCTCGGACTAAACATGGCAGGAACTTACGGAACAACTTATGCGATTCATGGTACTAACAATAATCAAGCAATCGGCAAATGGACAACACTTGGTTGTATTCGTATGTATAACAATGATATACACTGGTTATTTGAGCGTATTCAGCAGCAAGCTACCGTCACTGTAAAATAACCTAAAAACAAGATTTATGTGTAGCCAAGAATTTTATATCTTGGCTTATTTTATTTATTCATTTACAGTAGCAAAACAACTGTATTTACATATATAATAAGAATAGGTTTCGTTAAGCAATATCAAAACATTGATAAACATGGATATTAAAATTATACAGTTATAATATTTTATAAATTTTACAATACATACTATAATAGAACTAATGTAATTCTGAAATATTCAGTTTCTCTAAACCATTCCCCTTGCTACTTTCATGATGACTTTATAGCGGGGGCTTATTATATGTATAAACAATTTGAGTTATCCAAAAAATGATGAATTCGAATATTGCAGTAAAAAGCGTTATTTAGGAGGTGTTACTATGACGCATATACTGGTGATTGAAGACAACCCAGATATACAAGAACTGATTCGTGAATTTCTAATGGCACAAAACTTTACTGTTGATGTCGTTGGCGCTGGAACAGAAGGTATTCTTCTTTTCCAAAAAAATTCATACGATCTTGTCCTCCTTGATGTGATGTTACCAGATATAGATGGCTATAGTATTTGTAAAATTATGCGAGGACAATCTGATGTACCGATCATTATGTTAACAGGCTTACATAATGAAGAAAGTGAAATTAAAGGATTTGAGTTAGGTATTGATGACTATATTACGAAACCGTTCCATTACACCGTATTTATTAAACGTGTAGAGGCTGTATTAAGAAGGGCAGCAACGAAGGAAGCAGAAGCTGCAACTATACTACAATTCCATGAATTGATGTTAAATTCTACAGCCTATGCCGCTTATGTTCATGGTAATCAAATTGAATTAACAACAAAAGAATTTGAAATTTTATATACTTTACTGCAAAATCGGGGAAAAGTATTATCAAGAAGTGATTTGCTAAATAAGGTATGGGGCTATGAACATTATGGTGATGTAAGAGTTATAGATACACATATTAAAAACTTAAGAAAAAAATTAGGGATTCCTTATATTAAAACGGTGAAAGGCATTGGCTACAAAATCGAATCGTAGTACAGACAACATCACCAAAAATATTTTCATCAAAACCTTATTATTTTGTATTCTTTTATCACTTTGTCTTTATCAAATTATTTATTTTCTAGCTTCGAACTACGATAAAGAACGTTTTGCAAAAGAAAATGGAGCGCTGTCTACAGAACAAGCGGATTCAGACAAACAAAACGACCAAAGTAAAACGAATCAAAGTAAGGCTGTTTCAGAGAGTATGATTTCCAATTTCCAATCTTCTACTATAGATTATAAAGCACTCTCCACAGCCATAAATCACCTTTTGCAGCCTAGCCAAACTGTAAAAGCAAAAGAACATACCCAAAATATTGCGGGGGAAAACAGCACTTCTACTCCACTTACAGAAACGGAAAAGCAAGTCGCTACTAATGATGCCTTACATAAACAAAATGCAGCAAATAACACAAATGATACACAAGATTATCCAAAATTAGCAGATGCACTGCAGCAATTAGCTCCACATATTGGTGCGACAATGCTTGCATTATCTTTACTCGGATCTTTAATTTATACGAAACTAATTGCCAAACCTTTTCAATTTATGAGCGATGCTTTAAAAGATATTATGAATCTTGATTTCTCAGATAAAAAGCTACTTAACAAAAATACAGACCAAACCGATTTTAATTTACAAGTAGCTGCTTCACAGGTCCCAAATATTGTGAAGAATTTACATGCAAGCAATCAAGACTTAAGAAATGAGCTCAAAAAGGAACAACAGTTAGAACAATCTCGTAAAGAATTTATGTCTATGGTTTCCCATGAATTAAAAACACCAATCGCAGCCGTTATGGGACAACTAGATGGCATGATTCACGGAATTGGAGCTTATAAAGATAGAGATAAATATTTAAAACGTTCCTATGAAATGATGCAAGACATTAACATATTAACGGAAAAAATGTCGGAATTATCCAAAATACAAAACCCTCAATTTAAACCTGATTTAAAAGTTATCTCATTAACTAATATTATTGAGGATGTTATGAAGAAAGTAGATTACTTTGTATCTGTAAAGCAATTAAATGTTCAATCTAACATTAAGCAAGATGTACAAATTTTAGCTGACCCTAAATTTATTCAAACTGCTATTTTTAACATTATTTCAAATGCAATTCATTACACAATTGACCATCAGCATGTATATATAAAGCTTTATGAAAAGCCAAACGGTTATGCATTAGAAGTATTAAATACAGGTTCACAAATTGATGAGGATAAACTCGCCCATTTATTTGAGCCATTCTATCGCGCAAACCCTGGCAAACACGGATTAGTACAAGGTAGTGGCCTTGGGCTATATATTGTAAAACAAATATTAGATAAACATCAGTTTCCTTATGGGATACAAAACACGCCTCAAGGTGTAAAATGTTCTATTGTATTCCCAAAAGCAATGTAAAAAACCTACTACAATTTCATACCCCAAATTCATACTTCGTATGAATGGCGGAATTTTGTAGAGTATCTTACTCTGTTTCGTTCGCCCGTTATCCTTATTTGGATAGCGGGCGTTTTTTATTATTTAAAAGGAGGATCTTCATGGAGAAATTTAAGTATTCATTACTTGTTTTATTCGGAGCTTGTAGCTACGGCGTACTTTCAACTATTTTCAAACTCGGATTCATTGATGGATTTTCAGCACATCAACTATTAGGGGGACAATATGTCTTCGGATGGATCGGGCTTCTTCTGCTCGTTCTTTTCGTTTCACGTCATAAAGTAACAAAAAAGCAATTCTTTTCCTTACTAACAGTTGGCACAACAATGAGTATGACTGGTATCTTCTACGCTATTTCTGTAGAAGAACTACCAGCGTCTATCGCTGTTGTCCTACTCTTCCAGTTCACATGGATTGGTGTCGTTATAGAAGCAATCGCTAATCGAACATTACCAAACCGTGAGAAAGTTATATCTATCATTATTTTATTTACTGGAACATTGTTTGCAGGCGGTGTCTTTGAAGGTCTCGGACAAAACTTTTCCACGAAAGGTATTATCTTTGGTCTATTAGCCGCTGTCTCTTTTTCATTCTATGTTTTTGCAAGTGGGCGTGTTGCTACAGAAGTTCCGCCTTATACGAAAAGCTTTCTTATGACAACAAGTGCTACTCTGATCGTATGCCTATTCTTCCCGCCAACCTTTTTAACGGATGGTACCCTGCAAGCCGGTCTTTGGAAATACACTTTCTTCCTCGGATTGTTCGGCGTTGTCGTACCTGTCATTTGTTTTTCAATTGGTGTACCGAAAGTAGGAACAGGACTTAGTACAATACTAGGAGCAGCTGAATTACCAACGGCCATTATCGCTTCTATTACACTTGTACATGAAGTCGTAACCTTCATGCAGTGGATTGGGATACTCTTTATACTACTTGGAATTTTTACTCCTCAGCTGCTTACGGCTAGGAAAACAAAGAAACATAGTAGCGTGCATAGTGCGTAACAAAAGACCTTTCATGTATTTGAAAGGTCTTTTTCTCTATCTCACTTTACCGCTCCATACAGCTTTTCTATTTCATGCTCAATTTGTTTTACATCGATTCGTTCAAATAGTGGCTGCACACTATCAATTCTATTCGGCAACGTGTTTTGAGGCTCCCAATTTCGGTTCACAATCGATAATATGTTTCTAACTCTTTCACTTGAAAATGGTAAAAACGGTTCAAGGAGATTTGCATACGGCCAAGCGCCTCCAGTCAACTACCCCCACTGAGATGAAATATTTCAGTGGGGGCTTGAGTTAGAACGCTAGGTCTTTTCGTCTATCGCTAGACAGTTTGACGCTCTAGCATTCATGCCCCCTTATGGTAACACCCCAAGTATGTTTTTGGTTGGTACTGGCAACGAGCGATTGTTTTCCCACTTGCACCACCCTTTCGAAAAAGAGCAGTTCTTCCTTGCAGAAGAAGCCACCACTCAGATGAACCTGGCGTGTGCTACAAGCCCCGACAAATCGAGTACACATGGATGGTTGACGCACCCACTAAGCTATGCGCGAAGCAACAGCCTTACGTTTTTGCACTTCTAATAGAATCGGCGTTTTCACCTTGAGATTGTCGTCCAATTCTACAACTTTTGATTTTTGCAATGTATTCAGCGCACCATTAATATCAGCATGGATACATGTTCCTGCTTTACTTTGGTACAGACCACGAGTGGTTCGTTTGCCGCTAAAGCGATACTGAGTCCTATCATCCTTAGACCAAACTGGAACCCTATCTTTGTCTAGGAAACTGGCTTTTGAAGTATAGCTTTCTTCTTGTTTTAAAAAGCGAATGCCTTCTTTTACACATTTATTCTCAATCGCTGCAATCAGTTTATGAAATGGGATTTGAACAAACTTTTGATTATTCTTTTTTCCCATATCAGATTTTTGTTTCCAACCCGTGTTATACCCTACGACAATAGTATCTATATCGAATGCTTTCACTTTTTTGAACAACAAGCCTACCGTTTGTGAAATATAACCATTTATTTGTCGTTCTCGTTTATGCCAAAGTGCAGCGATTTTATTCGTTACAATGCGTTTGGAAATTCCATTCTCCATATTTTTCTGTTGCAGATTACGTATCATTTTATTGAAGTACTGGTTAATAGATTTTAATTTTTTCCCATCAATTAAAAATGTATCACCTGTATTTGTCACGCAACTTACTAATCTGTCTACACCTAAATCGCAACTCAAAGCGTTACTAGTAGTCGTGGGTGGTTTCTTCATTTGAGAAACGTGCATTTCATATGTGTAATGCACCTCAAAGAACCGACCTTTTTGCTTCGGTACAATCTCAATGTAGGAGATTTTTTTATTTCTTAAGTTCTTTGGCATACGTATTTTAATGGAACCGAATTTTTTTCTAAATGCAACATTCATTGGAATCATCCAATACCCATTATCATCTACTTTTGGCACTTGATAGATTTCAATAATTCGTTTATCAGTTGAACGAGAATAATTCGGAAACTTAGGACGACCTGTGAATGTTTCAGGTTTTTTCTTCCACTGTTCCAACGCTTTAAAAAAGCTCTTCACTTCTGTAAATAAGGCTCTACGAATGGCTTGAACAGAGTTTGATTGAACGCCCGAGTAGTTCATATCGGCTTGCATGGCAGTGTCCACTTCTTTTACAGTAGCCATCTTGTTATTATTCAAGTAACTTTGTTTAATCGTGTACAATCCAACATTTCGCAACGCTTTTGAGCTATGTGACATGCGCTGCAGTAAACGAAATTCTTTAGCTGTGAGACAAGCTCGTCCGATATTCTGTTTCTGGGTGAATCGTTGTATTGTTTCTCTTTTCTTTTGTTTACGTAATACCTTCACTGCTTTCTTTTTAGCCATTGTTTTCACCACCTTTCTTAGAGAGTTCATTAAAATTTTTTTTGACAAATCAATATTTGGAACGGAACAAAATATGAACATGGTCTTCATCGTAATTCCTTTTGGCTCAAGTAACCGAATGATTATTATTATCCAATTTCGTTGTCTTACGATATATTCCCTCCTTATCTAAGGGCAGATTATATCGTAAGACAAAAAGAAACAAATATTCGCTCTCAAAAAATTGTTATGAACGAAACAAAAGTGTTTGGTCTACCTTCTGACGGCAATTCATCTCTACCTGAATTATTGGGTTTCACCCGTAACACAAATCAAATGGAGTCTTCTTGCCGAAAAGAATAAAAATACTCATCTTACATTCCTCCTTTTAAATATAAAAAAGCCCGCCCTTATCTTAAAAAAGATAAGGGCGGGGCTGTATAAACAGTCGCGGTACCACCTTATTTCGCCAATTACTCACATAATTAACCTTAACAAGTACGGAGCTATATGCTCTTATACTGTGGTTTTGATAACGAGTACCAACTCTCGTCGCCGCCTACTATTATCATTTGATAAGTTCAAGACGAAGCTCAAAGGCCATTGTTCAAATGAATATTCTTGCTTCTTCTCAGCTACCGAAGCTCTCTGGAAAGAATGGTTTCATCCTACTTTTCCTTTTCAACGCTTTTTATATAAAGTGAAACTTTAATCAGTGGGGGTTTTGTTCATCCCCCACTGATTATTAGTTGAACCAATCGGGCTTTTACGACTTAATCACTGAAAAATCAAACTTTTATTCAGGAAGAAAAGGAAATCCTATCCCCCTGCCGAATAACTATACTTTCACAAAAGGAGTGATACGATTGAATCAAAAACAACTAAGCACACGTAATGAAAAAAGCTGGAATGCAGCCGCTTATGAAGCTTGGACGAATCGCCACGGGGCACCAGCCGATTATGCAAAAAAGCTTATGGAAGATCCCGTGCGCGAGGTAGATCACTATTTACCTTACATACAATCTCCAAAAGGAAAACATATTATTAATTTACTCGGTTCAAAAGGCAATAAAGCCGTTGCTCTTGCTCTTTTAGGAGCAGACGTAACAGTTGTTGATATTTCGGCAAGTAATGCAAAATATGCAAATGAACTTGCGGAAGCAGCAGGTGTCTCTATCCAGTATGTCGTTTCTGATGTACTAAATGTGCAGCTCTCCGAATCATTTGATATCGTATTACTGGAACTTGGTGTACTCCATTACTTTCTAGATTTAAAACCGCTCTTTCAAAAAATTGCTACCTTTCTTAAAGGAGATGGAACGCTTATCCTTCGTGACTATCATCCTGTTTACACGAAATTATTAGGAGTAGACCACCCATCATTTCGGGCCAATGGAAATTATTTCGATGAAGAATTGATTGAAGATGATGTTGCTTATAGCATCCTTCTGACAGAAGCGCAGAAAGAATCATTACCTAAAACAACCATCCGTCGCTGGACGCTAGGAGAAATTATTACAACACTTGCGGAAGAACATTTTAAAATTGAAAAACTAGTTGAAGAACACGGGTCTCATCAAAGGTGGGTCTTCCCTCCTACTGCACCGGAAGAAATTGAAGATCGTGTGCCTGGTTTATATACATTAATTGCGACAGCATGCAAAAAAGGATCCCTTCACGGATAGGATCCTTTTTGCATGCTCACGCATATAAGTTGAGGTTGGAGATTACCATAATTCTGTAGAATAGGACACAAGATATTTCAACATTTCGTCTCTGACTTACGTCGTCAAAAAGGGGTATGACCAACATAACGAAGAGTAATGTTACAGTTGATACTGATAATCGTTATCAACTAATTAGAAGTATACATGATGTTATTTCAAATTACAATAGCATTTCTCATTTTTATTTATGAACTTTTTGATATACAAATGTATACATTTTAAGAACATTTACTCATATTAATCTGCCATCTTCCATTATCTGCTATAATTTTCATTGAACAGATTAATAACTTCATAATGATGTTTTTATTAATGTCGTTCTTTATATTTATAAATCATAATAAATAGTTTTTAAAGGCAGGGGTAACGATGAAATATGTTAGTATTCGCAAAAAACTACTGTTCACACTCTTAAGCATTTCTTCTTTATTTAGTATTGCTCTTATTGTTATTCTTTCATTCGCTATGAACCAAGCAAGCGAAATTGAAACGTTAAAAAATGATGTATCAAAACGAGCAACAATTTTAAAAGAACGTGGTGATTGGTTCCAAGCACAAGTTGCCGGTTTACAAGAATATTTACTGTCACATGATCAAAAAGGATTGGATAAATTCAACCGGGAAGGAAAAAAACTTGCTGATACTAGAGAGAAGGTAACAAGTGATAAAAAACTCCCTGAAGGAATGAAAGAAGCGATTTTAATGGGCGCAAAATGGCGAAGCGTCATAGATAATGAAGTCCTCCCTCTCGCTCGCGAAGGAAAATGGGACGAAGCATCCAAAATCGCTTTAGCTCAAACCGATTATGTAAACGATCTTTTAAGTCGTTTTACTAAATATGCAAATGAAGAAAATGATAAACGTGACGCATTAATTGCTGACGTAGAGTCTTCTTCATCTCTTATTCAATATATTATTTTCTTCTCACTCATTACATGTACGTTAACATCTATTTTATTAGCATGGTGGTTCTCTGGTAAACTCGTTAAACCGATACGACAAATTGATGAGAAATTAAAAGAATTAGCTTCTCAAGACGGCGATTTAACTGCTAGATTACACGTAACGAGTAAAGATGAAATTGGTGATATCGCCAATTCCTTTAATCAAATGCTCGCTAACTTACAACGTATCATAAAACAAGTGCAACAAACATCCACAAGTGTAAAAGAAGCGTCTGAAAATGTGTTTATCGAAACCACTGCTTCTATGGAAAATACAGCAAAAACCGAAGAAACTATGAATGCTCTTGAGTATAATATTCGTTCACAAGTTTCAAGCATCGAAGAAAGTTCAACTGCAATGGACGATATGACAACGAGTGTTCAGCGTATTGCAGAATCTGCCTCCTCTGTTGCTAGCCTAGCTGTTACAACTTCAGAAAAAGCAGATAGTGGGAATAAAGTCATTGAGAAATCTATTACACAAATGCATACAATTAACGAAGCTGTTAACGCTACATCACAAGTAGTAGAGCGACTCATTACACATACGAATCATATTGATACTGCACTTCAATCCATTTCTAATATCGCGGAACAAACGAATTTACTCGCTTTAAATGCTTCAATTGAAGCAGCACGTGCTGGCGAACACGGAAAAGGATTCGCCGTTGTTGCCGATGAAGTACGAAAACTTGCTGAACAATCTCAGCTAGCAGCAACTGACATTAACCATTTACTTCATCAAATTCAAGCTGACACAAAAATAGCAAATGAAATGATGACACAAGGTCAGTCAGAGGCTTCGGAAGGGATTACAGTCATTCGTACCGCTGGATTTTCATTCTCGGAAATTGTTAACCACATTAATAAAGTCTCTACACAAATGCAAGAAATGTCTGCAACTGCTGAAGAAATGGCCGCAAGTTCAGAAGAAATGAATGCAGCTTTAAATAACATCGCCTCTATTTCAAATGAAGTTGCCGCCGAAACATCACAAACAGCAACTTCGGCTGGTGACCAAGTAAATAAAATGAGTGTCGTTGCTAAAAAAGCTTCTGAAATGAAAACGACCGTACAAGAACTTGAAGTTCTCGTTTCTCATTTCAAAACAAACGTTTAAAGCGAAACTTTCCTTTATACTTCTATGAGCTCCAAGTTGTTAAAAAGAGAGATTTACAGTCTCTCTTTTTTTAACCTTAAAATATCTCTTTCTATCTCTCATTACGTCTGCTATAATTCCTAGAGGAAAGAGGAAAGCTTTATTCCAGATGGAGTAAAGCTTTCTTTCGATTTTTTACATTAATTAATTCTAATACTAAGATTTCACAAAGGGGGCTTTTTATCATATGAATTTTATTAGCATTCGAAAAAAACTAATGTTCATGATGGGAACGATTTGCGCTTTATTTGGCATCGCCTTAGCTTTTATTTTATTTTTTGCTATTGACCAATCTCGTAAAGCTGAAACATTACAAAAAGAAATTTCTCCTCTAGCAACAGAATTGAAAGAGCGTGGAGACGCTTATCAAGTACAACTTTCTGCTTTAAGAGGTTATTTACTACAACACGATCAAGTAGAATTAGACAAGTTTAACGAGATGAGTAAACGTCTGGAGGATTCAAAAGATAAACTTCTTTCTAATCCAAATATTTCTCAATCCGTGAAAGATACAATGAATTTAGGGTCCACTTGGAGAAAATTTATTGAAGAAAAAGTCTTCATCCTTGCAAAAGAACAAAAGTGGGAAGAAGCTTTACAAGTAGCTTCTACAGAGAATGGCTCTGTTTATAAAGTAATTGGTGATTTCACAAATTACAGTAATGAACAAGCTAAGTTACGTGATCAATCTATCGAAAAAATTGATCAATCTTCACTACAAATTAAATATGTTATCTTCTTATCACTTGTTATTTGTATTATCGTAGCTATCATTCTTGCATGGTGGTTCTCTGGTAAACTTGTAAAACCAATTCAACAAATTGATAGTAAGCTAAAAGAATTATCATCTCAAGAAGGTGACTTAACAGCCCGCCTACAAGTAAATAGTAATGATGAAATTGGTACGATTGCAACATCATTTAATAAAATGTTAGAAAACCTACAACATATTATCAATCGTGTTCAAAAAACATCCGTAGAAGTACAAAACGCTTCTGAAAATATGCTAGAAAAGACGAATATATCACGCGAGGCAACAATAAGAGTTCAAAGCTCGATGTCTAGCTTAAATGCAAATATTCAATCGCAAGCCTCTAGTATGGAAGAAAGCTCAACTGCAATGGACGATATGACAGTAAGCGTTCAGCGTATTGCTGAATCTGCTTCATCTGTAACTGAACTTGCTGTAACTACATCTGAACAGGCTAACGATGGAAGTTCAGTTATTCAAAAATCCGTTTCCCAAATGACAACGATACACGACGCGGTAAATGCTACTTCAGAAGTGGTCGAACGTCTAATCACCCACACGAAATATATTGATACAGCTGTTCAATCTATTTCTAATATCGCAGAACAAACAAACTTACTTGCTTTAAATGCATCTATCGAAGCAGCTCGTGCTGGCGAACAAGGAAAAGGTTTTGCTGTCGTAGCTGACGAAGTTCGAAAACTTGCTGAACAATCTAAAACAGCGGCAACAGATATTAACCAACTACTACATCAAATTCAACAAGACACTGAAACTGCGAGCTCTATGATGTCCCAAGGCCGTTCGGAAGCATTTGAAGGCATTCATGTCATTCGTGAAGCCGGCAACTCTTTCACAACGATTGTGGAACAAGTAAATAAAGTATCTACTCAAATGCAAGACATCTCAGCAACCGCTGAGGAAATGGCTGCAAGCGCTGAAGAAATGAACGCTTCACTGAATAACATCGCTTCTATTTCGACTGAAGTATCTAGTGAAACAGCGACAACAGCACAATCTGCTGAGAAAAAAGTCATTACGATGAATGAAATGACACAAACTGCTAAACAAATGAAACAAACAGTTGAAGAATTAGATCAACTCGTATCTCATTTCAAAACTGAATAGCTTTCAAAAAATATTCCTCTTTCAAGAGGAATATTTTTTTGAGCTCATTCCCTGCATATTATATATATATCCGTTATAATGAGAACCGATATCATTAATATGTAGGGGGTGCTACACATGTCACAACAAGCATTTGAAGAAAAGTTATATGCAAACTTAGAAGCTGTTATTGATCCTGAACTAGGTGTTGATATTGTTAATCTTGGATTAGTTTATGACGTTACAGCAGATGAAAATAATAATGCTGTCATTACGATGACGATGACTTCTATCGGTTGTCCAATGGCTGGGCAAATTGTATCAGACGTTAAAAAAGTATTATCAACGAACGTACCTGAAGTCAATGAAATAGAAGTAAATGTCGTTTGGAATCCACCCTGGTCTAAAGAACGCATGTCACGTATGGCGAAAATCGCATTAGGTATTCGTGACTAAATAAAGTGAAACTTTAATCAGTGGGGGTTTTGTTCATCCCCCACTGACTATCAGCCCTCACCAATCGGGCTTTTACGGGCAGTTGATCCCCCACCTAACTTCTTTGCTTCCGCTGAATTTTGAGGTGGGGGTCTTACTGCCCGTTAATTCTGGATAAAGAAAGACCTGACATCCTAGTCAGGTCTTTTTCTCTTATTATTTTACGCCTACTGCATCATAAGCTTTCGTTACAGCTTGTACAGCTTTAGAGTTTTTACCATATAAATCTTCAGCTGACTGCAGAGCAGCTTGACGCATCATCTTAAAGTCAGAGTTCGCAGTTAAATATTTCGTAAGAGCACGGTAATAAATTTTTTCTGTCGCTTCACGGCCTACTCCAGTTACTTTCACACCGTAATGCTCTCCGCCATCAGATACTAAATATGCAGCTTTATTGTTAATACTACTGTTAATATGAACGCCGCCATTATCAGCTGTTCCAGTGTAGCGTTTATTGTAATGATCTGGGTAACCTTCACTTGGTTTTAATGGATTTGGAATAGATGCTGGATCTTTCAGAGAACGAAGTGCATCGCCAGGTTTTCCAGGTGTATAAATGTCAGCACCTAAATCCCAGCTCTTCTTCTCAACCATGACACCCATAATATCAGATAACGATTCATTTAACGCACCTGACTCATTTTTATAAACAAGGTTTGCTGTATGTTCAGTTACAGCATGCGTTAATTCATGACCGATAACATCTAGTCCAGCAGATAATGGAATGAATGTTTTTCCATCGCCATCACCATACATCATTTGTACACCGTTCCAAGCTGCGTTATTCCAGCTTTCTCCGACGTGAACAGTAGAAATAAGCTTCGCACCTTTATCATCGAAAGAGTTACGATTAAATGTCTTTTTGTAGTAATCGTATACTTTTCCTGCATTTACATGCGCATCAACCGCTGCTTTATCTTCGAAGAACTTAGATTTACTCTCAACCTCTTCTCCTGTATATCCAAGCCATTGTGAGAATAAATTAAACAAGTTTTCATCCATATTTTCTGCATCAAATGTGTGAACACCTTGTCCTCGTTTACCATCAAATAAGTTGAACGCTCCTGTTTTCTCATCTTGAGCAATTTCAAATGATTGTCTATCGCCCAATACTCCGTAACCAAATCCTGTAATGTGATCTACAGCGTTATATTTCTCAATCACATTTCCATTCGTTGCATCAACAAAATAATGCCAATATCCTGGAGCTGGTTTTGAAATCGATGCTTTAACTAAGTATGCAAGATAGTACTTCCCATCTTTTTCATACACAAATAAATCTTTTTTCACACCGTCATAATTCTTTACTTTACCAACTTCTTTTTCAATATCTGCCTTTGCAATCGTTTCAGCTTGCTCTGCACTAATATTTGCAAACGCAGGAATATTTTTATCCTCTAAATTCGGAATAACTTGTCCGAAGAATGCTTTTACATTATTTTCTTTATCAAGTGTAACAGTTTGATCTGAACCATACACAGGAATGTTATTATGCTTCTCAACTAACTTCACATGTGTCGTACCAGATTCAGCATCTTTTTCCTCTCCAACGACATTGAAGTGTTTATCAATATTTCCTGCTAATTTAAACATATCTTTCTTACTCTCTAAATATTGAAAGACCGTCTCTTTTTTATCTAGTCCTTCCGGTGCTTTCCATTCTTCACCTATGTATGCAGGTGTTTTAAATTCTTGATGATATTGAATTTTTTGTTCTTCCGCTTTCGTTGTCGTTGCTCCAAATGCTCCAAATCCTCCGGCTATAACAGTTAACGCTAATGCTGATGAAATGACTTGCTTTTTCACTATAACATTCCCCATTCCCATAAAGATTTTTGACACTTTTATACAATTCTTATTTTCCGGGCCAATACCTTTTTCTAAATATTGAGAAAGTTTTTTCTGACAATTCCACTCAAAAAAAGAGGACATCCATTCGATGTCCTCTTTTCCATAAACATTCTATTATTTTTTCAATTCGATTGCTAAATAGTGTGATCGTTCTTTCGCTTCAATATGAATATCCTCTTCTATCGCTTCTGCTGCATCACGCATAACAAGATTTTCACCATTTATTACACTACTCCCTTCAATTTGTACAAGGTACAATTGACGGCCTTCTTGCACCGGAAAATGAATTTCTTTTCCAGCATCTAACGATAAAGAATATAAATTCGCATCTTGGTGAATACGAATTGGTGCCTCTCCTTCTACTGGAGATACCATATGGAACCATTCATTTTCACGCTTACTCCAATCAAATGTAAACTCACCATAGTTTGGTTTATGATCCGCACGATCTGGTAAAATCCAAATTTGTAATAAACGTAGTGTTTCATTTCCTAAATTATGCTCGCTATGAAATACACCTGTGCCAGCACTCATATATTGAACATGTCCTCGCTCAATTGTTCCGCGGTTCCCCATGCTATCCTCATGTGTTAAAGCACCATCTACAACGTACGAAATGATTTCCATATCACGGTGCGGATGCATATCAAAACCAGTTTGTGCCGCTACTAGGTCATCATTAATTACACGCAATGCTCCAAAGTTCATATTATTCGGGTTATAGTAATTCGCAAAGGAAAAATGAAAATGTGTATTTAACCAACCGTGATTTGCTCTTCCCATATTTTTATGATCAACTTTTCTAAACATATCCTTCACCTCATATTATCTCGAATTCAAGATTTATTTTTAAAATTTTTCTCACTGTAATTTTTTTAGTAATTGTAATAATTGATGTTGTTCTTCTACATTTAAATTTTGAAACTGCTCCGCTTGGAACGTTTCTTGAGGCGGGACGATTTCTTCATATAAAGCTTCTCCCTTTTCTGTTAACGAAATATATTTTGTAGTACCTTCTTGTTCACGATGAATCCACTCCAGCTGCTCCATTTTATTTAATAGCTGCGTGATATTTCCCTTCGTAACAAATAGTTTATTTCCGAGCTCTTGCTGCGTTAGACGATTATGTCCTCCAACTTGAGCTAGCACATCAAACTGAGCGGCAGATACATTCCATTCTTTCAAATGCTGATTCGTCTCACGAATACTTTTGTTATAAAAACGTGATAAACGAAACCATAATAGTAATCCGAGTCTATCTTCTGTCTTCATTCTATCACCTCGCTCATTTCATACCATTAGTTTAGAACTAAACTTTATAAAAGTCAATCACTTACTTTTAGTAATTAATAAAGAAAGCACAGTGCCATTTCTCCACTATGCTTTACATTAACTTTCTATTTTTATATTCATCTAACTTCCTCTCCGCGAACTTTCTCGCATCTTTCTCAATCCATCTATCTTCGTACAATTCACTTCCAACATACAATACTTCCCTCTTATGCTGCATCGCATGGCGAAATTCATGCAGTAGTGTTTTGAGCACCTGCTCATACTCTTCCCATATGCAAACAAAAATTAATTGTTTTTCTTTATGATAAAAACCACCTACTGGGAATAAGAATTCCTCTTCTTCTTCTCCTAATGATAGAAGCACATGATTCGCATCACACGTATCACAAAAAATAACTGGTGTTTTACATACTTCAATCAGTGAAAACAAATCATCTCTAAGCCTTTTGATATCCCAAGGAAGCTCCGAATCCAACACATACCAATTCTCCACCTGTTGATATACATTTTGAAACTGGAGTTCCATTTTTCTATAATCCCCTTTCCAAACTCCCTTTTCCTATATGTATGCCACAATATGTAAAATATTAAACCTACTCTTTCCCCTTTCGAAAAATGACAATAAAAAAGAATCTATGTCAGCATAGATTCTTTTTACGTAATCACTTTTTTTTTCATCATTTTTTTTAATACAAAGTAACCAATTGTACAAACAATAGCAGCAAGTGCAAAGTATTTCACATATGGCCCAGCGACTTTATTAATACTTTCCCACTCTCTTCCTAATTTAAAACCTAAATATACAAATACAATTGACCACGGAATAACAGCTAATGTAGTTAGCGTAATAAACTTAGCATGTGACATTTTTGCAATCCCTGCTGGTATCGAAATAGCATGACGCACAACAGGAATAAAACGCGCTGTAAAAATAACGCCAGTTCCGTAACGATTAAACCAATCTTCAGCATAATCAATATGTTTCTTTTGAATTAAAATATATTTTCCATATCGCTCAAGGACGGGTCTTCCTCCGTATCGACCGATCCAATAAATGAATAATTGTGCGATTACACCACCAATTGTACCGAACGCGACAGCGCCCCAAAACGTAATGCTTCCTGTTGATACTAAATAACCTGCATAAGACAATACGATTTCACTCGGAATAACCTCTAACATCAATCCAAGCATAATTCCCCAATAACCAAGTCCTTCTAGAAAAACTAAAACGGAATGAATCAACTCTCCTAACATTATGTACCTCTCTTTACTTTTTTCATTGCAAAAAATAAAAGTACAAGCAGTAAATATCTTGTACTTTTATTTTTTAAAATTAGCTAGTCTTCGTATCCCACTTAAAGATTTTATTTAAAAATTTATATACATTCTTTGACTCTTTCGTCAGAAGTGGACCTAAGATGGATAGTATAAGCACGTATAGTGCCGAGAATGGTTTCAAGACTGACATTAAACCACCGGCGATTCCGATATTGGCCATAATGATGGAGAATTCTCCTCTTGAAACGATTGTTAATCCAATATTTGTTGACGCTTTATGAGATAATCCAGCTTGTCGCCCTGCAATCATTCCTGCAATAAAGTTACCGATGATTGTAAGAAGGACAGCACCTAACGTTAACCATATCGCTCCGCCTAATGAAAACGGATCAATGCTTAATCCGAAACTAAAGAAGAAAATAGCTCCGAAAAAGTCTCTAAATGGAACAACGAGATGCTCAATTCTGTCACTATGCTCTGTCTCAGAGAAAACTAATCCTAAAAGAAGTGCTCCAATTGCTTCGGCAACGTGAATTGTTTCCGAGAAACCTGCAATAAAGAATAACGAAGCAAATACTACAATAATGAAAATTTCATCTGAACTAATATTGAGCAATTTATTTAATAACGGCGTCGCCTTTCTAGCTACAATAAAGAATAGAAGCATGTATCCTAGAGCAATTCCAATTGAAGTAAGAGCACCTAGGAAGGAAGCATGATCCCCTAGAACTAAACCAGAGACAACTGATAAATATACAGCAAGGAATATATCTTCAAACATAATAATTCCTAAAATTAATTCGGTCTCATTATTACCAGTTCTTCTTAAGTCCACTAACACCTTTGCAACGATAGCGCTAGAAGAAATCGTAATAATACCCGCAATAATTAAGATTTCTAGTAAAGGGAATCCCATTATAAATCCGTATAATAACCCAAGTGAAAAGTTAATTAAAATATAGATCGTTCCGCCAATCGCAATAGAACGTCCAGATTTTATTAGTTTTTTCATCGAAAACTCAAGTCCTAGATAAAACAGAAGGAACAGAACCCCAATCCGTCCAAGGAAGGAAATGACACTTGCACTTTCAATAAACTTGAAATCGATAACACCTATTGTCGGCGCGTGTGGCCCTACTAACATTCCAAGAACAATTAGAAACGGAATTACTGAGAATTTAAACTTTCCAGCAATTACTGCCGCAATTGCAACTAATACTAACGCTGTACCAACTTCAAAAATTAACGTATCCATCTAGTCAGTCCCCCTATTCGAAAGTAACTCATTAATAATCTTTTTAATTTCTTCTCTCTCGCCTGAAACTACAAGCATATCGCCTTCTTCAATTACCGTTTCTGGCCCTGGATTAAATAATTTTTTCATATTCTTTTTCATAACTGCAATGATCGTTACGCTATATGTTTTTCTTATTTCAAGATCACCGATTGTTTTTCCAAGCGCTGGAGCAGCATTCTCTACTTTAAACCACTCAATCGCTAAACCTTCAAAGACCATTTCAACATTTTCTAATGCTCTAGGCTTGTATACCATTCCACCTAATATTGCTGCAATTTGTCTTGCCTCTGAGTCACGTAATGAAATACTTGAGATGCTTTCTTCATGATCTGAATCAAAATGATACATTTCTCTACGTCCATCATCATGAATAACAATCACCATCTTTTCGTTACCTTTCGTAACGATTTGAAACTTATAACCAATACCCGGAAGTTCACTTTCTCTAATATTCATATTTAGCTCCTCCATAACTTCTTTATTTAAATTTTCTGTTTTTCTGTCTTTTGTTCATTAAATCAATTTTAGAAATTCTAACCATTCAGGATACCTGTGACTTGGAAATCTTTTATTGTAATAATAAGTGGCTCCTAAAAAGATACTTAAAGATGTAATGATAAAAAATATATTACTTCTCATTTTCAAACTTTTAAGGCTTACTTTCAATAAAGTTTCTTCTTTCAAATTATCCCCTCTTTCTCGCTTTACATTTAGTTTTTTAAAATGTAAATAATTCTAAAAATATTACGATGTAACATAATCATAACACAAAATATGTTTATGTAACATAATTTTTTAGAAAAATTGATTCTCGTATATTTTTTGCATATAATTTTCTTATTACGGAAAAAAGGAAGTGTATTATATGGTTGATATCTTTAGCAGATTCCTTGAGGTAACGAATAATATTTTATGGTCATATATTCTTATTGCAATGCTAATCGGCTTCGGTCTTTATTTCTCTTTCAAATTAAAATTCGTCCAAATTACTCATTTCCGTGAGATGGTCAGTTTAATTAGTAAAGGGTTTAATCGAAAAGAAAAAAAGAAAGATAGCATCTCTCCATTCCAAGCATTTTGCTTAAGTGCAGCAGCGCGCATTGGTATCGGAAATTTAGCTGGTGTAGCATTAGCCATTTCAATGGGTGGACCTGGTGCAATATTTTGGATGTGGTTTATCGCAATTATCGGAGCAGCTACTAGTTTCGTAGAATGTACGCTCGCGCAAATTTATAAAGTAAAAGATGGCAGCAGGTTCCGTGGTGGACCAGCATATTACATGGAAAAAGGATTAAACAAACGCTGGATGGGTGTTTGGTTCTCACTTCTTATTACAGTTGCGTACGGATTAATCTTCAATTCAGTACAAGCAAATACGGTAACAATAGCGTTTGAAAATGCTTTTGGATTAGAGCGAACGATCGTAGGAGCTCTATTAGCTTTATTAGTTGCAGTTATTATTTTCGGTGGTATCAAGAGCATTTCACGTATTACAGAAATGATTGTTCCTCCAATGGCAATTATTTATATTGGTGTGGCAATTTTTGTCGTTATTAACAACTTCACTATGTTACCAAGCATTTTTATGGAAATATTTAATGGTGCATTCGGTTTAGACCAAGCTATCGCTGGTGGTATTGGAGCAGCAATCAAGTTCGGAATTCAGCGTGGTCTATTCGCGACAGAAGCAGGTATGGGTAGTTCTCCTAACGCAGCAGCAACATCAGATGTATCTCATCCTGTAAAACAAGGACTTGTTCAAGCATTAGGTGTTTTCGTGGACACATTCTTAGTATGTACATCAACAGCATTTATCGTATTATGTTCCGGACTGTACAAAGGAACAAATTTACAAGGTATTGAATTAACACAAAGTGCATTAAGTTCACAAATCGGACCGTGGGCAAGTACTTTCTTAGCGATCATTATTTTCCTATTCGCTTTCAGTTCTTTACTAGGAAACTACTATTATGGTGAAACAAACATCGCATTCATTAAAGAAAGCAAAACATGGTTACTGATTTATCGTGTTGCAGTTGTCGGAATGGTGTTCTTCGGATCTATCGCTGCCCTTCAAACAGTTTGGAGTTTAGCTGATTTCTTTATGGGACTAATGGTATTCACAAACTTAATTGCCATCTCATTCCTTAGCAAGTTTGCATACGCAGCTTTAGTAGACTATATAAAGCAAAAGAAACAAGGAAAAGATCCTGTCTTCGTTGCAAGTTCTATCCCTGGCTTACAGAATACAGAGTGTTGGGATGGACAGGATGTAGAAGAGAAACAGAAGGCTGTGTAATAATTAAAAGCGGAAGCGGCTCGTCCAGAATCGCAGGACATTGGAGCTCTCGACCTTGAAGCGCTTTTTGCTTCGAGCGAGAGAGCGAAATGACCGGAGATTCTAGCCGCTGGAGCTGGACATCATTAAAAGCGAAAGTGGCTCGTTTAGAACAAGAGCTATATATCAAAATAAAAATCCCTATTACTCCACAGTAATAGGGATTTTTATTTATAACAGTTCATAATTTGTTCAAATTAATTCCAGCAAAAGGGTTGATTTATACAAATTACTAGATTATAATTATTATAAATTAGTAATTGATATAACATAACAACTCAAAAGGAGATTGATCATAATGAACAAACAAGTAATCGAAGTATTAAACAAACAAGTAGCAGACTGGAGCGTTTTATTCACAAAATTACACAACTTCCATTGGTACGTAAAAGGACCTCAATTCTTCACATTACACGAGAAATTCGAAGAACTTTACACAGAGTCAGCTACTCACATCGACGAAATTGCAGAACGCATTTTAGCAATTGGCGGCAAACCAGTAGCAACAATGAAAGAATACTTAGAACTATCTTCTATTCAAGAAGCAGCATACGGCGAAACTGCAGAAGGAATGGTTGAATCAATTATGAAAGACTACGAAATGATGCTAGTCGAACTGAAAAAAGGCATGGAAATCGCTCAAAACTCTGATGACGAAATGACATCTGACCTACTATTAGGCATCTACACAGAACTAGAAAAACACGCTTGGATGCTACGCGCGTTCTTGAATCAATAATATATTTAAAAGCGGAAGCGGCTTGCTCAGAATCGCAGGGCATTGGAGCTCTCGACCTTGAAGCGCTTTTTACTTCGAGCGAGAGAGCGAAATGACCGGAGATTCTAGCCGCTGGAGCTGGATATTATGTAAAAGTGGAAGCGGCTCGTTCAGAACAGGAGGGTGTTGGAACTCCTGATTACGAGGCGCTTTTTGCCTCGAATGAAGGAGTGAAACAACCGACTGTTCTAGCCGCTGGAGCTGGATAATATTAAAAGCGGAGGTGACTTGCTCAGAACAAGAGGGCATTGGAGCTCCTGACGAAGAGGCGCTTTTTGCCTCACAGGAAGGCGCGAAATGACCGACTGTTCTAGTCACCGGAGCTGGATATCATTTAAAGCGGAAGCGGCTCGTTCAGAGTCGCTTTTTTCTATGGGGTTAATCGCGCATATCAGTACATGAAATTTATATCAGCGATTTTTGCATTATATCGGCGATTCCATCAAATATATCAGCGATTTTTCCAATATATCGACTTACCGACAAAACACGACAATATTAGCACCCCTCTCCTCTACTTTTATCAATATATTACAATCCCTTTTATGTTAAAATATAGGTAACATCCTTTAGTAAAATAGATCCAAAAAAGCTTTTCCATATTCATCATTTACTACTTAAATGGCGGGAGTGGTTCAGTTGAAAGACTACTTAATTAGAGCATTTTTTGCGTTAATAACAGTTGGGATTCTCTTACTTATAGCTAATATTTTCAATATACGTGTCGAGGTTAAAGACTATGCTTTCCTCGTTGTTGTAGCAATTGGTGGCGGCTGGGGTGGCTGGTACCTGTATAAAAAACAAAGTAATCAAAGTGATAAAGGCATTCCAAAGTAATACGGAATGCCTTCTTTTATTGCCGTCTATAATAAATAATAAAATTCAAACCGCTAATACAGCCAATTGCAATAAACATGCTAAAACTCTGTGCATCCCCAGCTAAATCATACTCATCAACGATAAACCCAGACATAAACAATGTTATCGCGGAAACACCGATACACAATATCGAAATAAACCAAAGCGAAAACTCATTAATTAGCTCTTTCTTCTGTGTTGAAACAATTAGCATAGCAAGAATAGACGCTGCTAAAATACTTTTAAAAACAGGACGTAAATACACAAACTCCTCCATCTATTTCTTCTTTTCCTAAAATATCACATCTTAACATTAACATATTTAACTAAATTAAAAACACATGCCTTTTCAAGATAAAATGACATGTGTTTCCAAAAACATCTATAAAATTGTATTATGATAGCTGCTTCCACTTCGTTCCTAAAACAGGACGCTCATAATTTTGGATTGCATGAATTAGTTTATCTGCCGTCTCAGCTGAAACGATCAACTCTTTATTTGATGGATTCATAAATCCTTCTTCTGCTGCACGTTCAACCATTTGCAAAATTGGTCCATAAAAGCCTTTTATGTTCAATAAACCAACCGGCTTATTATGTATACCAATTTGTGACCAACATACTACTTCAAATAGCTCTTCAAACGTTCCGTATCCGCCCGGTAATGCAATAAAAGCATCCGCAAGCTCTGCCATTTTCGCTTTGCGCTCGTGCATCGTTTCTACTTCAATTAATTCTGTTAGCCCTGTATGAACAATTTCTCCTCGGAATAGACCGCGCGGCATAACACCTGTTACACGTCCGCCTAAGCGAAGAACTTCGTTTGCCACTTCTCCCATTAATCCAACGCAAGAACCACCGTATACAAGCTCATAATCGTTCTCAACAAACATTTTTCCTAACGCTATTGCCTGCTCTTTAAATTCAGGCCTCTCCCCTAAGTTGGAACCTGCAAACACACAAATCTTTCTCATTCCTACACCCCGAAACTATATATTGTTATGATACAATGAATATTATACAACATATTGAAGGGATGAGGAAGAAATGGATATCGTCGCATTTCAAAGATGGGTGGAGGAATTTTACGAAAAACGAAGCTGGTCACAGTATAATTCCTTTATTCGCTTAAATTTCTTAACAGAGGAAGTCGGAGAAGTTTCACGCGTTGTTCGCGCAATCGAAATTGGCCGTGATCGTCCTGACGAAAAAGTGAAAACAGAAGAAGAACTAAAACAAGAGTTAAAAGAAGAACTTGGTGATGTACTATCTAATCTTATTATTCTTTCACAAAAATATGATTTAGATTTACAAGACATTATGGAGGCACACGTCACAAAGCTTTCGAAAAGGTTCGAAGTATCCAAATGAGAATATTATCAATTATGGTATAATGTTCTTGTCACAATACTAAGGGGGATTTTATGTTATCTAAAAAATTGCACGACGCATTAAACGATCAAATGAACTTTGAATTTTACTCTGCCCATGCTTATATGGCGATGGCTGCTTACTGTACGGCGGAGAGCTATGATGGATTCGCTAATTTTTTCCTTGTACAAGCTGAAGAAGAACGTTTCCACGCAATGAAGCTTTACAACTACATTAATGACCGCGGTGAGCGCGCTATTATTACTGGATTTGATAATCCAAATAACAAATACGAATCTGTACTGAACGCTTTTGAAGTGGCACTTGAGCACGAGCGTGAAGTAACGAAGCGTATTTACAACTTATCTGATATCGCTTGGGATGAGCGTGAGCATGCAACAATTACATTCTTAAAATGGTTCGTCGATGAGCAAGTAGAAGAAGAATCTTCATTCGATAGCATCATCCAAAAATTAAAACGTATTACAAGCGATTCAAACGCATTATTTATGCTAGACGCTGAATTAGAGAAACGTACATTTACGCCTCCAGCTGAATAGTATTTCAATCACCTTAATGAATGTATTAAGGTGATTTTTTTATTTCTTCTCTAAGCTGAATAACCCTCGCCAAATCCTTCTTATAAAGCCCTGAAACCTTTTCAACAAAGTTACTATTAGTAAAAGTCCCATCTCCTTCTTCTACTATGCTTAAATATCCATGTATAAACTTCAAAAACGCTCTAGCATCTTCTCCAGTTAAATGATTAATGTTCTCTATAATCTCATCAAACTCCCTTAAACTATCCGATTCTTTCACCCTAATTCCCCCTCTCTATATTATTTATCATACCAAAATAAAAAAGTCGTTCATCCCTCTAGGCGAGAGATAAACGACTTCGTTTGTTTTTATTAAAGCATAACCCCAACGATAATAGCTGATAATATACTTACTAACGTTGCACCGTATACAAGTTTTAATCCGAATGAAGATACAACGTTTGCTTGTTTGCCATCGATACTCTTCGTTGCACCTGCGATAATTCCGATTGATGAGAAATTTGCAAATGATACAAGGAAGATAGATAAAATACCTACTGTACGAGCTGATAAATCGCCAGCTACTTTTCCAAGGTCAAGCATTGCAACGAATTCGTTCGTTACTAATTTCGTTGCCATAATTTGTCCTGCCGTTAGCATCTCTGATGTTGGAATACCCATTACGAATGCTAATGGTGAGAAAACGTATCCTAAAATGCTTTGGAATGTGATTCCGAAAATTGAATCGAACACACCGTTAATTGCTGTAATTAATGCTACGAAACCGATTAACATCGCCGCTACTGTTACAGCGATAGAGAAACCAAGCATAATATATTCGCCTAACATTTCAAAGAATGTTTGTTTTTTATCTTCTTGTAATTCTAAAATGTCGTCTTCTTCTTTTACGTCATATGGATTAATAATATGAACGATAATGAATCCACTAAATAAGTTTAATACAAGTGCTGTTACTACATATTTTGGATCAATCATTTTCATGTAAGAACCGACGATTGACATCGATACTGTTGACATGGAAGATGCACAAAGTGTGTATAAACGATTTTTCGGTAATTTGCTTAGTTGATCTTTTACTGTAATGAATACTTCACCTTGACCAACAATTGCAGCTGCTACTGCATTATATGATTCTAGTTTTCCTAAGCCGTTAATTTTACTTAATAGGAAACCGACTGCACGGATGATAATCGGTAAAACTTTAATATGTTGTAAGATCCCGATTAATACTGCTAAGAAAATAATTGGTAATAATACTGTTAAGAAAAATGGTGCTTGTCCATCATTTGCTAAACCACCAAATACGAAATTAACCCCTGCTTCCGCAAATTTTAAAATAGCGCCAAATCCATCTGCAATCCCTTTTACTAATACAAATCCGACCTTTGTATTTAGTAAGAAATACGCAAGTACCAATTGAATGACAAGCATAAGTGCAATTGGTTTATATTTAATTTTCTTACGATCTGAACTGATAAGGAACCCTAGTACAAATACTACAAGTAAACCGACTAGAAACATTACGATCTTCATATGTGAATCCTCCACTTCTCCCACGAGTTATTGGTCGTATAACGTATAACGAATGACGTCTGACCATTGATGTTAAAAAATTTAAAACCCCTAAATATTATTCAACTGTTTTCTAAAATCAGTAAGCGTTTACATAAATTGCAATTTATAAAAGGTAGCTTCTTCTCTCCTACCATACTTGAAAGTCTGAAATTGATACCACCTACAAATCAAATTGTAAGCGTTATCTAATCGAAATGCAATATAAATTTTAAAAGATTTTTATATGTTAATATATTCCTAACTAATTGGTTTTTTCATGCAAATTTACCATAAAAAATAGCCCTAGCTATAAGCTAGGGCCATCTTTGTTTATAACATAACACCAACGATAATCGCTGATAGAATACTTACTAATGTCGCACCGTACACAAGGCGTAGACCGAATGATGATACAACATTTGATTGGTTTTCATCGATACCTTTCGTTGCACCTGCGATAATTCCGATTGATGAGAAGTTCGCAAATGATACAAGGAATACAGAAAGAATACCAACTGTACGAGCTGATAAATCACCAGCTACTTTTCCAAGATCCAGCATCGCAACAAATTCGTTTGATACTAATTTTGTTGCCATAATTTGTCCCGCTGTTACCATCTCTGCTTGCGGGATACCCATTACAAATGCTAATGGTGAGAAAATGTATCCTAAAATAGCTTGGAATGTAATACCGAACATTGAATCAAACAAGCTATTAATTGCTGTAATTAATGCTACGAAACCAAGTAACATTGCCGCTACTGTGATTGCAATCGTGAAACCAAGCATAATATATTCACTTAGCATTTCAAAGAATGACTGTTTTTTCTTATTTTCTAATTTCAGTGTATCTTCTTCTTCTGTAATATCGTACGGGTTAATAATATGAATAATAATGAAACCACTAAATAAATTTAATACAAGTGCTGTTACTACATATTTCGGTTCGATCATTTTCATATAAGAACCTACGATTGACATTGATACTGTCGACATGGAAGATGCACATAATGTATATAAACGATGTTTTGGGATTTTACTTAATTGATCTTTTACTGTAATAAATACTTCCGCTTGCCCAACAATGGCAGCTGCTACTGCGTTATATGATTCTAGTTTTCCTAGACCATTTACTTTACTTAGCGCAGTACCAATAGCACGAATAAATATCGGTAAAATTTTAAAGTGTTGCAGAATTCCGATTAAAACGGCAAAGAATACGATTGGTAATAACGCTGTTAAGAAGAATGAAACCTCTCCTTTATTAACAAGACCGCCAAATACGAAAACGATTCCAGCTTCCGCATATCCAAGAAGCGCGCCAAATCCATCTGAAATTCCTTTTACTAAAATATAACCAACTTGCGTGTTTAATAAGAAATAACTTAACGCTAGCTGAATAACAAGCATAATTGCGATTGGTTTATACTTAATCTTCTTTCGATCGGCACTTATAAGAAAACCGAGTACAAATACAACGAGCAATCCTACAAGAAACATAACAAACTTCATTAATAAAATCCTCCATTTAACTCTTCATTAACGTTGAACGTCTGACCACTTGAAATAAGAAATAATCCGAACTTTCCATTTCTCCTCTAAAACCTTCAATCGGATAGGAAAGATCATAAAACCTCTTGTTTCAAAGGCATTTTCCATTCTAACATAAATCACAACTCATATCCGCACTTTTCTTAAAAAATTACATTTTATTATAAAACGTTCATGAATGTTCGTCTTTTACATTATATAGCGAAACTTTAATCAGTATCATCCCCACTGATTATTAGCCCGTATCAATCGAGAGTTTTACTGTTCACAAATAGCAGGATAAAACAAAAAAATGAGCATCAAGTTTCACTTGATGCTCACCTCATTATACTGCTTTTTCTTTATCAGCTACTGCTGGCTTATCCCAGCACTCTGTATTGTTCAAACCTGGAATAGACTCCACATAGAATACTGGATCTTTTCCTTGTTTCTTTTGCTTAACGTAATCTGATAATGCCGCGAAAGCGTACTTAGAAAGGAATACGATCGCAACTAAGTTAATAACAGCCATAATCCCCATAAATAAATCTGCTAAATCCCAAACGATTTGAATTGTTGCTACAGATCCTAAAACAACCATACCAAGCACAGCAATGCGGTATACATTTAATAACACTTTACTTCCATTTAAGAATTCAATATTCGTTTCACCATAGTAGTAGTTACCCACTAATGAACTAAATGCAAACAAGAAGATTGCAACTGCTACAAATATAGAAGCCCACGGTCCGATATGTTGACTTAATGCTTGTTGCGTTAATTGAATTCCGTTTAAATCAGCCGCTCCAGGCACATCTGATAATAAAATGATAAATGCTGTACAACTACAAATTAATAATGTATCTGTAAATACCCCTAAAGTTTGAATGAAACCTTGTTTAACTGGGTGCGTTACGTTTGCAGTCGCAGCTGCGTTCGGCGCACTACCCATACCTGCTTCATTTGAGAATAATCCACGTTTTACCCCTAGTAAAACCGCAGCTCCTAATCCCCCACCTACTACTTCTTTAATTCCGAAAGCATGTAAGAAAATTTCTTTAAATACATACGGAATTGCCGTAATGTTTGTTACAACAACGAATAATGCTACTGCTACATATATAATTGCCATTACTGGAACAATCATTTCAACCGCACGTGCAATACGTTTTACTCCGCCGAAGATAATGATTGCAAGTAAACCAGCCATAAACAAACCTACAAACTTACCATCTGTGTTAAATGCTCCATCAAAAGCCGCCGCTACTGTGTTTGACTGCACGGCGTTGAAAATTAATCCGAAACTAACTGTTATTAGAACAGAGAAGACAACTCCTAGCCAGCGTTTCTTTAAACCCTTTTCCATATAATACGCTGGACCACCACGGAATGCATTCCCATCTTTTACTTTATAAATTTGCGCTAATGTGCTCTCTACAAATGCAGAAGCACCCCCAATTACCGCAATTAACCACATCCAAAATACCGCTCCTGGTCCACCTGCTGAGATTGCGATAGCTACACCAGCTAAGTTACCAGTACCTACACGAGAGGCTGTACTCATACAAAAAGCTTGGAACGATGATACACCGCTCTTCTCTTTTTGAGCTTTCCTCGTTTTCGAACTTGCCCCATCCCCAAGCAATCGAATCATTTCACCGAAGTAACGAACTTGGACAAATTTCACACGAAATGAAAAGTAAAGCCCTAACCCAATTAACATCGCAATAATGACATATGACCAAAGGACATTATTTACATCCCCAATTACCTTAGCTAAAAAATCCATAATTGCATTGCCCCCTCTTCCTAACAATAAGAAAATTATATTCTAAAAACTTTTAGTAATCAAGAACTTTATGTTAGGTTTTATAACATGTACACGTTAAATTTCTTAACATATATGTTTTTTTACGTAAAAATATAACCAGTATGTGCATTTATCCAATACTCAATCACTCATCCCATTCGACCGGTCATACTTTTAAGACAGTGCGTTCTCTACAAATAACGGGAATAATGAACAAACAAAATTATATTAATAATTCCCTCTCACCCTTTTCATCATTTACTACAACAAAAAAGGTGAGCATCGAATTTATCTCGATGCTCACCTTTTCATTACACTGCTTTTTCTTTATCTGTTACCACTGGCTTATCCCAACACTCCGTATTCGTTAAACCAGGAATAGAATCTGCACTGAAGACTGGATCTTTTCCTTGTTTCTTTTGCCTTACATAGTCTGCCAAAGCAGCATATGCAAATCGGCCAAGAAGTGTAATCGCGATTAAGTTTGTGATTACCATTAGTCCCATAAATAAATCCGCCATATTCCATACAACTTGAAGTGTGGCAACAGAACCGAATAATACCATTCCCACTACCGCAATACGGTAAATCGTTAACCAAGTTTTACTTTGTTTAATGAATTCAATGTTCGTTTCACCATAATAGTAGTTTCCTAGAAGTGAACTGAAAGCGAATAGGAAAATAATAATCGCTAAGAAGCTACTTGCCCATGGGCCAATTTGTGAACTTAATGCATTTTGCGTTAATTCAATACCTTCTAAATTTGTTGCCTTATATGCACCAGAACATAGTACGATAAATGCTGTTGATGTACATACTAAGAATGTATCCACTAACACTCCAATTGTTTGAATAAAACCTTGTTTCGCCGGATGCGTTACATCAGCTGTTGCTGCCGCGTTCGGCGCACTACCCATACCTGCCTCGTTCGCAAATAATCCGCGCTGAATACCATACTTCATTGCAGCACCGATACCGCCACCTACAGCTGAATCTAAACCAAATGCTCCTTTAAAAATTTCTGTAAACATATCCGGTATTAAATAATAATTTTTAATAACAACGAAAATTGCTACTGCAATATAAATAAGTGCCATTGGCGGAACGATCATTTCAGACATACGCGCGATACTTTTCACGCCACCAAAAATAATAACCGCAACTAATACTGCTAATACAATCCCAACAACGTAACGCTCAATACCAAAAGCGTTTTTAAATGCTAATGTAACTGTATTTGCTTGTACTGAGTTAAAAATTAAACCATAACTAATTGTAATAAGGATAGAGAACCAAATTCCCATCCAACGTTTATTTAAACCTTTTTCCATATAATAAGCAGGACCACCACGGAAGCCACTGCCATCTTTTATTTTATAAATTTGTGCAAGCGTACTTTCCACGAAACTTGAAGACGCTCCGACAATCGCAATAACCCACATCCAAAATACCGCTCCAGGTCCTCCCATAGAAATAGCTAACGCTACACCGGCTAAGTTCCCGATTCCAATACGAGCTGCTGAACTCATACAGAACGCTTGGAAAGAAGATACACTACCTTTTTTACGCGTCTTTCCAGTTAATCCATCACTCATTAATCGAACCATTTCCCCTAAATGAGTAATTTGTACGAATTTCAATTTAATAGAAAAATAAAGACCTAAACCAATTAACATTGCAATAAGAATATATGACCAAAGAATTGTATTCGTTGATGAAACAAATTGCTCTAAAATATTCATACAATTAACCCCTCCTTTTCTCCATAAAACGAATTATATTTAAAAAACATTTAAAAATCAACATTTTTCGACAATTTGCAATTTCCAAATATTAGCCAGACACGAAGTAACAATATCTTTATGACTCTCCTCCCTTTAACTGTACATACTAAAACAAAAAGTAAATATACAAACTACCCCATTGACAAAAACACCAACCTGTAACTATAATGATTACATCAGGTTGTAACAAACCTTATTACAACAAATTCATTTACTTTCAGATATACACTTTAACAAAACAATTTGGAGGGATTTATTATGAAGATCGGAATCATCGGAGCAACTGGTAAAGCAGGAAGTCGTATTTTAAAAGAAGCATTAGATCGCGGACATGAAGTAACTGCAATCGTAAGAAACGCTGCAAAAATTACAGAAGAAAATATAAAAGTTTTAGAGAAAGATGTATTCGCTCTTACATCTAATGACCTACAAGCATTTGATATAGTTGTAAATGCATTCGGCGCTCCAGCAGGAGAAGAACATCTTCACGTAGATGCAGGAAACGTACTAATTGAAGCTATGAAAGGTGCACCTAACACAAAATTACTTGTAGTTGGCGGCGCTGGAAGCTTGTTTGTAGACGAAGAGAAAACAACGCGTGTATTTGATACGCCAGGTTTCCCAAATGAATACCTTGCAACAGCTCAAAACCAAGGTAAAAACTTAGAAATCTTGCAACAAACAAACGATATAACTTGGACATTCATCAGCCCTTCTGCACTATTTGCATTAGGAAAACGCACAGGCTCTTATACAGCTGGCAAAGACAACCTTCTTGTTAACGCAAAAGGTGATAGCTACGTAAGTTACGAAGACTTCGCAGTTGCAGCACTTGATGAAATCGAAAATCCAAAACACGTAAACGAACGCTTCACAGTAGTTTCTGAAGCTGAGTAATAAAAAAAGCTCGTAAAACATAATGTTTTACGAGCTTTTTTTATTATTGCACTTGTTCTAAGCCATTTGGAGTAATCTTGAAGGAAATTTCTTTAAACTTTTTCTTATCTCCTTTTCCAACTAACTCACTATTTTTGTACCAAATTAAACGACCTGACTCGGCATGATACACTTTCACTACATCTCCATATTCAAAATCCACTCCATTTAGTTCAGCAAATCTTTTTCCAGTTTCTTGCCCTTCTGCTGATACACGTTTCTTTTCAATTCCATTTCGATCATATACTGTCAAACCCATATATGCTTCTTTTTCAAAACGGTAATGTATTTTATTACTAGTAAAGTTTACATTTAATTCTTTTTCATTGTGACGAAGCGTCACTGTTGACATTACATCATTTGAAATTCCTTGAAAAATGATACTGTCACCATAAATACCATTAACTTGAACAGGAATTTAATTTTTATTTCCCTTCTCATCCTCAATTTCTACTAACACTTCCTGTTTTCCAGCGTCTAATTTAGACCATATAATCTTACCTGTTACTTTTACATTCTCACCTAAATTTTGAACAAGTTTACCCGCTTTTTCTTCATCAAAATTCGTACCAACTACAAGGTTTTGTACCTCATTAGCAGGTTCACCATACGGAACTTTATACGGTTCAACTTGCTTCTCGCGAATATCATTACTATCTGTAGCTTTCCATATTTCTTTTTCTAATTTAGGTAAATTTAATTTTTCTATTTTTTCTCTAGTCTCATCACTTGGAGTTAATCCCCATTCTTTAAAGAATGGAACTAAATTTTGTCCTGCCACTTTTGATGTCATATAAACAAACATTTGCTTTTTCTCTTCATCAGAAGTAGGCATTTCCTCTTCAGATAACAAGCGATACGCTTGATGCAATGTAGGATAAAAATCTTCCCCATAAACGATATTTAATTGCCAAAACATCGTAAGCGGATCAATTTCATCAATTACTCTTTCGGCAATAGGTCTTTCTAAATACTCAAATGATTTTTCATAATGTTCTTCCATGTCTAGTTTATTCCCTAATGCTTTTTGTACTGCTAAAGAATAAATGTTGACTGTTACTTCCCCAACAGCATCCCAGTCCCACGGCCTTTGTTGATGTAAATATCCAACTTCATGCCATGGTCCCCAACCATCCTTTTCAAGTACTTCTAAATCCAATACTCTATTCATTACTTTTGGGATATATGCTGTACGATAATCTGTTGCAAACATATAATCATCTTCATCCGGATTCCGTTTTTCAACAAACTGAACGTAATGATTTGGAGATTTTGCGACTCCAATACCGTCCTCAGATAATCCTGCTACTGCATTTTCCAAACGAATAATCTTATCATGTAATTTCATTAACTTTATTGGATCTGTATCGTTCATATGATCTTGAACAGCATTATAACTCGCAGTAATTAAACTTCTCTCACCTTTTAATTCAACTGCATAAGGATCCTTATATTTCTTCAACATTTCATCAAAATCTTTTTTCGTATGCTTACCTAAAATAAACAAAGGAAAATGGCTACCACCATTCGTAACAGAAGCCGTTACCTCACCTTCGTCGTTCATATTGTAAAAATATAAAATACCACCATTTGGTGATGAAATAACATTTTTACCAGGTTTTAAATCAAACTTTTCAGGGTCCTTTTCATCATATGATCTCGTTCCCATAAAAGCTTGAATAGACTGCGTTCCTTTTATTTCAATTGTAATCTTTTCGTTTGGCGCTGCATAAATTCCAGTCAGTTCGTTAACCGAAAGGTGAACACTTACTTTTAAGCGTTTCGTTTCCTTTTCTATATCACCTTTTCCAGGTACATGAAACGTCCTTTGCTCAAACTTATTCTCTTTAACCTCTTCTAATTTTCCACCTTTATTTTCTTCCAAAGGTGCTGCATATCCTTTCGATGCTTCGAAAGCTACTGGCGATAATAATGTAGATATACATATCCCAGCCACTAATACCCTACTACTCTTTTTCTTCGACATAATCTGTGTCCCCTGTTCTTTTTGTAATGCAAACCATCATAGATATATTCATTTACTGCAAAATCAATTTATCTTTATACAACCATTTTAAATACACAACAAAACTTCGCGCCCCAATATCGCTTACCTTTATTCCCTATATGTATTCGCTTTCTTATATAGAAAAAAATTTTAAGTCTAAAATTCCTCCTCATCTTTCTCTATGTTTTATGATGAGTTCTCCTTTTTTTACATCACGGGATAATGATAAGAAATACATTTAATACGTATTGTTGTCTATACATGAAAAATGTGTATAAAAATATTGTTTTTTTACAATTAATTCATAGGCATCCATCTATGGACAGTTTTTCCAAAGTGAATTGTACACGATATTTTTCTCCTTAGATAGACATTTCAATTAGATTAATATTAAAATTTTATGAATTAATCCATAAATCGTAATGTTCAAATTTTAAATTCCAATGCTATTTTAAAATAAAAAACCGCCTGAAAGATACTAATCTTCCGGACAGGTTTTTATTAATCCAGCATACGTTTCATTATAAATCCTTTTCCATGTAACCATTCATCTTCAATTTCACCAGTTAAATGGAAGCCTATTGATTCATATAACTTTTGTGCAAGTTTATTTTCTGGATGTATGCTTAAATACATAACTTTGCAATTATATTCTGTGTTAAAATGGTCCATCAACAAACGTAATAATGGTTTTGCATACCCTTTTCCTTGGCATGCACTGTCGATGACAAATTGATTTAAATATACAGCCTTTTCTTCTTCCTCAAACCAGCCATACATTGCATATCCAATAGGTGTATCACCATCATATAGCCCTACTGAAATTGCATCTTCTTTATATTTTGTTTCAGTATCAACTAAACAATTTTCAACTGTACTTTCAATAAATTTATGCTGTTCCTCTGTTACTTTTAACTTAGCAATTTCATGCCGATTTTCTGTCGTTATTTCACAAATACGAAGTTTCATTTTTTATCTCTCTCTCTAATTTCTTGTTTTCATTATACCGTACTGATCAAAATATTCATGTTGGTGATGCAAGAAATCCGAAGCATGCAAACAAGAACATATATTTTTCTCCATAATTTTCTTTCACTTAAATTTAGTCCTTCAAACAATATCCCCACTCGATTTTCTAATATAATAATTTGATATATATACACATTGAGTCCGAACGGTAAAAGAAAACTAAGTCCTCCCCACCACCAAGACTTTTCATACTTATACAAAAGGGTCGCTATGTAGATTTGTGAAGTGAAAAGAAATAGAGCAATCGCTATAAGTACTAGCGGTAACATTAAAATATCTTTATCGATTATAATCCACTCCTTTTTCTATCTACGAATAACCACCAAACGATACATTGTAAAAGCGTCAACCATATAATGAAAAGTATCGAAGATCCATTCAGTGCATATGCAAACTGCTTTACTAAAGATAATGGCTCTGTAAATAAATGAACTGCAAAAAAGCATTGGCTGTGTGCCAATGCTTTTTCATTATCTCTTTTGATTCGGTTTATGTGGTTCATTTGGAGTATGTGGTTTATTATTATCATGACCATTTGTTGTTTTCCAACTTACCGATAACTCCGGACTTGTTTTTTCTTCACTACGCTCAAGTAATACAACTGCATTTTGAATAGTCGGTGTCCCTTTATGTGCAATCCCTTGTAACTTTGTTAAATTTCCTAATACTTTAAAGCTAAACCCACCAGCTGGTGTTTGTTTCGGAATTAAGATGCGGAACTTTTCTCCTACATTAAATTCCGTTTTTGCTTCGCCCTTTTCATTTACAAATTTCGCGCCTTCTGGTGCACCTGTTGCTTGCACTTTATATGTTCCGCTTTTCGCATTTGTTTCTACTGTATATAAACCTGTTTCAAAGAAATCATTTTTCAACACTGCTTGTTGTTCTTCTGACGGTATTACGCTCATCGTAATTTCTTGTAATTCTTCACTAGCACTTGCTTTTGCAACGATATCTTTCGTTACCTTTTCTACATTTTTATTACGGAAATCTAAATCATTAATATCAATTTGTTTTAACGCATTCCATACTGCAAGCTGCGTTGCATAATGTGCCTCTCTCCAATCAGAAACACCTAATTCTTGTGGACTCTTTTGCGGATACCCATTTAACAGTACACGGTATACATTAATATCCACTTTGCCCATTTCCGGTAAATCTTGACCGCTTGGAGATTTCAAATCTACATTTAAGCAAAAGGCAATTTTTCCATCTGCTGTTTTAATAAGCTCTGTTCGAATTGGTTTCTTCTTTGACCTACTATAACTCCAATCCATTTCATACTTTGTATGATCCATAACTTCCGCGAATGCTTTTTGAAGTGGAAATAATAAGTTCGCAAATACAAATAAAACACTCAAAAAAGCGGCCATTAGCTTGAACGATCTTTTTATATTCATGTTTACAACCCCTTATGAAATAACAAATTTTCTTCTGCTTATTATTTAGTTAGAAACTTTTTTTATGCATAAGCAAAACAAAAAAGAGTGCAAACTGTTTGCACCCCTTCTCTCCACTATAAGTTTAGAAATCAAAGTTATCAGGATCTGGACCAACGCGATGATTTTCATTTAACGCATCAATTTTCTCCATATCTTCTTTCGTTAATTCAAAATTAAATATATGAGCATTTGCAATAATGCGGTGTTCTTTCGTTGATTTCGGAATTGTTACAACTTCATTTTGAAGATCCCAACGTAAAATGATTTGAGCTGTCGTTTTATCATACTTATCAGCAATTTCTTGTAATGTTTCGTTATCTAATAATTGACCTTGCATAAGTGGTGACCATGCTTCCATTTGAATACCTTGCTCTTTACAGAACGCTTGTAATTCTTTTTGTGTTAAACGAGGGTGATATTCCACTTGGTTAATCATTGGTTTCATTTCTGCACCTGCTAATACGTCTTTCAGATGATGAATTTGGAAGTTACTTACGCCAATTGCACGCACACGTTCTTCTTTATACAGTGTTTCTAACGCTCTCCACGTATCTTTGTATTTCCCTTCTACAGGCCAATGGACAAGATATAAGTCTAAATAATCTAGCTCTAATTTTTTTAAGCTCTCTTCATATGCAGCAAGTGTCGTTTCATATCCTTGATCCGAATTCCACACTTTTGAAGTAATAAATAAATCTTCTCGAGTAATCCCGGCTTCTTTTATACCAGCGCGAATTCCTTCTCCAACTGCTTTTTCATTTCCATAAATCGCAGCTGTATCAATACTGCGGTATCCTGCTTTAATCGCCGATTTTACTGCTTCTACAAGTTCTGGTCCATCTTCTACTTTAAATACACCTAAACCGAACCAAGGCATTTCTACACCGTTATGCAATGTTGTTGTACTTTGTAAATTTTTCATTATATTTTCTCTCCCTTATTTCACTTAATCCCTTTTTTCTAATGTCATACTCCACGCTGTTAAAATAACAGCCCCTGCTACCATGATGCCGCCTACCCAGGCCGTATGAATTAACCCTAACGAGTTCGTTACAATACCGCCCAAGTAAGCACCAAGAGCAATTCCTGCGTTAAATGCTGCAATGTTAATCGCTGATGCCACATCAACAGCACTTGGAACAAATCTCTCAGCCAAGATAACGACATACACTTGTAGCCCTGGAACATTCATAAACGCAAATAGTCCCATAAAAATAATTGTGATGAGTCCAGCGACTTTAAATGGCGCTGTAAATGTTAAAACAAATAATACAATTGCTTGAATAAAGAACATGTAAAATAATGCTCGAATCGGATTATGATTTGATAATTTCCCGCCAACCATATTCCCAATCGCAATTGCAATTCCGTACACTAACAAAATAATTGTAACGGTACTTGATTTAAATCCTGTTACTTCTTGTAATAGCGGAGATAAATACGTAAACGTTACGAATGTTCCCCCGTATCCTAATGCAGTAATAATAAATACAAGTAATAGCCTTCCATTCGTAATCAGTTTGAATTGATCGCGAAATGATACAGACGTACCTTTTTTTAAGTTAGAAGGAATTAGCATACTATTGGCGATTAAGGCAACGATTCCAATTGCCACAATTACCATAAACGATGTTCTCCAGCCAAATTGTTGACCGATAAATGTTCCAATCGGTACGCCTGTAATGGTCGCAACAGTTAAACCAGTAAACATAAATGCAATTGCACTCGCACGTTTATTCTCTGGTACAAGCGCAGCCGCAATTGTGGATCCTATCGACATAAAAACGCCGTGTGCAAACGCAGATACAACCCTTGCGATAAGCAACACAGTAAAACTTGTTGCCACTGCCGCAATTCCATTACCAATAATGAAAATAATCATAATCCACATTAATAACGCCTTTCGCGACATACTAGCTGTTAATGACGTTAATACTGGGGCACCAAACGCTACTCCTAATGCATATAAAGAAACGGTTAAACCCGCTGTTGTAACAGAAACATGTAAATCCTCTGAAATAGATGGTAATAAACCGACACTAATAAATTCGGTTGTACCAATTCCAAACGCACTAATTGCTAGTGCTAATAAAGCAAACATGCTTCTCCGATTCGTCTGTACTACCGAAGAAGATACTGTATATGAATTCAATTGAACTCCTCCTTAATACGAGAAATCCAATCATAATAGTATGAAAAAAGGCCTTTTTTCTTCTACAAAAATAATGTTACTGCTGATATATGCTATTATGAATGGCTTCACTCTTTTTTTGAAGAACGCACTTTAAAGTACGATAGGTACCAAAAAGTAACATAGGCACTTTTTAGTACCGTACTACTCATTTCCCTCTTACGTATGCTATTATGGAACATATTCAACATGATAAAAAGTACGTACTTTAAAGTGCTATAGGTACTTTTTAGTAACATTTAAATTATTTGGCTTCTTTTGTTGGAGAATTGAAATCTATATTCATCAAAGGAGATTTTTTTATATGAAGAAATATAATATTCCCGTTGAAGCGACTTTAGAGGTTATCGGCGGAAAATGGAAAGTCGTTATTCTTTGCCACTTAACGAAAGGTACAAAGAGAACGAGTGAATTAAAACGTCTCATGCCTGGTATTACACAAAAGATGTTAACACAGCAATTACGCGAATTAGAAGAAGACGGAGTTATTCAAAGAAAGGTATACAATCAAGTACCACCGAAAGTAGAATATTCTCTTACAGACTACGGTTGGTCTTTAGAATCCATTCTTGATTCCCTTTGTACTTGGGGCGAATGCCACCTTGAAAAAAGCGGTAACACATCGATGCTAATTACAGAAGGTGAACAATAAAAAAAGGAAAAAATGAACATAAATTTGTCCATTTTTTCCTTTTTTTATTTATATATACGTACCTTTCTAACCTTAACAAAATAATTTATGCGCTTTCACGCCTTGTCAGTACTACATTATACGCTTAATATCAAATAATTAGGAATCATTTTTATGTTAACATAGGTGTATATAGTATATAATATAGGATATATATTATATACACTTTCCGATAAAGGAACTTTCCATTATGCGGACAAGCCATGTATCGGACAGTTCATAAATAATAGGTAGGACATTATGGTTTTGGATTTATGATTTCAGCTTACTTGCTGGCATAAATTTAAAGGCATTTTATTGTGCTTTGTGAAACTTTGTATAAAGTTTCGCAAACGTTTACTATCTTACCTATCAAAAATAAGAGTATTGCTATCGTAAAGGAGAATTGGAGATGCCAGAAACTATGACTCAAACAAAGCCAGAACAAGAAACTGTACAAATTTCTGCTAGCCAAGGACAACTTGATGTACTTGATCAGTTGTTAAAACCTGAGGTACAAGAATCATTAACTACACTAGTAGAACAGCTTCCAAAATTAACTGAGCTTGTTAATATTTTAACTAAGTCTTATGACTTCGCTCAAACTGTTGCTACTGATGAAGTATTAAAAAGCGACACTGTTAGTGCAATCACAGAGCTTGTAGAACCTGTAAAAGATACAGTGAAAGGCATGGCTGCGACTGCTATCGAAGCGAAAGATCGTGCTGACGAAAGCAACGAAGTTATCGGCCTGTTCGGTCTATTAAAATTACTAAAAGACCCACAAGCACAAAAAATGTTCCGCTTTGTGAACGCATATCTTCAAATTAGTGCAGAACGTAACAATAAATAAGTTAACTTATAACAACAATTAGTAAAGACGGGGGATATCATACTATGTCAAAACAAATTGTCATCTTAGGCGCTGGTTATGGCGGTCTTCTTGCCGCTTTAAACGTACGTAAATATTACAGCAAATCAGAAGCACAAGTTACAGTGATTAACCAATACCCAACACACCAAATCATCACTGAACTACACCGCCTTGCAGCTGGTAACGTTGCTGAGCAAGCAATTGCAATGCCACTTACAAAGCTTTTCAAAGGTAAAGACATCGATCTTAAAATCGCAACAGTTGAGTCATTCTCAGTTGATAGCAAAGAAATTAAACTAGCTGGTGGCACTACTTTATCTTACGACGCACTTGTAGTTGCTTTAGGAAGTAAAACTGCTTACTTCGGTATTCCAGGACTAGAAGAAAACAGCATGGTATTAAAATCTGCTGCTGATGCAAACAAAATCTACAAACACGTTGAAGACCGTATTCGTGAATACGCGAAAACGAAAAACGAAGCTGATGCTACAATCGTAATCGGTGGTGGCGGATTAACTGGCGTTGAGCTAGTTGGTGAGCTTGCTGACATTATGCCTAAACTTGCAAAAAGCCACGGCGTAAATCCAAAAGAAGTTAAACTTCTTCTTGTTGAAGCAGGTCCAAAAATCCTTCCAGTATTACCAGACCACTTAATCGAACGTGCAACTACTAGCCTAGAAGCACGCGGTGTTACATTCTTAACAGGTCTTCCTGTAACAAACGTTGCTGGCAATGAAATCGACTTAAAAGACGGTCAAAAACTTGTTGCTAACACATTCGTTTGGACAGGCGGCGTACAAGGTAACCCATTAATCGGTGAATCAGGTCTTGAAGTAAACCGTGGCCGTGCAACAGTTGATGCATACCTACAATCTACTTCTCACAAAGACGTATTCGTTGCTGGAGACAGCGCTGTTGTCTTCGCTCCAGACGGACGTCCATACCCACCAACTGCACAAATCGCTTGGCAAATGGGTGAGTTAATTGGATACAACTTATACGCAGCACTAGAAGGCAAAGCATTCGAAGAGTTCGCACCTGTAAACTCTGGAACACTTGCTAGTCTAGGACGTAAAGATGCTGTTGCTACAATTGGAGCAAGCAATACTCCACTTAAAGGCTTACCAGCATCATTAATGAAAGAAGCAAGTAACGTTCGTTACTTATCACACATTAAAGGTCTATTCAGCTTAGCTTACTAATCTGAATATAAGCCCGAATCATGCCCTGCATGGTTCGGGCTATTTTTGTCCGTAATTTTCTCTAACTTATTTATTCGGCAGAAGAATATTATAACCCTTTTAATTATCTAAATTTACTGATTATTTTATGTCTAAATTGTGTATATGAAAAGATGGAAGTATTCTTCCTACTCCCATCCTTTCACACAAATTATTCTCCTAACTTCACTAAGCTGTAGTTCTTCTTCCCTTTACGAATAATAATAAATCGTCCATCAAATGAATTTTCTACAGTAACATCTGTACCCACATCCGTTACTTTTTCGCCATTCATCGAAATAGCTCCATTATTAATATCTTCACGTGCTTGTCGTCTAGATGGCTCAATTCCTAAATCGACTAGCCATTCTACGATATTTTTCGTCTCCTTTGAAGACTGGAATGTTGGCATCTCTTTAAAGCCCTGCTCAATTTCATCAGCTGTTAATGATTTAATATCTCCGCTAAATAACGCTGCTGTAATTTTCACAGCTTGCAGGAAGGCCTCTTCTCCATGAACGAATTTCGTCATTTCTTCCGCTAATACTTTTTGCGCTTCACGTCTATGAGGCTCTGTTTCTACCTTCGTTGCCAATTCATCAATGCGCTCTTTCGTTAAGAACGTAAAGTATTTCAAGTATTTCACTACATCACGGTCATCTGTATTCACCCAAAACTGGTAAAATTCAAATGGTGTTGTTTTTTCAGGATCAAGCCAAACTGCACCACCTGCTGATTTACCGAACTTCGTACCATCTGATTTCAGTAATAACGGAATCGTTAATCCGAATACTTTCGCTTCGTGCCCTTCTAACTTACGAATTAAATCTAAACCACTCGTAATATTTCCCCATTGGTCACTACCACCAATTTGCAGTTGAACATCTTCTTTCGTGTATAAATGATGGAAGTCCATCGCTTGCAAAATTTGGTACGTAAATTCTGTAAAAGAAATTCCTGTATCTAAACGACTTGCTACAATATCCTTCGCTAACATGCTATTAATGCTAAAGTTCTTCCCGTAATCACGTAAAAACTCAATAATGTTTATTTCATGTGTCCAGTCGTAGTTATTTACCATCTTCACTTCGCTATTTCCGCCAAAATCAAATAGCTTTTTCATTTGCGCTGTTAACGCATCCACATTATGCTGAACTACTTCTAACGTTTGAAGTTGACGTTCTGATTGACGTCCGCTCGGATCACCAATCGTTCCTGTTGCCCCACCAATTAAAATAACTGGATGATGGCCAGCTAACTGAAATCTCTTCATCATCATAAACGGAATTAAATGTCCAATATGCATACTATCACCAGTCGGATCAACTCCGCAGTATAGTGAAATCTTTTTCTCTTCTACTAGCTTACGTAAACCTTCTTCATCAGTCTGTTGATTCACAGCGCCGCGCCATTCTAATTCATCAATAATATTCATCTTTTGTCATCCCCTTTATTTTTTAAAACAAAAAGTCCCTATGTCTATGACATAGGGACGATTATTCACCGTGTTACCACCCAGTTTGTATAAATAGCATAGCTACTCATACCACTCTTAGCAATAATATCGATTGCCAATCCGCTTAGCATTACCTAAGATACTCCAGAGTGTAATTCGCAAGTTTGTTTGTGCTAGGTTCCAGCAACCCCTAGCTCTCTCGTTAACAGTGACAAACTGCTACTGGGCTCTTTCAACGTATGTTATTTGTTAAATTATTAGCCATTATATTGAATTGAAAACAACTTGTCAACAATACCCAAATATTATTTTAAAATAATTCATACTTTTATACGCTCTTAATTCAAAGATTATTATAGATCTTCTCCAATAATCCTTACTTCTCGCTCTAACTTCACGCCAAATTTCTCTTCAACAGTCTTTTGTACAAAGTGAATTAAATCGATGTAATCTTGTGCTGTTCCGTTATCAACATTCACCATAAATCCAGCGTGTTTTAAAGAAACTTCCACTCCGCCAATTCGCTTACCTTGTAGTCCTGATTCTTGAATCAATTTACCAGCAAAGTTATTTGGTGGACGCTTAAATACACTACCACATGAAGGATATTCTAGAGGTTGTTTTGACTCACGTTTAAACGTTAAATCATCCATTTTTTCTTTAATTTCTTCACGCACACCTTCTTGAAGCTCAAATCTCGCTTCAAGAATAATGTAATGGTTGTTTGCAAATACACTCTTACGATATCCAAATTCAAATGCTTCTTTCGTTAAAGTGCGTAACTCTCCATCACCTGTCATTACGACAGCTTCTGTTAATACAAACGATACTTCACCGCCGTATGCGCCAGCATTCATATATAAAGCTCCGCCAACTGAACCTGGAATACCACAAGCAAACTCAAGACCCGTTAAATTATGATCTAATGCAATACGTGATACATCAATAATTGCTGCACCACACTGTGCTACAATCGTCGTTCCTGTTACAGTCACATCTGTAATGTGAATTAAACTTACGGTAATCCCACGAATTCCACCATCTTTAATAATGACATTCGATCCATTTCCTAAAAACGTAACTGGAATATTATATTCGTTAGCATATTTGATAACTTCTTGAATTTCATCATAATTTGTCGGCGCAACGAACACATCTGCTTTTCCACCAACTTTAATATGCGTATGATTCTTTAACATTTCATCTTGTTTCACATGACCTTCAGGCAATACCGTACTTAAATATTTATAAACCTCTTGCATATTCATTTTACGATTCCTCTATTTCTATATTCTTTTTATCCCGTTATACGGGCCCATAATATCCCCACATACATGAACGAACCTAAAGTGGTGGATACAGTGTACCCAAAATCAATTCGAGACACCTATAAACCTCTTAATTTATAAGAGGTGCCACTCATATTAAAATATATATTGCATAATAAAGCAACCCAAATGGGCTACTAAACTTGACATGTCATCAGAAAGACAACAATTTGTAAAATATATTACTTTTTCAAAACACTATCCTTCAGTATCTTACTATACCATACGAAAATAAAGTGGTATTTTTTTGTAATCTTTTTTTATTTTCATCAATAAAAAAAGATGCTTTTACCTATGTAAAAGCATCTTTTTTATTACTTATTATAATTTACTTTTCGTTCTCTTCTTTTTCCTTATCAAACCATAATAGCTCATCGTCATCAACTTCACCATTATAATTGATTAGAATCTCTTCTCCCGCTTTTATATCTTTGTAAGCAAAGAAGTTAAACGTGTGATTCTCAAAGACAATATCATACGTTGCATTCGGATTATATGCATGATTAAATAACATGCCGTATCCTAAAAGGAATGCTGTATGATTTACCCCATACTCAAATGCGTAGTCAGCAAGTAACGTTTTCTCAATGTGTTCATGCTGTTCATTCGGATAAGAGATAACTGGTGCTGAGTGAATCAACTCACCCTTTTTAATATCACGAGTTGCAAATACCCCTCTATTAAATTCTCCATCACTAAGTTCAGAAGTCTTAACTTCGATCATATGCGTCACCTATATAATTCTTTCTTTGAAGTATTTTATTCCGCTATTTGCGGGGTTCAACTAATAATCAGTAGCGTATTGCCCCACTAATTAAAGTCTCAGTTTATCTCCTTAAGCTTGGCAGAAAACGCGCAGAAAAGCAATTAAATTACTATCAAGTATTCATTTAAATGAAAAAAGAGCACACATAGTGTGCCCTTTTTAAGAGATATTACTTTTCTAAAATATTTTCTAGCAACTTCACTTGCTCGCTAACAGTATGCAACGTCTTCACCGATATATCATTTCGATGTTTTTCTTCTTCCACACTTGCCAACACTTCTTCCGTAGCCGCAGAAGTTTGCTGAATTACATTAGAAGCATGTGTAACATCCTTTACGATATTTGTCGTTTTAACCTGCAAGTTTTCTTGATGACCAACAATCTCTCTCATTACATCATTAATTGCATCAATAAACTTTCCTAAATCCGTTACATTTGTTAAAACACTTGCTAGCATTTCATTACATTCTTCTTGTACTTTTTCTGATTTTTCTACCTGTACTTCCACTTTACTTGCCTGATTACTAAACTCCTTCAAAATACCTTGAATTCTCCCCGCAGAGCGATTTGATTCTTCGGCAAGCTTTAATACTTCATTCGCTACAATAGCAAATCCTTTTCCATGCTCGCCTGCTCTTGCCGCTTCAATATTTGCATTTAAAGCTAGCAAACTCGTCTGACTTGAGATATTCGTTATTACATCTACAATTTCGTTGATTTGCTTCGACTGCATCATTAAATCTCTAAATATAATTCCTGATTGTGAAACAACATCATTTAAACTTCTCATATTCGCTTCAAAATTTCGTAAAGTATGTACACTACCCTTTGAAATCTCTAAACTTTCATCAACACGAGTCGATGCATTTCTTACTTGCGAAATGATTTGTTCAATATTCCCTTCCATATCGTTCAATACTTCTACTGAACGTGCCATCATCTCTGATTGTGATTGAGTGCCAACTGCCACCTCTTCAAAAGCAAAATTAATTTCACTCATCGACTCCATCGATGTATTCATATTTTCTCTTAAGTGATTGAAATTATTATCTAGTTTCCCAACCGTTTCCTCAATCAGTCTTTGCGTTTCTTCTAGCTCCTGAGCTTTCCTCATTACTTCTTGCTTCTCATCACTTAAACGAGCTAACAAATTAGAGCCAATCTTCGTTACGCCCCACATTGCAATCGTTACGATCGCTAACAAGCTTGCGAAGTTTGCAGCTTCAGATGCCGCTGTATAAGCAAAAAATTGCTCCGGCCAATAACTACAAAGAATAAATGTGATAATAACCGCCACTCCGCCGAGAATGATAACGAGACGTTCACTTAAATAAATAAGTGAAACTGCTAATGTAAAGTAGACCATTTGAAATACAGCCGGACTTTCATTAAAAGCTTGTACCATAATGAAAGACATAATAAGCAACATAAATGTCATGATATATTTATACATCGCTTCCATGCTTTCTATAAAAGTAAACAGCGTTCCAAATACAACAACTGAAATACCACAAACCCAAAACGCTATTGCTCTCTCTGTAAAAATATATCCGTAATACCCAATCGCGATTATTCCAAGAAAGAAACTACAAATCGTAATGAACAGCAATAAATGATTTTTCTGTGATTCTTTCTCCAGGTTAGAAAAACAAGTTCTCTTTAACCACTCCATATATGAAGCCCCACCTTCTACTTATACATATCGATTACTTCAGCTTAAATACCGCACTTACTGGGTTATGATCGCTATTTTCAAACTTTAAATCTTTCCCTTGTACATTTACAATTTCCACATTCGGTGAAACGATAAAACCATCAATAATCGTGACAAAGTTTTCACCTTCCACATACTTCTTCACATCATCTCTCACAGTCATAACAGACGGATCTACAGCCCACTTAAAGCCACCATCAGTAAAGTCCTTTGGTAACTCCACTAACCACTCAGGACGCTCTTTCACAAACTTCGGATCACTTAACTGAGCGTTCGAAAGTAATTGATTCCAATCTCCGCCCATTATTACGTAATCACCATTTTCATAATGCTTGTTCATATATTCTTTTAAAAACTCTACTTGCTGTTTTCTAATTTTCCCGCCTTCATCATACGCAGACAAATGTAAATTTACGAGTCTCACAAACTTCCCATTATTAACAGGTATTTTATGCTCAACAATCGCTCGATCTAAATCAAACAAACGCTTTGGCCAAGGCTCCATTCCAGGAAGCTGGAACCTCTGCGCTGTTTGAACTGTATATTTAGAAAACGTACTTAATCCAGCCTCCGCATATCCCATTGGACTTGTAATTGGTACAGGGACCCATTTTGTGTCATAGTTCTTTCCGAACGACGAAGCATAATCAGGTAATCCTTTTTTCAAAAATTCATGCCCATTTACATCAAAAGATCGCATTGATTTTATATCAACTTCTTGTAATAACGTAAAATCACTATTCTCATTTTGTAAAAACGAAAGCATTTTCTTTAAATTCGTTTCCGTTTGCTCTTTACTACTTGAACCAGAACCTTTTCCACCATCCATAAAGAAGTCTTGATCCTTATCTAATCCAGCATATCCAATATTAAATGTTGTAACTTTAAATTCATTTCCAAGCGCTAACACGCGTTCCTTATTATTTTCCACCTTCAAACTTATAACATTAGCTGGCTGTTCTTTTGTAAGTGTCATATACGCTAAAAAACCACCTACAACTCCCACCCCTACTAAAATACATATAAGTACTATTTTTAATAATTTTTTCAAACGAACGACTCCTTTTCTAAAACTACCAATTTTACTTTTCTTTATTTTCAGTTAACTGAAGCGAATGACAGACATACGAAACATTTTATCATATCAAAAACCTTATATCACTATATTTAGTTTATAAGTATAAACTCTCTATCCTAAACCATCACATACATACAAAACAGCTCCACTTCTTCACTGGAAATTCTACGCAATTTTTAGTACACTATATGTAATAATCATAGGCGATGGAGTTCGCCATAACTGCTGCTTAGCTAATGACTCCTACCAGGATAACTACTGGTAGGAGTCTATTTTTTTGAGCAAGCTATTTAAAGAGGTGAAGAAATTGATTTATATTATCGTTGGCATAGCCGGTATATTAGGAGCCCTTTCTCGCTATTATTTAGGTCTTACTATTCATACTTCATGGAATCATTCATTTCCGCTAGCTACATTGCTCATCAACTTACTCGGCTGCTTCTTATTAGCGTGGCTGACTACGTATATCGCTCGGAGAAACATCTTGTCTTCAGAAATTATCACAGGCATTGGGACTGGATTCATCGGTTCCTTTACGACGTTTTCAACATTCAGTGTAGAAACTGTTCAATTAATCCATCATTCTGAATGGACTACGGCTTTCTTATATGTATCATGCAGCATACTCGGTGGCCTCATTATGTCTGCTCTTGGCTATACACTAGGTGATTTCTTAATTAAGAAACATCTTACGGAAGGTGATCACTTATGATAGAAGCTTTATTAGTGGCAACAGGTGGATTTTTCGGTGCTATTACACGATTTGCAATTAGTAATTGGTTTAAAAAAAGAAATAAAACTTCCTTTCCAATTGCTACATTTCTCATTAATATAACAGGCGCGTTTTTACTCGGATATATAATTGGCAACGGGGTCACTACAGGTTGGCAATTATTATTAGGTACTGGATTTATGGGTGCCTTTACGACGTTTTCAACATTTAAACTAGAGTCCATTCAGCTCTTCAATCGTAAAAACTTTGGCATACTATTTCTATATTTAAGTGCTACTTATATTATTGGTATCCTTTTTGCATTCCTTGGAATGAAACTAGGCGGAATATAAAAAAAGAAAGCGACTCTTATCAGTCGCTTTCTTTCATAAGAAGTATGTCCCGCCATATGGAATGGAGAATAAACCCGCTGGATGCACATCGTAATGTACAATTTGCATCGGAGGCTGTGAGTACGACATATACTGCCCTTGCATCATTTGTGCAAAATATGCTTGCTGCTGCATTTGAATCGCTTGATTCACAGCATGAATTGTCCCCTGTGCTCCTGCCAAAGTAATAGCCGATCCAACTTGCCTTTCAGGATAACAATAATGATTCACCATGATTCAGCTCACTTTTTATTTTTCTTCCCTATCGTATGTTTCTATTTCATGACAAGTGTTTTATTACGCTGTCTTTTTTCGAAGCACCGAGAAAAGAGCCACACACAAAATTGCAACAATTCCAGTGAAAGTAAATAAATATGCTAACGGAATTAAGTAAAATGGCTCCACTAAAGTTCCATCTCGTTTTACTTCCGAACCAATTACATTAAACATAATGATACATAACACTCCTAAAAATATTGGACTAGAAGCTAATAAATATTTTTTCATCATATATTCTCCTTTGATTTCACAATTAATTTATCTGCATTCCTTTTTACTATTATCACTACCATCATAATAAGCCCACTAACATTCTCAGTCAATAACTATTTATTGTTTTACAATAAATAGTTATTGTTAAACACAACAAAAAGGCTATAGACAATCATTATCTATAGCCTTTTCACTCCATTATTTCGTTCTAAAATATTGCTTCTGAAACATACACATTCTTATCGCATTATGGTAGTTACCATCAACGAAAAATTCGTCGAGAAGTTCTCCTTCTACCATAAATCCAACTTTTTTATAAACATGTACTGCTTTTTCATTCTCTTTATCAACAACTAAATAGAGTTTATGCATATTTAATACAGAAAAAGCGTAATCCATCGCTAAACGCGTCGCTTCCGCTGCATAACCATGTCCTTGATAATTCGGATCAATAATAATCTGGAATTCTGTTCTTCGATGAATATAATCAATTTCCACTAACTCAACTAATCCAACCATCTCATTATCTTTCTCTAGGATAAAACGCCGTTCACTTTGATCATGTATATGTTTATCGTATAAATCCTGCAGCTCCACAAATGCCTCATATGGCTCTTCAAACCAATACGACATAATATGTGCATTATTATTCAGTTCGTGTACAAACTTTAAATCTTCTCGTTCTAAAGGACGTAACTTCAAATCCTGACTCATTGCTATAACCTCCAAGTAAAAGAAACTTCTTCACTTAATTTCTCAATTTTTTTCAATTTCAAACGCCCTAATTTCATTGTAAACTTTCAAGTAACTTGAATGTCAAGACGTAAAAAAGTAGTGCAAACTTACGTCTGCACTACTACTCTTTTCTCAAATCTCTCATATTTGATATGTATAAAGCAATGACTAAAACAAGAATGGATCCCGCATATAACAACGTCTCCATCGGTTCCTCATGAGATACGATAATTAAACGAATTAACGCCGTAATTCCGATATAAATAAAATAACGTAACGGGAAATGATAATTCGACTTAAAATACTTAATAATCAATGCGATGAACTCGAAGTATAAGAAGTAGACGATAATACTTTCAACCAATTTATACGATGTATACTCCTTTTCCGAAAAGATATACTGCACAAATGTAATTGTCTCATTCACTAAGAAAATCGATAACACAATGGATAATATAATTAAAGCTATATTTAATATCCATTGCAAAACACTAGCTATAAGATGATCGATATTAAACGACTTCATTTTATCTTTAAACTCCCCTTCGTGTAAGTACGTATTTATTATAGCAAAATTATACTAGCAAAAGTGTTAAATCAAATATGATCGTCCTCTTTCACTATCACTTCACCATCCTGATATTTACGCTTAATATAGCCGTTTCCCCAATCTTTACTTTGTATCTTTTAGCTTTTTCACAATGAAACTATATGCGTCAAAATCGTTTCATGACATTATTACCTGCACATACCTACACTTTATATAATAACGGTACAGTACAAACAACGTACTGTACAAATATATGTGGGGGGATTAACTATGAACGAAGCGTTACTATTAGTCGACATACAAAATGATTACTTTAAAGGCGGCAATATGGAATTGCATCAACCTGAAAAAGCCGCACAAAAAGCGCAAGAAGTCTTGAAAGTATTTCGTGAAAAATATAACACAGTTATTCACGTACAACATATTGCGAACAATGAAGGAGCTACTTTCTTCTTACCTGAAACAGTAGGTGTTCAAATTCATGATGATGTACAACCGATTGCTAACGAAAGAGTCATACAAAAACATCACCCTAACAGTTTTTTAAGAACCAATTTATTTGAAACATTAAAGAAGGAAAAAATAGATCAACTAGTCATTTGCGGTATGATGACTCACGTATGTATTGATGCAACAGTACGTGCTGCCAGTGATTTAGGATTTCAATGTGTTGTAATTGAAGATGCTTGTACAACAAAAGATTTAGAATTTCAAGGAAATCTAATCCCCGCAGTACACGCTCATCAGTCATTCATGAGCGCATTAGAGTTTGGTGATATTTATGCAAAAGTCATGTCAGCAAACAATTTTATAAACAAAAACAAATAAAGAATTCCATTTCCATATAAAAAAAGAAAGGATAAATATGTTATTCTTTCTTTTTTTCAATTGTCTTAATGACAGTATTTATACGATAATCACCATAATGTAAAACATCTGCAAGAGTCTCTTCTAATTGTTGATGTGAAGATGTGTGAAGAATCATGATATAACAGCCATCGCCACTTATACGATACATTTCAGTAATTACGTCCGTTTTTTCAAAAAAGGTTTGAATTTGATTATGATAATGTGGCGCATGCAGAAATAGTGTAACAAACGTCATAATAGACCCTTCTAACTTAGCCCTATCGATATCTATCGTATATTTTTGAATGACACCTGCCTCTTCTAATTTATTAATTCGTTTCCCAACAGCCTGGCCAGTCAAATGTACTCTCTCTCCAATTTCCTTCCAGTTCATTCTAGCGTTTTCTTGTAGTAACTTTATAATTTTAAAATCTGTTGAATCGAACATGGACATCCCCTTCCTATAAGAATCCCTTCTATAAGATCTTCATTCCCCCCTACAATTCATCTCAAAAAATTTTACAATACAATCAATTAACTCTATTAGAAATTACATTATTGTTAACGGCTTTCCTTCTTCCTTACAATGTATTTTTTTAACAACTTTAAAAAGCCTTACTACACATAAATTGTAGTAAGGCTCTGACTATTTAAGATAAACATGAAACGACTTCATTATCTCTATACAAATAAAGTTTAGCAAATAATGTTGCCATCCCCTCCAAGGAAAAGAAACCTTATTTCAACTTTCCTATTGATAAGTTAACACGATAATTCCCGTATTTTAATAGTCGTCCTAGAAAGTTATCTAAGTCTTCATTGGACGCAAAATGTGTTTTTAATAAATAACACCCCTCACCACTTATACGGTGTACTTCAGAAATCCCTTCTTCTCCTTGAAAGAAATTCATAAACTCTTGGTGATTAGCTGTTGTTACGAACAAAGTAACAAATGCAGTCACTACTTGTCCTAATTTGATTCGGTTTATTGCAATTGTATACTGTTCAATAATCCCTAAATCCTCTAATCTTCGAATTCGATTTCCTACGGCCTGCCCCGTCATATGTATTTTTTGGCCAAGCTCTTTCCATTGTATTCTTGAGTTTTCTCCTAATAATTTCAGTATCTCAAAATCTGTTTGATCAATGATATAAACCAATCCTTTCACCGTGAAAGTAGAAAGCCCGAAAGTGTTTCGCCAACTTATTCTGCTTATCGATACAATTCACTATACTTAGTTTATCCTCTTACATCACATTATTTATCAGTTATATTTACTTATAACATAGAGGACGCAACAAAAAAATACATCTAGATTTAAAGGAGGTTACAAATATGTTATTACAAGAAATTCTATCGTTCAATGAACAATTTGTAGAAAATAAGGAATACGCTCCTCGTGAAGCGACAAAAATGCCTAAAAAACGTATGGTTGTTGTTTCTTGCATGGATGCTCGTTTAATTGAGCTACTTCCAAAAGCTTTAGATATACACGATGGTGATGCAAAAGTCATCAGAAATGCAGGTGGTAAAATTGCTTCTGCTTTCGATAGTGTTATGCAAAGTGTTGTCGCGTCAGTATACGATTTAAATGCAGATGAAATCTTCCTTATTGGACACCATAGATGTGGTGCGAGCCAAACGAATCCAAAAGGAACACTTCAAAAAATATTAGATCGTGGAGTAGCTTCACCAGAAATTTTATCAGCGATTGAATATGCTGGTGTTGACCTTAAAAAATGGTTATTCGGATTCGATGATGTTTGCGATTCAACACAAGCTAATGTTGATTTAGTAAGAAATCACCCACTTATTCCAAAAGATGTTCCTGTACACGGTTTAGTTATTGACCCTCACACAGGTAAATTAGATGTAGTGGTTGATGGATATAAAGCGTTAAATAGTGAAGCAAAATAATAATTATTACGTACATGAAGGGAAGTTATGAGATATGAAAAGACAAGTATTAGATATGAATAGACAAGAAGCTACGCAAAAAATTCTAGCGGCAAAAATTAAAAAAGGGTTAACTTGGGAAGAAATTGCAAAAGTAAGTGAAAACTCTGAGACTTGGGTTGTAACAGCGTTATTAGGACAAGCTACAATGACACGTCCAGAAGCAGAAAAAATCGGTAAACTATTAGAATTAGATGAAGAAGTAGTTCAAGCATTAACAGTAGTTCCACTTCGTGGCCAAGTAATGGAAATGCCTCCTACTGACCCGATTGCATATCGTTTATATGAAATGATGTTACAATATGCACCAACTATTAGAGAGTTAATCTTAGAAAAAGCGGGCGAAGGTGTAATGAGTGCGATTAACTTCAACCTAGGTGTGGATACACAAGAAGATCCAAAAGGTGGCGATCCTCGTATCGTGATTACACTTAATGGGAAATTCTTACCATTCCGTACATGGTAATTAATTAAAAATCTATCTATATAATTAAAATAATTTTATAGATTTAATAAATCCATCCTTTTTAATCTAACTGTGTAGAAAGGATGGATTTTTACTATGAGATTCTTTTTCGGCAAAGGAGAATAATATGAATAAAAAACACTTTGATACGAGTTTTAGTATTCTACAATGGTTTGTGTTTCTATTAGCAAATGCAATTGCGTTACCTATCATTATTGGTGGCATATTTCATTTACCAATAGAAGATATCTCAACATTAATGCAGCGGACTTTTTTAGTCGTGGGAGTAAGTTCGTTTCTACAAGCGTGGTTTGGGCATCGTTACCCCATTGCGGACGGGCCAGCCGGTTCATGGGTAAGTATATTTGTCATATTGGGACAAGTCGCTATGCATCAGGGACAAAGTGCAAAAGACGTGTTGCAACTTTTAGAAGGCGGATTAATTATTGCAGGTATATTACTCTTCTTTCTTGGTATAACAGGGCTTGTTCATCGAATCTTACGTTTATTTACACCCTTGGTTACAGGAACCTTTCTTTTAATATTATCTCTTCAGCTTAGTGGTGTGTTACTAAAAGGAATGATGGGATTACAAGGACCTGCAACTCATCCTGACTATACAACAGCTACTATTGCGCTCTTTGTTTTTGCCCTTATTACTTTCTTATCAATTAAAGGGAAAGGATGGATGAAAAGTTACGCTGTGTTACTTGGAATTTCATGTGGTTGGCTTTTGTATGCAGTATTAGGAAAATCATCTCATATGCCTTCACATACAACGCTAGTTAAGTTACCAGAGGTATTTGCTTGGGGGACACCTAGATTCGATATTGGAATGACTCTAACTGCAACTTTATTTACTTTTCTTTTAGTTGCAAATACAATTGCTGCTATTTCGGCTGTAAAACAAGTGGCTCCCCTATCTAAAGAAAATGAAAAGCAAACACTGAACCGTGGTGTATGGGTCGGAGGTATATCACATATTATCTCATCATTGTTCTCTACAATTGGAATTGTACCATTACCTGCATCAGCAGGATTCATTCAACTAACAGGTCAAAAAAAGGTGAAGTCGTTTCTTATAGCAAGTCTTATATTAGCAGGTATTTCTTTTATCCCCTCAATTGTAAACTTTATATCCTTGCTACCAGGTCCTATTGCTAATTCTGCACTTTTAGCTACATTTGTCCAAGTAATAGGCATTTCATTTCAATCCATTTTACTTGAAGAATTAAAGCAACGCCGATTAACTATATTAGGAATTTCATTATTAATCAGTTTGGGAATAATGTTTCTTCCAGAAAGTGCATTTAGCGGAGTTCCTTCTTCCTTACAATATGTTTTAAGTAACGGATTACTCGTAGGTACTATAATCGTTATTTTGCTAGAGCAGTTTTGGAAAGAGTAAAATTTGTGACTAAGTAAAAAAGCGCCCTGATTACAGGGCGCTTTTTTATACCTAATGACTAATACTAGCCGTTGGGTATAATGTTGTTCCTCCAATTGAAACTTTTATTTCATTTGTTAATGGAACATTTTGTTCATTAATAATTGTTCTCCACCATTCCCATGCAAGACCAGTACATTCTCTAGCTACGATTTTTATATTTTTTGAATTTGGTGGAAGAGGGATAACTGTAGAGTAATGAGCTGTTTTGTCTCTGCCGCTACCATCCCATGTTTTATGTGTTAGTACTTCTTTCCCATTTTGATCAAATGTGAATTCATCCCAAGATACATCAAATTGGGCAACGTAAGCACCGTAATGATCAAGTGTCATTTTAGCACTTGAATATTCTGTAGTTGTCGTCTCAATATAATCTGTATTGTTATGAACAGCAGCAGTTGCATTATCTTTTAAGAAAGTGCTTGTATATGAAATTGGATATGCTGGATTTTTAAGACTTAATTCAGCATTATCTTTAATGATATTTCGGATTTCATTGAAATCTTTAGTAACAACCTTGTTATGCTCTTTCGCATCTCCGCCTAATACTACAGCAGTAAAGGTACTTTCTTCAAAAATATCTTTATACTGTCCACTCGTTTCGACGCTGTTATTCTTAAGTAAGGCTTTAAAAGCAGCTTGTACATCTTTACTCTTAGATGTTGTTTCTAATTTTACATAAACAGTTCTACCATAAGCTACATTTGAAACCATAACAGGTGGAGCCGAATTACTTACACCTTTACGAGTTAACTCACCAAAAGTAACACTATTATCAAAAAGATCGGATGGATTGTTAGGTAGTTCAGCACTTACGGTATAAAATATTTGCTTATATGCCGCTACCATCACTTTCTTCTCTCCATTTGCAACCGCATTAAAATCGATATTTAGACTGTTATCGAGATATTTAGCGTTAACGTTAAGGGCACTTGCGATTTGTGATTTACTATAAACCATAGATTCTGTATACTGCATTCTTGCAGGTAACGTATGTGTTTTAGAATACTTTTCATTCCAAGTAGATACTAAATCATCTACTGCTCCAGCCACATTACCATATGTCGGATTTTGGACAGTAATTGTATTTTCTTTTCTCATGCCAGGTAAGTCTATACTAATATTCAAAGGCTTTCTCTTAGCCACTAATAAACTCGGTTGATTGTCTGCAAAAGCTTTATTTGCAAGTTGTACCGCTCCTGGATACGTACGATTCACCACAGAATCAATAATCGAAATATCGACTGGTGAAGTTGTAATTGATTTTTTCTCACGTTCCACTACTACAAATTTACCATTTGAATTGATACTTTCTTTCGGAACAAAACTCTCTACCTTATCACCATTTACAGCTAAAACTTCTTGATTATTATATTTAAGATTTGCTATACCAGTATCAATGCCACTAGCATTTTTGGTTACATCAGTTGCATTACCTACTTGTGTTTCTGCGAAGGAAATAGATGAATAATTAATAGTGCATAGACTAACTAATAAACACGCAAGGAACTTTCTTCTTTTAGTGTTTTTCTTAATATTCAGAAAAATCACCCCGTTCTTTTTTTAGTAAGATATGATAATGATTGATAAATGATAGCTAACTAATAAACCTACATAAATGCTTTCAAAAGTTCTTGAATTAACGGGATTACGCCACCTATAAATTTCAAAACTGCCATTGCGATTTCCATATTATTTCCTCCTTTTTTATTGCTACGAAAATGTGATTTATCTTTATGCCCTCATTATAGTGACCCCCTACACTTTTATCAATACACTCTTATATGCAATATTACATACAAAAAAACAAGCTGAATTCTTATAAAAAGTTATACAGAGATAAATTTTTCGTTTGGTAAATACTTGAAAACACGAAACATTCCTTTGCATTTCATAAGTAATTTACAAGTTTATTGTTGGAAGCATCGCAGGACCGGAAGTAATGAAATACATGCAGAACTGTTACGAGCAGCCAGAAATATTAAGAGTTATCATGGGCAACCGCATTAAAAAAGCTGCTGCCTATAAAATATAGACAGCAGCTTTTTTTTGCATACTCATTTTGTAACTAATAAACAGCGATCGGCCCATAAGGACCATTAATAATCTCTATTTTTGTTTCAAAAATATCTGTCAAAAGTGTTGGGTCCATAACCTCTTCTACTGTTCCAAAAGCAGCAATTTGCCCATCTTTCATAGCACAAATTTTATCAGAGTATTTAGCTGCAAAATTTATGTCATGCATAACAGTCAAAATTGTTCTTCCGAATTCATTAGCTGCACGCCTCAAATGCTCCATCATTTGAACAGAGCGCGCAACATCAAGGTTGTTCAGAGGCTCGTCCAATAGCACATATTCAGTCTCTTGGCACAATACCATCGCTACATATGCCCTTTGTCTTTGACCACCAGAAAGCTCATCTAAATATCTATTCTCTAAACTAGTTAAATCTAAGAAATCGATATATTTAGAAATGATAACCTCATCTTCTTTAGTTAATCTTCCTTTTGAATAAGGAAAGCGCCCAAATCCAACTAGTTGTCTAACGGTAAGCCTCGTTACAAAATGATTTTCTTGTCGCAATATAGTCAAAATTTTTGCTAAGTCTTTTGATTTGGATTCAGAAACATCCATATTCGCTACTTGAATTTGGCCTTCATCCATATCTAAAAGTCTTCCAATCATCAATAGTGTCGTAGACTTTCCAGCACCATTTGGTCCAATTAAAGAAGTAAAGCCCGCTTTTGGTATTTCAATATCCAAAGGTCCTATTTTCACCTTATCAGTATAGAACTTTTTAACATTATCGATTTTTATCATAAAGCCCTCTTCCTTAAAACTATAGTTAAGAATATGATTCCACCAAATAATTCAATAATAACTGAAACTACACCTTGAGCATGGAATACATGATACATTAAAAAGTATGCACTCGTCATTATTAAAAATCCTATAGCAAAAGCCATTGGGAAAATATATCTATGATCATAAGTTGACGCCGCCTGATAACTCAAAGTTGCTACTAAAAAGCCGTAGAAAGTAAGTGGCCCAATTAGAGCTGTTGAGATAGACATTAAAATAGCTACTAACACAAGCGTATAAATTACACTAGGTTGATATTTAACCCCAAAAGAAGTAGCAACATCCTTTCCTAGTGACAAAACATTCAACTTCTTAGAATGAGCAAAAATTAATAACGCTACAATTATGATCATAGGAATTACAACAGGAAAATATGCAGGGTCTGCATGATTAACAGAACCAAATAATCTCGCTTGTAAAATATCAAATTCTGAAGGCGCAAGTAGTTTTCTCATAAAAGTTGACACAGAATTTAGCCCGGTACCAATAATAATTCCAACTAAAAGCATAAGTTGTAAATTCCCGTATTTACCGGAAAGTAACCACCCATAAAGTATCAAACTCATGAAGACCATCACAACAACTTGAAATAAAAATGATCCAATTCCATTAAAGTTTATTAATGCACTAGCACCAAAGAAGAATATTGTACTCGTTTGAATTGCTGAATAAAGTGATTCGAAACCTAAAAGTGAAGGAGTAATAATCTTATTATTTGTAATAGATTGGAAAGCGACTGTCGATAAACTATGGCAAACTGCAGCAATAATCATTGCAACAATAGCTACTATCCTTCTCTTAACAACCGGGATAAAAGAAGGTGAATCTATCGGAACTGGATTGTTATAAACTAAAAGTCCATATGAAGAAAGGAGACCTAAAGCAATCAATGTTGTCAGTACAATCCAATAACGTCTTGCCTCCTTCTTAGAACGAAAAGCACTAGCTGATCTACTTTCATTATGAAGGCTAGAATCGACTTCGACATTTTCTTTATTTCTATAATCTAATGTGATCATCGCAGCCTCCTTGGTTTTCTTCGTCTCAATAGAATAGTAATAAACACGACCGCTCCCACTGTTGCAAGTATTAAAGAAACAGGTAATTCAAACGGCTTTATAATTGTTCGAGAAATGATGTCACAGGCAGTGATTGTCCCCATTCCGATCACACATACCCAAGGTAAATTACTCCTAAGATCATCCCCTCTAAACATGGAAACAATGTTTGGAACAATTAATCCCAAGAAAGGTAAGTTTCCAATAACAGCTGCAACAATTCCAACAGCAACAGAGATAAGACCAGTCCCAAAAAGAACAATTCTATTGTAATTAACTCCAAGGCTTGTTGCGACATCTTCTCCTAGTCCAGCTAAAGTCAATCTATTAGCATACATAAAAATAAACAAAGTAACGATAACAATCAGCCATAAATATTCATATCTTCCCACCTGAACAGTAGCAAATGAACCTACGAACCAAGTTTCAATACTTTGCGTCATTTGAAAAAGGAGTCCCAAAAAAGTAGACACTGCAGAAATAACTGCTCCAAGCATCAATCCAATAATTGGAACAATTAAAGAAGAACGAAGTTTAACTCTTCTTAAAAATAAAAAGAAAATCATAGTTCCTATAAAAGAAAAAATGATTGCACCAGTCATTCTTTGAACTAAAGTCGGGGCAGGAAATAATAAATATACAAAAAGCAGGCCTAAGCCTGACCATTCAATCGTCCCCGTTGTAGTAGGTTCAACAAAACGATTCTGTGTAATTAATTGCATTACGAGCCCTGCCATTGCCATTGCAGCTCCAGTAAGCATTAATGCAACTGTTCTCGGAACACGAGTGATGAAAAACATCTCCATTCCGTCCTCTTGTCCACGTATATCATAAACTCCAGTAAACAGTGATATAATCCCTAAAATTATAACAACTATAACCGCTATTATAAAAGGTTTTGTCCATATTTTATTGTGATTATAAAACTGGGGTTGAGAAATATTCTCAACCCTAGAAATCATATTTTTTGACACTGTTTCGTACCCCTTTACACTACTTAGCTAAAGTTTTTGCAAGATTTCCAAATAACTCTATATAAGTCTGAATTGATTCATTTGTGTAAGTATCTGCTGGTGCATAAATAACTTGTTTTTTAGAAACAGCAGTTGTATTTTGAAGAGCTGGTGATTTAGAAATAACATCCTGAGCAGGAGCTGACTTAGCTGCATCAGATGTTGCAGCATCACGATCTAATACGAAAAGCCAATCAGGATTTGTTTGTGCGATAGCTTCAACAGAAACGTCATCACCTTTATGACCTGCAGTAGAATTCGAAACTTCTAATGCTGGAGTCCAACCGAAAATTTCATACATAGGTCCCCAAACGCGACCAGAGTGCGGCGCAGCAAAGCCAATATTTCCACCAGTAACGATAACACTCATAACTTTATCTTTTCCGTTATAAGCAGATTTTGCTTTTTCAATAGATTTATCGAAATCAGCTACTAATTGTTTAGCTTCTTTATCTTTAGCAAAGATTTTTCCTAAAGTAGTTGTAGAATCTTTAAGTCCTTTTACTAAGTTTTCTCCAGGCTTAGTAGCCTTCTCAGAAACATCAAAATTAAGATCAATAACAGCTGCATTTGGCACTAATTTTTTGATTTCTTCGTAATGATCAGCAAATCTTTGACCAACGATTACAAGGTCAGGGTTTGCCGCTGCAATAATTTCAAGATTTGGTTCGCGGTGATTCCCGATATTTTTAACTGAATCATCCTTTTTATATGCTGAATCCGCAGGCATGATATCCTTTGGAGCAGCCGCTAATTTAATTCCCCAATCAGCTAAAGTTTCAAACGTTCTATTATCTAAAGCAACTACATTCTTTGGATTTACAGGGACTTTAACAGTTCCATGAGCATCAGTGATTTCAACCGTTTTTGGTTTATCACTACTATCACCTTTATTAGCTTTCGAAGTTTCCTTACTTGAATCTGAGCAAGCTACTAACATTAAAGTGAAAATTGCTAGAATACTTACTAATTTTAAAAGCATAGTTTTTTTCATACGTATACTCCTTATTATGTAATTTAGTTCGAAAATGATGACGTCCATAGATTGAATTAGATAGTAACTTTCATGTATCTAAATTGCTATTGATAATCATTTTCATTTGAACATCCTGTAAATAAGTATAGTCATTAATTCTGTGAAAATCTTGTGAATGGTGTGAGTTAATCAAATTAAACATAAATTAGATACAACCTCATCTAATGCGCACCAGAGTCAGTCCACACACGTGCTAATCAATAGATTGAGCACCTTATGAACCATGATTTCTACTGCAAAACAATGACCATTTCCTAATAGCAATCTTCTTTTTATAGTTTCCTTCTTTTCATATTTCACAGAAACTATTTTATTATCTTATTTTTATCATTCAACCATTGAATAGCCTCTGCCATGTATCGTTTGAATATACCTGTCTCTCTTCTCACACTTTAACTTTTTTCTTACATACCCAATATATAAGTCTACTACATTTGGATTCACTACTACGTTATATCCCCAAACTTGATTTAAAAGCATTTCACGGCTCAATATTGTATTTTTATTCTTAATTAAAAATACAAGTAAATCGTACTCGCGCTTCGTAAGCGAGAGATTTTCGCTACCTTTTTTCACAATATTGCTAGATGTATCAACAAAGAGATCTTTAAATTGAAAAAAGTTTGTCTCATTTTGCTGGATATAGTCAGTTCTCCTTAAAATAGCTTGAACCCTTGCTACTAATTCTTCTTTCACAAATGGTTTTCTAATATAATCATCTGCTCCTGCTTGTAGCCCTGCTATGCAATCCTTACTAGAAATATTGTCAGTCACAATAATGATCGGTGTCGTTTTAACAAGTCGTATTTGTCTACAAATTTCTGGTCCCGATATACTTAATGAATCCCAATCCAATATGATAATATCCCAATCTTGTTCATATGCTATATTTAAACCTTGGTTTTCATTGTGAAGTTTTAAAATGAAATGGCCCTCTTGCGTTAAACCGCTTACGATTTTTTTTGCTAAAGACCGTTCATTCTTAATTACTAACACCTGCCTCACCGATGGTTCACCTCTACTTCAATTTATCTCAAAAAAACATTTTTAAATTTATAAATATGAAACCCCTAAAAAAGGCCATTGTAACAGCTTATTAGGAGAACTCTATATAATCTTACAATAGATGTGAATAGAAACACAAAGGATATGAAGATTTAAATACATATTATGTAATCATTAAAGGTAGCTATAGTATATACCTGTTTATCAGCAATAACTATTTCTTCATTTTCTGTTTCAGGGGTACCGCCCTCCCCCTCATCAACTTAAGCATTTTATAAAACCACAAAACAAAAAGAACCATAACCTCGCCAATTTGGAAAAGTTATGGTTCATATCATACAAAATAAAAAAACCACCAAATATGTATTGGTGGAGACGGTGGGAGTCGAACCCACGTCCAAAAATATCGGCACTTAAGCTTCTACGAGTGTAGTCGATATATTAGCATTTCGCGAACTCTTCGGCCTATCGACAGGCTTCCAAGTTGCTAGTCTGATTGTTCTCTTCCTTCGCCCTCAGACGGCGAACTCCGGCGTAGTCCACTTAGTTTGAGTCCCTTACCCTACCACATGGACGATGGAGGGAGGAACCTTTAGTGCAATTAAGCAGCTAAAGAAAGATTGTTTTGTTTGCCAATTATAGGCTTTGACGTTTTAACGAGGCCGATCCCCTCGACTCGCAACCTAAGCTCGAACTATCCCTGTCGAATCCGTAACGTCCCCATGATAAAAATGGAGCATACGAAGAAATATCGTGATAGCTACTAAGAGCTGTTTTTCAATGTGCAACAATCTTACATAAGTTATTATAACATACGCGCGTCGTTTTACAAATGTAAATATCTGTATTACATCTTTTGACGATCACGGAACGCGCGTGCAATTTCACGTTTTGCTTCTTTTTCTTTTAAATCGTTACGCTTATCATATTGCTTTTTACCTTTTGCTAAACCAAGTGCCATTTTCGCGAATCCATTTTTTAAATAAATTCTAACTGGAACTAATGCATAGCCTGTTTCTTTTGAAGCACCCGTTAACTTCTCAATTTCTTTTTTATGAAGAAGTAACTTTCTCGTGCGAAGCGGATCATGGTTGAAACGATTCCCTTGCTCATATGTACTAATATGCATATTATGTACCCATACTTCACCATTATGCACACGTGCAAACGCATCTTTCAAGTTCACGCGTCCAGCGCGAATCGACTTAATTTCCGTTCCTTGAAGGACAAGCCCTGCCTCGTATGTTTCTTCGATGAAATAATCATGAAATGCTTTTTTATTTTGTGCAATAACCTTACCTGTACCCTTTGGCATATAACGTCCCTCCTCTATTTTTACTATTGTAACAAATGTTAATAAAAAGCGAAAGTGGCTCGCTCAGAATGTGAGGTGGATGGAGCTTCTGACCTTGAGGCGCTCTTTGCCTCTCGGGAAGAAGCGAAGCCGCCGAACATTCTAGCCACTGTAGCTGGATTCCAACAAAAAGCGAAAGTGGCCCGCTCTCAAGCCACCAATAAAAAAGAAAAAGCCCCGCTTTTCATCAAAGCGAAGCCCTCCTTTTCTTACTTACGCTTTTTCTTTTTCTTCTTGAATCCTGGTACATTTTCGAAGAATGCTTTTTTCTTCTTACCGTTACCATCTTTTTTCCCTGGCTGACTAGCGGACGTGGAAGTGGAAGCAGAAGCTGATCCTCTTCCTTTTCCTTTGCCACCACGGTCGAATTTTCTACCTGTACCACGTTCTCCGCCGCGCTCATCACTGCGCTCGCTACGTCCACCGCGTTTCTTTCTGCCTGTTCTTGGCTGTTCGATAACGACTGGACGATCTTTGAACTTACGACGAGGCGTACCTTTCATGCCAACGATTTCAAAGTCGATTGCACGCTCGTCTTTATTTACGTTAATAACGCGAATTGTAATTTCGTCTCCGATGCGGAATACGTTACCTGTACGTTCTCCGATCATTGCAAAATGTTTCTCGTCATAACGGTAGTAATCATCTGTTAAGTAGCTAACATGTACAAGACCTTCAATTGTATTTGGAAGCTCTACGAATAAACCGAAGTTTGTTACAGAGCTAATCATACCATCATACTCTTCGCCGATTTTATCAACCATATACTCTGCTTTTTTCATTTCGTCTGTTTCACGTTCTGCTTCAACTGCACGGCGTTCCATATTAGAAGAATGCTCTGCAATTTCAGGTAAGTTTTCACGCCATTTTGCTTGTGTTTCGTTGTCAACTTTACCGTTAATGATGTATTCACGAATTAATCTATGAACGATTGTATCTGGGTAACGACGAATTGGTGATGTGAAATGTGTGTAGAACTCAGTTGATAAACCGAAATGTCCTAAGCTATCCGCATCGTAACGCGCTTGCTTCATTGAACGAAGCATTACTGTTGAAATAACTACTTCTTCAGGCTGTCCTTGAACCATTTCAAGAATTTGTTGCAGCGCACGAGGATGTATTTCATTCGCACGTCCTTTTACTGCATATCCGAAGTTTGTTACAAACTCGAAGAAACGTTCCAGCTTATCTTCTTTCGGATCTTCATGGACACGGTACATGAATGGTACGTTCATCCAGTGGAAATGCTCTGCTACTGTTTCGTTCGCAACAAGCATAAATTCTTCAATTAACTTCTCTGATACAGAACGATCACGCATGACAACATCTGTCGGTTTACCTTCTTCATCTACTAATACTTTCGCTTCTTTAAAGTCAAAGTCGATTGCACCGCGGCGCATACGTTTTTCACGTAAAATCTGCGCCAATTGACCCATCTCTTTAAACATCGGTACGAGCGGCTCATAGCGTTTGATTAACTCTTCGTCCTCATCTTCTAAAATGCTTCTTACGTCAGCATACGTCATACGCTCTGTCGTTTTAATCACACTTTGGAAAATCTCATGCTTTACAACATCACCTAAGTTGTTGATTTCCATTTCACAAGATAACGTCAGACGGTCTACTTTCGGGTTTAACGAACAAATACCGTTAGATAGACGATGCGGAATCATCGGAATTACACGGTCAACAAGATATACACTCGTTGCTCTTTCCGCTGCTTCTACATCAATTGGAGAACCTTCTTGAACGTAATGACTTACATCCGCAATATGAACGCCAAGCTTGTAGTTACCGTTCTCGAGCTTCGTTACTGTAACAGCGTCATCTAAATCTTTCGCATCTGCACCGTCAATCGTTACAATCATTTGGTCACGCAGGTCACGGCGATCTTTTAAATCTTCTTCTGAAATCGTTTCTGGTACACTGTTTGCATGCTCCATCACTTCTTCAGGGAATGCTAAAGGTAGATGATGTTTATGAATAACTGATAAAATATCTACTCCTGGATCATTTTTATGACCTAGAATTTGAATAACTTCACCTTCTGCACTTAAACGATTCTCTGGATAGCTCGTAATTTTCACAACTACTTTATGGCCTTCTACAGCACCCATTGATGCACTTTTCAAGATAAAGATATCACTCGTCCAGCGCTTATTGTCAGGTACAACAAATCCAAAGTTTTTCGATTCTGTATATGTACCAACTAGTTCTTTCGTGCCGCGCTCTAAAATACGTACAATTGAACCTTCTTGGCGTGATCCACTTGATTGTGCGCTAACACGCGCTAATACTGTATCGCCATGAAGTGCACCGTTTAACTCTGTAGGTGGGATGAAAAGATCATCATCTCCCGTTTTCTTCTCTTCTGGTACAACGAATGCAAAGCCACGTGCATGTCCAATTAATTTACCGCGTACTAAATTCATCTTTTCAGGAAGACCGTAACGGTTACTACGTGTGCGAATAACAAGTCCCTTCTCTTCCATCATTACAAGTGCCTTTACAAAATCTTTAAAGCCCTCAGACCCTTCAATTCCAAATGCCTCTTCTAACTCTTGTATTGTTAACGGTTTATACGCTTCTTCTCTCATAAATAACAACAACTTATCAATATTTTCTTGTATGATTTCTTCCAAGCAGAAATACCTCCTTTAAACCCTTATATTATTTAGTGTATCCGAAAGACTGGGGATGTATAAAGCGAAAATTTAATACTCCCCTAATGATTTTTACAGTTTTCACAAAAAATTCCTTATGAAAAAAAGAGGCAACTAGATCTTACCAATCTAGTTGCTCCAAGAAGTTATATACATCCTCATGTAGCTCGTCACGTTGCTTATCAAGTGTAATGACATGCGTAGAGTCTTCATACCATTTAATGTCTTTTAACGTAGATTCTACACCGTTATAAATAATGTTAGCACTATCTGTATTAATCATTTCATCATGACGTGCTTGTACAACAAATGTAGGTGCATAAATCATATCCACATTGTTACGTACGTCAGCAATTAATTGTTGTAATGCTTTTAATGTATTCATCGGTGTCTTTTGGAATTCCAACATTTCTTGTTCGATTTGCTCTGGTGATTTTTGCTCACGGTTTTTATATTCGCGGGCATATGCCAATATACCTTGGTACATCGTTTCTTCACTCTTAATATACATTGGTGCACACATTGGTACTACACCTAAAACAGGTACTGTATAACCTAATTTTAAAGAAAATACGCCGCCAAGTGATAATCCAACAACAGCAATTTTCTCAAAGCCTTTATCTTTTAAAAGCTGATATGCCTCCATTACGTCTTGCCACCAATCTTCAGGACCTGTATGAACAAGCTCTTCTGGTGGTACACCGTGCCCTTTATAAATTGGCGCATGACAAGTGTAGCCTTTCTTCTCTAAGAAACGCCCTAACATACGTACATCAGCTGAGTTTCCTGTGAAACCATGTAGTAATAAAACAGCGCGGTCTCCACCCTCAAATGTAAATGGTTTCGGAGATGCTAATTTCATCATGTACTTCTCCTCTTTCTCTTCTGTAATCTAGTCGTATTCTTTCTATATCTAGTGTACCATATTTATATTTCTATAATCTAATTAGAAACATCTTTCAAATGGCAAAATAAAAAAAGAAGAACCATTAGTACATCTTACTAACGCTTCTTCTTTCAATTCTATAAATTTAAGTACGTAACAGCAATTGTTAATACGAAGAATAGAACAGCTAAAACAATTGTAATACGGTTTAATACCGCTTCAATTCCACGTGCTTTTTGCTTACCAAATAATTGCTCTGCACCGCCTGAAATTGCACCTGAAAGGCCTGAGCTATTACTAGACTGCATAAGTACCATAACAATCATTAAAATCGATACAATAATAAGTAAAACGGATAATAACGTATGCACTTGGCGTACCTCCTACAAAGATTCAGTTATTTTAACTGTAGCATAAATTCTATAGAAAAGCGAGAGCTATAGAGTCGCTCTCGCTTTTCTTCTATTACATAAACATCATTGCAAATAACGGCCCGAGCAAACATGTCAAAATTGCTGTTAATGTCATTGTTACCGATCCAATAACACCTTCATGTTCATTATTTTTCATCGCTCTCATTACACCCATAATATGAGAAGCACATCCAAATCCGATACCTTTACCAACTGAGTTTGTAACGCGGCTCCATTTTAATAAAAGTGGGCCGGTAATCGTTCCAGTAATACCTGCGATAACAACGAAAGCTGCTGTTAATGACGGTACACCACCAACTTGCTCTGAAACACTCATCGCAACTGGCATTGTCACCGATTTTGGTAAAGAAGATAAAATTAAGCTTTTATCTGTTCCCATAAGTGATGCAATGGCAAAATCACTTGCGATTGCAACTGTTGTCCCTACTAATACGCCACCAGCAATCGGTACAACATATTTTTGCAGAACGTGACGTTGCTTATAAAGAGGAATTGCAAATGCTACAACACCGGGTCCCAGCAGTTTTGCAATCCAGCCACCACCGCTTTCCATATAATGTTGATATGGTATATCAAGCATGATAAATAAGAAAGCCATTAATCCTGTTGCTACAAGCATTGGAATGGTGAATGGTGTTGGAAATAATTTATAGATTTTTTTAGATAATTGGTATAATAGCACCGTAAAAAGAACCCAACCGATTCCAATTAATATTTGGCTCATCGCGACTCTCTTTCCTTTCTATTCGCAAGATATTGTCCTGTATGCCCTGCGACAATAATAATTAAAAATGTACTCGCTACAATTGTAATGAAAAGAGAAATTCCTTTACTCATAAAAAAAGCACCGTAATTCATTAGGCCAAGTGTTGGCGGAATTAATAAAAACGGCATAATAGCAACGAGTGTTTCTGCTCCTAAATCGAACCATTTCACTGGAAGGACTTTTAGGCTAAGTAAAACAAGTAAGAGGAACATTCCAATCAAACTTCCTGGAATCGGAATATTTAACACTTCTTGTAACCAAGTTCCAACCATATACAAGACGTAAAGAGCAGCAATTTGGACAAGAATCTTTGTAAATTTCATGTTCATCATCCCTCATGTTTATACGATCTTCTCTTAATATCTTTATCATAGTATAAATTGTAAAAAGCTGCAATTTATCAACTTGACAGCAAAAACAGCTTATGTTAGACGCTTACAACCTTGATATGACTGGATTTCCGCATAGAAATTAAGTCAAAAACCTTGACCTAATATAAAAAGTTTTTATTTTCTGAATTTATAACGTTGTTATTTCAATAAAATAATCTTTTTATCCTTAAGCTTACATATATATAAAGTGAAACTTTCATTAGTGGTGGTTTTCTTCATCCCTACAATCAGGCTTTTACGGGATAAACAAGATAGGTGGTGAACATATGCCAAAAAAGTTCTTATTTTTTGTGATCCTGGGATTGATGATACGATGGCTCTCCTCTTAGCATTCTTTATTGATGAAATAGAAATCGTCGGCATTGTTGCTGATTACGGCAATGTTCCAAAAGAAATGGCCGTACAAAATGCTCATTTTCTTAAGAACGAAGCAAAGGATAGAAATATCAAGATATTTGGTGGATCAGAACGCCCACTTACTGGCGCCCCTCCTGCTTTCTTTACGGAAGTACACGGGAAACAAGGGCTCGGGCCAATTATTCCAAAGGGACATGTGACTAACGGAGAAATGGAGAATTTTTTCGAAGTCATTCCTCTTATTGAACAGTATAAAGATGAATTAATCATTGTTAGTTTAGGCAGACTTACCTCCCTAGCAATTTTATTCATCTTATGTAAACAGCTCATGAAGCAAGTTAAATCTTACTACGTAATGGGCGGTGCCTTTTTACATCCTGGTAATGTTACCCCTATTTCCGAAGCAAACTTTTATGGCGATCCTACTGCTGCTAATATAGTCCTTCAATCCTCACCTAACATGTACATCTATCCATTAAACGTCACTCAGTATTCCATCATTACACCAGAAATGGCTGAATACATTGAAGCAAAAGGAAAAGCCCCACTCGTCAAACCGTTATTCAATCATTATTACTACGGATATTATAAAGACGCCTTACCGCATTTAAAGGGGAGCCCCTTCCATGACACAATGCCAATACTCGCTTTACTTGATAACTCTATGTTTACATATCACAAGTCACCTATCGTTGTCATGACAGAATCTTATGCACAAGGAACAAGCATAGGGGAATTTCGTTCTTTAGGAGAATCTAAGCCATTTATTGATTGGCCGAGTCATCAAATCGCAATTGATTTTGATTATAACTGCTTCTTTAAACATTTCATGTCACTGATGACGGGTGAGCAATTTTAACATAAAAAAACAGACCGTGATTTCTCACGGTCTGTCGTTATTTTCTACAATTATCGTTTGATGTTGTAGAAAGATTTGATACCATCGTAAACAGCGATTTCGCCTAGTTCGTCTTCGATGCGTAATAATTGGTTGTACTTAGCAATACGGTCAGTACGGCTCATAGAACCAGTTTTGATTTGGCCAGCGTTAGTTGCAACTGCGATGTCAGCGATTGTAGCATCTTCAGTTTCACCAGAACGGTGAGATACAACTGCTGTGTAACCAGCACGTTTAGCCATTTCGATAGCTTCGAAAGTCTCAGTTAAAGTACCGATTTGGTTAACTTTAATTAAGATTGAGTTAGAGATACCTTTTTCGATACCTTCAGCAAGTTTTTGAGTGTTAGTTACGAATAAGTCGTCACCAACTAATTGTACTTTATCACCGATACGCTCAGTTAATAATTTGTGACCATCCCAGTCGTTTTCGTCTAAACCATCTTCGATAGAGATGATTGGGAAGTCTTTGCAAAGCTCTTCGTAGAAATCAACCATTTCTGCAGAAGTTAAGCCAGTACGGCCTTCGCCTGCAAGGTCATATTTACCAGTTTCTTTGTTGTAGAACTCAGAAGAAGCAACGTCCATTCCTAAGAATACGTTCTCGCCAGCTTTGTAACCAGCTTTTTCGATAGCTTCGATGATTACTTCTAATGCTTCACGGTTAGAACCAAGGTTTGGAGCGAATCCACCTTCGTCACCTACTGCAGTGTTAAGACCTTTGTCATGTAATACAGCTTTAAGTGCATGGAATACTTCAGCACCCATACGGATTGATTCTTTGAATGTTGGAGCACCAACTGGTAAGATCATGAACTCTTGGAAGTCTACGTTGTTATCAGCGTGAGAACCACCGTTGATGATGTTCATCATTGGAGTTGGTAATTGTTTTGCATTGAATCCACCAAGGTAACGGTATAATGGAAGACCTACGAAGTCAGCTGCTGCGTGAGCTACTGCCATAGATACACCAAGGATAGCGTTAGCGCCTAGTTTACCTTTGTTTGGAGTGCCATCTAATTCGATCATAGCACGGTCGATACCAGCTTGGTCAGTTACGTCGAAACCAACGATTTCTGGAGCGATTGCTTCGTTAACGTTGTTTACTGCATTTAGAACACCTTTACCAAGGTAACGAGATTTGTCACCGTCACGTAATTCTACTGCTTCGTGCTCACCAGTAGATGCACCACTTGGTACGATAGCGCGTCCGAAAGCGCCGCTTTCTGTGTAAACTTCTACTTCTACAGTTGGGTTACCACGAGAGTCAAGGACTTCGCGAGCATAAACATCAATAATTGTTGACATAATAAATTCTCTCCTTTTTATATAAGCAAATTATTTAATAATTGTTTTACCTGTCATTTCTTTCGGTTGTTCCACATTTAAAAGCGTAAGCATTGTTGGAGCGATATCTCCTAAAATACCACCTTCACGAAGCTCTACATCATTTTTTGTAACGATGAAAGGAACCGGGTTAGTTGTATGAGCTGTCATTGGTCCACCATCAGCAGTTAACTCCTGATCAGCATTACCATGGTCAGCAGTAATAAGTGCTACACCATCTTTTGCAAGAATCGCTTCTACAACTTTTCCTAAACATTCGTCAGTTGCTTCTACTGCTTTAATTGTTGGTTCCATCATCCCAGAATGGCCAACCATATCACAGTTTGCAAAGTTAAGAATGATAACATCATGTTTATCATTTTCGATTTCATTTACTAAAGCGTCCGTTACTTCGTAAATGCTCATTTCAGGTTTCAAGTCATACGTTGCAACCTTCGGTGAGTTAATTAAAATACGCTCTTCTCCTGGGAATTCAGCCTCACGACCACCGCTAAAGAAGAATGTAACGTGCGGATACTTTTCAGTTTCCGCGATGCGAAGTTGCTTTAATCCCGCTTGCGCAACAACTTCACCTAATGTGTTATCAAGGTTCATTGGCTTGAATGCCACGTAACCATCTACAGTTTCACTGAAATGTGTCATACAAACGAATTCAGGAATGTGAGGTACTTTTTCACCACGATCGAACTCACGGAAGTCTTCGTTTGTAAATACACGAGCAATTTGAATTGCACGGTCTGGACGGAAGTTATAGAAGATAACTGCATCATCATCATTGATTGTTGCAACTGGCGTGTTATCTTCGTTAACAATTACAGACGGCAATACGAATTCATCATAGATACCGTTCGCATAAGAGTCTTCTACACACTCTTCTGCTGATTTATAAGTAGGGCCTTCACCATTCACCATAGCACTGTAACATTTTTCTACGCGATCCCAACGCTTGTCACGGTCCATAGAGTAATAACGACCAGAGATAGTCGCGAATTGTCCTACTCCTGTTTCTTTAATTACTTCATTTGTTGCATCGATATAACCTTTTGCTGTTTGTGGTCCAACATCGCGGCCGTCTAAGAATGCATGGATATAAACTTTCTCCACGCCTTCTTTTGCTGCTAAGCGAAGAAGAGCAAACATATGGTTCATGTGACTGTGCACACCACCATCAGAAAGTAAACCGAATAAATGAAGAGCAGTACCTTTTTCTTTTACGCTTTTAATTGCATTTTGGAAAGTTTCGTTCTGATCGAACTCACCTTCACGAATTGCAACGTTTACGCGCGTTAAGCTTTGATATACAATGCGGCCAGCACCGATATTTAAGTGACCAACCTCAGAGTTACCCATTTGACCTTCTGGAAGGCCTACTTCCTCACCACAAGCTGTAAGCGTTGTGTGAGGGAATTTGTTCCAGTAACCATCAAAATTAGGTTTCTTAGCTTGTGCTACAGCATTCCCATGAGTTTCTTCACGTAGTCCGAAACCATCAAGAATGATTAAAGCTGTTGGCTTTCTCATTTTACCGCCCCCAGAAGACCTAAGAACGAAGCAGGCTCTAAGCTAGCACCGCCAACTAAAGCGCCGTCGATGTCAGATTGTGCCATATACTCTTTAATGTTTTCTGGTTTTACGCTACCGCCGTATTGAATACGAACAGCTTCTGCAGCTTCTGTAGAAACAGCTTCTGCAACAACTTTACGGATGTGCGCACATACTTCGTTTGCATCTGCAGAAGAAGAAGATTTACCTGTACCGATAGCCCAGATTGGCTCATAAGCGATAACAGTTGCTTTAACTTGCTCTTCTGTTAAACCTGCAAGTGCTTTTGTCACTTGACCTGCTACTAGATCAAATGTTTTTCCGCTTTCGCGCTCTTCTAAAGTCTCACCACAACATACGATTGGTGTTAAACCATGTTCAAATGCTGCAAGAGTCTTTTTGTTTACTGACTCATCTGTTTCAGCAAACATTTCACGACGCTCAGAGTGGCCAAGTACTACGTAGCCTACTTTTAAGTCGCTAAGTGCTACTGGGCTAATTTCGCCAGTGAATGCACCATTTTTTTCGAAGTGCATGTTTTGTGCACCTACTTGTAAATCAGTTCCTTCAGTTGCTGCTACTAAACGCTCTAAAAATAGAGCTGGAGAGCAAACTACTGCATCAACAGCTGAAGCTGCTGGGATTTGACCTTTAACTTCCTCTACGAAGCTAACTGCTTCAGATAGAGTTTTATTCATTTTCCAGTTACCTGCGATAATTGGTTTACGCATGCTTTGCACCGTCCTTTTTCTTTGGCTGCTACTTATTTGTCGTTAAGACAAACTACACCTGGAAGCTCTTTGCCTTCCATGAATTCTAATGACGCACCGCCGCCAGTAGAAATGTGGCTCATTTTATCAGCCATACCGAATTTTTCAACAGCTGCTGCAGAGTCACCACCGCCGATAACAGAGTATGTATCTTCTGCATCTGCTAATGCTTGTCCTACTGCTTTTGTACCTTCTGCGAATGGAGTCATTTCGAATACACCCATTGGTCCATTCCATACAACAAGCTTAGAATTTTTAATTACATCTGCATAAATTTCACGTGTTTTAGGACCGATGTCCACGCCTTCCCAAGTAGAAGGGATAGAGTCGATACCTACGATTTGAGTTGTTGCAGTTTCAGAGAATTCCTCTGTGATTACAACATCAACTGGCATGTAGAAGTTTACGCCTTTTTCTTTTGCAAGTTGCATAAATTCTTTAGCTAGTTCGATCTTGTCGTCTTCACATAGAGATAGACCAATTTCATGACCTAAAGCTTTAACGAATGTGTAAGCAAGTCCGCCACCGATGATTAAGTTATCTACTTTGTCTAATAGATGACGAATTACACCGATTTTATCTTTTACTTTCGCACCACCGATGATAGCTGTGAATGGACGTTCTGGGTTAGAAAGTGCTTTTCCAAGTACATCTAACTCTTTTTCCATTAATAATCCAGATACTGCTGGTAGGTAGTCTGCGATACCTGCTGTAGAAGCGTGAGCACGGTGAGCTGCACCGAATGCATCGTTTACGAAGATATCAGCAAGAGCTGCAAATTCTTTCGCAAGTTCTGCATCGTTCTTTTCTTCGCCCGCATAGAAACGTACGTTTTCAAGAACTAATACGTCGCCTTCGTTCATTGCTGCAACCATTTCTTGTGCAACTGGTCCGAATGCTTCGTCTGCTTTTTTAACATCTTTACCAAGAAGCTCGCCTAAACGTGCTGCTACTGGAGTAAGACGTAATTCTTCTACTGCTTGACCTTTTGGGCGGCCTAAGTGACTTGCTAAAATAACTTTCGCACCTTGCTCTACTAAATATTGAATTGTAGGAAGAGCTGCACGGATACGAGTTTCATCTGTAATTTTGCCTTCTTTCATAGGTACGTTGAAATCAACGCGGCAAAATACACGCTTACCTTTTAAATCTACGTCACGAATTGATTTTTTGTTCATTGGATTTCCCTCCGACTACTAGTTAGGATTGACAAAACCCACTCAAAAGCTTAACACATTTGCTTTTAAAACGAAAGAAGAGAGAGAGGGAACAAACCCTCTCCCTCGTTTTGTCATTGATTACTTATATAATTAAGAATTAAAGACCTTTAGAAGTCATGTATGCTGCTAGGTCTACTACGCGGTTAGAGTAACCAGTTTCGTTATCGTACCAAGAAAGTACTTTAACCATGTTACCTTCCATTACCATTGTAGATAATGCATCGATTGTAGAAGAAGCTGTACATCCGTTATAGTCGATAGATACTAATGGCTCTTCGCTGTATCCAAGGATACCTTTTAATTCGCCTTCAGCTGCTGCTTTGAATGCTGCGTTTACATCTTCAACTGTTACTTCTTTGTCAAGTTCAACAACTAAGTCAACAAGAGAAACGTTAGCAGTTGGAACACGTACAGCGCCACCGTTTAATTTACCTTTAAGTTCTGGTAATACTAATGCTACAGCTTTAGCTGCACCAGTAGATGTTGGGATCATGTTTTCAGCTGCTGCACGAGCACGACGTAAATCTTTGTGTGGTAAGTCTAAGATTTGTTGGTCGTTAGTGTAAGAGTGAATTGTTGTCATCATTCCGCGTTTTACGCCGAATTTTTCGTTTAATACTTTAGCGAATGGAGCTAGACAGTTTGTAGTACAAGAAGCGTTAGATACTACGTTGTGGTTAGCTGCATCGTATTGTTCGTGGTTAACACCCATAACTACAGTGATATCTTCGTCAGAAGCTGGAGCTGAGATGATAACTTTCTTAACTGATCCACCTAAGTGTTTTTCAGCGTCTGATTTTTTAGTGAAACGGCCAGTAGATTCTACTACTACTTCTACTCCGTAGTCGCTCCATGGTAATTGAGCTGGGTCACGCTCAGCGATAACTTTAATTTCTTTACCGTTAACAACGATGCTGTTTTCGTTAGCAGATACTTCTGCATTTAAAGTTCCGTGAACTGTGTCATATTTTAAAAGGTGAGCTAATGTTTTAGCATCTGTTAAGTCGTTGATTGCTACTACTTCTACCTCAGAGTTGTTAAGAGCTGCGCGGAATACGTTACGTCCGATACGTCCAAATCCATTAATACCAATTTTAGTCATTTGAATTTCCTCCTTGGGGGATTATATTAAAGGGTAATACCCTTTGTTAACTGTTTTGCTGCACCTTCATCTGTAATTAGAATTGAAGTGTGCCCTTGTTTAATTACAGCCTGTATTGCCTTTGCCTTTGAAGAACCTCCAGCGACTGCAACAACGTGAGATACATGTTGTAAATCCTCAAGTTGCATACCAACTGTCCTTACTTTATGAACAACATTTCCTTGTTCATTAAAGTAGTAACCGAAAGCTTCGCCTACTGCTTCGCTTGCTTGAATCTTTAACCAATCTGCTTCTGAAGTATTTCTGCGACGTGCCATTGTTAACGCATCACCTATTCCATGAATGACGATATTGGAAGATCGAATCAACTCAAGAACTTCTTTCACGGAAGGCTCTGTCACAATAGACGCATATGCTTCGCTACTAACATGGTCTGGAACATACAATAAGCGATAATTACTCATCGTATTTTGTGCCATCTTGGCACAAATGGTATTGGCTTCTAATTCGACACCCTCTCCAATTCCACCACGCGCTGGGACAAATAGCATATGTAAATCTTTGCAATCAAGCTGCATCATGTCCGCAGCAGCAGCTAGCGTAGTTCCTCCAGCCACAGCAACGATATTATTCGCTGTCAGACGGTCTTTTATACAAGTCACACAAGCACGGCCCATCTCCAGTTTGACCCAAGGTGATTCATCACTATCACCAGGGACAACGAAAACTTCATCCAAGTCTAATGTTTCCTTAAGTTGCTTTTCTAAAACCTTTAACCCGGAAATTTCTTTCATAAAGTCTTCCAAAGCAAGAACTAAAGCTGTTCCTTCTTCTGTCAAAGTCATTCCAGAAGAAGCGACGTGAACTAAGTTTTGTTCTTTCAAAACTTGAACTTCACTTCGCAATACTCGTTCTGTCATACCGAGACTTGCTGACAAGTTTCTTCTTCCAATCGGCTGCATGAGCCTAATGTATTGAAGAATTTGCATTCTCGTTTGCATAACAGGTAGCAGATCAGGTAATAATTTTTTTGTGTTCTGAATCCATGAGCGCATATCTTTTCTCCTCACTACATTGGTTCATTTTTCCTCGTGGTCACTTTACGTCCCGTAGTGACATTTTGCGTCCCACATAGGTTAAAAAAATAATCCCTGCTACGTGTATTATTGTAACAGGAGATAGAAACTTATTCAACTCTTAACTGCATTCTTTATATAGTTTATTATGACACCTTTGTGAATGTTACCATATTCTACTTGTTTTCCGCCTATTTCTACCACCGGAATCATTAGGTGATATTTTTCTAAAAGGTCATTATCTTCATATATATTTATTTCCTCGATTTGAAAAGAATATTCACATTGTACTTCCTCTAAAACTTGTTTCGCCTGCACGCAAAGGCCACAATCTTTTTTTGTATACAGTACAACTTTCATATTCTTCACCTATCCGATCGTTTTTCGTAATGATGACGCTGGAATGTGCATTTGTTCTCTATACTTCGCCACTGTTCTTCGAGAAATAACGATTTCATGCTCTTCTTCTAATAATTTTGAAATCTTTTGATCTGAAAGTGGCTTTTTCTTATTCTCCGCCTCAACAAGCGTTTGGATAAATCGTTTCACACGCTTTGTAGAAACTGCTTCATCTTCAGTAGTCGAAATAGCATTACTAAAGAAAGATTTCATCTCAAATAAACCATGTGGTGTTTGCACATATTTATTTCGCGTTGCACGACTAATTGTAGATTCATGCACACTTAACTCTTCCGCTACCTCTTTTAAAGCAAGCGGTTTTAAATATTCTGGACCTTCCCAGAAGAAATCACGTTGTTTTTCCATAATAATAGTCATCACTTGCAGAAGCGTTTGTTTTCTCTGTTTTAAACTGCGCATAATCCACTGCACATGCTGATACTTTTCTGATACATAAGATGCTACTTCACTTTCACTATTATTCAGAAGCGCACTATACTCAGAATGAATTTCAATTCTCGGCATATTTCTCTCGTTCATTTGTAAAACGAGACGATCACCATCTTTTTTCACCGCCATATCAGGCACAATATAAAGCGGTTTATCAGAAGAAAACGCAAGACCTGGTTTCGGCTGTAATGACGTAATACAGTTCACCGCCGATTGCAATTCTTCATTACTACACTTCAACACTTGAACGAGCTTTCGCCAATCTTTCTTCACGAAATAAGCGAAGTGATCCTCTATAACCTCTTCCGCTAATCCATTCCGTCTTTGTAAGCGCTTCAATTGTAAAGTTAGACATTCCTGAATATTACGCGCTCCTACCCCTGCTGGCTCGAGTGATTGGACAAGCTCTACAAAGCGGGCGACTTCATGAATCGGTGCGGAAAGGAGATCCGCTAACTCTTCGTTCGTTTCTTGTAAATACCCATTTCCATCCATGTTCATAATAATGAAAGAAGCTATTTTTCGCTCTTCTTCATCTATTTTATAATACTGTATTTGATTTAATAAATGTTGCTGAATCGTTGTTGAATCCACACTGTAGATTTCCATCTGATTCTCGATTTGTTTGCTGGTACTTTTACTGTTGTTAGAGCTCTTTTTCTTCTCCCTCTCAAAACCACCTAACTCAATAAGGGGATTCTCTAACGATTGCTCATACAAAAACTCCGATAATTCTTGTACATTATACTGGAGCATTGTAATCGCTTGCCTTAACTCTTGTGTCATTGCCAAACGTAAGCTTTGTTCTTGTAAAAGACTTGCCTTCAAACTAATCTCCCCCTTGTTTCTATTGTACAATAAGTTTGGTAAAAGGAGAATGCTATCACAGACACCCATTCCAAAATATTATTAATTTATATGTATTAATGAGATTTACAACTTACAACCGAAATTTGAATAATATTGAAAGAAAATAATAGCGCGATAAAAATTATTACCACATACTAATAGTAATTCTTATTATCAGATATAACAAGTATTAATAAAAAAGGTCTGCACTTATATTTGTAAGTGCAGACCTTTTTATGCAGATAGATTCATTATGCTTCGTTAAATATAACATCCCCTTCTTCAGCAGGCCATTCACCTTCTAATTCCATGTCGTCTAACATCATTTCAGCCGTAAAGACAATCGCTATTAAATCCTTATGGTAGTCTCCGCTAGGCAAATAGTGATTAGGTCCAAAACAATCCCTATCAATTTCTTTATAGTGCACTTCCATATTTAACATGAATTTCAACATTTCATCGCCTGTAATTTCACCAGAATCAGACACAGCAACGGTTCTACGTTCGTTATCCCCTAAAATACTTAAATATCCACTAATTTTACGCACCTGCAATCCCCTCATACTATAATTTTTAGATAATTTTAGTATAAACTCATTACAAAATTAACAGAAGTACCTTGTAGGGCCATAACAAAAACCCCCTATACACAATTATTTCTAATCACATACAAGAGGTTGTTTTAAATTTACTATTTATTTTCAACACGTAACACCAACAATACATAACGCGCCCAGAGGGATTCGAACCCCCGGCAGACGTGGTACCGGAAACCACCGCTCTATCCGACTGAGCTATGGGCGCATGATTATAGAAAATAGTTCATTTTCTTTTCATAATAATAGCAATAAAATCCATCTAAATCAATAAAAATATCCCTGTAATCCTTTATGAACCTTAGTTAGGAATATATTAACAAAGTACTATCCCCTAAATTTTCCAATCATAAATTCATCCCAACTCACAAATTATAATCTTTGAATTGATATTCCAAAGGGGGCTTCATTCAATGACTGTAATTACAAAACTAAAGCAAACTGTTTCTGGATTAAAAAGTGCACAAGCTAGCTTAGAGGGATTCGCTCTTGATACGGATAACCAACAAGCAAAGCAACTTTTCCAAACAGCTGCAGAGCAAACGCAAACGATTATCGATTCTTTAAATCCACGCGTTGAAGAAGTCCAACAAGAAGAACCACAATACTCACAGCAATAACAGATTAGTCATGCTGTGAAATAGAAAAAGGATGATATGCAGTCATCCTTTTTCTATCACATTACATATTGCAATAGAAATGGAATGATAATCATGCGAAAACTCGGTCTCATAACCGCATTATTTGCCCTTCTATTTAGCTCTTTTACCGGATGTGATAATAGTCCCTTAGATAAAAAAGTGAAAGAAGAAGCAAAACGAACGGAGAAAGAAAAAGGTCCCAAACTAACAAAGACGAGTACGGAATCCTTTAATCAATCTATATCACAAGGAGCCAAGAAAAGGGCTCTCGCTATGGATGAAATTACAAAAAGCACAGCAGTGAATTCAAATTTGGATCTCTACATAGCAGTTCTACCTGAGCATCACGAAAGGTTTGGATTAAAGCCTCTGCGTAAGAAGCTTCAAAAGCAGCTAAGTGATGAGCATCCTACTTTCGATGTTCGTGTAAGTACTGATAAAAAAATCTTTATGTTACTCGAAAAGCTTGAGAGCAAAATTAAGAAAAAAGAAGTATCTAAAGACGAGATCAATAAGCAATTAAAACTCATTGGGAAAAAAATGGAGTCTAACACTTAACGCTTTTTAATAGAAAAGGAAGGATCGCAATGTCTAGTAAAGATAAGAACTTAACCCCTGTGCAACAAGAGTATAAAAAATTCGAGCAAGAACGCGAACCGAAGCGTCCTGTCTTGAAAAATTGTATTAAAGCCTTTTTCGTCGGTGGTTTTATTTGCTTCATCGGACAACTCATTTCTACGTTTTATATCACATATTTTGACTTCACTGAGCGTTCAGCAGGAAATCCAACAGTCGCAACTCTCATTTTCATTTCCATGTTACTAACTGGTTTTGGTATATATGACCGCTTTGGGCAGTTTGCTGGAGCAGGCACAGCTGTACCCGTTACTGGATTTGGTAACTCTGTTATTGCCGCATGTATCGAACACCGAACAGAAGGGTTCGTACTCGGCGTTGGAGGAAATATGTTTAAATTAGCCGGCTCTGTTATTTTGTTTGGTGTATTTTCAGCTTTCGTCATCGCACTTATTAAAACGATTCTCGTTCAATGGGGAGGGCTATAAATGTTACAAGGACACCGAACGTGGGTATTTGAAAATAAACCCGTTATTATTTCGACAGGAGTCGTTGGTGGACCGTTTGAAGCAAAAGGAAACATTCCAGAAGACTTCGATATCCTCCATGAAGATTTATGGCTCGGACAGGATTCCTATGAAAAAGCCCATAAAATTTTATTCGAAGAAGCTTGTAGCCGCGCTACTGAAAAAGCCAAGCTTCGTAAAGACGATATTCAATTCGTACTTGCAGGAGATTTAATTAATCAAATCACTCCAACAAGCTTTGCCTGCCGTACACTCGGAACACCATATCTCGGATTATTCGGAGCATGTTCTACTTCCATGGAAGGATTAGCGCTCGGGGCAAGTATTGTAAATGCAAAAGGCGCAAAATATTTATTAACCGGGGCATCTAGTCATAACGCCGCTGTAGAGAAGCAGTTCCGATATCCAACTGAATACGGCGGTCAAAAACCTCCTACCGCACAATGGACAGTAACTGGAGCTGGCGCAGCTATTTTAAGCGACACTGGACATGGTCCTAGAGTAACATCTGCAACAATCGGACGAGTGATTGATATGGGATTAACAGATCCTTTTAATATGGGTGGTGCGATGGCCCCAGCAGCTGTCGATACGATTGAGGCCCATTTACGCGAACGACAAATTGACGCCTCTTATTACGACTTAATTGTAACAGGTGATCTTGGACATGTCGGTCGCGAAATTGCTTATGACTTACTACATAAACACGGAACGAAAGTAACGAGCGAACAGTTTCAAGATTGCGGCATACTCATTTATAGAGAAGGGCAACCTGTCATAGCTGGTGCTAGCGGACCGGGATGTTCCGCAACAGTCGTGTACGGTCATTTATTAAACCGAATGAAAAGAGGAGAGTTCAAAAAAATACTTGTCGTTGCGACAGGCGCTTTACTATCTCCACTTACATTCCAACAAGAAGAAACGATTCCGTGTATCGCTCACGCCGTTTCGATTGAATTTGGAGGTGCAACGCAATGATTTTTTTCTGGGCTTTCGTCATCGGCGGACTCATATGTGTAATTGGCCAACTTATGTTTGATGTTGGCAAGCTAACACCCGCTCATACAATGGCAACACTCGTTGTTGCCGGTGCTATACTGGACGGATTCAACCTGTATGAACCATTAATCGACTTTGCTGGAGCCGGGGCAACTGTACCTATTACAAGTTTCGGTAATGCCCTCGTTCACGGCGCAATGGAAGAAGCTGCAAAACACGGCATCGTTGGCGTCATTACCGGAATGTTTAAAGTAACAAGCGCTGGTATTTCTGCTGCTATCATATTCGGATTCATTGGTGCATTACTATTCAAACCGAAAGGATAAGAGGTGTTTGTATGACAGTTATCGCTAGCGTTAAAACCTGCCTTGCTAGTGTAAGGGGCGCTCAAGCAAGTTTAAGCTCCCTTTCACTAAATTCACAGGACGCGGAATCAAAACGCGTATTTCATGAATGTATGTTAGAAATGGACAGCATCATCGCTGATTTACAGAATAGAGTTTCATTATTAGAACGTGAAGAACCTCAATATAAAGGGTTTTAAGTAGACTGGAGGAAATGACTATGTCTCACCTGCCGGAATGGACACTTGTCATTCTTCGCTCTGTATTCATATTAATTATTTTATTCGCTATTACGAAATGGTTAGGGAAAAGACAAATCTCTCAGCTCTCCTTTTTTGAATACATAGCCGGAATGACAATCGGTGACATCGCTGCCCAAGTATCTACAGGGCTCGATTCAAAATTTTTCCACGGCGTCTTTGCGATACTCATTTTCGCTGTGGTACCTTTTTTCACAGGAATCCTCTCCTTAAAGAACAAAACAGCTCGCGACTTCTTTGAAGGGAAATCTACCGTATTAATAAAAGATGGAAAAATACTCGAAGATAACTTAAAGAAAGAAAAATATACAAGTGACGAATTACTGGAACTACTCCGTGGAAAAAATGCTTTCAGCGTAGCTGATGTTGAATTTGCCGTACTAGAACCGAGCGGAGAATTAAATGTATTATTAAAGAAAGATCGCCAACCACTTACAGCAAAAGACGTTGGCTTAAAAGTACCGAATGAAAAAGAACCACAAACTGTTATTATGGATGGCAATGTCTTAGATGAACCTCTATCCTCTAGTGGACATAACCGCGCTTGGTTACATTCTGAACTAGAAAAGCTCGGTGTTGTTATTGAAAATGTCTTTCTCGGTCAAGTGGATTCATACGGACAACTTACTATCGACATTTATAATGACAAACTACAAATGCCTTCTCCTCAAAACAAGCCTTTATTATTAGCATCTTTAAAAAAATGTCATGCTGATCTTGAACTATTTTCCCTAGAAACAAAGTCGAAATCAGCAAGCGAAATGTATAGTAAAAACGCGAAACACATCGAAAAGATTTTAAATAAAGTAACCTATCTTTTAAAAGAATAGATATCACAAGAACGCTTCAGTAAAAAGGCGTTCTTTTCTTTTTACTACAGATTTCATGACGTTTAAATTTATGTAATTCGGTTATGATGTTGAAGATACATAAGCAGGGAATTTCAAAAACATAGCGAATAATTCATGGTACAACTACATATTTTTTTGATTTAAAGTGGTTTCGTTTGACCTTTATTGACCATAATTGTATTATAAGACTAAGAAAGCTTTAGAAGGAGGAAATAACAGATGAATTTAATTCCTACAGTAATTGAACAAACAAATCGTGGAGAACGCGCTTACGATATTTACTCTCGACTATTAAAAGACCGCATCATTATGCTTGGTAGTGCAATTGATGACAATGTAGCTAACTCAATCGTTTCCCAGCTTTTATTCTTGGAATCTCAAGATCCAGAAAAAGATATTCACATCTACATCAATAGCCCTGGTGGTTCTATCACAGCAGGTATGGCAATTTACGATACAATGCAATTTATTAAACCACAAGTATCAACAATCTGTATCGGTATGGCTGCATCTATGGGTGCATTCTTACTTGCAGCAGGTGAAAAAGGAAAACGTTATGCACTTCCAAACAGTGAAGTAATGATTCACCAACCACTTGGCGGAGCACAAGGTCAAGCGACTGAAATCGAAATCGCTGCAAAACGTATCCTATTCTTACGTGAAAAACTAAACCAAATTCTTGCTGACCGCACAGGTCAACCACTTGAAGTACTACAACGCGACACAGACCGCGACAACTTCATGACAGCTGAAAGAGCTCTAGAATACGGCTTAATCGATAAGATCTTTACAAATCGTTAATACTTAAAAGCGGAAGCGGCTCGTTCAGAATCGCAGGGCGATGGAGCCCCTGATTCCGAGGCGCTTTTTGCCTCGAATGAAGGGGCGAAACGACCGGAGATTCTAGCCGCTGGAGCTGGATAGACTAAAAGCGGAAGCGCCCTATAATTGGGCGCTTCTTTTATATATTGTTCCCCGCTCACATACCCCACCTAGTATAACCCTAAATATATCGGCGATTTTTCAAATATATCGACCGTAACTCCAATTATATCGGCGATTATTTTAATATATCGACGATTCGACACAACTTATCGACTTACCGACAATCCTCGACAAGCATGCACCCCCTACATACCCGACTCCCAACACCAAATAACAAAACAAAAAAGCTATCGCACATGCGCGATAGCTTCTTATTGTATATATGCAGCTAATGCTTCTAAAGCTTCTTCTGCATCTGAACCTTCTGTTGTAATTGTTATCATGCTACCAGTTCCAATTGCTAAGCTCATAATCCCCATTATGCTCTTTGCATTCACTGTCTTTCCATCTTTCTCGATGAAGATATCCGCATGAAAGCGATTGGCCTCTTGTACAAACAACGCAGCCGGACGTGCTTGTAAACCGTTTTTTAATGAAACCTTAACTCGTTTTTGAACCACAGCTCCATTTCCCCTTTAACCTCTTATTTTTTTGCTACCGCTTCCCCCGCGCGTAATTTCTCTGCAATCTCATCGATTTTACGCAAACGATGATTAATACCCGATTTACTAATTTTCCCCCCGGATACCATCTCGCCTAACTCTTTCAATGTTACATCTTGATAATCTCTTCGTAATTGTGCAATTTCTCGCAGTTTATCTGGTAATATATCAAGACCAACTGTCTCATCAATATAACGGATATTTTCAATCTGCCTTAGCGCTGCACCAATTGTTTTATTTAAATTGGCTGTTTCGCAGTTCACTAAACGATTTACTGAATTACGCATATCGCGAACGATTCGAATGTCTTCAAATCTTAAAAGTGCATTATGAGCGCCTATAATATTTAAAAACTCCGTAATCTTTTCTGCTTCTTTCAAATACGTAATGTACCCTTTTCTTCTTTCCAACGTCTTACTATTTAAATCAAATCCGTTCATCAATTCACATATAGCATCATTATGTTCCTTATATAACGAAAAGACCTCTAAATGATAAGATGATGTTTCTGGGTTATTTACTGAACCACCTGCTAAAAATGCACCTCGTAAATACGATCGTTTACAACATTTCTTCTCGATTAATTCCTGGGATATATTTCGAATTAACGAAAAGTCATCTCGAACAATATGAAGATCAGCTAATATTTCGCGAGACTTCTCAACAAGCCGCACAATATATACATTATTTTTCTTCAATCGCATTTTTTTACGAACAAGTAATTCTACCGTCACGTCATATCCTTTTTTCAAAAGCGTATAAATCCTTCTTGCGATTGCCGCATTCTCCGTTTGAATATCGATAGATAGACGACGGTTTGAAAAAGAAAGCGATCCGTTCATTCGAAGTAACGCTGATAATTCTGCTTTCTCACAGCATTCCTTCACCTCAAGATTCGTTAGCTCTTTCTTTGTTTCTGATGCAAATGACACAGTCAACACCTCCTTATACGATTACTTTGGAACAAAAATCTTGTCCTATATGAAATGATGAGCGTTACCTCAAACGAGGCAACGCACATCTACAACAGTGAATATAAAATAGAAGCTAGTTTTAATGTATCGTGCCTTACAACACGATCATCATACTTCGCTAATTGATCTTGAATGACATCAATATTGCTCTCTGTAAAACGCTCTTCATCTACTACAACTGGTGCCGACATTTCTTCCTCATACAACTGACGTAATTCACAAGGAATATCACGGTTATTTACAATTGCAGTATCGATAAATGGTTTACCTAAATGATCATGTAACGCCTGCACATGGTCAAACGCAGTATATCCCATCGTTTCACCAGCTTGCGTCATAACATTACACACATATACCTTCTTCGCTTTTGCAGCAAGAACAGCATCCCCGATTTTGTTAACAACTAAATTCGGTAATATACTCGTATACAAACTTCCTGGACCAAAAACAAGTAAATCAGCTCGTTTAATCTCAGCCAACGTTTCATGTAACGGCTCTACATCTTCTGGAGTTAAAAAGACGCGGTTAATCTTCTTCCCAGAATAAGGAATCTTTGATTCACCTGTTACAATTTCTCCATCTTCTAGTTCCGCATGAAGTACCGCACTTTGGTTCGCTGCAGGTAACACACGTCCTCTGACATTTAACACTTTACTCGTTTCCGTAATCGCATGGAAGAAGTCTCCTGTAATCGAGGTCATACCCGCTAATAATAAATTTCCTAACGCATGACCTTTCAGCCCGTCTCCCGTTGTGAAACGATGCTGAAATAAAGCTTCCACCAGCGGCTCTACATCTGATAACGCAACAAGTACGTTACGAATGTCACCTGGGGGTGGAATTTCGAGCTCATCACGTAATCTACCTGAACTGCCACCATCATCAGCGATTGTAACAACTGCTGTAATATCAACCGGATATTGTTTTAATCCTCTTAATAAAACAGAGAGTCCAGTACCGCCTCCCATGATAACAATTTTAGGTTTTCTCTCTTTTTTCATCCCTTAATGGCCCTTTCTCTTCTCCACATCACGATGAGATACATGAACGCTATACTCTGGTTTCAAATGTTTCCCAAGGTATTCTGTAAGCGTAACAGAACGATGCTGTCCACCTGTACATCCAATTGCAATTACAAGTTGACTCTTGCCTTCTCTTTTATAATGAGGCAGCATGAAAGTAATAAGATCCGTCAATTTTTCTAAAAACTTATGTGTCTCATTAAATTTCAGCACATACGATGAAACTTCTTCATCTAGTCCTGTTAATGGCTTCATATGTGGAATGTAATATGGATTTGGTAAAAAACGAACATCAAATACTAAATCTGCATCAATTGGAATACCGTACTTAAATCCAAACGACATAACATTTACACGAAATGCTTGCTCAGTTTCAGTTGAAAACAGATGAACAATTTTTTCACGTAATTCTTTCGGTTTTAAATCCGATGTATCCAGCACAATATTCGCTCGTGCCTTCATATCAGTTAATAAGCCACGCTCCATCTCAATTCCCTTTAACGGCAAACCAGTTGGTGCAAGTGGATGCGAACGTCTCGTTTCTTTATAACGAGTTACAAGCGTGCCATCTTTCGCATCTAAGAATAAAATATGAGGAATAATCCATGTACGTTCTGATAAATCATCAAGTGCTCCCCATAAATGTTCGAAAAACTCTCGGCCACGTAAATCAACGCCAAGTGCCACTTTATTCATTTTCCCTTTTGAATCCGCCATAAGTTCAATAAACTTCGGCAATAACATCGGTGGTAAATTATCTACACAAAAATATCCTAAATCTTCAAAACTTTGTAAAGCTACTGTCTTTCCAGCTCCAGACATTCCTGTAATAATTACCATTTTTATATCATTATTCTCTGTCATCGTATCCTCTCCTTGACGGTTTAACTCGGATCTAATCGATATGAAAGCAACTCAAAATCTGGGGTATATACAAATGTACCGTAGATTATGCCATTTCCTTTAATTAAATAATCAATAATGTGATAATCTCCTGGTGCCATTGCTAAATCATCAATTTTGTCAAATGTATGCCAACCAATGATGCCTTCTTCGCTCTCTAGTTTGTTTTCTCCTGCAAAATCTGTCGCTAAAAAGGAGAACATCATCCATTCAGAAACAACTTTATCACCTTCTTGGATGACAAAGGTGAAGACCCCTTTTAACGCTGGGTTCTTTAAATAAATACCTGTTTCTTCACGATACTCGCGAACAACGGAATCTCTTACTGTCTCACCACGCTCCATTTTCCCGCCTGGTGCAACCCACCAATTTCGGCGAGGTTTTTGGAGTAAGAGTACTTCATTATCTCTAATTAACACACAGTTTGTCACTCTTTGCATGTTTCTTCACCTCAGCTACTTGCAGTAAATTTCTCACTGCATACTCATTTCATTATACTATCAAAAACAGTTTGCTACAACGAAGGAGCCAGTCCTCTTTCGCTAAGCACATGCTACTCAACAATTTTAAAAAAGCTTTCTAGAACAAGCAATGTAAATGCCTAGACTTTCAATGAATAGCATGAAAAATCCCCTTAACGATTTTTATCGCCAAGGGGATTAAAGTCCTTATTTCTTACCGAAATAAGTAACAATCGCAAATCCTAAAATAAAGGTAATAATTGAACTTATAATTGAAAATCCTCCAGTTGGAATACCAGGGAACACAATTACAATCGAGCCGATAACAAGTCCAATAATTGCCGCAAATGTCATACTTTTATAACGATCTAACAAGAAACTAATTCCTTTACTACTTACAACAAACCCCGCCATAACACCAGCACCGATAACTACGATTAAAGGTAAGTTCAGTGTAGTTAAAGCATTAATTGCTGTCGGATACACACCAATAATTAATAAAATAAATGATCCGCTAATTCCAGGAAGCAACATAGCCATACTAGCCATCCAGCCCGCGAAAAATAAACCAATTGCATTTAAAATTGTTAACGTCGTAATTGGATCTGCTGCCTTATCTGGTTTAAAGAAAGCTGTGATTGCAACAAGAATTGCTGCAACTATTAATAAAACAATGTGCTTACCTTTAAACGACGACTTTGCATCAGCTTCTCTCATTAACATCGGTAATATACTAATAATTAAACCGAGGAAGAAAAATTGAGTCGGTTCATAATGATTTGCAAGTAAATATTTAATAACGTGACTTAACGTTAAAAACGCTGCTGCCACACCAGCTGCAAGGGGAATTAAAAACCCTAAATGTTTTTTCCATTCGCGACTAAAGAATCCACTAATTGCCGCAAGCAATTGTTCATAAATCCCTAACACAACAGCGATTGTACCGCCGCTCACACCAGGAATTAAATCACTAACGCCCATACAAAATCCACGATATATATTACGCCATTCCATACTGAATAAATTCCTCATTTCTTATAGTGATTTTTCCGTAAAGTCCAGTATATCAATAAGAAAGCTTATAATCCCAATATTTTTTGACAAAACTTTGACATTTTCATAAAAAAAAGAAAGCTCCTATCGGTAGCTTTCTTCTCAAAAGGCATATTATCCCTTATTTTTCTGATACTGTTTTTAGTTCTTCTAATAATTCTTCTACGTAATGTTGTGCACTTTGTGCTGCGATACTACCATCACCTGTTGCAGTTACAATTTGACGTAGCATTTTTTCGCGAACATCTCCAGCTGCGAAAATACCAGGAACTTTCGTTTCCATACGCTCATTTGTTTCAAGGTAACCATTTTCATTTGTAATACCTAGTTCAACAAATGGTTTTGATAGTGGTAACATACCGATGTATATGAACACGCCATCAGTTTTGACTTCTTTCTCTTCTCCACTGTTTACGTCTACAAGTGTTACGCTTCCCACTTTACCATTTGCATCGTTAATTTCTTTTATAGTGTGATTCCAAATGAAATCAACTTTCTCGTTTTGGAAAGCACGATCTTGTAAAATTTTCTGTGCACGAAGAGTGTCACGACGGTGAACGATTGTTACCTTTGATGCGAAGCGTGTTAAGAATACACCCTCTTCAACAGCAGAATCTCCACCACCAATAACTACAAGTTCTTTTCCTTTAAAGAAAGCCCCATCACATACTGCACAATATGATACACCACGGCCGCCAAGTTCTGTTTCGCCTGGCACACCAATTTTTTTATACTCTGCACCGCTTGCAACGATAATTGCACGTGCTTTATATTCTTTTTTACCAGCAATAATTGTTTTGTATTCTTTACCATCGATGACTGCTTTCACATCACCGTATGCATATTCAGCACCAAATTTCTTCGCATGCTCGAACATTTTATTTGATAAGTCTGGTCCTAAAATAGACTCATAACCTGGGTAGTTCTCTACATCCTCTGTGTTTGCCATTTGGCCACCCGGGATACCACGCTCAAGCATTAATGTACTTAAATTCGCACGAGATGTATATACTGCAGCTGTCATACCAGCTGGTCCTGCACCAATAATAATGACATCATAAATTTTTTCTTCTGACACACTATTCACTCCTATTCATTCCTACACAATTAAGTTACCCTCATTATACTGTTAGCATCATTTTTTTCCCAATGATTTGCTTACCCTATGTGTGCGTACGTTTAACAGCCTGCACATACTTTCGAACAGTCGCTACAGATACATTATATACATCCCCAAGCTCCGACTGTGTCATCTTATTTCCTTGTTCGCTGCGTACGATATATTCAACAGCAGCTGACCAGCCGTATACATTTGTAAAAACTGCCCCAGATGTATATAAACGTATGAACGTACAAAACCAAAATTGTAAACACTCTTCGATTAATTCATCATCTTTTTTCGTATAATTATATAAAGCATCCGCAATTTGTGCGCACTGTTCAAATTGCTGTAAATCAGCTGGAATGCTCTTATGGCTATTAAGTAAAAAGAAATACTTTGCAAGCTGCGATACGATTGGAACACCGTTCTTCGCCTGCGTTACATCAAAGAAGAATCCCACCTTCTCTGGCGTTGACAATTCATTCATTAAATATAAAGCTAGCATTTGTTCCTCTAGCGTCGTACTTTGTTGAAATGATTTTCGTAATTCTTCAAATAATACGTTTTGTCCTTCATCTGCTAAATTCAGCGCATTCCACGGTTCTTTTCCCTTTTTATCAGGGTGCAATTCTACAACATGCTGCCACATTTTTTCGGCTACTTGCTGATCTTTCACCATATAAGCAGAATATGCAAACCAATAATAAAAACTAACGTCTCCCTCATATCCTTGACGCTTTAATACTTTGAACCATTTATATGCAGGCTCAAAATGACCAATTGTTGCAAGTGTCGTTCCAAGTTTCAAACGATGCTCGAACGAAATCGGATATACTGAAACTAACTGCTCCGCTAACGCTTCTACTTGTTTATGCTCTCCAATTGAATATAGGAAAATAAGCGTATTACAAAGCGCATGTATATTACCAGGATTTTTCTCTAAAATCATTTCCGTTAACTTCAGAGCTTTATCTACATTACCAGATTGAAAATGTGCAATGGCTAAATTATTATGACCCGACCAAAATTCCGGATAATCTTTTGTAACAATTTCCAATGTAGCAATTGCTTCTTCCAATTGTCCGTTACGAATATAACGATTCGCTTCTTCTTGCATAACAATTAGATCGTCTTCATCCTCAATCTCTTCCTCACCCATCGCTTCTTCTTCCATAATTTCAAGTAATTCTAATGTATCTTCTACAAATTCCTTCTCTTCTGCAACTTCTAAATAGCGATCCGCATACTTTTTCGCCTGCTGAAATAGCCCCATATATGCATAATTATTTGCAATAAAATAATAGCATTGTTCAAGTTCTGGATTAGATCTAACAAGCTTAAAGAAGATTTGATTCGACTCTTGATATTCACCAGCCTCAGATAATACTGTTGCTAATTGGCATAAAATAAACGGCTCCTTCTCACTTTGTGCCGCTCTTCGAAAATATTTAATTGCATCTTGCAATTTCTGTCCTTTGTAAGCCCTCATCCCTTTTTTATAAAAGAAGTCCGATAATTGATTAAAAGAGATAACTTGTCCGTTCTCCTTATATATTCCTTGATTTTTCCCCATATATCCTCCAGTTTTTTGTTTTCTTCGTTCACACATTCTTCTATCTATAAGTATAAACGATTCCGTAAAAAACAAAACAGTATATTATACTCAATTATTTCCTTTTTATTCATTAAAAAAGAAGAGAAATGTTACATTTTTAGCATCAACCTTCTCTAGCATCCATTTCTTCTTTCGTATAAATAACACGCATTGGATTTCCACCCACGAAAGCACCACTTGGGACATCTCTATGAACAAGTGTGCCAGCTGAAACAATCGCGCCATCCCCAATTTTCACACCTGGTAATATAGTCGTATTTGCTCCAATCATCACTTCATTTCCTATGACGATCTCTCCAAGTCGATATTCGCGAATTAAATATTCATGTGCTAAAAGCGTTGTATTATAGCCGATAATTGAATTCTCTCCCACAGTTATCTTTTCTGGGAACATAATATCCGGCACTACCATAAGCGCAATTGATGTTTTCTTTCCGACTTTCATCCGTAAAAATGTACGGTACAACCAATTCTTGACGGATAAAAATGGTGTATAACGCGCAATTTGAATAATAATAAAGTTTTTCATTACCTTCCAAAAAGAAACTGTTTTATACACATTCCATAATGAATTTTCTCCTGAAACAGGATAGCGCGTTTTCCGTCGCACTTAACTCGCTCCTCTACTAAAAAGTGAAACTGTAAGTTAGTAGGGAAACAGACCCCTACTAACTTACTTGGACCTTTATGAACGGTTCATATCAGACAAAATCGGTAGCAAATCACTCATTTTATCTAACATAAAGTCCGGCTTGTAAGCCTCTAAATATGCTCTACCTTTCAACGTCCATGAGACAGCAGCTGTTTTCGTGCCCGCATTTTGTCCGCCGACAACATCATGGTGATTATCCCCAACCATCAATGCTTCTTCCGGTTTCGCATCTAATAACTCAAGCGCTTTTTGAAGTGGTTCTGGATGTGGTTTCACATGCTCCACATCATCAATTGTCACGACAACATCAAAAAATTCATCAAGCTTTGACAACTTTAATCCCATCTCAACTGTTTGTCTCGCTTTCGTTGTAACAACACCAACTTTATAGCCTTGCTTCTTCAACTCTTGAACTGTTTCATATACAGTTTCATATTCTTCCACTAATTCATCGTGATGATCATGGTTAAATTGACGATAACATGTAATCATCTCTTCAACCTTGTTTTCATCAATCTTGCTGAAAGTATCATGTAAAGAAGGGCCAATAAATGACAATACATCTTCACGCTTATATTGACTTGGATAATATGTATGTAACGTATGTAAAAAAGAAGAAATAATAAGTTCGTTTGTATTAATTAAAGTTCCATCTAAATCAAATAACACTGTATTTATTCTCATTGCCTTAGTCCCTTCTCTTTCCTGAATATGAAAGAAGCAGCATCTTATAATAAGATGCTACTTTTCTCTAATTTTCCGAATATCTTTTATCAGCTTGCCCCATTTTTCGTCTCACGATAATGAAAATAATAGAAATAACAACAAGTCCAATTGACATTACTTGTGCGATACGAAGTGGTCCTAACATTAAACTATCTGTACGTAAGCCTTCTACGAAGAAGCGCCCTATTGAATACCAAATTAAATATGTGAAGAATAATTCCCCGCGTCGTAAATTCACTTTTCGTAATGCAAGTAATAAAATGACACCTGCAAAATTCCATAATGATTCATATAAAAACGTTGGGTGATAGTACACACCCTCAATATACATTTGATTAATAATGAAATCCGGTAAATGAAGTCCTTCTAAAAACTGTCTCGTTACTTCATCACCATGCGCCTCTTGGTTCATAAAGTTTCCCCATCGACCAATTGCTTGTCCTAGTAAAATACTTGGCGCAGCAATATCAGCCAACTTCCAGAATGAAACCCCGCGTCGTTTCGCAAAAAGAATCCCTGTAATAACAGCCCCGATTAAACCACCATGAATCGCCAAGCCACCTTGACGAATATTAATAATTTGACTCGGGTTTTGCGCGTAATATTCCCATTCAAAAATAACATAGTACATTCTCGCAAATAGAATAGCGATCGGTACTGCAATTAATACAAGGTCAACAAAGGTATCTTTTGGAATACCTAGTCTTTCTCCCTCGCGAGTTGCTAGCCAAAGACCTAATAGCACGCCTGTACCGATAATAATCCCGTACCAATATACAGGAAACGGCCCAAGTTGGATCGCTACACGGTCAAGCTGTGGTACAGAACCTAACAGCATATGTATGACCTCCCTCTCCAAAGTTTACTCCTGATTTCCTAACTCAATCGCACTCATTAATCGTTCAGAGAACTGTTGTGCTGCATTGACTCCCATACGTTTTAAACGGAAGTTCATCGCTGCTACTTCAATAATAACAGCCAAGTTTCGACCAGGACGAACTGGAAGTGTAATCTTCGTAAGCTCTGTATCAATAATCTTCATCTTCTCTTCATCAAGACCTAAGCGATCGTAATTTTTCTTTTGATCCCAAATTTCAAGATTAATAACAAGTGTAATACGCTTATAATTTCGCACTGCCCCTGCACCGAATAACGTCATAACGTTAATGATACCTAGACCACGAATTTCTAATAAATGCTCAATTAAATCTGGTGAGCTTCCTACTAATGTGTCTTCATCTTCTTGGCGAATTTCTACACTATCATCCGCAACAAGACGGTGACCACGTTTTACAAGCTCAAGAGCTGTCTCACTTTTACCGACACCACTTTGACCTGTAATTAAAACACCAACACCGTAAATATCTACTAACACACCATGTACAGCTGTTGTTGGTGCTAACTTACCTTCTAAATAATTTGTTAAACGACTTGATAATCTTGTTGTCGTTTGAGCAGAACGTAATAAAGGCATGCCTGATTCACGTGATGCTTGCAATAACTCATCTGGTACATCTTGATTCCGAGTTATAATAATACATGGCGTCTCCTCAGTACAAAGCGCTTTCATTCTCTCTTGTTTTTGCTCTGACGTTAATGTGTCAAAGAACGTAAGCTCCGTCTTTCCAAGAAGCTGCACGCGATCAGCTGGATAATATGTGAAAAATCCTGCCATTTCAATTCCAGGTCGTGATAAATCACTTGTATCAATCGGACGATGAATTCCTTCTTCACCACTTATTAACTCCAATTGAAATTGTTCAATTAAATCTTTTGTCCTTACTTTCGGCATATGTATAAACCTCCACTCCGCTGCGGGTTCAGTCTCATTTGATGTAAAATTCCATTCTACCGGATATTGTACCATTTTTTTCTGGAAACAAGAAATACGGTTTCTAATAAATAGAAAAAAACATTTCATACACATCATGAAATGTTTTTCTTTTTGTCATTTTCTCTTTTTTTCATATAAAGGTTCCACAATTGCCTTTTCAATAATCATATTAAAAATTGAAATACAAATTGCCGCAACGATTGCTACACCAAACCCTGATATATTAAACGCATCTCCTAATAATGAATCTGCTATTTTTAACGTAATCGCATTAATAACAATTAAGAAGAACCCGAAAGTTACAAGAGTAATTGGTAGCGTAATTAAAATTAAAAACGGTTTTACGAACACATTTAAAACAGCTAAGATAATACTCGCAATAATTGCAGTCTGTATATTTGCTACGTAAAACGCGTCTGGCGCAATCCCTTTTAAAAGTCCCGATACAGCGATTAACACAACGCTATTTACAAGAAGTGATACAATCCATCTCATTTTCTTACACATCCTTTTGACATATATATTTCATCATACGCTAATAGATTATAAACGCAAGTATCATACAAACACTTATATCAACTTATTCTACTCTTCCTGCTTGTATACCTACTAACATTTCCTCGCAAAATAAGGGCCATACCATCTATGTTCATGAGTTTTTACAAAAGTCCAAGTGAACTCTTTATCTACAATATAGATATCGCCTTTATACATATCGTCCCTCTCACACAATATATCCTCCATATGTAATAAACTCGTATCTTTTATTAGCAGTACATCATCACAATGTTGATAGAATATATAGCAATCCTTTTTCACTTCATTATGAAACGCATTCTCCGCTTCTTCACCCTCTAAACACTTCTTTTTCTCATAACTAAATATGTGCCAAAGAAACCCACATGCATACTTATCACCATACAGAAAGATGTCTTCCTTTTCCTCATCACTTACATGATTTGCAAAGTTATCCTCCCAGCGCTTCCGAAAATAAACACCCCAACTTTGAAACTCTCTTACCTTCATGTTTTTCTTTCTTAAAACATCTGTAAACTCCATCTTTTCCCCCTATGAACGAAAAACCGAGTGTCATTTCCACTCGGTTTTTCGTAATACACTTATTGAGATAACTCTACTTCTTTTATTTTCTCTTTCATTCTTGCTTTATCGCGATTTAAAATCTCTTTTAAATACTTACCTGTATACGAGCGTTCTTCTTTTACTACTTGCTCTGGCGTTCCGGAAGCAACAATTTGCCCACCTTTATCTCCGCCCTCTGGTCCAAGGTCAACGATATAATCAGCTGTTTTAATTACATCTAAATTATGTTCAATAACAAGAACTGTCTCGCCACTTTCAACAAGGCGTTGCAGCACTTCTAGAAGACGCGCGATATCATGTGCATGCAAACCAGTCGTTGGCTCATCTAAAATATATAACGTACGCCCAGTAGAACGACGGTGTAATTCAGAAGCTAGCTTCACGCGCTGCGCTTCACCACCAGATAACGTCGTAGCTGGCTGTCCTAATTTCATATAACCAAGACCTACATCTACAAGCGTTTGAAGTTTACGCTTAATTTTTGGGATATTAGCGAAGAACTCTACTCCATCTTCAATTGTCATCCCTAACACTTCAGAAATGTTCTTATCTTTATACTTCACTTCTAACGTTTCGCGGTTATAACGTTTACCATGACAAACTTCACATGGAACGTATACGTCTGGTAAGAAGTGCATTTCGATTTTAATAATCCCATCACCACGGCACGCTTCACAACGTCCACCTTTTACATTAAAGCTGAAACGTCCTTTTTGATATCCACGCACTTTCGCTTCATTCGTTTGTGCAAACACATCACGAATATCATCGAATACACCTGTATACGTCGCTGGATTAGAACGTGGTGTACGCCCGATTGGCGATTGATCGATATCGATTACTTTATCTAAATGCTCAAGACCTTTAATTTCTTTATGAGTACCTGGCTTCGCTTTCGCTTTATATAACTTTTGTGCTAATGATTTATATAGTACTTCATTAATCATCGTACTTTTACCGGAACCAGATACACCCGTTATCGCTACAAACGTACCAAGCGGGAATGACATCTTTGCATTCTTTAAGTTATTCTCTTTTGCACCGATAATTTCCACTTTACGTCCGTCACCTTTACGTCTTTCAAGTGGAACCGGAATAAACTCTTTACCGCTTAAATACTTCCCTGTTAGCGAATTATCATCTTGCATCACTTCAGCTGGCGTCCCCGCTGATACAACTTGACCACCGTGAATACCTGCACCAGGTCCGATATCAAGTAAATAATCAGCAGCCATCATCGTATCTTCATCATGTTCAACGACAATTAACGTATTCCCTAAATCACGCATCTCTTGCAACGTACGAATAAGACGATCGTTATCGCGCTGATGCAAGCCGATTGAAGGCTCATCAAGAATGTAAAGTACGCCAGTAAGACGAGAACCGATTTGTGTCGCTAAACGAATACGCTGCGCCTCACCACCTGATAAAGTTCCTGCGGCACGACTTAACGTTAAATAATCTAAACCGACGTTCACTAAGAATCCAACGCGCTCCTGGATTTCTCTTAAAATTAAATGAGCAATTTTTTGTTGTTTCTCCGTTAGCTCCACATTCGAGAAGAATTCCTGTACTTCTTGAACAGAATACTTCGTTACATCAGCAATCGTTTTATCACCAACGAAAACAGCTAAACTCTCTGGCTTTAAGCGTCCACCTTTACACTTCGGACAAGCTTGCTCTGCCATATATTTCTCCATTTGCTCACGAACATAATCAGAACTCGTTTCACGATAACGACGTTCGATATTTGGAATAACACCTTCAAATAAAATCTCATTTTCCTTTACTTGACCAAATTCATTTACATAGCGGAAATAAACTTTTTCTTCTCCGCTTCCGTACAACACTTTATCAAATAAATCTTTCGGTATATCTTTCACAGGCATATCCATATCAACGCCGTAATGATTACATACAGATTGTAAAAGCTGCGGATAATATTGTGAGCTTGTCGGTTCCCAAGGCGCAATCGCATGTTCATTTAATGATAAATCCCAATTCGGAATGACAAGTTCTAAATCTACCTCTAACTTTGAACCAAGTCCATCACAAGAAGGACATGCCCCGAATGGACTGTTGAATGAGAACATGCGCGGCTCTAATTCTCCGATTGAAAAACCACAATGCGGACAAGCATGATGTTCACTAAATAGAAGTTCCTCTTCTCCCATTACATCAATTAACACTCGGCCCCCGCCAAGCTTTAATGCACTTTCAAGAGAATCCGCAAGACGGCTTGCAATCCCTTCTTTTACAACAATACGGTCAATTACAACTTCAATCGAATGCTTCTTATTTTTATCTAGCGCAATATCTTCAGATACATCAAGCATTTCACCATCAACACGTACACGAACATACCCTTGCTTCTTAATATCTTCAAGCACTTTCACATGTGCACCTTTACGCCCAGAAACGATAGGAGCTAACACTTGTAATTTCGTACGTTCAGGATATTCAAGTACACGGTCTACCATCTGCTCTACTGTTTGTGACGTAATTTCAATACCATGATTCGGACAAATTGGCGTACCAATTCGCGCAAATAATAAACGTAAATAATCATAAATCTCCGTGACCGTTCCGACTGTTGAACGTGGATTACGACTCGTTGTTTTTTGATCGATTGAAATCGCTGGTGACAATCCTTCAATCGTATCTACATCCGGCTTATCCATTTGTCCTAAAAACTGACGCGCATACGCAGATAACGATTCTACGTATCTGCGCTGCCCTTCTGCATAAATCGTATCAAACGCTAATGATGATTTCCCTGAACCAGACAATCCCGTCACAACAACAAGCTGATTTCTCGGAATGGTTACATCAATATTTTTTAAGTTATGTGCTCTAGCACCTTTTACGACAATAAAATCCTTGCTTATGCTCACTCTGTTCACCCTTCCGCTTTTAATTCTAATAGTAAATCTCTTAATTCAGCTGCACGCTCGAAATCTAACGCTTTTGCTGCTTCTTTCATCTCTGCTTCCATCTTCGCAATTGTCTTTTCACGCTCTTTTTTCGTCATCTTCTTAGCTGGTGCCGCTTCATACATTTCCGGCTCTTCAGCAGCTGTCGTTGCACGGATAACATCACGCACGCCTTTTTGAATCGTTTTCGGCGTAATACCATGCTCTTTATTGTAAGCTTCTTGTATAGTACGACGACGCTGCGTTTCTTCAATTGCAATTCCCATTGATCTTGTTATACGATCTGCATACATAATAACGCGGCCGTTTTCATTACGTGCTGCACGACCGATTGTTTGAATTAATGAACGCTCTGAACGCAAGAACCCTTCCTTATCAGCATCTAAAATAGCTACAAGTGATACTTCTGGAATATCTAATCCTTCTCGTAATAAGTTAATACCGACAAGTACATCAAACTTACCAAGGCGAAGATCACGGATAATTTCAATTCGTTCTAACGTTTTAATTTCAGAGTGAAGATAGTTCACTTTAATTCCTACATCTTTTAAGTAGTCTGTTAAATCCTCTGACATCTTCTTCGTTAAAGTCGTAATTAATACACGTTCATTTTTTACAATGCGATCTTGAATTTCTCCTAATAAATCATCAATTTGCCCTTCAATTGGTCGTATATCAATTGGTGGATCTAAAAGCCCTGTTGGACGAATAATTTGTTCTATTACTTCCGGTGCCTGCTCTAACTCGTACGGTCCTGGCGTTGCTGAAACGTAAATAACTTGATTCGTTTTCCCTTCAAACTCATCAAACGTAAGCGGTCTATTATCTAAAGCTGATGGCAGACGGAATCCATGATCTACAAGCACTTGTTTACGTGCTTGGTCCCCGTTATACATCGCTCTTACTTGCGGTACTGATACGTGCGACTCATCCATAACGATTAAGAAATCTTTCGGGAAATAGTCTAATAACGTATACGGCGTTGCACCCGCTGGACGAAGTGTTAAATGACGGGAATAGTTTTCAATCCCTGAACAAAAGCCCATCTCGCGCATCATTTCTAAATCATAACGTGTACGCTGTTCTATACGCTGCGCTTCTAACAACTTGCCATTATCATTTAATTCCTTTAAACGTTCTTCTAATTCTTTTTCTATATTTTCAATAGCGACCTTCATCTTTTCTTCACGTGTAACGAAGTGAGATGCTGGGAAGATTGCTACATGATCACGTTCTGCTAATACTTCACCTGTTAACGCATTTACTTCGCGAATACGATCGATTTCATCGCCGAAAAATTCAATTCGAATACAATGCTCATCAAGTGATGCTGGGAAGATTTCAACTACATCTCCGCGCACACGGAATGTACCACGCTTGAAATCAATGTCATTACGTCCATACTGCACATCAACAAGTTCACGAAGTAATTGATTGCGGTCCTTTTCCATACCAACTCTAAGTGAAACAACTAACTCGCGGTATTCTTCTGGAGAACCTAAACCATATATACACGAAACACTCGCAACAATAATCACATCATCCCGTTCAAATAGTGCAGATGTTGCTGAGTGACGCAATTTATCGATTTCATCATTAATCTGCGCATCTTTTTCAATAAACGTATCTGTTTGAGGCACATACGCTTCTGGCTGATAATAATCGTAATAACTAACAAAATATTCAACTGCATTATTCGGAAAAAAATCTTTTAGCTCACTATATAACTGTCCTGCTAACGTTTTATTATGAGCCATAACAAGTGTTGGCTTCTGCACTTCTTTAATGACATTTGAAATCGTAAATGTCTTACCCGTTCCTGTTGCTCCAAGCAACACTTGCTTTTTCTTCCCACTATTAATTCCCTCTACAAGCTTTTCTATAGCTACCGGCTGATCACCTTGCGGGGAATAAGCTGAGATAATTTCAAATTGATGTTCCAAACAAAACCGACCTCCTCGTAAAAAATCTGTATTCCCATTTTACCACGAATGCTCATAAAAAAACCAAGAAAACGAACAGATATTCGGTAAAATTTTCGACAATATATACATAGAAAAAGGAAGGAGTAAAAACTTCCTTCCTCTACTAACTCTATTTTTTAGGTACATATAATAAATCATATCCATTGCGCCCATTTTTACTCGTACAATCTATTAACCTATAAGTGATTTCTAATTCTCCCTGCTCTTTAACAATACTTTTGCAACTATCTTTATGTAATCCTTTATGCTCACCAGCAAATTGGTCTTTTCTATTATCTAACACATAAAGTATATCGTTCTCACTATGCTCTACCGTTTGAAAAATCGGATCACCTTCATGGGTATACTGCACAATTCTTATTTTATCAACTTTCCCCTGGTCAACATTCAAAACGAACTTTTCAAATTTATCTAGATTGGAAATTCCTGCTCTCTTTACAATGACATCATTCTTCTTATCAATGTCAATGTTAGGTTGTGAGCATGCTACTAAACTAAAGAGAAATAAGCATATAAAACCTGTTTTTCCTATTGTTATCCTCTCCTATACAAACTATTGGTATACTAGAAAAAGCTACTTTCCTCTATGAAAGTAGCTTCTCTTTTTCTTTTTCCTTCTTCGGGAAAAGAACATATGAAAATGAAATAACTGTATCCACTAAAAGTATAATCGCCCAAACTTGGCTAACACGACTTGCTTTTTCATTTAAAACAATCCCCGTTTCTAACCAATTATGCCATTGTTCAAACGGGACAAAACCGTACAGAAAGAAAAAGAAAATATGCACAACAACGAATAAAACAAGATGTAATAACCAATTTTTTATTTCCTGTTTCGCATAGGCCATACCTGTTAATTCTACGTGCTCTTCCATAATTGGCGCTGGTTCATTCCGCCATTTCGCAACTAGCTTTTGCGCAAACATATCAAGCTTCTTCAAATCCTTTTTCCCGTAGAAAACTGCATACAATAAAATAATTACCGTAATGATTTGAAAGTTAGAGAACTTCCCTGTTTGATAATAGTCCACTACCCCTAAAGTTAAAATAAACACTTCATTTACGAGGAGTACAATCCCCATAATAAAGCTCGCCTTCTTCAAACGGAATCCGTAACGAAGTAAAAAGAAGCCGATAGCCGATAACCAAAATACAATCTCTGCCCCAATTAAAAAATACCAACGATATTCTGCAAGTATACTCATTTATCCATCTCCTTTTCATCATATATACGAAAAGCTTCTTCCATATATAATAAAAGTTCTTCTTCAATTGGATACATGCTCATTTTCTGTGAATCTTCCTTCGATTTTCTAACTTCCCATAACTTATCTAAAAACGCTTCGTCACCATTGGCCATTTCTAAACATTTCTGCATTAATCTCTTCGTTGCCCCTTGTACCTCATCACTCGCTGCTTCTTTGCCGTCTTTCATAAAAGTACGTAATTGCTTTAATAAATCTACCCATTCTAAAACATTCGGATCTTCTTCACTCATATTTGGCAAGTTATGAAGCAATTTTTGTTCTTCCTTTGAAAATACTTCATTTTGAAATATTTCACGTATACGAGACGACTGTTTCGAAAGCTGAATCAGTTCAAACATAACTTTCCAATCAAGTTCCCCTTCCACATCTACCGAATAAACAACAGCTTGTAAAACACGGTCCATTCGATTAAATTTCTTTTGTTCTTCCTGTACAAACCGAAGTTGTTTTTCAAGAGAACCCTTTAAGTTAAGGTCACCTTTTACTAACATATTCGCAGCCTCTTTTAATGAAAAGCCCATTTCCTTTAAAAATAAAATTTGCTGCAACCGTATTACGTCAGCTTCACTATATAAACGATGCCCACCTTCTGTTTTCCCGCTCGGCTTTAATAAATCTATTTGATCATAATAACGTAATGTACGTACCGTTACCCCTGTTTCTCTCGTCAATTGTTGTATTGAAATCACTACCATCACCTCTTCCCCTTCATTATAAAAGATGACGTTACGTAACTTTCAAGACTTTTGTAAAAAAAATACAAAAAGCTGTTTATACTCTTTGTATAAACAGCTTTTACGGAAATAATCCCTTTTGTATAGCGCGCCCACAAAATAAAATAAGTGCTCCAACAACAACACTCGTTGCTGTTTTATGATAATGAGCTGAAACTAATAAATAATATGATAAACCTACAGTGCCAATCATAATACAAATGCTTGGCACTGGATAACGAGAGAAGTTCTGCATTCCCCAAAACAAAGCAAAAATAGCCGTAGCGACACATAATACCGGTAATCCCATCCCAGTTCCCCTTTTTCTATCTATTCCTTGTTGCTAACACACTCGTCGATGCCCTACTTATTAATAAGCCAAAAATAGCAATATATAACAACTCATTTACATGTACTGCTTGCCTATCTAAATACTTATTTAAACAAAGATACATAATGAACAAGAACACGAAGCTTGTAATACTAATCGTAAAATATGACTTCATCTTATTCACAACTCGCTCATCAATCGACGGTACTCCCTCTTCTTTCAAACGCTTCTGTTCTCTATATTCCGCAATACTTATATAAAATGACTAGTGCTACATTCGATATGAAGATTGTTCCCCACGAAATACTTAAAATCATTAAACTCATATTTAAAACAAGACCCGCTAAAAACAAACTTCCTATGAACCGTATAATATCTTACTTACTCATACATGATCAGCCTCTTTTTGATTTCTATATTTCCACTTCGGCCAATAGTTCACAAGAAAATACACCCACTGCCCTATTACAAATAAAACAAATGGCATACCAGCATTTCCGTCAACAATTAAATTATATAAACTCCATATCGCTAAACTAATCGTAAAAAATAACCCTACATATTTAAACGCTTTATCTGACTGAAATCTCTCAAACTCATCTTGCATTTTTCATTCCTCCTATCGCTATGCTCGTTTCCCTATCATGACTCCTATGATGAGACTACCCGCAAATAAGGAACTACATATCATAAATATTTCTTGCACTGGTATAACAGCTCTGCCTATTGCTTTACTCGCAACAATATAAACAATAAGCAATAGAAACGCGAATACAAATGAGACATTTACATATTTTTTTATATTTTCATTTACTCGCTCATCTATATCTGGAAGTTCTTCTTTTTTGTACTTACGCTTTTTGTAATACGAATACACCATCAAAAATACAATTGCTAAAACGTTACTCACTACGAGCGGTAAAATTGGTATAGCCGGATTCATACTATGAACTACAATGTCTCCCAAAAACAATCCAAAAGTCGCACCGATAAATAACTTTTTAGTATCGTTCATTTTTTCTCCCCTTACTCTAGCGTAAATATTTCCTCCACCTTCACCCCAAAATATTTGGCGATTTTTAGGGATAACTCTAGACTCGGGTTATAATGATGGTTTTCAATCGCCACAATCGTCTGCCGCGTCACCTGCATCGCCTTTGCCATTTCAACTTGCGTTATATGATGTTGCTTTCTTAACTCTTTTATTTTATTTTTCACACCCATAGGCTCCACCTTCGAAAGTAAAGATATCTTTACTTTAATTATAAATATTTTCCAGTTATAAGTGAAGATATCTTTACAAATTTTAGAAAAACGTTTCACTGATCACCTTCTCTAACAAAGTACAAGCGTAATTAAATTTATATCAGCTATTTTTTTAATATATCGACACCCGTAGCACTATAAACATAAAAAAAGCTGTCCAAAAATATCTTTTGGAACAGCTTCTTCGTCCTACTACATAAATCCTAATGCATATACAAGAACGTATCCAAGAATAGAAAGGAAAACCGAGCCGATCAGCCCCGCCACGAATGCCTTACTTCCTAACTTACGGAACGTTTTAAACTCTACATTTAAACCAAGCCCCGCCATCGCCATTGCAATAAGCATGTAAGCAAGAACAACGATGTATCCGGCAACAACTTCTGGTATAACCCCGAGCGAATGCACTGCACTCATCGCTAAAAATCCGAAGATGAACCACGGAATTGGAAGGTCACGCCACGATTTTTTTTCCTCGCTACCTTCACTCTTACCAAACCATAATCCAATTAAAATCGCTACTGGCACAAGCATTGCAACGCGCGTTAATTTCACGATAACTGCGATGTCTACAGCCGTACTTCCTCCTGGCGCCGCAGCTGCGATGACATGAGCGATTTCGTGCAGCGTCGCACCTGAGAATACACCGTAACCGTACGGTGAGAAGCCAAGCACTGGGTATAATAGCGTATAAATAAGTGTAAATATTGTACCTAAAATTGCAATAATTGCTGCCCCAACTGCCGTTTCTTCATCCTTCGCTTTCACTTGCGGTGCAATTGCCACGACCGCAGCCGCGCCGCAAATTGCTGTTCCGCACGCTGTTAAAATTCCGAGTTTCTTTTCTACCTTAAATACTTTCGTTAGCCCATATACAACGAAAATCGTAAATGTAATAACAGCGGCAGCGATGACCAATACTTTCGGCCCTGCCTTCGCAATATCAACAAGATTTAACCGCATTCCAAGTAAGATAATCCCAAAGCGCAGCAACTTCTTACTCGCAAAGTTCGTTCCAGCTATCGCTTCTTGTGGAACGCCAATTGCCGCACGCCAAACCATCCCAATTAGAATAGCAATTACTAATTGTCCCATAATATTTAAAAATGGAAGCTCTGCTAAATATTTCGCGGCAATTGCGATTAATAACGTAATCCCAATACCTTGCGAAAATCCAAAGCCCTTCTTCTTTTGTATAACAAGTGTTTGTTCCACTTTGTACCACTCCAATAATCGTATTGGAACATGCATGTTCTTTCTACTTATATTATAAGAGAGTTTCTATAATAAGTTTAATATCAATATTGAATCTCTATCATCAGAAATACTTATGATAAGATGATAGAAAAAGAAAGGAGCCCATTACATGAACGTAGACATTTTAAAAATATTTGTTACTGTCGTTGAACAGAAGCATTTCTCCCGTGCAGCAGAATTATTAAACCTTTCACAGCCTGGCGTAAGTATGCATATACGCAACTTAGAAAACGAATTTGGCACTACACTTATTCAGCGCTCTCCGAAGCACGTTCAAGTGACGGAAGCTGGAAACATATTATATATACACGCAAAACAAATGCTCTCTCTTTATGAAGATGCTAAGCAAGAAATTAACGAGCTACATAACGTTGTAACAGGAACTCTTCGCATCGGTGCTAGTTTCACAATTGGCGAATACTTACTTCCAAAAATACTGGCTAACTATGCGAATGAAAATCCACACGTTGAAGTTCATACCTTTATCTCAAATACAGAAGACGTTTTGCAAAGCCTTCGCTCTAATCAAATCGATATCGGCTTAGTCGAAGGGCAAGTCGTATACGCCGACGTGGACGTTGAAACGTTTATGCAAGATGAAATGAAGCTCGTCGTCCCGCCAAATCATCCACTGCTCCGCACAAATGAAATAAATGAAAGCACACTCCAAGATCAAGTATGGGTATTAAGAGAAAGTGGTTCTGGAACACGCGCTTATAGTGACCGCTTTATTCATCAACACCATTTAAAATTGAAGCGCTTCTTTACATTCAGTAGTATCCAAAGCGTGAAAGAAGCAGTTAGTGCCGGGCTTGGCATCGCTATACTTTCTGATTGGACTGTACGGAAAGAGTTACTGGCAAAAGAGCTATTCCACGTCGAAGTTCCAAATGAACAACTCATCCGTCCATTCTCCATCGTGCGCGGCAAATACTTCATCCCGTCTAAAGCTATTCAGGTGTTTTTAAATTATGTAGACTCTTTTGCGAAAAAACAGCATTGACCTTCACATTAGTGTGAAGGTTTACAATACATGTACAAGGGGTGAAACACATTGCGAATTGGAGAGTTATCAAAAGAAACCGGGGTTAGCGAAAGATCACTAAGACATTATGAAGAAAAGGGATTACTCCCTTCTAAGCGCCTCGCAAATGGCTACCGTGACTTTGATGAAAGTGCCATCGAAAAAGTGGAGCTTATTCAAATGTACTTACAAATTGGCTTAAATTTAGAAGAGACGGCAAGGATGCTGCGCTGCCTCGAAATAGAGCCGCACCTGTACGAAAATCCTTGCAGCAGTATCCTTACGCTTTATGAAGATAAACTTAATGAAGTAACGAAGCAAATCTCATTACTTTCTAGCATTCAAACGAATTTGCAAAAACACGTTTCACTCCTAAAGCAAACAAAAGAAAAGGGATGATTACATGTTTGTTATACATGGCAGTTCAAGACAAAACGGAAATACAGAAGCTTTAACACATATGGTGATTGATGGAATTGAAACAGAACAAATTTACTTGCGTGATCATATCGTCCACCCAATCATAGATCAGCGCCATGATGCAGAAGGATTCCAACCTGTAAATGATGACTACGAGCAGTTAATCGAGCGTATGTTAGAGCACGACACAATTATCTTTGCTACACCGCTATACTGGTATGGAATGAGCGGTCATATGAAAAACTTCGTCGATCGCTGGTCACAAAGCTTGCGTGATACATCTCTTCATTTCAAAGAAAAAATGAAAGGTAAAAAAATGTACGTTGTCATCGTTGGCGGAGACAATCCAAAGCTGAAAGCATTACCGCTTATTGCTCAGTTCCAATATATCTTTGATTTTGTTGGTTCATCATTTGAAGGGTATGTTATTGGGGATGCGAATGGATTGGATGAAATCAAAAATGATGCTGAGGCTCTAGCAAAAGTACAATTGTATAATAATAAGTTCAAAAATAGTAAATAGAAATAAGTTTGACAAACCATTTTGTATGCGCATACAATAAAAGTAACATTATGAAAGGAAGGTACTTTGACCAATGAAGTTCTAATTCTCTTATTTATTTCATCCATCACAAATAGTGAACAAAAAATGATGAAAACTAGCAGGGGATTAGTCTGTCCATTTGTCGATACTTTCTTTCGAAACGATCATGTAAAAAAATCGTTTATTTATGTACGATTTTTTACATGCAAGGGCGACGTTTATCCTCTCTAGTGAAACTAGGGAGGGTTTTTTATGACTATTTTATTCGCACGCAATATTGAAAAGAGCTTTGGTGATCGCACACTATTTACGTTACCGTCACTGGAAATTCAAGCACAGGATCGCATAGGAATTGTCGGAGTCAACGGAGCTGGTAAATCTACGTTATTACAAATATTAAGTAAAGAAATAGAAGCTGACAAAGGCATAGTAACTCATCATAGTTCTATCAGCATCATTCCTCAACTTAGCGAGGAACTACCGGAAACCACTTCTGCTCTCGCAAAAGGAAAATGGAGTATTTCAAACGTTACAGATGCAATGAGCGGTGGTGAACGAATGCGGCTAAAGATTGCTCATGCTCTCGAACAAGATGCAGGAATTTTATTTGCTGATGAACCAACAAGCCACTTAGATATGGTTGGTACAGAGCAATTAGAAAAGGCACTTTTATCTTATAAAGGGTCACTTGTTTTAATATCGCATGATCGTGAATTTCTAGATAATATATGTACAAAAATTATTGAAATTGAAGACGGGACGATTCAAGAGTATAAAGGAAACTATTCCAACTATCGAAAGCAAAAAGAACGTGAACGAACACAAAAACAAGCAGAATATGATCAATATATACAAGAAAAAAATCGTTTAGAGCAATCAATTTCACAAAAAAAGCAACGTGCTTCTAATATGACAAAAATCCCAACTCGATTCAGTTCATCTGAATCTAAACTTTATAAGTTAAGCGGGGCTCATGGCCAAGAACAGGTTAGCAAAGCAGCGAAAGCATTAGAAACACGTCTCGAAAAACTAGAAAAGAAAGAAAAGCCAAAGGAACTTTCTCAGACTCAGTTTGACGTGCAATACCATACACCCATTCATAGTAAAGTGGCAGTACAGTTCAATAAAGCAACAAAGAAAATAGGCGACCGCACACTATTTAAAAATATGAATGGAACCATTGCCCCTGGTGCAAAACTTGCTATTTTAGGTGCAAACGGAAGCGGCAAAACAACTTTGTTCAACATGCTTCTCGCAAACGAGCGTGGCATTCAGCTTTCGAAAAGTTGTAAAATTGGATACTTTGAACAAACACTATCAATTTTAAAAACAGATAAAACCATTTTAGAGAACGTTCTAGAAGAAACCAACTATACAGAAGCATTCGTTCGAACAATACTCGCACGGCTTTTATTCCGCCGTGAAGATGTTCATAAACCTGTACATGTCTTAAGTGGCGGCGAACGAATGAAGGTCGCACTCGCAAAAGTATTTTTAGGAAACTATAATATGCTTCTGCTCGATGAACCGACAAACTATTTAGACTTAGCGACGCAAGAAGAATTAGAAATCATGTTACAAGAATATCCTGGCACAATACTTTTCATTAGCCATGACCGTGCCTTTATTCGCTCTGTTGCAGACCATATTCTACAAGTAGATGAGAGTGAACCAAGAATATTCCACGGTAATTACGAGCAATACACAAAAAGAACCACCGGGGATTCTGTAAACGTAACTGAACAAGAATTATTACGATTACAAACAAAATTAACAGAAATTATCGGCCGAATTTCCATGCCAAATCATCACGATGATATCCCATCTCTCGAACAAGAATACGAAACATTATTAGTTCAAATCCAGAAATGTAAAGAAGCGCTCTAATGTCTTCCCTATATATCGACAGGGCCTTCCGCATTTCCCAAGAAATATTGGAACTTCGACATAGAATAGCATTAATAAAAGTGAAAAAGCCGTGCATCAGCACGGCTTTTTCACTTTAAATACGGACAGCAGTTCCGCTCACTGCAACCATTAGCATTCCTTCGCGAACTACTTCGTAATCCACGTCGATACCAACAATTGCATTCGCATTTTTTTGTCTTGCGAAAGTTTTCATCTCTTCCATTGCAATGTCGCGCGCTTCTTTTAATTTACTTTCATAAGCGCCCGCACGACCGCCGACAACGTCACGGACAGAGGCGAAAAGGTCACGAACGATATTCGCGCCCATAATCGCTTCTCCATTGACGATATCGATATACTCAATAATTTCTTTTCCTTGAATTGTAGACGTTGTTGTTACAATCATGCTTCATAGCCTCCCATATAAGATTTTCACTTACTTATGGTGCACTAATTCAGCAGAAATTATATTTACGAACTGAACTGTGCTTCGTATAACCTGCTGTATCCTCCGCCTTGTTCAATTAATTCATCATGTGAACCTTGTTCTGCAATACCATCTTTATTTACAACGACGATACGATCTGCATTTTTAATCGTTGCAAGTCTGTGAGCAATAACTAATGTTGTACGGCCCACAGATAGTTCAGCAAGTGATTTTTGAATCGCCAGTTCCGTCTCTGTATCTAATGCGGAAGTCGCTTCATCTAATATTAAAATTGGCGGGTTTTTCAAGAACATACGAGCAATCGCTAGACGCTGCTTCTGTCCACCAGAAAGTTTCACCCCACGCTCACCGATAACGGTATCTAAACCGTCTGGTTGTGAGTAAATTAAGTCTTCTAACTGCGCACGTTTTACTGCCTGCCAAATTTCAGCTTCTGACGCCTTTAAGTTTCCGTAAGCGATATTTTCACGAATTGTTCCTGAGAATAAGAACACATCTTGCTGCACAATTCCAATTTGCTTACGAAGTGAAGATAACGTCATATCTTTCGTATCAATACCATCAATTTGAATCGATCCAGACGATTGTTCATAAAAACGTGGTAATAGACTACATAACGTCGTTTTTCCAGCTCCTGATGGTCCTACGAAAGCAACTGTTTCACCTGCATGTATTTTCAAATTAATATCATTTAAAATCGGTTCTTTATTTTCATATCCGAATGTAATGTTGCTATATTGAATATCACCATGTACATGTTTAACTTCCATCGCATCTTTAGAGTCTACAATATCTGGCTCTGTTTCAAGAAGCTCTACATATCTCTTAAAACCAGCGATCCCTTTCGGATAGCTTTCGATTACCGCATTAATTTTTTCAATTGGGCGGAAGAAAATATTCGTTAATAGAACGAATCCGATAAATCCACCGTACGTTAATTCACCTTGCAGAACAAACCATGTACCGCATATTAAGACGAAGAGCGTTACGAGACGCATGAGCATATAACTAATCGATGAATTTAACGCCATAATTTTATACGCCATTAATTTCGTTGTACGGAAACGAGCATTGTTTACAGCAAATTGCTCTTTCTCAAACTTTTCATTTCCGAATGCTTGTACAACACGGATACCGCCAACGTTGTTCTCAATACATGCATTGAAATCAGCAACGTCTGAGAATAAACGTCTAAACGTACCTGTCATTTTTTTATTGAAGTAAAGTGCCAACCACAATAGGAATGGAATAACGAAGAACGTTAATAACGCTAACTTCCAGTTGATCATCATCATAAATGAGAATGCCCCAACTAAAGTCATAACAGCGATAAATAAATCTTCTGGCCCATGGTGAGCAATTTCCCCAATTTCCATTAAGTCGTTTGTAAGACGTGAAATTAAATGACCTGTTTTATTATTGTCAAAAAATCTGAATGATAGCTTTTGAATGTGATCAAATAATTTCTGTCTCATATCCGTTTCAATGTTAACACCAAGCATATGTCCCCAATATGTAACGACATATTGTAAGCCTGCATTTAATATATACACTGCAAGTAAACCGAAACAAGCCCATAAAATAAGCGTCCAGTTTTGTCCTGGCAATAACTTATCAATAAATTGATTTACGATAAGCGGGAAGCCAAGTTCTAGTAACCCTGCGACAACTGCGCAAGAAAAGTCGAGTATAAATAAACCTTTATACGGTTTATAGTAAGAAAAAAATTTACGTAGCATATCTTACCTCCATTTTCCAAAATTAAAAAGACTCACTAAATGATAACCATTATCAAATAATTATTCAAGTTATCCGTCTATGAAACTAAAAAGAATGTTTGCGATGGTTGTCGTTTTTTCCATAAATTCGATATATTTGAATAATCACCGATATAAATTTCATTTACTACTAATCCCGCCCCCACAACCAAAAAGGGTATCACCACAAGGTGATACCCTTTCCTCTATTACATCGCTTCCGAATCCCACTCATGCTCCTGCTGAACAAACACAATTCCTAATTCGTGATGTCCTCCGGCGTATAATGCCGTTTGGGCAAGGCGAAGCTCTCCATTTGTATCTAATACTTCTAATTTACAAAATGCTCCTGTCGTCTTCGTTTGAAGCGCATCATAAAATTCCTCAGCGCTTCTTGGAATGACTCCATTTACTTTCGTAATCACTTCTCCAGGCAGTAAATTCAGCTCCGCCCCAATTGTATTCGGGATTGTATCTAATACAACAAGTCCATCATTACGTGCAGCGAAATACGCCGGTCTCGTCTCATCGGCAATTTTTTCTTGCATGGAAATTGTGAAACGCCCAAGCATTGCGACTCCCATTGCGATAATGGCAAGTACGTGCCACCAATAACTTGCGATTCCTAAAACAAGTACAATTCCTGCTAATCCGTAGACACGCCTTCCTGTAAATAATAAAGCTTCCGTTGGCTCATAACTTCTAATCTTTCTCATAAATCCAATTAAAAATGGAACGAGGAATAGAGAATAGGTATGTGAACCGATTGAAACGACAGGCCACCATGAAATAAACTGCGTTACTGCATCACCTGGTACAAGAATAAAAATAGGAACGATCCATAAACGCTTTGATTCGTGTAAACCAATCTTTAGCCCACGCTTACCCTTCCTAATCCTCGGCGTAGAATATCCTACTGCATTTTTAGAAATCAACAAGCCCTCTACAACGAGCATGACACCTAGTAAAATAGCAAGAGATACAATCGTACTCTCTTCCCCTTCTCCAAGCTGTAAGAAGGAAACTGGTAGCTTAGAAGATACTAGAACGCATACAATTGCGATACTAAATGTATAAGCTGCTGATAAATATCGATACATAGCAGTTAATCCAAATAATAACGTCCAAAGTAAGATGACCCATAAGCTCGCTTTGGAAACGACAAGGCCAAGTCCAATTGTAAGAATAGATACGATTAATCCGTATCCAACTCCCGCAAATAGAGATGTTCGCAGTTCAAACCAAATATCATAAACTTTAAAGGAAAAATCCTTTCGTTCTCGTAACATACGTAAGTATCCAACGAAGATACTACTTATTAAAAATACATAGACAGCAGGGTGTAAGAAAAAACGTCCAACTGCCCGCATTATTTCAAAAATCCATGCCTCCACGAACTCATTCACCACCATTTATATCATTCTTTCTTTTTATATTATCATAACTGGACAAACGTTTGTTTAACACAAAAAAATACAGGCAGCAAACTGCCTGTATTTCTTTTTATTTCGCTTTAATGGGCAGTAAGACCCCCACCTCAAAATTCAGCGAAAGCAAAGAATTTAGGTGGGGGATCCACTGCCCATAAAAGTCCGATTGGTTCAACTAATAATTAGTGGGGATGAAGAAAACCCCCACTGATTAAAGTTTCACTTTATTTCACTATTAATTTTAATGCGGACTGTAATTGTAGATCATTTTCTCCAGAACGGATTTTTTCAATAATTTTAGTTTGAATCGCCTCAGCTGTCTTTTTATCAAGCTGTCCCGTCGCTTCCATCTCATTCGCATTTTGGAATGCTTTCAGCGCTGATTCTGTCTCTTTACTAAAGTATCCATCTTCACGCCCTGGTACATATCCTAAACTCTTAAGCATTTCTTGCGCGTGTTTTACTTGCACATCATTTGAATTGTATGAAAGTGTCTTTTCAATTTGAATTGGTGTCGCATGATAATAATCTGGTTGCTTCACTTCTACTGTTGGCGCGATTCCTTTTTTATGAATCCAGTTTCCATCCGGTGTTAACCATTTAAACATCGTTAATTTAATGTTGCTGCCATCTTTAAATGGAACGGCTTGCTGAACAGTACCTTTACCAAACGTTTTTTCACCAATTAAATCGTATCCTTCTCCCTCTTTTAGCGCACCCGCTAAAATCTCTGAAGCAGAAGCACTTCCGTTATCAATTAATACTGAAATTGGATATGGCTTTTTCTCTTTCAGTTCCGTAGAGAATTTCTTTTTCTCACCATTTCGTTGCTCTACTTGTAGCATCGGCTTTTTATCCGTCATAATTTCCCCTAGTATCTCTTCTACACTATTTAAGTAGCCACCAGGATTACCACGCACGTCAATAACTAAGCCTTTTATGTTTTTCTTCTCTAACTCTTTTAACTGATCCTTAAATTCTTTCGCTGTATTTTCAGCAAAAGAAGTGATTTGCATATAACCGATATCTTTTCCGCTCTCTTGTTTCACAGAACTAAACACCGTGAAGATTGGAATTTTTTCACGCTTAATTTTAAATACAATCGGATCAGCTACTCCTGCACGCTTAATTTCAATCGCGACAGTCGTTCCTTTTTTACCACGAATCTTTAATACTGCTTCTTCACGTGATAAATCTTTCACACTATTTCCATCTACAGATAAAATTTGGTCATTCGGTTTAATTCCAATCTTTTCTGCCGGTGAGCCTTTAATTGGAGATACGATAATGAGCTTACCGTCCGTTTTGTTCACCTCAGCCCCGATCCCCTCTAGCTCAGGATCAAGTGATTCACTAAACTGTTTAGCCGTTTCTTTATCCATATACGTGGAATAAGGGTCCTTCAGCGTAGACAACATGCCTTGTATTGCACCTTCGACTAACTTGTCATCCTTCACGTCTTCCACATAACGTGAATCAATTAGTGCATACGCCTCATTAATTTTTGCCAAATTCCCTTGTGAGGTGCTAGCGTTTCCACTCGAAATTGTTTGCGTTACTTCTGCTGGGTTAACCCCAAATAAAGACATACCTGCAAACATTCCGCCAGCACCAATTAAAAATGCAACAACCATTCCAATAATTGCAACTCTACGTTTCAATGCGGAATTCCCCTTTCCAAAACACACAGGTGGTGTAGCAAAAGGCATCACACAGTGTGTGATGCCTTTACCTATTTCTACTATATGATAAGCTTGTACGAATTATGTTTGCAACTTTTTATACTTTTAAGAAGCGACGAATTGACATTACACTTCCCCACATACCGATTAAAGCCCCGATTAACACTAGTAAACCAGCTAATTGGAATACGAAAGGACTGTATGGTAGAAGTTCGAAAATTGTTCCGCCAAGTTTTTCGTTAAACACACTTTGTAGTGAATTATACGTAGCTAGAATTAAGCCAATTGGAATAATTGATCCTAATACTCCTAGGAATAATCCCTCTAATAAGAACGGCCAACGAATAAACCAGTTTGTTGCACCTACCAGTTTCATAATTTCGATTTCTGTACTACGAGCATAAATTGTAATTTTAATTGTATTAGAGATTAAGAACATCGCTGTGAATAAAAGACCTGCAATTAACGCAATCCCGATATTACGTCCTGTTTTTACAGTATCAAATAATTTTTCAACTTGACCTTTACCGTATTGAACATTACTTACAAACTGCATTTTCTCAATCTTTTTCGCGATTGTCGCTGTATCTGTTGGTTCTTTTGCTTTTACAATGAATACGTTTTTAAGTGGGTTATCTTGTTCAAATAACTCAAACGTTTTTCCGCTATCACCTAAGCTTTTAATTAAGCGTTTTAGCTCTTCTTCTTTAGAAGAATATTTAATAGATTCTACTTTTGCAATCTTACTCATATCATCTTCTAATTTCTTTTGATCAGCTTCTTTTGCTGCTGGATCAATGTGTACACGAATTTCTACATCTTGCTCTACTTTCGTCGCAAAATGGTTCATATTCATTATCGCTGTTAAAAAGACACCTACAAGTAATAATGTAACTGTTACTGCACTAACAGAAGCAAATGTCATCCATCCGTTACGTGATAGATTCTTTACACCTTCTCGCAAATGTCGACTAAGGGTCTTAGCCTTCATATCCGTATCCTCCCTCAATCTCATCTCGAACAATTTTTCCGCCTTCAATCGCGATTACACGATGACGAATTGTATTTACGATATCTGAGTTATGTGTCGCCATAACAATCGTTGTACCACGCTCGTTAATACGCGTAAAAATCTTCATAATATCAAGAGCTGTTTCAATATCTAAGTTACCTGTTGGCTCATCGGCAATTACAACCTTCGGTCTATTAACAATTGCTCTCGCAATCGCAACACGTTGCTGCTCTCCGCCCGAAAGTTCACTTGGTAGTGCGTCTGCACGATCCTCAAGACCTACAAGACCTAAAACTTCTGTTACACGCTCACGAATGGCTTCTTTTTCTTCTTCAATTACTTCTAAAGCAAACGCAACATTCTCATATACCGTTAACTTAGGTAGTAATTTAAAATCTTGGAAAATTACGCCTAATTGACGACGGAAATATGGAACATCTCTTTCTGCTAATGTTTCAATAACAAGTCCATTTACATTAATTGATCCTGTAGATGGCTTCTCTTCACGATACATCATTTTAATAAATGTAGATTTCCCGGCTCCACTCGGTCCAACTACGTATACAAACTCACCTTGTTTAATGTTAACTGTGAGACCAGCAATGGCTTTCATACCATTCGGGTACTCCTTATAAACATTCGTCATTTTTATCATTATTTATCACCCAATACTTAATGATTTTTTTCGAAATACTTTTCTGTACATCTGAAAATAAAAGATAACCTTTTATTCTCGCTTAACCACTCTTGTTGAAGGTAGCTTCCATTCATGCTTTTTATTAGCAGCGCTACTCTATGTAATATATTTCAGCAAAATTCTACAAACCTCATTGTAACATCAAACGGTTTCCAGTTCGGATACATTTTTGTTACAGTTATGTTACATCAAAAAAAAAGGAAACGAGTCGTCATAGTTCTTACCCAAAATCATTTTGGGATAAGATTATATAACCAACCCGTCCAGTTCACCCTTTTTATTTATGTTCAGCTAACCACTCAGCTACTTTTTTCGCATCCTCACCTTGAATAATTCCTGGTGACATGGAACCGCGACCTTTTTCAATAATCTTTTCAATCTCTGCTGCATCATATTTCTGTCCCACTTTTCGTAAATCCGGTCCAGTTGCTCCCGATAAATCTTTCGCGTGACAGCCTATACAACTTTTTTGGTAAATTTGCTCTGCGCTATCTGTGCTTGCAGATTGTTTCGAAGGCTTACTCTCTTCTTTATTTCCACATGCTCCTAAAGCAAAAACGACTGATGTTCCTAACGCAATAGCCAACAATTTCTTTTTCACTTCTATCGCTCCCCATTGTTGATATTCTTTTCATTCCTAACACACTCATTTTCATTATAAGCATTATCTTTATATAGAAAAACTAAGGTATATTTCATATTTTTCAAAAATACAGTAAAAACCCTGATAATATAAAGCTTTCATAAGTTGTTTCAATTCTGTGAACAACATAAAAACTTCTATAAAGAATTCTTGTTGAACAGAAAATCAGAAAAGTTCTGTTCAAGTCTTACTCTATTGCCGCTCTGTTTTACTATTCTCTACTTTTTACAATACAATATACAACATTGTATGCTACATATAATCTCATCAAAAAGAGAAGTTGTCGTTTCCAACTTCTCTTCCTCTTTACTTCATCTATAGAAATAAAATCAAATTCTTTATATCCTCGATTATCCTCAGCATACGCCGACAACTTTGTTGGCTTTTTTTCGCTTATTAGATGCGAGAACGTAAGTAAGCATCAATAAATGGATCAATTTCTCCATCCATAACTGCTTGCACGTTACCAACCTCTGTATTTGTACGGTGGTCTTTCACAAGAGAATACGGGTGGAATACGTAAGAACGAATTTGGCTACCCCATCCGATTTCTTTTTGTTCACCGCGAATTTCATCTAACTCCGCTTGTTGCTCTTCTAATTTCTTTTGGTATAATTTCGCTTTTAACATTTTCATCGCGTGCTCACGGTTTTTAATTTGTGAACGCTCTGACTGACATGTTACAACTGTGTTTGTTGGTGTATGTGTAATACGAACTGCTGAGTCTGTCGTATTAATATGCTGTCCACCTGCACCACTTGCACGGTACGTATCAACTTTTAAGTCTTCTGAACGTATTTCGATTTCAACTTCATCATTGAACTCAGGTACGACTTCACAAGATACGAACGATGTATGACGACGGCCTGAAGAATCGAATGGCGAGATACGTACAAGACGATGTACACCTTTCTCTGCCTTTAAATAACCGTAAGCGTTATGACCTTTAATTAATAAAGTAACACTCTTAATACCAGCTTCATCACCTGGTAAGTAGTCAACCGTTTCTACTTTAAACCCACGTTTTTCAGCCCAACGTGTGTACATACGTAATAACATAGAACCCCAGTCTTGTGACTCTGTTCCACCAGCACCTGGGTGTAATTCTAAAATAGCGTTATTTTTATCATAAGGATCGCTTAGTAGTAGCTGAAGCTCATACTCATTCATTTCTTGAATTAAGCCTTTCACTTCTGATTCAAGCTCCTCATGTAAATCTTCATCATACTCTTCTTTTAAAAGCTCATGCGTGATTTCTAAATTTTCGAAGGTCTCATCTAACTGACGGAACTTTCCAACCATCTCTTTCAGTGCATTAGCTTCGTTAATTACAGCTTGTGCGCCTTGTTGGTCATCCCAAAATCCTGCACCCATCATTGTCTCTTCTAACTCTGCAATTTGTTTCTCCTTAGTAGGAAGGTCAAAGAGACCCCCTAAAAGCCGCTAATCTCTTAGCCATTTTCTCTAATTCTTGTCTAATTTCTACTAATTCCATTTCCTTCACCTCTATGTAATTGCTGTTACTTTCTTATGAGAACAAGGGAAACTCTCTCCACTTATGACGGAGAGAGTTTAAACTTTCTTAATTATACATTTTTGATGTAAAATTTTGCAAAGCAATCTGGGCTACCGCCCTGTATTACTTCCCGATACCACAGCAGTTTTTATATTTTTTACCGCTACCACATTTACATAAATCGTTGCGGCCTACTTGGTCACCTTTTACAACTGGTTTTTTCTTCGCTTCTTCGCCATCGCTAGATGGATGAACAGCTTCACCTTGAACAACTTCTTGACGCTCTAAGTTTTGTTCAATTTCAGCTTTCATAATGTAACGAGAAATTTCCTCTTCAATAGAAGCAATCATTGACTCGAACATTGCGAATCCTTCCATTTGATACTCACGAAGTGGATCAATTTGACCGTAAGCACGTAAATGAATACCTTCACGAAGGTGATCCATCGCATCAATATGCTCTGTCCATTTCGTATCTACTACACGGAATACAACAACTTTTTCGAACTCACGCATTTGCTCTTCTGGCAGAAGCTTTTCTTTGTCGTTGTAACGCTCTATTAATTTCGCGATAATTGGCTCGCTCATTTCCTCTGGAGCAAGACGACGTAACTCTTCTTCTTTTATATCGCCTTCTTGCAGAAGGTTGGCATTTAAGTAGTCAACAAGACCTTTAATGTTCCAATCTTCTTCAATTTCCTCTTGTGTATGAAGCGCAACAGCACGTTCTACTGTAGATTTCATCATACCTTCAATAATACTGCGTAAATTCTCAGAATCCATTACTTCTTGACGCTGTTTGTAAATAACTTCACGTTGCTGACGAAGTACATCATCGTACTGCAGTAACTGCTTACGTGCATCATAGTTATTTCCTTCTACACGTTTTTGTGCAGATTCTACCGCACGAGAAACCATTTTACTTTCAATCGGCTGTGAATCATCCATACCAAGACGATCCATCATCGCTTTCATATTGTCAGAACCGAATCGGCGCATTAGTTCATCTTCCATAGACAAGTAGAACTGCGTTACACCAGGGTCCCCTTGACGACCAGCACGACCACGTAACTGATTATCAATACGACGGCTTTCGTGACGCTCTGTACCGATAACTGCTAGACCAACGTTTTTAATATCGTCTCCAAGCTTAATATCCGTACCACGACCAGCCATATTCGTCGCAATCGTTACAGCACCTTTCATACCAGCTTCTGCAATGATATCTGCTTCACGCGCATGGTTTTTCGCGTTTAAAATGTTATGGCGTACACCTTTACGTGTTAACATTTTTGAAATAAGCTCTGATGTTTCAATTGCAACTGTACCGACAAGAATAGGTTGCCCTTGTTTATGACGATTTACAATATCCTCAACAACTGCATTGAATTTGCCTTCCATTGATTTGAAGATTAAATCAGCACGGTCATCACGAATAATATCTTTGTTCGTTGGAATTACGATAACATTCATATTGTAAATACTACGGAATTCTTCTTCTTCCGTTTTCGCTGTACCAGTCATACCAGATAACTTTTCATACATACGGAAATAGTTCTGGAACGTAATTGTTGCGAGTGTCATACTTTCATTTTGAATTTCTACGCCTTCTTTTGCTTCAATAGCTTGGTGCAAACCTTCGCTATAACGACGACCTTTCATAAGACGACCAGTGAATTGGTCTACAATTACGATTTCGCCTTCTTGTACAACATAATCTGTATCAAGATGCATAACAACGTGTGCACGAAGCGCCTGATTAATATGGTGAAGAAGTGCGACATGTTTTAAATCGAATAAGTTTTCAATATGGAAAGCTTTCTCTGCTTTCGTAATACCATCTTCAGTTAACATTACATTTTTCGTTTTCACATCAAATGAATACTCTTTTTCATTTTCTAATGTACGAACGAATGCATTTGCAAACATGTATAGCTCTGTTGATTTTTGAGCTTGTCCCGAAATAATAAGCGGCGTACGTGCTTCATCGACTAAAATAGAATCGACTTCATCGATAATAGCAAAATGAAGTGGACGCTGAACGCACTGTTCTCTATATAAAACCATGTTGTCACGTAAGTAATCGAATCCAAGCTCATTATTTGTGCTATACGTAATATCAGCAGCATAAGCCTCTTGTTTCTCTTCGCGTGACATGCTGTTTAAGTTAATTCCTACTGTTAAGCCTAGGAACTCATGAAGTTGTCCCATTTCGCTCGCATCACGTTGTGCTAAGTATTCATTGACTGTAACAACGTGAACACCTTTTCCTGTTAAAGCATTTAAATATACAGGTAATGTAGATGTTAATGTTTTACCTTCACCCGTTTTCATCTCAGAGATATTCCCTTCATGTAAGGCAATACCACCCATTAACTGCACGCCATACGGACGCATTCCAAGAACACGAGTCGCAGCTTCGCGAACAACTGCAAAAGCTTCAGGAAGTAGATCATCTACTGTCTCACCTTTTGTTAGACGTTCTTTAAATTCAAGCGTCTTTCCTTTTAATTGTTCATCTGTTAGTGGCTTAATAGATGATTCTAATGCATCAATTTGCTCAACTGTCTTCTGCATACGTTTAATTTGGCGTTGATTTACATCAAATACCTTTTTTAAAATACCGATCATAGGAAATACGCTCCTCTTTTTTATTAAAATAAAACTTCCGATTGTTTTTTCTTTTTCTATTACAATCAGTCGTTATAAAAATCAAATGTATGTTATACCAATTTTTCTCCTAATTAAAAAAACTAAAATGTATATACCTAATGATAATTGTAACACTTGTCTTATAACTATGACAACAATCGGCCGAATGTCTCGTTCTAAATTAAGAAAACTTTTAAAAGAAATCTATTTTCAGCAAAAAAAGCGCAGCCATTTCGGCTGCGCTTTTGAATTATTATTTAGTTTCGATTAAACCATATTTCCCATCTTTACGGCCGTATACAACATTAGTTTCATTTGTATCAGCATTTGTGAAGACGAAGAAATTATGTCCTAGCATATCCATTTGTAGGATCGCTTCTTCAACGTCCATCGGTTTTAAATCAAATCGTTTTGTACGTACAAGTTCTAATTCATCCTCTTCTACCGCATCCAGAACAGCTACTGCTTCTGGAAGGATAAAGTTCGTTTTCATAGAACCTTTCTCACGTAACTTACGATTTACCTTTGTTTTATGTTTACGAATTTGTCGCTCAAGTTTATCAACTACTAAATCGATAGCAGCGTACATATCGCTATTAGTTTCTTCTGCACGAAGTAATAAATCAGTAAATGGAATTGTTACCTCGACACGTTGCTTGTCAGAGTATACTTTTAAATTAACTTTAATCTCTGGGAATGTATCAAAATAACGCTCTAACTTACTTAGTTTTTTCTCTACATATTCCTTTAATGCTGGAGTTACTTCAATATTTTCACCACGAATGTTGAATTTCATAGATGAATTCCTCCTTTCAAGCCTATGTACTATAATTTCGACATTGGCTTAAAAACTCCTTCTAACTTTTTTAAAAAAATTAGTGGAATTGCGATTTTTTTATCGTTTTTTGTTGAAATGAAAAGATGCATCGTTTCTATCTTTATTTTATCCTATTAACATCGTGAATAACGAATATAACTGTGGACAATTCGTTACAGAAAAGAAACAACTTTTTGACAACTTGATTCATAACAAAAACCCCTTGCAAAAAACAAGAGGTTCTACCATATATATAACGTTGCCACAAACGCAGCTCTCTCTTCCCAAAAACAATATTCCTACAGTTTTACAACATTAGCTGCTTGTGGTCCACGTGCTCCATCTACAATGTCAAACTCAACTTGTTGTCCTTCTTCTAATGACTTATATCCATCTTGTTGAATAGCAGAAAAATGAACAAACACATCATCACCATCTTCACGCTCAATAAACCCAAATCCCTTTTCTGCATTGAACCATTTCACTCTTCCTTGCATGTTCATTCCATTCCCTTCACTCTAAAAATCAGGGCATTCGCCCCATACTTTGACTATAACGAATGACAACTTACGAAGTCAAAGAAGACTTATCGTCTTTTTATTATCCCTTTCGACAGTTACAGATCAACTTCTACAAAGCGTCAAACTAGAAACTTCCCTTGCTCCTCTATCGTATAAAAGACTTCCAATTTGTCTAACTGTAATTCCTGTCGTATATACATCATCAACGAGTAAAATATGTTGATCATGAAACATATCTTCTCCCTGAAAATAAAAAGGATTACTTCCCGAAAGCCTTTCTTTACGTGTCTTCTTACTTTGCTTTTCTGTTTCCCTTCTTCTTAATGAGGGATAAGAAATTTTGACAGGTAAACATGCTGCTAATAACTCTGCCTGATTAAAACCACGTTCATATTCCCGTTCCCTACTAAGCGGAACAGCAATAACACTTGAAACGCTCGTAAAATGCTTTTGAAACAGCTCCCGAAAGGATCGATAAAAAATATGAACTAACTCCGCATCTCCCCGAAACTTAAACTGTGCTAATATTTCTTTCATCTCATCATCGTACACGTGCAAAGAACGATTTTTAAAAGGACGATACTTCTCCTCTTTTATCCACCTTATGCAATCCACACAAATATCATTTTCTTTATATTCGGAAGTCAAGTCCTCTAAAAGTCGCCCACACTCCATGCAAATCTCTCCTATAATATAGGAAAGTTTCCGCTCACACCTATCACATATATATTTTTTGTGAGACTTTACAAAGAAGGTGTACCAACTAACTGTTTCCAACATATACTCATCGCAAAGTAGACAATGCATTAATCGATTAATCCTTGTTCTTTCGCCTTTTTGTTCATACTTTGAATATGCCTTTTCGCGCGTACCATCGCCTCTGTCTTACCGCAATGAAAATAAACGACCTCGCCATAAGGTTCTTCAAAACTACGACCTGCTCGGCCTGCAATTTGTACAAGCGCACTTTCTGAAAAGATTTCTTCTTCCGCCCCTAACACCGCTACTTGTAAATTCTTCACAGTTACTCCTCTCTCTAAAATTGTCGTTGTAACTAATAACGGAATTTCTCCCTTTCTGAAAGCTGCTACTTTTTCTTTTCTCATCGGATCTTCTGCATGTACACCATCGATTCTAGGATCCAACGTTTTCAATATCAGGCTCAATTCTTCTATATATCGCACATGAGGAACAAATAAAAAAATGGGATACTTTTTGCTTACGTACATTTTTAACCATTGTAGTAACAATCGAGGAATTCTTTTATGGTGGAGACTTTTCTTCCAATTTCCGCACCAGCAAAATAGAGGAACTGGTAACGGATGACGATGGTATCGTCCAGAGACAATGATACCTTTTTGTTTACCACTTCTGAAATTACGCTTCCACTTTTCATCTGGAGTTGCAGTTAAATAAATACGCGCTGCTTTCTCTTTCATCGCTTGTTGCACTGCATACTGCAACATTTGATCCGCATGATACGGGAAGGCATCGATCTCATCTACAATCATGACATGAAACGCTCTATAGTAACGTAACAATTGATGAGTCGTTGCAACGACTAACGCTGCATCTTTTTCCCTATCTTCACTTCCTCCGTATAAGGACGCTACATTTACATTTGGAAACACTTTTTGTAATCTCGGCGCTAATTCTAGTACAACGTCTGTTCTTGGCGTTGCGATACAAACCCTTTCTCCTTTTCGCAATGCCTCTTCCATACCGTAAAATAGCATTTCAGTTTTTCCAGCCCCGCACACAGCCCAAATAAAAAAAGAGTCTTTCTTCTTAATAGCTTCTATAACACCTTGCGCTGCCAAATCCTGACCAGTAGACAAGGTCCCGTTCCACTGTAAAGAATTTAAGCCTTTTTCTCCTTTTCTTTCAGCGATCCCACGAACAAGTACAGCACATTCACTAACTCTCCCCATCGTTATACACTTTCGGCAATACGTACATACTTTACTGCACCTTTTACATAAAAATGATGCAAATAGCCGCTGCTCTATATTTCCGCAGCGCTGACACATATATTTAGAAGCCTTCTTTATTACACCTTGTACACATACGGCCTCTCTCTTCTTTTTCAAATCTTGTAATGTACCCCGTAAATCTGAAGAGAGTTCCTCTAATAGTAACTGTTTCCCTGTTAACATCAGCAACCACCTCCATCACTACTATAAACCCTTCTCATAATCTCGTAAAAAATCAAAAAAGCCGATAACCTACTTATAAAATAGTAAGCTATCGACTTTATACACATGTTTTATTCGTTTATAAATCCTAGAATCTACCGTATCCTAAGAAATGTTTTTGGTTGTAGCTACTGCTTAAGCTAGCGTAAGCAATCCCTTTATCACCAGCATGAATCATTTGGCCATTACCAACGTAAATACCGATGTGAGATGGACCTGGTTTATAAGTACCTTGGAAGAATACTAAATCTCCAGGTTGTGGGCTACTTACTTTAGAAACTGAATTCCAGTAACCATTAACATCTTGACGTCCTACACCGAAGACGTAAGAAATAAATCCACTACAGTCAAAACCACCGTTTGATGGAGATGCACTTCCCCAAACATATGGCATACCTAAGTATTGTTGTGCTTTACCAATTACGCCAGGAGCTGGAGCTGGGCCTGGTGTTGGTTCTGCTTTTTTCTCTTCTTTTTTAGGTGCTTCTTTTTTAGGTTCTTCCTTTTTAGGCTCTTCTTTTTGAGCTTGTCCACCATTGTTTGCTGGTGCTGCAGGTGCAGCTTGCTCTGCTGGTGCTTGTGCTGTAGGCGCTTGCGCATCTTTAGCAGCTTGTTCTGCTTGTTTTTGAGCAGCAGCTTCTTGTGCAGCTTTTTCTTGTGCTTCTTGTTCAGCAATACGTTGTAATTGTAGTGCTTGTTTTTCAAGATCTTTCAATTGACTTTCCGTACTTGTCATTGAAGTTACAACTGTATCCATTTTACCGCTTAAATCATTTACTGCTGTTGATTTTTTCGCTTTTTCAGCGTCAAGTTCTTTCTTAGCAGTTTCAATTTGAGCTTGTGCTTCTTTTAATTCTTTTTGCTTTGTTTTTACCGTTTCAACATCTTTTTTCACGTTCGCTTGATCTTCTTGTTGTGTTTTCATGATATCTTCGTCAGACTCAAGAATTTTAGAAACAGAAGTTAAACGATCAACTAAATCTGCAACGTTTTTAGAGTTTACAAGAACTTCTGTTACAACGTTCGTATTTGGTTGTTCTTGAAGTGCAACTAAACGTTTTCTTAATAACTCTTCACGTTTTGCAATTTTCGTTTGTAGTTCTGCAATATCTTTATTTTTATTTTCGATTAATTGCTCAGTATCCGCAACTTTTTTCGTTGTTTCATCAAGTTTTGAAGCATTCTCTTGAACAGATTTATCCAAACCTTGAATTGTTTTGTTTAAGTCATTCATTTGTTTTTGTAATACATCACGTTCTTGTTGTTGTTTATGTAAAGTGTCATTTTGTGTATTAATTTGTGATTTCACGTCAGAAATTTTATCTTCTGCAAATACATTTGGTGTTAGTCCTGAAAACATTAACCCTGCAACTAATGCGCAAGATGCCATTTTTAGCTTTTTCATTTTATTTTTTACACCGCTTTCTTTTGTCTTTTTTCCGTATATAACCTATAAAATTTATACCATAATTCGGGATTTTTTTTGCTAATGTTACGCTATTGTAAAACAAATGTAATATTATATGTAACTCTATCGCAAAATATGCATATTTTTGTATATATGTGTAGAATTTTAAAAGCTTTTTATAAGCAAAGAAAAAACGCAAGGTTTCCCTTACGTTTTGTTAAATACACTAATACGAATGAAATCAAAACGTTATTTCATCCATTGCTCAGCCCACTTTTGGACTTCATCCATAACACTTTCTAATGCTTTCCCTTTTTCAGTTAAGCCGTACTCGATTCGAACTGGTACTTCCGGATAAACATTACGAACTACAATGCCTTCGCTTTCCAATTCCTTTAAACGCTCTGATAACATACGATCGCTCATATTCGGTATAATATCTGCGATTTCTCTAAAACGTTTTGACTCTTCAAGCAAAGATTTAATAATTAAGCCAGTCCATTTTTTACTAAGCAAAGTAAAAGCTGACTCAAACTTTGGACATAAACAAGAATTATGCTCCATATGTTTCACCTCTCTTCTATTATAATATAGTTTCTTGTAAAAAGTAAGTTATAAAACTTTCCTCATTATTTTATTTTACGCACATTTTATAATTTCCAAATATTAACTTGTCAACTACACGTAAAATATCCGTAAAAAAACCCTCTTCAAAAAGAGAGCTTTTTATATCTTATTACTTCGTATACCATCCAAGACCTAGTGCACCTTCACCTAAATGCGTACCAATTACAGCACCGAAATAACCTGTGCGGATTGTAACATGGGGATATTTTGCTTCTAATTCTGCCTTCCATTCATTCGCTTCCTCTTCACGTTGTGCATGAATGATAACTGCTTCCATAGGTACACCTTGACTTGCTTGCTCATCAAAAATTTCAACAATTCGTTTTAACGCTTTTTTACGTGTACGAATCTTTTCAAATGGAATAATGATTTTATCTCTAAAATATAAAACTGGCTTCACTTGTAACAAACTACCAATGAAAGCTTGTGCACTATTTAATCGTCCTCCACGTTGTAAATGATGTAAATCATCCACTACAAAATAAGCGTCCATCGTTTTCTTCATTTCATCAAAACGGGCAACGATCTCTTTCGGATTTTTTCCTTCGCTTGCTAGCTTTGCACCTTCACGTACATAGAATCCTTGTACTTCACAACTAATTTCAGAGTCGTACGTATATACATCAATACCCTCTACCATTTGCCCGGCTGTCGTTGCCGTTTGATATGTACCACTAATCCCACTTGAAAGATGAATGCTAATAACCGCATCATAATCCTTAGATAGTTCTTCAAATAACTCAACAAACTTTCCGATTGCTGGCTGAGAAGTTTTCGGAAGTTCTTCTTGCTCACGTACTTTTACATAGAAATCATCTACTGAAATTTCAGCTTCTTCTTGATAAGATTCCGTTCCAAACACAACGTTTAATGGAATCATATATATATTGAGTTCATCACGAATATGCTTCGGTATATATGCTGTACTATCAGTAACAATAGCTGTTTTCATTTGCGTACCTGCCTTATAAAAAAGTTTTTATTCCCTAAGTTTACACGAAAACTAAAAATGGTGCATCCATACATAAAAATGCCGATTTGAAATAATACTTACCATCTCGACAAATTACAACAAAAAGTTGAAATACTCACCAAAAATTTTAACTTATTTATAAAAAATGTTTGAATATAAAAACGCTCGCTTTTAAAATGTAAAGTACTAGTCATTTTGGTAGATAGGGGCGTATACGAGTGTTATTACAATATTTAACAATCAAAGACTACGGTGAGCACGAAATTGTCATTCAAAAATCAAGATTTATTTGTTATGTTAGCAGAGCTACAACCGAAGCAGAAGCTCAAGAATTTATACAAAAAATAAAAAAACAAAATTGGAATGCCACACATAATTGTTCTGCGTATTTGATTGGCGAACAAGATCAAATCCAAAAAGCAAATGATGACGGAGAACCTAGCGGTACAGCTGGCGTACCTATGTTAGAGGTACTAAAAAAACGCGGTTTAAAAGATACCGTCGTTGTCGTTACACGCTATTTTGGTGGCATCAAACTTGGCGCAGGTGGATTAATTCGCGCATATGGAAAATGTACAAGCGAAGGCATTAATCATGTCGGTGTTGTTCAGCGAAAACTAATGCGTGTTATGCAGACCGAAATTGATTACACATTACTTGGCAAAATTGAAAATGAATTACGTAATTCGAAATATGCCATTAAAGATATACATTATCTCGAAAATGTCACATTTGATACGTATGTAGAAGAAGACGGAAAACAAGCATTCACAGATTGGATGATTGAGTTAACAAATGGGAAATGTACAATTACAGAAGGAGATATGTTGTACTTAGAACAAGATGTTATCTAAGAATAACTACATCCTCACCTTTAAAGATTAATGTAGTGAATTACTTTCCTACAAATGAACTAAGGAGATTATATATGGAAGAACGTTATTATCATCTCCAAAATAGCAGAATAAAAAAGAAACGAAGAAGAAAGTTTTTCTACTTCCTTATTTTCGTATTTTTATTTGGTGGTGTAGGACTTTATATATTAAATTCCTACTCTTCTCTCATGGGGATGTATAGTGGTTTTACTCGTCAAAAATCGGACTTGAGAACCGAAGATGTAGAAATTACAAAGGAGCCTTTTACACTCCTCATTATGGGTATAGAAGATTATGCAACGGACGGTCAAAACGGTCGTACAGATTCATTAATGTTTGCGACCGTCAATCCTAAAACTAAAAAGATTTCGCTTATGAGTATCCCTCGTGATAGTCGCGTTCCAATTGTTGGTAAGAACAAAGAGGACAAAATTAACGCTGCGCACGCTTACGGCGGAGAAGAAATGGCAATCAAAACTGTCGAAGGTTTTCTAAAAGTTCCTGTAGACCATTATATTAAAATTGATTTCCAAGGCTTTAAAGGAATTGTTGATGCTGTTGGCGGTGTTACTGTTGATGTCCCATTCGATTTTTGGGAGCGTTCAGACGTGGATTACTACAAAAAAATCGAATTTAAGCAAGGACAACAAGACTTAAATGGGGAAGAAGCACTCGCATACGTACGTATGCGAAAGCAGGATCCAAACGGCGATTATGGTCGGGCCGCTAGACAAAGACAATTACTAGCCGCTGTTGCTCAAAAACTAAATTCAGCCTCTACCGTATTTAAAATTAAAGATTTAACAGCAGTCGTTGGAAAATATATAAAAACTGACATTCCTATTTCAGACGGACTGGCTCTTTACAATAAACTATCTGGATTTGATCCTTCTACAATGCAAACGTTCAAACTTGAAGGAGAAGACAAAAAAATAGGTGGTATTTATTACTTCCTTCCAGATCCAATCGGTGTAGAGACAGTACGTAACGAAATTAAAAAAGAATTAGGAGAAACAGCAAACACTCAAGAAAATCCAACTACAAAAACCGAATCAAACCATTCTTCAAATTCTAACTCTGACGAAAAGGCAAAGAAAGAAACGAATCAGAATCAGAACAAAGCACCAACTGAACCACCTCCTTCTACGAATGCTCATGCAGAGTGGATTATGAGAAATCAGCAATAACAAAAAGAGCCAAATCGCATATGATTTGGCTCTTTTTTATTTACTTATTAAAGTGTTGTAAAATTGCTTCTACAATGCGCTCTGATGCACGGCCATCACCGTAAGGATTAGATGCTTTTGACATCTTATCATGAGCTTCTTTATCTGATAACAACTCATCAGCAAGACCAAAGATTGTCTCTTCGTCTGTTCCTGCTAATTTCAATGTACCTGCTTCAATACCTTCTGGGCGCTCTGTTGTATCACGAAGAACAAGAACCGGTACACCAAGTGACGGCGCTTCCTCTTGTACACCACCAGAATCAGTTAACATTAAGTATGAACGAGCTGCAACATTGTGGAAATCAATTACATCTAGCGGCTCAATTAAATGAATTCGGCTATGATCGCCTAAAATATCATTCGCTGTCTCACGAACAACTGGGTTCATATGAACCGGATACACAACTTGTACGTCTTCATGCTTATCAACAAGACGTTTAATTGCACGGAACATATTACGCATTGGCTCTCCTAAGTTTTCACGGCGGTGAGCTGTCATAAGTACAAGACGATCGTTTCCAAGTTTCTCTAGTACAGGATGACTATATGTTTCTTTTACAGTCGTTTTTAGTGCGTCAATCGCTGTATTCCCTGTTATGAAAATGCGTGACTCATCTTTATTTTCTTTCTGTAAGTTCGTTGCTGATTTTGTTGTAGGTGAGAAATGAAGATCTGCCATGACGCCTGTTAATTGGCGATTCATCTCTTCTGGGTATGGAGAATATTTATCCCATGTACGAAGTCCTGCTTCAACATGCCCTACTGGAATTTGATTGTAGAAAGCAGCTAAACTCGCAATAAATGTTGTCGTTGTATCACCATGTACAAGTACAATATCCGGCTTTGCTTCTTTCATTACTTTATCCAAACCTTCTAAACCACGCGTTGTAATATCAATTAAAGTTTGGCGGTCTTTCATAATATTCAAATCGAAATCTGGCGTAATTCCAAAGATACTTAATACTTGGTCTAACATTTGACGATGTTGCGCTGTTACAGTCACAATCGACTCAATTTTTTCTGGATGTTTTTGCAACTCTAACACAAGAGGTGCCATTTTAATTGCTTCTGGACGTGTCCCGAAAATTGTCATTACTTTTAAACGTTCAGTCATTTCATTGCCTCTTTTCTTTCACTAGTTACAACTTCTATTATGACATATAAGAATATACATGAATACATGCCTTTTTAACGAATAACGGAAAATTCCCTCTTACAAATACTTTCTCTTCCAACCGAATAATAATCTATCTCTTGCTTCTTGACATCCTCAATAGTATAACAATTTCTTCCATCTAATAAAATAGGTTCTCTCATAAGTTGTGCGTACCTTTCTAACGGATAAGCTCGGATAGCCTCCCATTCTGTCATGATAAAAGCCGCACTCGCTCCTCTAATCGATTCATCTATACATTCGCTATATTGTATAGTCTCTCCAAAGATATTTTTCATATTTGGAATCGCTTTTGGGTCATATAGAACTACATCCGCACCTATATGAATTAATTCTTGTATCATAATAAGGGACGGTGCGTCTCTTATATCATCAGTATTCGGTTTAAATGCCGCTCCCAGCACCGCAATCCGCTTCTTGTTCATATTTAATACTTTCTTCGCTTTCTCAATCAATAACAACTGTTGTTTATTATTCACTTCAATGACTGCTTTTAACAAGCGAAAATCATGCGCCACATTCCCTGCAATTTGCACAAGGGCTTTCGTATCTTTCGGAAAACACGAACCCCCATAACCAATGCCAGCATTTAAAAAAGACGCCCCAATTCTCTTATCCATTCCCATCCCTTGTGCAACGTCTAATACATTGGCTCCTACCTTCTCACATATATTTGAAATTTCATTGATAAAACTAATTTTTGTCGCTAAAAAAGCATTCGATGCATATTTAATCATCTCTGCACTTTTTATATTTGTAACATACGTTTTTAAGCGTAATTCACTATACAAATTCTCCACTTTTCGTGCCGCTTCCTCATTATCTGCTCCAATTACAATACGATCTCCCTGAAAAAAATCGTAAATCCCTGAACCTTCCCGTAAAAATTCAGGATTCGATACGATATGTAATTCATATCTATTTTGTAATTTCTCCTCAATCCATCCCCTCATAACATCATTTGTACCTACAGGAACCGTACTTTTCGTAACGACAATAATGTCATTCGTCGCATATGTTCCAATATCGTCACAAGCACTTCGAATATATGTTAAATCCGCTGTCCCATCTAATAAAGATGGCGTTCCAACTGCAATAAATATAAATTCTGCATCGTAAAATGCTTTTACTCTATTTGTTGTAAAAGTTAAACAGTCATTCTCACATGCATCATTTATTAATTCATATAAACCCGCTTCATAAATAGGCAGATCTCCTTGCTTTATCCGTTCAATTTTCTCATCATTTATATCAAAACATGTGACTGAATGGCCTAACATTGCCAATCCTACTCCTGTAATTAATCCAACGTATCCGGTACCTATTATCGTAATTTTCATTTCCTTTTCGCACAGGAATATACAATAGAAAATATACGAATACATAGAATTCTCCCTGTGCTTCCCCCTCTCACATTAAAAATGAGAAAACTCTTTTACTTCTTTATTATATGAATTACTTTTTCCATTCTTTTTTAAGTTTTTGTAAAATTACATGTAAGAATATAAAATGAAACTTTATTCAGTAAGGGGCATCCATCCCCGGCTAATTATTAGTTAAACCAATCAGGCTTTTACAGGAATTAAGATCCCCACCTAACTTCTTTTCTCCAACTGAATTTTGAGGTGCGAACCTTACTGCCCGTTCATGCGGATAAATTCCCACATTTTAACACGGAACTTACTCATTTCTAGGTGTAACACTTATAATACTGAAATAAAAATATTCATTATCGAAAAAAGAGAAAATGTCATATTCTAAAGTCCAATACAATTAACCTTCTCAAATGATTCAACATTCTGTATACAATTGTCATATATTCTATCCGCTTCCATTTACCACACAAAGAAAAAAAGATTGAATTCTAATCTTTTTGTGATACCATATGTTATGAGCCTGTAAATAAACATCATAATTTTCAGATAAATATATTAAAAAAAATTACGTTAGACTATAAAAGGGTGGGGTATTAATGGACTCACAAGTGATTTATGCCATCTTGGCATCTTTCATCACTGTACTCGTCGTTACTCCTTTAGTTATTAAGTTAGCTTTTAAAATAGGAGCAACAGATAAGCCAAACGCTCGTAAAGTACACCAAAAGATTATGCCTCGTCTTGGCGGGTTAGCGATATTTATTGGTGTAGCTGTAGGATTTGTTGTCGGCGGCTTATACGAACAAAGAATGTTATCGATAACGCTAGGTGCGATTATCATTGTAATCATCGGTATTTTAGATGATATGTACGAGTTATCTGCGAAGGTAAAATTCGGTGGACAACTACTAGTTGCCATGATGATTGTAAAAAGTGGATTATTAGTGCAAGTATTATATATCCCAATCCTCGGGGATACTGAACTTGGATGGCTTGCTTATCCAATTACAGTATTTTGGATTGTAGGTATTACAAATGCAATCAACTTAATTGATGGCTTAGATGGGTTATCTGCTGGTATTTCATCTATCGTACTTGCAACGCTAGCATATATGGCCTTCACTAGCCCATGGGGCACTGGAGCCGCTATTATCTTACCACTAGCATTAATTACATTAGCAAGTACAATTGGATTTTTATTCTACAACTTCCATCCAGCAAAAATTTTCATGGGAGATACAGGCGCACTATTTTTAGGATACTGTATTTCTGTTATATCGTTACTTGGATTATACAAAAGTGTAACGTTATTCAGCTTTATCGTTCCAGTTATCATTTTAGGCGTACCTGTATTTGATACGACATTTGCAATTATCCGTCGTATCGTAAATAAAAAACCTATTTCAGCACCAGATAAATCGCATTTACATCACCGTTTACTTGCAATGGGCTTCTCTCATCGTAAAACGGTACTAATTATATACGCATTCGGTATTTTCTTTAGTGTAAATGCAATCATTTTCTCTAGTGCGACATTATGGTTATCCATTATTCTTCTTTTCGTTTTAATCTTCTTTACAGAAATCATTGCTGAAGTAATTGGGCTTGTACATGAACGTTACAAACCACTTATTTCCTTTTATAAAAAAGTGAAAAAACGCGAAGACTAATTGTAGTATAGCCTTTACAATTATGAAATATTCAAATAGCATCCTCTTTCTTATAAGAGGATGCTATTTTTTATTCATCATTTTATATTTCCAAAATATAGATTGTTTGAGAGCTCCACTATTGGAGAAAGATATACATAATAAGAAAAGGATTATATTTTCTTTTTTACATCTTGATTGTCAAACTGAGGGTGAATGTTATGATCAAGCGAGTATTTCAATACGTTATTTTATTTTTAACAATTACTATGTACACGTCATCTCATGCAGGAGCAACTACCATTACCCCTGCTGAACATCATCCAAATACCGAAACTACCTCTTCTACAAAAAAAATCGCGTACTTAACATTTGATGACGGACCAAACAAATATACTACGCAAATTTTAAACATCTTAAAGGAAAAGAACGGAAAAGCAACTTTCTTTGTTATTGGTGGAAAAGTACCACATTATAAAAAAACAATGCAACGATTGATTCAAGAGGGGCATTATATCGGACTTCACAGTATGTCACACGATGTAAAACGCCTTTACACTGGTGATCCATCCGCTTTAATTACAGAAATGGAACAAACACAAAATATTGTTCAGCAAGTTACAAAATTAAATTCACATCTCGTTCGTGTCCCGTATGGTAGCATGCCTTACTTAAAAAAGAATTACCGTGATGCACTTGTATCCGCCCAGTATAAAATGTGGGATTGGACAATCGATACATATGACTGGAAAAGCTATGACAATCCTTCTGCCATACTAGAAAGAGTACGTAATCAGAGCGATGAACAAGTCGAAGTGATTTTAATGCATGATTCGAGTGTAACCGTACAAATACTGCCTAAAGTAATTGATTACTTACAGTCACAAGGATACAAACTTCTTCCCTATAATCCATCTTCTCACCTCGAAGTGAACTTTTGGAAAGACACAAGATTGTAACAGCTTTAGTGCCTATTTGCTAAAGCTGTTTTATTTTTCTCTTCCCACCCTTCCCATTTTTGTGTAAAATTTTAAATAGTGATGAAGTTTCGAGGTGAATAGAAATGAAACGAATAGATCTCATTTTTAACGCAATACAAGAAGGCAATTATATAGAAGGTGTAACCGCATCAGAACTCGCTACCCTGTTGCAACTAGATCGTGCCAATGTAAGTAGCGACTTAAACAAACTTGTAAAAGATAAACGTTTATTAAAAACAAATACGCGTCCTGTTCGTTTTTATATAGAAACGAACGCTTCGTTGGAAACGCATTCAAAGGAAATGACTTCATTAGATACATTTGCAATTGAAAATACAAGCCTTAAAATCGCAATCGAAAAAGCGAAAGCTTCTATTCTCTATCCTCCAAACGGTATGCATACTTTACTGCTAGGAGAAACAGGGGTCGGAAAATCTATGTTCGCTTCTTTAATGCACGAATATGCAATTGAAGTTGAACAGCTTCCTAAAAATGCACCATTTATCGTCTTTAACTGTGCCGATTACGCAAATAATCCACAGCTACTACTGGGGCAGTTATTTGGGATTAAAAAAGGAGCTTATACAGGGGCAAGTGATCAAAAAGGGTTAATTGAAAAAGCACATGAAGGGATCCTTTTCTTAGATGAAGTACATCGCCTTCCTCCAGAGGGACAAGAAATGCTTTTCACCTTTATTGACCGCGGGGTATACCGCCGCCTTGGAGAAACAGAAAACGAGCGTAAAGCACAAGTATTAATCATTACTGCAACAACAGAAGAACCAAATTCATTTTTATTAAAAACATTTACAAGACGTATACCAATGACTGTTACGCTGCCACCACTTCGTGAGCGTACACATAAAGAACGATTTGCTTTACTGCAACTATTTTTCACAAATGAAGCAATCCGTCTGCGAAAAGAAATTCACGTTAGTCCGAATGCAATGCGCGCTTTCGTCTTTTACAATTGCCCCAATAACATCGGGCAATTAAAAACGGATGTACAAATTGCCTGTGCGAAAGCCTATTCTGACCTTGTGACAAAGAAACGTGATTCTGTCTACGTTTCAAGTACAGATTTACCTTGGTATATGAAAGAAGGGCTATTCATTGAAAGAAAGAGCCGTCATCTATACCAAATACCAAATGAAACATTTATATTTACAGGTGATGAAGGTTGGAGTAATCATAAAATAGAGAATGAAAAACGTTCTTCTATTTACGATTATATTGATTATAAATACGAAGAACTTCAAGCTCGCGGTATTGAAGAAGACGAATTAGAATTACTAATAGAAAATGATATTCAAAGCTTTTTCGTACAATATTTTAACCAAATTTCTAAAAAAACAAGTCATGAAAATGTTTTTAAAATTGTGGATCGTAATATCGTTTCCGTATGTGAAAGAATTGCGGAACTTGCTGAAAAGCATTTATCTAAGACGTTTGATGAAAAAGTATTTCTCGCTTTAAGCTTACATGTACAGACAACTCTACAACGTTTGCAAGCTGGGAAACAAATTCATCACCCACAATTAAATCAAATTCGTACGAAATATAAGGACGCTTTTTCCGTAGCTATGCAATGCATTCAACTACTGGAGGACGAATTACAAATAACAATGCCTATTGATGAAGCAGGCTTTTTAACAATGTTCTTCGTTGTTGATCCAATTCCTGCCTCACAAACAGAAGTAAAAGTATTAATATTAGCGCACGGCAACGGCATCGCAACAGAAATGGCAAACGTCGCAAACGAACTGCTCGGCATCGAGGAAGTAACCGGTATCGATATGCCGTTACATGAATCGCCGAAAGATTTCTTAGAGCGTGTGAAAGTGTATATGAAAACACTCCAAAATGTAAATGGACTTCTCTTACTCGTCGATATGGGCTCTCTCGCTTATATTGGTGATATATTAGAAACTGAGTTCAAAATTCCGGTACGTGTTCTTTCCATGACAAGCACTCCACATGCACTAGAAGCAGCTCGAAAAGCTCAACTTGGCTACTCGTTAGATGCATTATATGAAACAGTGAAGAACTTAACACCGTTTTACTTAAACGTACAAGAAGAAAAGAAAAAGCCACTATCACCAATGAAGTCTGTTATTTTAACAGCTTGTTTAACTGGGGAAGGCAGTGCTTTAGCTATTCAAAAAATGTTAGAGAACTATTTGCGATTTGACAAAGACTTAATTGAAATTATTCCGATTAGTATCGTCCATGAAAAAGATTTAACGAAAATGATTGAGAACATAAAAAAAGAGCGGAATATCATTTGTATCGTCACAAATTTCGATGTGCAGGTGCCATGCTTAACATACCATTTCCAAGACATTGTAAACTACACAGCGATTCAGCCAATTCAAGAATTAATTACGTATGAAGAAACATATGCAAAAATGGCTGATATTCTGGAACAACAAATGCAGCGGAACGACGGAGCATTACTTATTAAAACAATTCGTTACGCATTAAATACAATTCAAGAATTAATTTCCTTACAGCTAACTCCTGACAGCTTAATGGGTGTGATTCTGCATATGAGCTGTATGGTAGACCGTCTTCAAAAAGGAGAAAGCCTCCTCCCTCATCCAGATAAAGAGAAACGAAGACAAGATGAGTACTGGATGTATATGAAAGTGAAAAAAGCATTACAACCAATTGAAAATACATTTGAAATACAAATACCTGATGATGAAGTGTTTTATATCATGGACTTCTTCATTAAAAATCAGCCTGTAAAAAATTAATCGAAGCAGTTTTTTAAATATATCGACCGTAACGCGAATTATATTAGCGATTTTCACAATATATCGATTTACCGACAATAACCACTAAAATTTGTACCTTATAGGAAAAAGGGCTGTTCCAAAATATGGACAGCCTTTTTTCTACTTCTTTACTTTTCTGATTCTCCCCCTGATTTCGCCCTTCTTATTCGACTTCGTATAAACATTTACATATACATTTGCCTGAATGATTTCTTGAAGTAGGCTATCAAACGCTCTCCCCTGTAAAGGCCCTTCAAAATCTTCCACATTGACTACACCGGTCACGACTCCTTCATTTACACTAATACCTTGCTTTATTGGGCCAAACAAATTTAAAACCACTGGACCAATTTGATCCGCTTTCCCTAAATGAATTTGGCATGATGTAACTTTTTCGATGTTTTTCAATATGATCCGATATTGTAATTTCTTTAAATCATCACTAAATATAAACTCTGTTACACCATAAGCTTCTGTATTTACAGGAGGTATTTCCCTCTTCCCTGTTAACCTCGCAAAGAAATGTGTTGTCATACAGGCATTCTCCTTATATAAATTTCCCAGCACTACTTCTACTACTTTATGGTTTATACATAATCATTTATGACTTTTTCAAGTTTTAATTACGAAGAAAAGATTCACATAATCTTTACATTAGAATCGTTCCTTTTTCTTTACTATCTCTTGTATAATGCACGTAGGAAAGCATTATAGGAGGTAGTTTTGAAAAATAACAAATATACTTTTCACACATTATTAGAGATTTTTCTCGTCTCATTTAAATTAGGACTTACTTCATTTGGTGGTCCTGTCGCCCATCTTGGCTATTTCCACCACGAATACATACAAAAAAGAAAATGGATGGATGAACGAAGCTATGGAGATTTAGTAGCACTATGCCAATTCCTTCCTGGTCCTGCTAGCAGTCAAGTCGGTATGGGGGTTGGATTATTAAGAGGCGGGGTATTAGGAGCTATTATTTCATGGATTGGATTCACTCTACCGTCTGTGCTTGTTTTAGTTTTCTTCGCCTCATTCCTTAATCAATTCGACCTTGGAAGTGCTGGCTGGATTCATGGACTAAAACTTGTAGCAGTCGCAATTGTTGCTCATGCCATATGGGGAATGGCGCAAAAATTAACGCCAGACCGAAATCGTGCGACGATTGCTATTGTAACTGCCGCAATCGCCTTATTATGGCCAAGTAGCTGGACACAAGTCATTCTCATTATAGTATCTGGCTTTATCGGCTGGTTTTTATATCGCAACCAACCAATTAGTCAATCTCAAAATATAAAAGTACCTATTTCAAAAACGATAGCAGTTTCTTGTCTCATCTTATTCTTCGGACTATTACTGTTGCTACCAATATTAAGACCGTTCTCATATTACATCGCTTTATTTGATAGTTTCTATCGCTCTGGCGCACTTGTATTTGGAGGCGGACACGTCGTGCTACCCCTTCTTGAAGGTGAGCTCGTACAAAACGGAATGATGACGAAAGAACAGTTCCTAGCTGGATACGGATTAACACAAGCCGTACCAGGTCCACTATTTACATTCGCTTCTTATATAGGAGCTGTGTTAAACGGGACGCTTGGGGCAATACTCGCAACAATTGCAATCTTTCTTCCTGCTTTCTTGCTCGTTATTGGTGTTTTACCATTTTGGGACAGTGTGAGAAAAATATCTTACATACAAGGCGCACTACTTGGAATCAATGCAGCTGTTGTCGGTATTTTATTAGCAGCTTTTTATGATCCTATTTGGACGAGCACAATTATGAACGCTGTAGATTTTGTTTTTGCATCTCTTCTATTTTGCTTGCTCGCTTTTTGGAAAACACCACCTTGGGTTATCGTTATACTCGGAGCCTTTGGCGGATATATCCTATCGATTTTGTAAATAAAAAAACGACGGCATTATGTAGCCGTCGTTTTTCTATTAAAACTTCACAAGTTCTATTCCTTCAGGCAACTCGCTCTCTGTTAAAATACGCAATTCTTTCACACGATCCATTACGTAAGAAGAACGCTTCACAAGCTCTGGATCAATATACGCTGGATGAACCATAATTTCTACCGTTTGTTCACCTTGTACTCTTTCTTTTAACTTCACAAAGTAATCTTCCGCCACACCATCCGCGTAAAAGTCACTGTAAAACACGTCAGAAAACGGGCGTACTGCTCGCTCTTCCTCACAACGACGAATTGGAACATTATATGTAGCCGCTAATCTCTCAAGAACATCGTGCAAGATCGGTAATCCATGCACGTGATGATGACTATCTAAATGAGTTGGTTTTAATCCGTAAGATAGGAATTTCTCAATTTGAGCAGTCCATTCTCTCTCAACTTCTTCTGCATTTAGCTTCCCTTCCCATACGACGCTTTGTTTATGAAACAATCCATCGCTATTTACAAGTGATGGTACGTCTCCAAGAAGAGGTTTCCCTGCCGTTAATACGAGATGTACGCCTACTCCGAGTAGGTTATATTCTTTTGCTAAGCGTACCGCATGCTCTGTTCCTGGCATATTCATCATCATCGTCGTTGAATTTACAAGTCCATTTATATGTCCATCAATAATGCCGTAATTTGTACCTTCTGTAAGACCAAAATCATCTGCGTTTACAATTAACTTAATCATCGTAATACCTCCTAATAGAATAAAAAAAGCGGGCTAAATAGCGCCGCTTTATTTCTCTACCTTTTTAAAGAACTGCGGAAGATATTCTTTATGTGCTTCCAACATTTCATCTAAAATTTGTTTTGCAACTTTATCTGATGGTACAAGTGGATTAATTGTCATAGCAAGCAGCGCTTTATGATAATCTCCTGTAACAGCAGCTTCAATTGTTGTGCGCTCAAATGATTTAATTTGTTGTACTAAACCGCGAACTGGTACGGGAAGATCTCCGACCGCAATTGGTTTTGGACCCTCTTTCGTAATAATACAGTTCACTTCAACAGCAGAATCATGCGGTAAGCTTGCAATTGTTCCATTGTTTCGTGTATTAACAGGCTGGATATCACCTTTATTATTGTAAATAGACGTAATTAAGCTACATGCTGCGTCACTATAATAAGCGCCGCCACGTTTTTCTAATTGTGGTGGTTTAATATCTAAGTTCGGGTCTTTATATAACTCGAATAAATCATCTTCTAATTGTTTTACTACTTCTGCACGTGTACCTTTTTCAACCGAAGCTTCTTTCTCTTCTTCTAACATTTCACGTGTTTTGTAGTAATAACGATGGTATGGACATGGAATTGCACGAAGACCGCGAATAAAGTCTGGCTCCCAGTTAAGTGCTGCAATATTTTCCATCGTAATTTGCTTTTCTGGATCTGTTACAAGCTCTAACACACGATCCATTACACTTACGCCATCTAAATATACGTCTAGTCCGTATACCATATGATTTAAACCTGCAAAATCAACGTGTACACGACTTGCATCTACTTCAAGTAATCTTGCAAGACCCATGCGGATTCCGATTGGAACGTTACATAGACCAACTACTCTTTGAATATTTGTATAACGAAGGACAGCTTCTGTTACCATACCAGCTGGGTTCGCGAAGTTAATTAACCATGCATTCGGACAAAGCTCCTCCATATCCTTACAAATATCTAAAATAACAGGAATCGTTCTCAGCGCTTTGAATAAACCACCAGGACCATTCGTTTCCTGACCAATTACATCATATTTTAATGGGATTGCTTCATCTTTTGCACGAGCTTCTAATAAACCTACGCGAAGCTGCGTTGTTACGAAGTCAGCATCTTTTAATGCTTCACGGCGATCAAGTGTTAAATGTACCTCGATTGGTAAACCAGATTTTTTCACCATACGCTTCGCTAAGTTACCAACGATTTCTAATTTTTCTTTTCCTGCCTCAATATCTACTAACCAAATTTCACGAACAGGAAGCTCATCATAACGTTTAATAAACCCTTCAATTAACTCTGGTGTATAACTAGATCCACCGCCGATTGTAGCAATTTTAATTCCAGTCATGCTTTATTCCCCTTTCGCTTCTAACTTTTTATAAAGATCAATAAATTCTGCTGCTAATTCTTTTACTGTAATCGCATTCATTAAATGATCTTGTGCATGAATTAAAAGAACACTAATCTCTGTTTTTTCTCCTCTTGCTTCTGATTGTATGAGCTCTGTTTGGAAATGATGCGCTTCATTAATCGCTTCTTTCGCCTTCACCATCGCTTCATCAGCCTCTGCCATTTTCCCCTGTTTGGCAAATTGAAGTGCCTCCATTGCAAAGCTTCGTGCATTACCACTATTTAAAATTAATTGGAATGGAATTTGTTCTGCTGTAGTCATCATAATTACCGCCCTCTCTATTATGGTTCAACCGATTGAAATACCCCTTCAGTTTGAACATTTCTATTACATTATTATTTTATGAATGATAGTTTGGTGTTCTTGTAGATGGATTTCATCTTTTTGAACATGATATAAAGGTAGTTGTTCTCACAGACAATCTTATCTGCGAGAACAACCTTTATGTTACATAGGTACAGAGTTGTTATTTCCTTGTGCTGCTGCTTTTTCAGTACGAACAACAGAACGATCGCATAATACAACAAATGGATAATAGATTACCATCGCAATTACAAAGTTGAATAACTGTAGGAGTGCACCTGAAAGATGTCCACCTGTTACAAGATAACCACTAATAATTGGTGGTGTTGCCCATGGAATCATCCCAACTGTTTTTGGTACCCAGCCAATAGATATAGCTGTATAAGAAGTAATTACTAATACAATTGGTGTTATGATAAACGGTAAGAATAAAATTGGATTTAAAATAATTGGTGTACCAAAGATTACTGGTTCGTTAATGTTAAATGCACCAGGACCAATTGATAAACGAGATACACTGCGTAATTGTGCACTTTTCGCTACAATTAACACAACTACTAAGAACGCTAATGTTGCACCAGAACCACCAAGATATACGAAAGTATCAAAGAATGGTTTTGTAACAATGTTTGGAACATCAAATGCAGATGTACCACCTTTGAATAACTTCATGTTTTCCTCTAATGCCGGTAAGTATAATGGCTCAATAATACCACCAACGATATTTGGACCATGTAAACCGAAGAACCAAAGAAGATGAACAAGGATTACAATGATAATTGCACTTGGTAATGTCCCTGCTAAACTTTGCAGTGGTGATTGAATCGTATTAAAGATAAATTCATGAACACTTGTACCAGCTAAATTCACTGCTAATTGAATACCTGCAACTACTGTTAAGATAACAAATGCTGGAACTATAGCTGCGAACGATCTTAAAACTGCTGGTGGTACTCCATCAGGCATTTTAAATGTAATGTTTCTTTGTACAAAGAAACGGAATACCTCAGTAACAAGGAGCGCCACAATAATTGCTACGAATAACCCTTGTGCACCTGTCCAAGCTAAGTTCAATCCGCCTTCTTTCGGTGTTGTTGGCGTAAGAATAATTAACGCACCAAATGAAATAATACCTGCTGACAAACCATCAACGCCGTAAGATTTTGCTAAGTTATAACTTGTTGTAAATGCTATGATTAGTGCTAGAATTGCGAAAGAACCAGTCCACATTCCACCGCCAACTTGTTTCCACGTTTCACCAAACAAACCTTTCATAAACTCTTGGAAAGCTTCAGACGGAAAACCATTAATTAGTGATGCCAATGCACCAACTAAGATAAGTGGCATAACTGCAATAAATCCGTCACGGATCGCAGCTAAGTGACGTTGCGATCCGATTTTACCAGCGACAGGAACAATATATTTCTCCATGAATGCAATAAACTTTTGCATTTCGCTTCCCCCCTAATTATTTTTTAAGTGTTAACGCGTGATCTAAAACTGCTTCTCCATTCATCATGCCGTAGTGCATTGGATTGATAACGTCGATTCCAACGTTTCTCTCATCAGCAAGCGTTTTCATTGAAGAAAGCATGTAACGAACTTGTGGTCCTAGTAATAATACATCTGCTTGATCGATATTTGTTTTTACTGCATCCCCAGATACAGCCCAGATCTTTCCTTCTAGACCGCGAGCTTTTGCAGCCGCTTCCATTTTTGTAACTAGTAAACTTGTAGACATCCCTGCTGAGCAACATAATAAAATATTCATTTGAAAATCCCCCTTGTGTAGTATAAAAAATTTATGTTTATTTATTTTTCTTTACGCTATTTATTAATGCAATTAGCGTGCCAACTTTTTAAAACCACTAAAATCAGCACTTTTTCGACTGTTTTCTTTGTGTGTTAACGCTTTCAATTAGTGTGTCACCTAAAAAACACACAGTGTGTTATAAAACAACACGCTTTTAACACATAACTGTATGAAAATAGATTAGTGTTTAGTTGTCTAGTTGTATTTAAAACAAAAAATACACTAAAAAAATTTTTTGCGCGTGAAAATCTAGTAAAAATAAACCTCTCTTCAATACACTCTTCTATCTATTGTCCAAGCCAACTCTACTAAATTACATAGAATAGAATAAAATAACACAATTCGAAAGGGGATTCCTATGCCAAAACATAGAAAACAGAACAAAATAAAGATTTATAGAATAACAAGCTATAAAAAAGACAAGCGCTCTGAATTAGACTCTGATAAATTTGAACTAGAACAACAGGAAATGGAAAATAAACAGGACAAGCAAGATAAACAGGATAAGCAGAACAAACAAGAACAATCGGAAAATGTAATCATAGTACCCACAAATTCACACAGCTTAGATATATGGGATGAAATTTCTCTTAAAGAAATACAAGCTGGTGAGCATACAAATTTATTTGCAGAACAAAGTAATTATCAAAATATTACTTTGTTACAAGTAAGTGACGTCCGTTTATATTTGGACAAGCAATTACAATTTAGTTCCGTCGATGAGCAAATTTATCATGAAGCACTTGTTCATCCAATTATGTCAAAGGTAATTGATCCAAAACGTGTTCTTATATTAGGTGGTGGCGATGGTCTTGCTTTACGAGAAGTTTTAAAATATGAAACTGTGCTACATGTAGATCTTGTTGATTTAGACGAGGCAATGATTAATATGGCACGTAATGTTCCGGAAGTAGTTTCTTTAAATCAAAGTGCATTTTTTGATAGTCGTGTAAATGTACACGTATGCGATGCAAAAGAATTTCTAAATTCTTCTTCCTCTCTATACGATGTAATTATTATTGATTTTCCTGATCCAGCAACAGAAGTTTTAAGTACTTTATATACAAGCGAACTTTTTGCTCGGATAGCTACATTTTTAACAGAAGATGGAGCATTCGTCTGCCAATCTAATTCACCTGCTGATGCACCTCTTGTATATTGGAGCATCGGTAACACAATCGAACATGCTGGATTGACTGTGAAAAGTTATCATACAATCGTTCCTTCTTTCGGAACTGACTGGGGATTTCATATTGCTGCTAACTCTGCCTATGTACTCGATCAAATTGAACAATTATATGTTGTGCCAACTCCTCGAACATTACCTTCTCTTCTTGCTCCTTTGTTTCAATTTCAAGAAGAACATTTAGAACAACGTAATCTCGCTCTTTTAAACTCAGAATCAAACCTTATCCTACATCAATGTTACAAAAAAGAAATGGAGTTTTGACGATATTATAGTGAGGAGTGCTACTTTATGGAATACTCTACTTTCGGTAAGCATATAATAGTAGATTTATGGGGAGTGGACTTTTCTTTATTAGATGATGTTCACTTTTTAGAATATCATTTAGTTACTGCTGCTGATCGCTCTGGTGCCCATGTTTTAAACGTAAGTACAAAAGAATTCGATCCGCATGGCGTTACTGTTTTAGTTTTACTATCTGAAAGCCACCTTTCTATTCACACTTATCCAGAAAAAAACTTTGCAGCCATTGACTGTTATACGTGTGGTACGACCGTTGAACCGCAAATAGCGATTGATTATATCGTAAGTATATTAAAACCAAATGAGATGCATATAAAAAAGCTAATCCGTGGTATAGGGGAGATTGTTACTACCGATTAAATATCACTCTTACTCATTTGTAAAAAGGAGGATTATAAATACCATCAGTGGAACGAACACTCCACTGATGGTACAGACACATACATAAAAAAACCTTGCATACGCAAGGTTCATTCCGATACTGACATCTTCCTATATAATTCTACAAATTCACTCGCTAATTCCTTCACCGTAATCGCATTCATTAAATGATCTTGCGCGTGCACCATCAGAAGGGTAACCTCGGTCTTTTCACCACCGGCTTCTTTCTGTATGAGCTCCGTTTGCACACGGTGCGCCTCTTTTAATTCCTCTAACGCTTCTTGTAATTTAGCTTCTGCTTCTATAAATTCTCCACGCTTTGCGCAATCAATTGCTTCCATTGAACAACTTCTCGCATTTCCCCCATGCAAAATTAAATGAAAAGCCTTCGTTTCTATCGTATCCATTTTAGTTCTTTACTCCCCCTTTTCTTCCGCCAACTTTTGTTTATCCCATATTTTTAAGAACGGTAAATAAATGAAGAATGCAAGCGCAAAATTAACAAGTTGTAACACAACACCTGAAATTTTCCCGCCTGATCCTAAATATCCACTAAAAAGAATAGGTGTCGTCCAAGGTACAGCAGCTCCGCTCGGACGGGCAACTAACCCCCATTCCATCGCAAAGTAAGAAACAATCGTTAACACAACTGGAACCAATATAAATGGAATTAGTAAAATTGGGTTCATGACAATCGGCATACCAAAAGTTACCATCTCATTAATATTAAATATACCAGGTGCAATTGACAATCTCCCTAAACTTTTTAATTGCTGACTTCGTGCAAACAATAACATTCCAATAACTAAAGCAAGTGTCGCACCAGATCCGCCCATATAAATCCATAAATCAAAAAACTGTGCAGTAATCGTATTTGGTATATCTTGCCCTGCTTGGTAAGCAACTCGATTTTGATCCATTAACGACAACCAAACCGGACTCATTACACCACCAACAATAGTAGCTCCATGAATTCCACATGACCAAAGAACATGAACGAGAATAACAGCTATTATTGCGCCCCAAAGACTAGCACCAAGTACACTAAGTGGTTCCTGTAAAATTTGCCCCACAATATTATGGATACTGCCAAAAGAAGTATTTTCTATAATTAAGCGTAAAATCCAAATAACCGTTACAACAATAAATCCTGGAACAAGTGCGGCAAATGAACGTGTCACAGCTGGCGGAACTGTCTCTGGCATCTTTATAATTATCTTTTTTTGTACAATAAACCGATAAAGTTCAGTAGATATAAGTGCAATAATCATTGCTACAAATAACCCTTGGCTTCCCATTAATGCAGCTGGGATAGCACCTTCTACAAGTACACTCTCTTTTGTACTTGGTATAATATATGCAACTTGAAATGGCGTCGCAAGTAAAAACGTCACAAGCGACAATGCCCCGGATGCTAAAGCGTCCACTTTATAATATTCTCCAAGTCTGTAAGCGATTCCAAAAACAGCTATTAAAGCCATTATATTAAAAGTTGCACTAACTGGATACCCTAAAGCCCTCTGCCAATCCCCCCCAAACAAACCTGCCATAAAATCATTATAACCTGGTATTGGTAAAGCACTAATGATGAGGAAAAATGATCCTATAATTAAGAAAGGCATCGTCAATACAAGTCCATCACGAATCGCTAGCAAATGCCTCTGTTCTGCAACCTTCCCCGCTACTGGCATCACATATTTTTCTAAAAACCGTATCATCTATCCCACACTCCTCATGGTTTCATTAACAAAGCTGCTTGCAAGATAGCTTCTCCATTACAAAGCCCGTAATGGACGGATTGAATGACATCAACAGGTATTCCCTTCTCCTTACATAATTCTTTCATTTTCGGTAATAAATAACGTACTTGCGGTCCTAGTAAAAGTACGTCAGCTTCATCTATGTGACTATTTACTTCAGAACCTGATACAGCCCAAATCTTTACCTCTATCCCTTTTGCCTCTGCTGCTTTCTCCATTTTTGTAACAATCAAACTGGAAGACATTCCCGCTGCACAGCAAAGTAAAATATTCATCCCTTTTCCCTCCCCCTTTTTCCAAACCTAAGTTACGGTGCATCCTTTGCCACCACTAGGTTACAAATATATATGTCTAGATTTCCTGCTGTATGCCGAGCTTAAAAACAAAAATTTCTCGGTTTTCACGCTATTCCATCTATCATTATTCTCCTAGTAAAGAGGACTCTAACTCGCTATAATAATTCAGTATGATTTTTTTAATTGATAGGAGGATATATTTATGAAGGCATATCGCTTTCCACTTATTTTATTATCTTCTATCCTAATTGGTGGTTTCATTGGTTATTTCATGGGTGCCGATGCAGTTGCTTTAAAGCCGCTTGGTGACATTTTCTTAAACTTAATGTTTACGATTGTTGTACCTTTAGTGTTCTTTAGCATCGCGTCATCTATTGCTAATATGGATGGATTAAAACGTTTCGGTAAAATTATGTCTAGTATGGCTGGGACTTTCTTATTTACAAGTATTTTAGCTGCTATTTTTATGATTATTGTCGTGAAAGTATTCCCGCCAGCACAAGGTGTTGTATTAGAACTAACACAACCTGACAAAGCTGAAAAAGCGGTTAGTGTTGCGGATCAAATTGTTGGTATTATAACAGTATCTGATTTCTCGAAGTTACTATCTCGTGAAAATATGTTAGCTCTTATTTTCTTCTCTATTTTAATGGGGGTTGCAACTTCAGCAGTTGGTGAAAAAGGAAAGCCATTCGCTACATTCTTACAAGCTGGTGCAGAAATTTCAATGAAAGTTGTATCTTTCATTATGTACTACGCTCCAATCGGACTTGCTGCTTACTTCGCGGCATTAGTTGGTGAATTCGGACCACAACTTCTTGGAACTTACTTCCGAGCAGCAATGGTATACTATCCAGCGTCTCTAATTTACTTCTTTGTATTCTTCACGTTCTATGCATACCTTGCGGGTCGCAAACAAGGTGTACAAATATTTTGGAAGAACATGGTCTCTCCTACAGTTACATCACTAGCAACTTGTAGTAGTGCTGCTAGTATTCCAGCGAACTTGGAAGCAACGAAGAAAATGGGTATCTCTTCTGACGTTCGTGAAACAGTTGTCCTTCTTGGATCTACACTTCATAAAGACGGATCTGTTTTAGGTGGCGTATTAAAAATTGCTTTCTTATTCGGTATTTTCAACATGGAATTCGAAGGACCGAAAACATTAGCAATTGCACTTGTTGTTTCTCTATTAGTAGGAACAGTAATGGGCGCTATTCCAGGTGGTGGTATGATTGGTGAAATGTTAATCGTTTCTCTATACGGCTTCCCGCCAGAAGCATTGCCAATTATCGCAGCAATTAGTACAATCATTGACCCTCCTGCAACAGTGTTAAACGTAACAGGAGATAACGCTTGTGCCGTAATGACAGCTCGCCTTGTAGAAGGTAAGAACTGGATCAAAAATAAATTTGCTTAATGAATAGAAAGAGGATGCTCCAACCGAGCATCCTCTTTTTTTGTTGCTAATCCATTCCGCCACAAATTTGTTATAATCTTCACAAATATTCCACACTCATTATCCATTCTCCGTACTATAATCATGTATGGAAAAGGAGATGGATCTAATGACTCAAAGCGCACCAGAATTTAAAGTTTTGCAAAGCATTGCATTCCTTGCTGTCGTTTTGCAAAGTTCCTTATTATATACAATGAATCAAGGAAATGTTTTACTTGAGCAATCCCTCATTATGGGCATGCTATTTAACCTTGCAAAATTCTCAGCACCTGCATTCATATTTATCGTCGGCTTTCACTTAATTCGGCAATATACGAAGCAACTGGCCTACACAGAATATATTTATGAAAAAGCCGCACATTTACTCATTCCTTATTTCTTCTGGTCTATTCTTTACTTATTAACAACAAACGATATGATTACACTACAAAGCGGAATCAAAAGTTTATTACTCGGAACAGCCGCGCCCCATCTTTGGTACGTTATTATGATGTTCCAAATTCACTTATTGTTCCCTTTGCTATGCACACTATTTTATTGGTTTCAAAAACGAACAGAAAATAAAAAAGACATATATAAATATATGACCATCTTTGCTTGTCTATATTTCCTCTTAATGTGGTATTCTTCCCACTACATTTTTAATGGAGAGAAATTGACTAGCTCAACCATTTTACATTATACAGATCGTTCCTTCTTCTTCTACTCATTCTATTTCGTCATGGGAGGAATCGCTGCTGTCGCACTAAAAGCGTGGCGTACATTTGTCATGAAACATATCCCGCTTATAACAATGTTATTTTTCGTCTTATTTCTATTCATCAATTATGAGTTATTTAGTTTTTACGGAGCAAACTCTATTCATTTAACCGTTTCGACTTATTTAAAACCGTCTATGTTTTTATATATCGTATGCGAAATTATTATACTTTACGTGCTGTCTATTACAATCGTACAACGACGAGGTTTCTTATATAAAGCTTTACGATTTATTGGGAGTTACACGTATGGTGCTTATTTAGCTCATTTTTTCTTCTTGCAACTATGTACAAAATTTCTTTCTTTATTCACACTGCAAGAAAACACAATATTATATAGCTTATTATTATTTACAATAACGGCCACAATCTCGATTTCAGCAATGGTCATTTGCAGTACACTACCATTTCATACATGGATTACAGGGCCTTCCCCTACGACAAATATGAAATGGGCTAAGATTGTACTTCGGAAAAATCACGAAAAAGTATTCAAACCATATCTTTGATATAATAGAATTCCATACAAGAAAAGAAAGTAGGACACACCTATGATTAATCAAATTGGACAAATTATGTTATATGTAAATAATCAAGATGAAGCAGTACAATTTTGGACTGAGACAGTAGGATTCCAAATTATTGCGGAAGAAAATAACGGACAAGGCTTTCGCTGGATTGAAATTGCACCAACGAAAGAAGGAGGCACAAGCATCGTCCTTCACGATAAAGCGTTAATTGCGAAGATGCAACCTGAATTAAACTTAAATACACCTTCACTTATGTTCTTCTCTAGTAACTTAGATCAACTGTATAAAGATCTTTCTGAGAAAAACGTTACAGTTGGACAAGTTGTAGATTTACCTACAGGTAGAGCATTCAACTTTGCTGATAATGAAAACAATTACTTTGCGGTAATGGAGCGTAAATAAAAAAGAAGCTATCCTAAAAAAACGGATAGCTTCTTTCATTTTAAGAAACTTGTTCTGCATTCGTTTCCCTATGTTGTATATGACTCGTAATCCAAGCAATTCCGCCAGCAACAACGAGATAGCATAACAATATTAAAATTTGCATTTGTAATTGTGACCAATCTCCTAAAGAGATAACATCTTGTAATCCTCTAAGAGAATGGGACATTGGGAGAAACTGCCCAATTTTGCTAAGAACAGCTATATTTAATTCTCCTGGGAAAGTCCCCCCGCTCGTCGCTAATTGCAAGACTAGAAGCGTTACCGCTAAGAACTTTCCAACAAGACCAAATACCGTTACTAACATAAGAATAAACGTCATGAACGTAAAGGAAATAACGATACTTGATAAAACAAAGAGTGGCACACTTGCAACTTCTAATTTCATAACTCCTAGCACAGCCACATCCACAAGTAATGCTTGAATAAGTCCAATTACATATACCAATCCTAGTTTATTAATAAAATGTACTGTTCCGCTTACCTTCATATTTTGTCTACGGCCAAGAGGTAAAATATTCGATGCCATAATTCCGCCAACATAAAATGCCAGTGATAAAAAGTATGGTGCAATGCCTGAACCGTAGTTAGGCACATCAGAAACTGTCGACTTTACTAACTGAACCGGCTCTGAGAACATCGTATTACGGGCATCATCATTGCGAACATCCGCTATCTTCTCTGCGCCCTCTCCTAATTTCGTAGAAAGTTCTTTCGCACCATCGTCAAGTTTAACAAGTCCGTCCTCTAACTTATTAGCACCATGATTCAGCTCTGTTCCGCCAATCGCAAGGTGATTTACACCTTCTTGTAATGTTGTAAATCCATTTCCCCACTTCGTAAATCCATTAGCTACATTCGCAGCACCATCTGCTATCTTTTTCGTTCCAGCAGTAGCTTCGCTTAACTTAACTCCGAATGTATTCATACCTTCTTCAATCTTATTCTGACCGTCAGCAAGCTTCTTCGCACCTTGTGTCAATTGTTGTTGGCTATTATTTAAAGTGTTTACTGCTTTAGCTAATCCGTTAGAAGTAGCAATGATCTTTTGAAAAGCAGGATCTTGCTGCACTTCTGGATGACTTTTCACGTACTCTTCTAATTGTTGTTTTACACTATTTGCTGCATTGTCCGCTTTCACTTGCCCTTCAGCAAGTTTCTCACTTCCGTTCACCCATTCATTTGTACCAGCACTTAATTCACTAACCCCTGATTGTAAAGTTTTTTCACCTTGAGCTAATAACTCCATACCACTATGAAGTGAGGTTGCCCCTTGACTCAACTCATTTGCGCCGCCACTTAAGGCAGATTGGCTAGAAGCAAGCTTTTCACTTCCCTCTTTCACTTTTGATGCCCCGTCACTTAAACGATGAATACCATCTGCAAGCTGATTCGCCCCATTTTTTGCATCTGTCGTTCCTTCATGCAGCTTCTCAGCACCATTACTTGCATCACTCAATCCTTGTGCCAAATCTTGAAACTTTGAAAAGACACCTTCTGTATAAGATTTCGTAATACTATTTGAAATTTTTGTTTTCATATTTTCAACAGCTGTCGTTCCAATTTGAGCTGCTACAAAGTTTTTACCCGGATTTACTTTGTACTGAAGCTGCGCTGGCTCTGGTTTCTCATCCATTAGTGTACTTACCTTTTGAGAGAAATCCTCTGGAATCGTAACAACCATATAATACTTATCTTCTTTTAACCCTTCATCAGCATGTTTTTCTGATACGAAATGAAAAGCTAGTTCCTTATTCTCTTTTAAATTTTTTACAAAATCGTCTCCTGCGTGAATTGTTTTTTCATCCATTGCAGCACCTTTATCTAAATTTACAATTGCAACAGGTAATTTATCTAATCGTCCATATGGATCCCAATATCCAGCTAAAAAGAATCCTGAATAAATTAAAGGAACGATTAATAAAAAAATTAAAGCGATACGTCCATGTTTATGATGCCACATCGCTTTCCAATCTTTAAATATAAGTTGAATTCCCTTCATGAAACATACTCCTTCTCCTAATTTAACACCATTACAATGGTTTAACAGATTTACTATACACGCCCATTTTCATACTGTATAATACATCTTTAATTATCAATTCATTCCTTTTGGTCTATAGAAAGGAGAGTCAAAATGGAACTTCTTCAACTAAAATACTTTCAGACAGTCGCACGATTAGAACATATGACAAAAGCCGCTGAAGAACTGCATATCGCACAGCCTTCGCTTAGCAAAACAATCGCTAGATTAGAAAAGGACTTAGGCGTCCTATTATTTGATCGCCAAGGTCGACAAATTACATTAAACTCTTTTGGAAAAGTATTTTTAAAACGCGTAGAGCGCATTTTTCATGAATTAAGTGAAGGCGAACGAGAAATTAAAGATTTAGCTGAATTACACCAAAGCTCTATTACACTAGCCGTTTCTATTCCGAGAATATTACCAGAACTACTCGGTTCTTTTTTACTAGAACATCCTAACGTTCGATTCCAACAATTTCTCGCATCTACTCCTTCTATGAAGCGACAACTAGATAATATAGAAATTGACTTTTGCATTTCTTCTGTGCCAATTGAAGGCGAGGAAATTATGTGGGAACCACTTATTACAGAAGAAATTTTCCTAGTTGTCCCTTCAGGTCATCGTTTATCAGGACGCGAAAATATCCATCTGCATGAAGTAAAAGACGAACCATTTATTAGTATGAACACTGGTTACGGATTTCGGCACTTAACGGATGAATTTTGTAAAGAAGCTGGCTTCACTCCACATATCGCTTTTGAAGTAGATGAACCAACCGTGATTAGCGACCTTATTAAGCAAGGTCTCGGCATCGCCTTTGTCCCAAGTTTAACTTTATTAAAAAACTCTACTTTAGCATTAAATAAGTTACGTATTATTGAACCCAATTGCGAGCGGACTATCGGATTGAGTTGGTCGAAGAAACGCTACTTATCAAAAACCGCTCAGCAATTCCGTAGATTCGTAATTGACTACTTCTCCACTATTAGAACGTAAAATTATATCGACTTAGTAAAAAATAAAAGGTGCCACCTTCAGAGGATAGCACCTTCTATTTCTTACTCTTCTCCAATTCCATTTCCGCTAAAAGCGGCAATACGTTATCGAAAATATGCGTATTATTATTTTCACCTGTTACGTATCCACCGTAATATCTACTAAATATATTGTCATTTCGGAATGTGGCCATATGATCATATAATTCCTTTGCAAACTTTGTATCACCTGTTTGTAGTACGTACAAAATCGTTAGTCCGTATGCGGCTGGTGATTCATAATTCACAGTTTGTTTTCCCGTTTCTAAATTGTAACGACCGTATAGCTTTCCATCCTCCTGGAACTTCTTCTTGATAAATTCCAAATAAGCAGCTGATGAAAGGCCACCTAAACTTCGATGATATGCAACATATGATTGGTCAATAAGATTTACTTCTTTATCGTACGTAAATGTACCATCTTCTTTATACTCTTTTGGGAATGCCCAGCCATGCCTTGGATAATCCGCTAAAAATTGAACGACTTCCTGATATTGCTGTGCAGAAACTTTGCCGTACTTTTTCATATACGAGAATGCGTGTGGATTTAAGTATGATGTAGTTGCAAAATTATTTTGTTTCCTTGCATCTGCATCATAATAATCAACGTAATAATTATCTTTCTTATTATAACGAATTACAGCGTCACTCAATTGATCTGCCAAGTTTTTATAACGCTCTTCCTTGTACATTTCATAAGCACGATATAATTGTTCTATAATACGAAGATCATCTATAAGTGCATTTGTAGCTGACTGCATTTCTCCCTTTTCAGAGATTTTCCATATAACAATATGATCCTTATGTACAAAGCTATTTTGAATAACCTTAACTTGTTCATCGAATAACGCTTGATCGTTTTTATCCAATGTATATTGTAGCCATAGTCCTGCTGATTCCGATAAAGCTTCACGGCCTTTCGCTTCACCCGTACCTGCCTTTGTATCCGCTAAACGATATGTGGCAAGCGTCCCATTTTCATTCACCATATGTCTTAAAATAAAATGTTCTGTACGGTTTCCTTGTATAGCTGACCAAAATACAATGCCACCTAAAGCGATTAAGAGAATAACTCCAATCCCTATATATAAACGTTTCCGCAATCTTTTCACCTCCCTAATAAGGCTAGCCTTAATTTTACCAGAACATACGTAAAATTAAAAAAGACAATCTATTAGATTGTCTCCCTTGCCTCTATCCCTCACAAGCCTCTTTAGAAGGTCTATATAGCGATGCCACAAGTCGATCATATTCACGACGCGTAATCTCTTTATTATACAGCTTCAATAATAAATCTCTATGCTCTTTTGAAAATGCCATCTTTTTAATGACTTCAGGATACATAAAACATCCTCTCCATTTCACATAAAATTCTTCACCTCGAAAAACAGAACTTATGTTCGCATAAAAGATTATAAAATATTCCTTACTAAAAAACAAACAAAATATTATTAAACATTAACTTCTTTCTATTTAGAATATTCAAACATTATATTACCATATCCACTTTTTAAATACATATATATTTTTGGTAGTTTTTCTGAATAAATCTTCCAATTCAATCAGAAAATAATGGCAAAAAGAAGAGGAGTTTACATATGGATACGGTAACATTAGCAAGAGCATTTTTTGGTTCTTCATTAGCATTCCACATTATCTTTGCAACACTTGGTGTCGGACTTTCATTAATGATTTTTATAAGTGAAATACTCTATCACTGGAAGAAAGATTCCGATTACGCCATTATGGCGAAAAGATGGACGAAGGCTTTTGCCATCCTTCTCGGTGTAGCAATTCCAACTGGAACAATTGTTGGTGTGCAAATCTCACTTCTTTGGCCTGGTTTTGCCAAAATTGTTGGGCAGGTTATTTCTGTTCCCTTTCAAATTGAGATTTTCGCCTTCTTTTTAGAGGCGTTGTTCATGTCTATTTATGTATATGCAGCTGACAAACTACCTCCATTCATGAGATTAATCTCGCTATTCTTCGTCATGATTGGTGCCACGGCATCTGCCGTGCTTATTACATCAGCAAATACATGGATGAATACACCCGCAGGCTTTTCAATGGGGCCAGATGGATCAGTTTTTAACGTTGATCCATGGAAAGCTTTCTTTAATCCGAGTTTTGGTACAAGCGCATTCCACGTTGTGATTACAGCCTATACAACTGGAGCTGCCGTCATTGCCTCTATCGCTGGATTTAAATTATTAAAGAAGAACTTAAGTAAACGTGAAATTGCTTATCATAAAAAGGGACTACTGTTAGGACTCGTCGTGACATTTATTACAGGTGCTACGATGTGGCTTTCGGGACACGAATCGGCGATTGCCTTACATAAGCATTCTCCTGAAAAACTTGCATCTGCCGAAGCTTTATTTGAAACGACATCACATGCACCGTTATCAATTGGCGGAGTTGTAGACCCTAACACACTTGAACTAAACTATGCACTAGAAATTCCGAACATGCTTAGCCTACTAGTGGGACTCGACCCTAGCACCGTCGTAAAAGGACTAAAGGAATTCCCACAAGAAACATGGCCACCATTTTACACACATACACTATTCAACTTAATGGTCGGCACCGCTGCCTTTACTTTTGCAGTTGCAGCAATCGCCCTCTTATATTGGTACTTTGTTTACCGAAAAAAAGGTGCAGAATTACCGAAGTGGCTTCTTTGGGGAGCTGCAGCATGTGGACCAATTATGATGCTCGGTATTGAATTCGGGTGGATTTTCAGCTGTAGTGGTCGTCAACCGTGGACCATTTATGGTATGCAACGGACAGTCGACGCTTCTACACGCGCTGATTTTGTCGGTCCTTTATTTATTCTATTCATCATTTTATATATTGGACTCGGCATTTTAACAGTTTTTGTACTACGGACATTCTTTAAGAAACATCCGCTTACAAATGATTTACATCACGAAGGAGGCGATTCTCGTGCATGAGGAAAGTATTGCAATCATCATCTTATGGGCTCTTATTTTCGTATACAGTATATTAGGGTCCATCGATTTTGGAGCAGGTTTTTGGGGCATGGTATACGCAAAACATCCAACGCTCGCTGCCAAACTTGCCAATCGATACTTATCACCAACTTGGGAAGTAACAAATACATTTCTCGTTTTTGTCGTTGTCGCTTTTCTCGGTTTCTTTCCGAAAGCTGCTTTCACCCTTGCGACAGTGATGTTCGTGCCAGTTATGTTAATTTTAATACTCATTGCAATTCGCAGTACATTCATGGTATTTGCTTACTCTCTGCCAAAGTATCAATTCCTCCTTCGGGTGATTTCAGGTATTACTGGGCTCTTAATTCCAGCCTTATTAATTACTGTTTTACCCGTTACAGAGGGGGCTTATATTACAATCTCTGAAGGAAAAGAAGTACTCCTGTATGGAAAACTTCTTTCTAGCCCGGTTATCTACTGCTATATGCTCTTTGGGCTAACTTCGGAACTATTTCTCTCCTCTCTCTTTCTTGCTGATTTTGCGAGAGAGCAAGGTTCAGAAGATTCGTATAGAATTTATAGAAGAAACGCCATCATCCTTGGTCCTGCAACACTCGTTACGGCGATTATCGCCCTCGTTGTAATGGATCCGGAAACACACTGGCTTATGCAAGGACTAATAAAGCAATTCCCATGGTTTACAGTTTCTATCGTTTTATTCGTTATCGGATACTCTTCTCTTTGGTGGACAAACAAGAAGTACGGCACACTAGGATACCCTCGCATCGCCGTTTTAGCGGTCGTCGCTCAATATGCATTTGCAAGTTACGCTTACGGTGTCGCACATTTACCTTATATTATTTATCCTGATGTAACTGTATTTACAAGTTTTACAACGACAGAAACATTCTATGCATTGCTTATCCTATACGCAATTGGAATCGCAATTTTACTACCAGGATTTATTTTCTTCTGGAATTTATTCTTGAAGGATCGAACTTTTTTAAAGGAAAAATAATATATTCGGGGGAGTCTGTTCCAAAAGGCATTTGGGATGGGCTCCTTTTGTCATGTTTTGTCGATAAGTCGATATATTTTAAAAATCGCTGATATATTTTGAGTTGCGCCAATATATCTCCATAATCGCCCATATAAATTTCATTTACTATCTTACTGCCCCCCTAATTTATAGACTCCTCTCACAATAGTTATTTCACTATTCGTGACACTTGTCCTTTCGCTTGAAAAACACATATTCACTTTATTCCATTATATGTCTAGTTCTTCCTATTTTTTGTTGAATATACTACTAATACAAACCTTGAGACAAGCTACATTGGTTTAAGGAAAAGTAGAAAGGTAGGTAAAATATGAGCATTGAAATATGGATTACTATTATTGTATTCTTCTTAACGATGATTGTTATCTTTTGGCGACCCCGTGGCTTAAATGAGGCTTGGCCGGCAGCAATTGGCGCTGGCATTATCTTGATTACTGGACTTGTATCAAGACCAGACGTCATAGATATTATTAGTAAAATTGGCGGTGCCTCTATAACAATATTAGCGACCATCGTTATGGCGGTTATATTAGAAAGCTTCGGCTTCTTCCACTGGTCCGCAGCGAAACTTGCAAATTTAGCAAAAGGATCTGGTCGCCGTCTATACTGGTATATTCAATTATTATGTTTTCTTATGACTCTTTTATTTAATAACGACGGTAGTATTTTAATTACAACTCCAATTTTAATTCTTCTTCTAAAAAACCTTCAATTAAAACCACATCAACAAATTCCTTATTTATTAAGTGGTGCTTTAATCGCTACTGCATCTAGTGCACCAATTGGTGTAAGTAATATCGTAAACTTAATCGCATTAAATATCGTTAATATGACTCTTTACATGCATACTGCTATGATGTTTGTACCTGCAACACTAGGTTTATTATTTATGTCATGGCTCATGTATACAGTGTTAAAGAAAAAGCTTCCTAAAAAATTACCTGTTTCTTCTTATGACATTGAAGAGATTTTCTTCACAAAAAACTTCCATCCACTTAAAGGAACAAAATCTGTTAATACGAAACAAAAACGTACAAAATTTATGTTAAAAGTATTAGGTTTCGTCTTTCTTATGCGCTGTCTTCTATTCGTTGCATCCTTCTTATCGATTCCAATCGAAATTGTTGCTGTACTCGGTTCACTCGTTCTTCTCATCTGGAGATGGTACTACTTACGAACAAACCCAGTCGATATTTTGAAAAAGACACCGTGGCACATTTTAATTTTCGCTTTCTCTATGTATGTAATTATTTACGGGCTTCACAACGCAGGATTAACAACGGCGCTTGTAAATTGGCTTGAACCAGTTGTAAGTCAACATCTACTCTATGCTAGCTTTGCAATGGGCGGACTTGTATCTATCCTCTCTAACGTCTTTAATAATCACCCTGCACTTATGATTGGTACCATTACATTAACAGAAATGGGCCTAGATCCAGTCACATTAAAAACTATCTATCTCGCAAATATCATTGGTAGTGACATCGGTTCACTATTATTACCAATCGGTACGCTAGCTTCCCTCATTTGGATGTATATCCTAAGACAAAATAAAATTAAAGTGAAATGGAAAGATTATTTAAGCGTATCTCTCATCGTAATCCCACTCACAACAGCCGTCACATTATTCCTCTTATACTACTGGGTACAATTATTCTTCGCCTTATAGAAAATAGAAGCCCCCTTTGCTACCGTCTTAGCAAAGGGGGCTTCTTCTATATTTAAGTTAGGTACTACAGTGTGATCAATCAAGTAAAGAGGTGTAACGTGTTATTGGTATAAATGACTACCAGTGTCTTTAAATTCTTTCGCTTTCTCTTTCATCCCTTTTTCAATTGCTTCTGTCGTTTCTAAATCATTGTCTTTCGCATATTCACGAATATCATGTGAAATTCTCATACTACAAAACTTCGGTCCACACATTGAACAGAAATGAGCCGTTTTCGCGCCTTCTGCTGGCAATGTTTCATCGTGATATTCCATCGCACGTTCAGGGTCTAAAGATAAATTAAATTGATCGCGCCAACGGAATTCAAAGCGAGCTTTTGAAAGTGCATCATCACGCTGATGAGCCGTTTTGTGCCCTTTCGCAAGATCAGCTGCATGTGCAGCAATTTTGTACGTAATAACCCCCGTGCGAACATCATCTTTATTCGGTAAACCTAAATGTTCTTTCGGTGTTACATAACAAAGCATCGCCGTGCCAAACCAGCCAATCATCGCCGCTCCAATTGCCGATGTAATATGGTCATAACCTGGTGCAATATCTGTCGTTAACGGCCCAAGTGTATAGAACGGCGCGCCCTGACAAATATCAAGCTCTTTCTCCATATTCTCTTTAATTAAATGCATCGGTACATGCCCAGGTCCTTCAATCATCACTTGCACATCATGTTTCCAAGCAATCTTCGTTAATTCACCAAGTGTTTCAAGCTCAGAAAACTGTGCTTCGTCATTTGCATCTGCAATCGAACCTGGACGTAATCCATCTCCAAGAGAGAACGAAACGTCGTACTGCTTCATAATTTCACATATCTCTTCAAAATGAGTGTATAAGAAGTTTTCTTTATGATGGAATAAACACCACTGTGCCATAATTGAACCACCACGTGAAACGATACCTGTCGTACGCTTTGCAGTAATCGGAATGTAACGAAGTAATACGCCCGCGTGAATCGTAAAGTAATCCACACCTTGCTCCGCCTGCTCAATTAACGTATCACGATACACTTCCCACGTTAAATCTTCTGCAATTCCATTTACTTTTTCCAGCGCTTGATAAATCGGTACAGTTCCAACTGGTACAGGCGCGTTACGAATAATCCACTCACGCGTCGTATGAATATTTTTACCTGTAGATAAATCCATAATCGTATCCGCACCCCAACGCGTTGCCCACGTCATCTTCTCTACTTCTTCTGCAATTGAAGAAGATACAGCAGAGTTTCCGATATTTGCATTGACCTTCACGTGAAAGTTACGGCCGATAATCATCGGTTCTGCTTCCGGATGGTTAATATTCGCTGGTAAAATGGCACGACCTTCCGCGATTTCCTTACGAACAAACTCAGGCTCTACTCCTTCACGAATCGCAACATATTCCATCTCAGACGTAATGATACCCTTACGTGCATAATGCATTTGCGTAACATTTCCACCTTGCTTTGCTCTAAGCGGCTGACGATCCATTTGCGGGAAAACAGGCGTATGTTTCAAAGCCACTTTCACACCGTCATCCTCTGGTTTTACTTCGCGCCCTTCGTATGCTTCTACATCTCCGCGCTCCAGGATCCAAGAGTGGCGCGGCGCCTGCAATCCCTTTTCCAGTTCCACTTTATACGCAGGATCTGTATAAGGACCGCTCGTATCATATACACGAATTGGCGGATTCGGAATACCGTTCGTTTCGCTTTGTTCAATCTCGCGCATCGGCACTTTCATACCCGCGCTTGGTCCATCCACATACACTTTCTTACTTCCTGGTAAACTCGATTTCAATTCAATTTGCTCAGCTGAAACAGACTGTTTCATAACCTTTGTTGCCCCCCTGTACGTGACAAGGACAAGATATGGCCAGCGTATGCCAAAATAAAAAGAGCCAGGTCCATAAAAAAATAAGGACCTGGCTCATAAAGACATCATTATGTAAAGCCGTTAACTTCCCTACGCTGGTACGAGCCAGATCAGGTCCAAAGGGTTAAGAAGTTCACACGCTTCTCTCTCAGCCTACGCATACGTTAGGCACCCCTAGTTTATCACTGATTTAATTTTCAATACTTTCCCATCATACACGATAATCTGAAAAATGCAAAGTTTATTTCTTTTGTTGTTTATGGAATCATCCACGTTAAATAATATGCCTGTACATACGTCATAATACCAACAATAATTACGAAGAATAAACTATGCTTCACTGTAAAGCGGAATAAATCTGATTCTTTTCCAGCAAGTCCAACTGCCGCACAAGCAATTGCAATCGATTGCGGAGAAATCATTTTTCCTGTTACACCGCCCGTTGTATTTGCTGCAACGAGAAGTACTTCAGATACACCGACTTGCTGCGCTGTAATCGCTTGTAAATTCGAGAACAGTGCATTCGCTGACGTATCGGATCCTGTTAAAAATACACCGATCCAGCCTAGGAATGGTGAGAAGAACGGGAATAGTCCGCCAGTTCCTGCAAGTGCTAATGCTAATGTAGAAGATAGACCAGAATAGTTTGCGATAAACGCGAATCCTAATACGAATCCGATAGATAGAATTGGCATCTTAAGCTCATTTATCGTTTCTTTAAATGTTACTACTGCATCTTTTGCACTCATTTTCAAAATAAAGATAGAAATGATACAAGCAATTAAAATTGCTGTTCCCGTCGCTGATAAAATATCTAATTTCAAGATTGCTTCATAAGGCGTCGGTTTATTTACAATTGGCTCTGCTTTCATTACTAAATTGTGTAAGCCTGGAACTTCAAACTTAAACACAAGGCTTTCCAAAGCACCGCCTGGAGCAAATAACGCTTTAAAGAAACTTTGGCTCCAAATGACTACCATCACAGTTAAAATAATGAATGGAGACCATGCTTTTACTACTTTTCCTACCGTTAGTTTCGGCATAGATATCGCCGTTGCTGCTACCTCACTATTTGCTTCTTTAGACTGATAGATTTCTTTCGGCTGCCAAACTTTTAAGAATAGCGATAGACTCACTAAACTTACAAGTGCTGACGTAATATCCGGAAGTTCTGGCCCTAAGAACGTCGCTGTAATGAACTGCGTAATTGCAAATGAGCTACCTGCTACAAATAGAGCCGGCCATGTTTGTCTTACTCCTTTAAATCCATCCATTAAAAATACGATAAAGAACGGAACAAATAATGATAAGAACGGTAATTGATGCCCAGCCATTTGTCCAATTTTATGCGGATCAATACCTGTTACTTGTCCAGCAACTGTAATCGGAATTCCCATCGCTCCGAACGCTACTGGTGCCGTATTTGCGATTAAACACAGACCCGCTGCATATAAAGGATTTAACCCAAGACCTGCAAGAAGCGCTGCGGTAATCGCTACTGGTGCACCAAATCCTGCTGCCCCTTCCAAAAATGCTCCAAATGAAAAACCGATTAAAATAACGAGTAAACGATGGTCATTCGTAATGGATAATACAGATGCACGAATCACATCGAATTGACCTGTTTTCACAGATATTTTATATAAAAATACCGACATAATGATAATCCAAGCAATTGGCCATAGTCCGTATAAGAAACCATATCCCGTCGCTGCCATCGCCATCGTGAACGGCATCTTATAAGCGAATAACGCAACTAAAATTGTAAGTACGACTGTAATTAATCCTGCCACATACCCCTTCATGCGGAAAACTGCTAAAGCTAAGAAAAAAAAGATAATCGGAATAAGTGCGACCGCTGCCGAAATCCAAATGTTTCCGAACGGATCATAAACTTGTGTCCATGTGTTCATTGTTCTCTCCCCCTAAAGAATCCCCTTTTAAATAGAATAACCTCATCAATAGACTATCAGGTCATCATACCTTTAAACCTAAAATAAAAAAACGTCAAAGAAAACGTTTTCATTAATTTTATCACAACAATTTTCATTAAAAAAGATTTTTTTGAAAATTTTATTATTTATCATAAGAATCTTACAAAAACGTCACGTTCTTGTAATGTTCATCGATAGGAAGCTCGCTACATTTCCTGCATAATAAAGGTATAAAAACGGATATTATTTATGAGGTGATATATATGAACGGAAACAAAATATTAGCAGCTTTATCATACTTTAGTGTATTATTTGCCCCTATCTTATTCCCTATCATTGTGTGGATTGTGGGCGATTCTGAAACGAAACCGCACGCAAAACGCGCTCTATGGACACACATCATTCCAAGCATCGCGTCATTTATTGGATTTATTATTCTAGGAATTATGGGTATCGGATCGAATCAACCAGACGTAACACTTGGAATTGGAGCAATGATTGTCTTATGTATTTGTGGCATTATTAGCTTATACTACTTCATTTGGAACATCGTAAAAGGTATTAAAGTGCTGAAAGCTTAAGTTTAAACAAACGTTTGATTAAAACAGTACGCATCATAATAAATGAAATTTTATCGGCGATACGACAATCTTTTAATAAGAAAAAACCGTCCCAAAATACTTTTTGGGACGGTTTTTTTATCTTCTGCGTTTCTTCTTTTTTCTCATCATTTTTTTGCGGCGCGTATTCACTTTATCCGCTATAATGTGAAGCGTACTTGCTACAATAATTCCCATTACGAACGTTACAATTTCAACCTCATGTTCCTTCGCAATTTCTATTAAATTCCCATCAAGCGCGATTACATTTAATAGGAATAAAAACGGAGAAAACACAATTAACATGTATGCAATACGAATCACATCACCAAGTATAATTGTATGTGTAAAGAAGGATCGATGCGGCATGACCTTCTTATACGGATACCAAAATATACGTAGGAACCCCCATTTATTATACGCATTACTATATGTATCTAAATCCGGCGTTAAAAATGAAGTACCTACTAAAAAGCCAATTGCAAAAGTTAATAAAAAATCCAAGTCTGTTAATCCATACGAAAAGAGCATAAACAAAACAACCGGAAGGGATATTAAGTTTATTTTCGTATGCGTTCTTCCTGATGGCATAATGCACTTCCTCGCTTACGTTCGCCCTGTCACCATATGACAGTTCTCACCTACTGATCTAATTTCTGATCGATAAAGGATGTGTCTATATCCGAACCAAACCATTCTGCCAACTTCACTCGTGCCTTATCTTTCACCTCTTCATTGACGTATAACGACGCTTGTAATAGAGCAGCCATTAACGCCCCTAAATCATCTGTATAACCAACTCCAGCAATGAAATCTGGGATGGCATCAATTGGTGCAATAAAATAAGCAAGTGCTCCAATCACAATAATTTTCACTCGCTTTGGAACATCAGGTCTTTGCAAAACGTAAAACAATAATAAACTTGCATAAATGACCGACTGCCCTGCTTGCTTTGCAACATGTTTTGCTTTCTTCCAAAACGCTTCAACTGAAAATTTTTGTTCCATGTAAAAGCCTCCCTATTTTTTTAAAGAAATAAGCTACAATATGTTATCAGTAAAAGTTCATCAAAATTACACATAATCTATCAATGAACTTTCATTGTAACAAACAAACTAAAAAAGAACAAGTGTTCGTTAATTTTTACATACTTCCCTTCATATAATAGGTTTCTAGATAACCACTCACCCATTGTCATTTCTTATTTCTCAACAAAAAAATTTTCACTTTCACTGAACATTCTGCTCTACCTTTGTTATATTTTCTAGTTGACGGACATATAAACGAATGTTAAAGTTTTCTCTGGTAGTGACAAATCTCATACAAAAAATGTAAAATGTTATAGTGTTTCTCAGAAATGAATTTTGTTGTATAATACAGAAATGACGTTATGCTTATGAGCAGCACAAGAAACCAAAAGGGTATGCATAGTTATAGTCGTATATGGGTGAATATAGAACCTCTAATTATGGCCAAGAAAACTATGTATTTTTTATTTTAGCATTTTTCGCTCCAAAATCGACCAAGCCTGATAGAGAAAGGGTGGAAATGAATGAAAGAAACCTTGAAATCACAATTTCAAAATGTGCGTTTCACTGTATTCGTAGCTTTAGCTTTATGGCTGAAGACGTACCTTATTACACGCACAAGCTTTGATTTAAAACTTGAATCTTTCATGCAAGAATTCATTTTATTCCTTAGCCCATTAGCAGCATCATTACTGCTTGTTGGTCTTGCATTATTTGCAAAAGGGAAAAAACGTAACTATATAGCACTTGGAATTAATTTTGTTTTAACAATCGTTCTTGTTGGTAACGTAATGTTCTACGGATTCTACAATGACTTCGTTACTTTACCAGTACTAGGACAAACATCTAACTTTGGAAGTTTAGGTTCTAGTGTGAAAGAATTGTTTAACTACAAAATTATCCTTGCATTTGCTGATATTATTGTATTCTTCATTTTATTGAAGAAGATGAAGAATTTTGCACCGACAGAACGTGTAGCACGCCCAATGCGTTCCCTATACTTCGTGTCAACAGTTGCTATTTTCTTCGCAAACTTAGGACTTGCAGAAGCTGAGCGTCCCGAACTATTAACACGTTCATTCGACCGCGTTATGCTTGTTAAAAACTTAGGTTTATATGTACACCAAGTGTATGATCTTGGCTTACAAGCAAAATCAAGTTCACAAAAAGCTTTTGCTGACGGTAGTAAATTACAGGAAACAGAGAACTACGTAAAAACAACGCAAAGCAAACCAGATCCAAATATGTTTGGTACGGCAAAAGGGAAAAACGTAATTGTTGTCTCTCTTGAGTCATTACAAACATTCTTAATTGGTGCAACAGTTAACGGACAAGAAGTTACACCATTCTTAAACCAATTTACGAAAGAAAGTTATTACTTTGATAACTTCTTCCACCAAACTGGGCAAGGAAAAACATCTGATGCTGAATTCTTAGTAGATACTTCAATGTATCCATTAGATCGTGGTGCTGTATTCTTCACACACGGTAATAACGAATATACAGCAACTCCAGAAATTTTACGTGAGCAAGGATACCATACATCAGTATTCCACGCGAACAACGCAACATTCTGGAACCGTAACATTATGTATCCGGCACTTGGTTATGATCGTTACTACAACGAGCTTGACTACAAGATTACGCCAGAAACGAAATTAAATTGGGGATTAAAAGATATCGAATACTTCGATCAATCTATCGATATGTTAAAAGAAGTGAAGCAACCGTTCTATACTCGCTTCCTTACTTTAACAAACCATTACCCATTCACTTATGATGACAGCACGAAATTAATCGATGAATACAATTCTGGTGATGGCGTATTTGACCGTTACATGGTAACTGCTCGCTATTTAGACGAAGCAATGAAACACTTTATTGAGCGTCTAAAAGCAGAAGGCATTTACGACAACTCAGTTATCGTATTCTACGGTGATCACTACGGTATTTCTGAAAACCATAACCGTGCAATGGCACAGTTCTTAGGAAAAGAAGAAATCACTGCATTTGACCATATGAACTTACAAAAAACACCGATGTTTATTCACGTTCCAGGTCAAAAAGAAGGTAAAACAATTTCAAAACCAACTGGTGAAATTGACATTAAACCAACAATTCTAAACTTACTTGGTGTAGATTCTACGAATCAAGTTCAATTCGGTCATGATGTATTCTCACCTGATAATAAGGGATTCGTTGTTCTTCGTGACGGTAGCTTCGTTACAGATAAGTACATGTACACGAACAGTACATTCTACGACCGTACTACTAGCGAAGTTGTACAATTACCAAAAGAAGAATCTCAACCACTCATTGATCGTGCCCAAAATGAATTGAACATGTCTGACAAAATCATTGAAGGTGACTTACTTCGCTTCTCTGAAAGTAATAAGACCAAAACCGGTGAAGTAAAGACAGCTATTAAAGAAGAAAAGAAGAGCGCTGAGTAATCTCAGCCTCTTTTTTTATATTTCTCCATACAATCACTTATATTCATTAACTTTAACATTACATAACCTTTACCAAATATTCACATAGGATTAACGAAACATCTCTATAATAAAATATGTAAGCAAGGTTCTATATATTTCTTATCTCTCATCTGTAATAAGATCCCTTAAAGAAATATATGAATCATTTATTTCTACTTTCTTATAATTGTCTTTCAATATGTTTTGTTTCCATACACAAAACATTCAATAAGACGATGTCCCTATGAAAGATAGCTACCCTCCTTGTGCAGCATTCCATAAGAATGTTGCTTTTTTTTATTCAAAAGCAGGATTCTTATTTCTCATTTTCGAATTTGTATATACAAAATGCTGTAAATCCCTACTACTTCTCTACCATTTACAAATACATATACGTCATATGTAAAGAAGTACTCACATAAAAATTACTATAGTGGTTTTTATTCCAAATGAATGAAAGCTTCACTTTACTTATGCACTTACGAAAGGATGGGACAGAAATTGGCATACGAAAAATTTGTACTATGGAATGATGCAGTTATTGATACAACAAAACATCGCGCGTACATAGAACTTGAAGAAAGAGGCTTGCAGTTTGGAGATGGTGTCTACGAAGTTATTCGCCTATATAAAGGGAACTTTCACTTATTAGATCCGCATATCACAAGATTATATCGCTCCATGGAAGAAATAGAATTATCACTCCCTTTCTCAAAAGCAGAACTTATTATCCTACTTTACAAACTAATTGAAAATAATAATTTCTACGAAGATGGAACGATTTATTTACAAGTATCTCGTGGTGTACAAGCTCGTACCCACACATTCTCATATGACGTCCCGCCGACAATCTATGCCTATATTACGAAGAAAGAAAGACCCGCGTTATGGATTGAATATGGTGTACGTGCTATATCAGAACCAGATACCCGCTGGCTACGCTGTGATATCAAATCATTAAATTTATTACCCAATGTATTAGCCGCTACGAAAGCTGAACGTAAAGGTTGTAAAGAGGCTCTTTTCGTACGAAATGGTACTGTAACTGAGGGAAGCTGTTCTAATTTCTTTCTCATAAAAAACGGAACTCTCTACACACATCCAGCCAATCACCTTATTTTAAATGGCATCATTCGTCAGTATGTCCTTTCTTTAGCGAAAACCCTTCGCATTCCAGTAAAAGAAGAACTGTTTAGCATTCGCGATGTTTATCAAGCGGATGAATGTTTCTTTACAGGAACGACGATTGAAATTTTGCCGATGACTCACCTTGATGGAACTGCCATCCAAGATGGTCAAGTTGGCCCTATCACAAAAATGTTGCAAAGATCCTTTTCTCAAAGCTTGTTACAATCCAATATGTCATCTTCTTAAACGCGAATAATTTCTAACCTTTCTACATTCAATATATGTATTTAAATGGAAATCAAGGTGTAATTTATGCCTTGATTTTTTCTTGTAATCTTTTTGTCATATTCAGATTCCCGCATAAGTCTTGACAGTAATCGACATGCTCTTTAGAATTTTTAACAGTTGGTAAATATTTCTTCACTATATTACAGACAGAAAGGAATCGACAAATTATGAAAAAATACCTTGCCGGTCTTGCGGCAGTGTCTGTAGCAGGAGGAGCAGCACCTACACTTGATAGTGTTCAAGCTGCCCCTGAACAAAATACACAAAAAGCTGCTACACAAACTGTCCAAGCTTCCGCATCAAACAGCTCATCTTATACGGTAAACACTAGCGTATTACATGTTCGTGCAGGATCAAGCACTTCTCACGACATCATCTCGCGTGTTTATAACGGTCAATCATTAAATGTGATTGGCGAAGAAAATGGTTGGTTCAAAATTAACATTAATGGAAAAACAGGATTTGTTAGTGGCGAATTTGTATCAAAAAATGGAGCAAGCAATTCTAATGTAAGTACAACAGGTGGGAACAATAAAGTTACTGCCGATGTATTACGTGTGCGTACAGCTCCTAACACTTCTAGTTCTGTTTCTGGGCGTGTATATGCAGGACAAACGTTAAACGTTGTCGGCCAAGAAAATGGTTGGGTGAAAATCAACCATAATGGACAAGTAGGTTATGTAAGTGGCGAATTCGTATCTGGCGTTTCTTCTAATGCAGGTTCTTCAAACAACAATACAAATAATAACAACCAAGAATCTGTAAAACCAGCAAGCGGAAACTATACAGTAAATGTATCTTCCCTACGTGTTCGTACAGGTCCTAGCACTTCTCATACAACTGTAGCTTCTGTTACAAAAGGACAAGTTGTGCAAGTTGTTGGAGAAGTTCAAGATTGGTTCAAAATCAATTATGCAGGACAAACTGCTTACGTAAGCAAAGACTACGTAACAAAAGGCGGTTCTAACGACAACGTTACACAAGGAAACAACCAAGATAACAAACAAGAACAAAACAATAATGTAACTGTTCAAACTGGCGGTACTTACGTTGTTAACGCAACATCTCTACGCGTTCGTACAGGCCCTGCTGCTTACCATAGTGTAATTGGTGGCGTGTTAAATGGTACTACATTAAACGTAGTTGGATCTGAAAACGGTTGGTTTAAAGTAAACTATCAAGGAAAAACAGGCTTCGTTAGTAGCGAGTTTGTAAAATTCGTTAAAGGTGGCTCTGCTACTCCTGAACAACCAAAACAACCTGATCAAGGTGCAATTGGTGACTACTACATTAATGCTTCTGCACTAAACGTACGTAGCGGCGAAGGTACAAATTATAGAATCATAGGGGCACTTCCACAAGGACAGAAGGTTCAAGTAATCTCTGAAAACTCTGGATGGAGCAAAATTAACTACAACGGTCAAACTGGTTACATCGGAACACGTTACCTTTCTAAAACACCAGTTGGTGGCGCGGTAGATAATAAGCCTAACAACAACCAAAATAACAATCAAAACAATAACAACAATAATACAGGCAATAATAGTGGTGATAGTTCTTCCATACTTGCATATGCAAAAGGAATGCAAGGCGTACCATACGTTTGGGGTGGTACTTCTGCTACTGGTGTTGACTGCAGTGGTTACATCTACCACGTATTTAAGAAATTTGGTCATAACATTAGTCGTCAAAGTGTTGCAGGATATTGGGGTAGCCTACCACAAACTTCAAATCCACAACCAGGTGACTTAATTTATTTCAAAGATACTTATAAAGCAGGTCCTTCTCATATGGGTATTTACCTTGGGGGCGGATCATTTATCCAAGCCGGAGATAAAGGTGTAGCAATCGCTTCATTAAGTAACTCTTATTGGAAGAGCCATTTCTTAGGATACACAAAAGCACCTTAAGTTATATTTTTAGAGCCTTCTAGATTACTAGAAGGCTCTTTTTAATATATGTCACCTATATCCCCGAAAAAATAATGTATCTATTTCCCTATTTCATACACTATATTCTACAAAAACACTCCATAACGTTATCATAATGTATATTTTTACATAAAAAACATAACCTATTTCATGTCTAATCATTTTATATGTGTTTTTTTAAAGAATTTTCTTTTTATTTAAACTTTTCGTTAGACGTTTGACCTCCGATGTCCATTATGATAAGTTACTTAAGATGTTATATTCGTAAACGTATAGACAACTGGTTTATACACTTTTTTTACTATGAGGAAGGAGCATACACTGCATGAATCTTTTATGGGGAATTGGCGGCGTGATTGGAGTATTAGCAATTGCTTTCTTACTATCTTCCAACCGCAAAGCTATTAATTGGCGCACAATTTTAATCGCGCTAGCATTACAAATGTCATTTTCATTTATCGTATTACGATGGGATGCCGGAAAAGCAGGTTTAAAATACGCTGCAGATGGCGTTCAAGGATTAATTAATTTTTCTTACGAGGGAATTAAGTTCGTTGCTGGGGATTTAGTCAACGCAAAAGGCCCTTGGGGATTTGTTTTCTTCATTCAAGCACTACTTCCAATCGTATTTATTAGTTCATTAGTTGCAATCTTATATCATTTCGGTATTATGCAGAGATTTGTTAGTGTCGTTGGTGGCGCATTAAGTAAACTTCTTGGAACTTCTAAAGCAGAAAGTTTAAACTCAGTAACAACTGTATTTTTAGGACAAACTGAAGCTCCAATCTTAATCAAACCTTACTTAGCACGTTTAACAAATAGTGAATTCTTCACTATTATGGTAAGCGGTATGACAGCTGTTGCCGGATCAGTTCTTGTCGGCTATGCAGCAATGGGTATTCCGTTAGAACACTTATTAGCAGCAGCAATTATGGCAGCTCCATCAAGTTTATTAATTGCGAAACTAATTATGCCAGAAACAGAAAAAGTAGATAATAACGTTGAACTTTCTACAGAACGTGAAGATGCAAATGTTATTGACGCAGCAGCACGTGGTGCATCTGAAGGTATGCAACTTGTTATTAACGTAGCAGCAATGTTAATGGCTTTCATCGCATTAATCGCTTTATTAAATGGTCTGTTAGGATTAATTGGCTCTCTGTTCCATATTAAACTTAGCCTTGATTTAATCTTCGGTTACTTACTATCACCATTTGCAATCTTAATCGGGGTTTCTCCTGGTGAAGCTATACAAGCAGCAAGCTTTATCGGTCAAAAACTTGCAATCAACGAATTCGTTGCATACGCAAACTTAGGACCACACATGGCAGAGTTCTCTGCAAAAACAAACTTAATTTTAACATTCGCAATCTGTGGATTCGCAAACTTCTCTTCTATCGCAATTCAATTAGGTGTAACAGGAACATTAGCTCCTACTCGCCGTAAACAAATTGCACAGTTAGGGATTAAAGCAGTTATCGCTGGTACATTAGCAAACTTCTTAAATGCAGCAGTTGCAGGTATGATGTTCCTATAAAATGATGCAAAGTCTCCTCTTTCTAAAGAGGGGGCTTTTTATTATATGTTGTATATTTTTTCGATATATATTAAATACTTTATGCTTAAATATAAGAACATTATGATACAATAATTAGTAAGTCTGTTTATTTTTTCTTGCAAAAGAGAGATACTACTTGTTGTTGCTCTCTCCAAAAGAATCTAGTCATCCGGTCTATTTCTTAATAATTGTGCATACTACAAGTATCCTTGCATGAATTACCTTTAAGGAGGAAAGTTTTGTGAAAAATAACTTCTATAAAGTCCTCTCTATGTGGATTTTACAAATTTTATTTTATTTTACAACTGTACATGTAACGCAATATGAGCATGCTCTCATTTTTACAATTATATATGTAATTGTTAATGTACTATTTCTATTATTGACTGATAAAACCGCATTTGTTCTTTTTATATTAGGAACCATTACTTCGGTATTCTATCTGTTCTACCAAGCATGGCTTTACTTATGGAGTACATCGGAACAATGGGAATACATTATTACTCACTTCCTAATGGCAGCAAACTTCTTCATCGTATATATCTCAACTCATTTATTAAAGAAGGTTATTCATGAAAATCAAGAATTAACCAAACGTGTGAGAACGTTAGAACAATACATTGGAGAATCAAAATTATTAACAAGACAAGAATTCGAAAGACGACAAGCATTATTAATCACTGCAATGAATCGTCGTAACGAAACAGGTATTATTATTTACTTTGATTTCAATTCCTTTAGTAAATATACGAAGGAAAGTGTTATGAACCGTGTAGCTTCATTATTAGTTGAAACGATAAGAGATGACTTTGATCTTGCTGCTGAATACGATAATAATAAGCTAGTTATTTTATTACAAAACACAAATGAAGCCGGTGCTGACATTGTAATGAGCCGTCTAAAGCCAAAAATGGAGCAATGGCTTGCTGCTGAAGCGATCCAAGATATACAAATTTCACGCGAGCAAATTGGGAACAAAGGAAAGACGTTATTATGATGACACTCGTTATACTGCTTTTATTCCTTCTGTTTTGCGTACTCGTTTTTTGGATTAGTATCACATTTTCGATTAAGTATATACTTATCTTTACAGCCTTTCTATTCTCTGCCTTACTTGTTTACTATTCTTTCTTAACACTCGCAGGTTTAGTTCACCGAAATAGTAAACGAAAAGATCGTACGCTAGAACATTATCCAAGCGTCGACATTTTAATACCAGCCCACAATGAAGGGGTCGTTATTAAAGATACTTTAGAGGCGATGGCAAAGATTGAATATCCAGGTAAACTAACTGTTTATTTATTAAACGATAACTCTCAAGATGAGACACCTGAAATTGGTGACGATTTTGACAAAGCTTATGCTCATATTCGTCACATTCGTGTTCCAGCGGGTGAACCAAAAGGGAAATCGCGTGTATTAAACTACGGTCTTAGTATTTCAGATGGTGAATACTTCTGTGTGTATGATGCAGATAACCAGCCTGAACCACATGCACTGCGAATGCTTGTAGAACACGCTGAAACAACCGAGGATGCTGTTGGAGCTGTTGGTCACGTTCGTACTGTAAATGAAAACAGAAACTGGCTAACACGAATGATTTCATTAGAATTTCAAATCTTCCAGCTCCTTATGCAATCAGGACGCTGGTTACTATTCCAAACAGGTTCACTAACAGGAACAAATATGCTTCTTCGTCGCTCTGCATTAGAAGAACTTGGCAGCTATGACCCGTATGCAATTGCAGAAGACGCTGAATTAACATTACGAATTACACAAAAAGGCTATCTCTTACCGATCGTTCCAGAATCAATTACATGGGAACAAGAACCTGAGCATTTAAAAATCCTTATTAAGCAGCGTACACGTTGGCTCCAAGGGAACTTGTACATTTTAGAAAAAATGTTTTCTTCCTTAAGTTTCTTTAAAGGAAAACTTCTCGTCCATTCCTTACAACAAGTTTTAGTGTATGTTGTATTTTGGCTATTCTTAATCATCTCGAACGTTTGGTTTGTAATTGGCTTACTCGGGATATTCCAAATTCAATATAGCATTCCGCTACTATTTATGTGGTATGTCGCATATATTACATATATTTCTCAATTATTTAGTGCCCAGAGTGTGGAACGAACCTTTACACCAACTAATATTTTTATTAGTGTTATCATGTACTTTACGTACGCACAGCTCTTTACGTACTTATTCATTCGCAGCTTAATTTTATACTTACGTGCAAAGAGCAAGAAACAAGTCATTGGCTGGGATAAAACAGTTCGATTCAAAAAAGAAAAGTAAAACTTTAATCAGTGGGAGAACTCCCACTGATTTTTATTTTGTAAATAAAAATCAGCACAGAGCGCCGTATGCTCTGTGCTGATTTATTGCCGTATAAATTATATATATCAGACAATACCCCTTAGCTGAAAGTAATTTCACGTCCATCCCCCAACGAACGATTGACCTTCATTTATATACGAAAAAGTGATTGCTATTTTTGTAGAACCAATTGCTTCTCTTGCTGTTCTTTGCGCGTTTCAGTCTTAGGTTCCGTGCTTTCTTGGACACTACGATGTGCCACACGTTTCAAACAAATATGCTTCCACTTTCTTTCGTAACGTTTCATTATTCTAGATGTCCCCCTTGAATGCGCTTTAAAACTATTTGAAATCGCTTACAGGAAATAATATAGCACATATACATAAACGTGACAACACATTTCCGACAATTTTTTGTCAAAAATACAAATAGAATCCGCAAGATATCGAACATTGTCGAAATGTATCGATTTTTCTTCGTATAAAAGGCATACTACTCACATAGTAAAGTATTTTATTTCCCTGACTTGCAATTAGAATTCCTTCTATATAAAAAAGAGCTGATACAAAATCAGCTCTTTTTCCTTCTATTATTTATGACGCTTCATACGCCCTTCTTTTTGTAACTCTTTAAACAATGCTGCCATCATAAAGAAAATAACGAAGACGAATGGGAATGCTGCAATGATAGCTGCCGTTTGTAAGGCTTCTAATCCCCCTACATATAATAAGATAGAAGCTAACGCTGCTAGAACGATACCCCAGATCATTTTAATGCGGTTTGGTGGATTTAAACTACCATGTGTCGTTAACATTCCTAAAACGAATGTCGCAGAATCTGCAGATGTAATAAAGAATGTAGAAATAAGAAGAATAGCTAGAACAGATAAAGCTGATCCAAAGCTTCCCATCTGATCAAACATAGCGAATAACCCTACTTCTGTTCCCATCTCTTTAATTTTTTCAAAGATATGTGCACCACCAAACAGTTCCATATGAATACCAGTCCCGCCGAAAACAGAGAACCAAAGCGCACCGATTACAGTCGGTACGAGTAACACACCGATAACGAACTCACGAATCGTACGTCCTCGTGAAACACGAGCAATAAATGTACCTACGAATGGTGACCATGCAATCCACCATGCCCAATAGAAAATTGTCCACGACTGAATCCATTGGTTTCCGCCTTCATCTAATGGACTTAAGCGGAAGCTCATGCTTGGCAATTCCTGAATATAAGAACCGATTGTTGAAGTGAAGTAATTCATAATAAAGTTTGTTGGACCTGCAAATAATACAATAATCATAAGTGCAAACGCCAAAATAATATTCGCATTACTTAAATATTTAATTCCTTTATCAAGACCTGTTTGCGCAGATAACATAAATAACACGGTTACGATTGCAATAATAACTAACTGTGTCGGCAATGAATTCGGGATAGATGTTAAATAACTAACACCACCAGCAATTTGTTTCGCACCAAGACCTAATGATGTTGCGACACCAAACACAGTTGCGAAAACAGCTAACACATCAAATGAATGAGCAATACGTCCATGTTCCCCGTCTTTGAATAACGGACCTACTGTCGCACTAATTGTACTTGCTTTTCCTTTTCTAAAAGTAAAGTAAGCAATACACAGCGCTACAAATGCATATAGTCCCCACGGATGTAATCCCCAATGGAAAAATGAAAAACGTAATGCAAGGCGCGCACTTTCCTCAGTTGTACCTTCTCCAAACGGAGGTGCGTACAAATGGTTTAATGGTTCAGCAACGCCCCAGAAAACTAAACCGATACCCATACCAGCGCTAAATAGCATAGCAAACCATGTCATATAACTATAATCAGGTTCATCATCATCTTTACCTAAACGAATAGAACCGTATTTCGAAACAATTAAAAAGATAGACACACCTAAAATAATAGAAACAGAAATAATATAGAACCATCCAAACTTACTAACCAATACCGTTTGAATCGCAGTCGTTACATTTCCTAGGCTACCTTTTCCAATAATAGATTCGGGAATAATCCCCCAAATTGTAAATGCAATACATAATGTTAATGATACGATGAATGTTTTTGTCAGTTTCCTCATCAAATCCCCCTTCGTAGGTTTCACTTTTGTAAATAACATAAATTCCGATATGTAAAATCGGATAGAAAACTATAATTTCACGGTGATTTTCTTACTTTCACCTTCACCAATTCGAATTCTTATGGACAGCCTTACCTTCCGTATAATCTTTTTACTCTGCGAGAGCTATAAGATCGAAATACTGCTGTCAAATTGTGTGAGAAAAATGCGGATGGGAATGTGTTTTCCCAAAAAAGGATGTGTTACAGATGTAAAAAAGGGCATTTTTCTTCCTTGCAACCCTTTCTGTTTGTAACAATTATGCGGTTTTTTTGCTAGTATATAGCACGTGTTTATAGTTTCACAAACGAAATGTTTATGTTTATATAACTATATTACCCATAAAACGGTAAAATACTCAAGGAATGTAATCGTTTAGTAAACATTATGTAATACTCCTGTAACATTTTTATTTACGCCGAAAACAATATGTTGTATTAAATATTTTGAATATAAGTAGAAACCTACTAATCATATAGAATGAAAAACGCTTTCTTATATTTTTTGCTATATTACAGGATGTTAACGACTGATTACGAATGGTTTGTAATTGTGTGTTTTCCTGAAATCCGAAAAAATCTGTTGCTATAATGAGGACACGAAAACAAACGCAATGGAGGCTATCATGAAAAAATTAATTGGAATAGCAACAGCAGCAGTTTTTGGTCTTGGGATTTTCACATCATCTGCTAATGCAGAAACTGTTGTAACAACAGACGTACTAAATGTACGCGAAAACCCTACTACGGAATCAAAAGTTGTCGGTAAATTACTAAACGGGAATAAAATAGATGTTCAAAATACAGAGAACGGATGGTCAAAAATCACTTTAGATGGTAAAGACGCATTCGTAAGTACAGAGTTTACAAAAAGCATCTACTACGTAACAGCTAACGTATTAAACGTACGTGCTGAAGCGAACACAAACTCAGAAATTCTTGGAACGTTGAAGAAAGACGATATGATCGAAACAACGAACCAAGTACAAAATGAGTGGTTACAATTTGAATATAACGGGAAAACAGCTTATGTTCACGTTCCTTTCTTAACAGGTACAGCACCTGTTATTGAAAAACAAGAACAACCTGCTCCTGCTAAAACTGTAGCACCAGCTAAAGCGCAAGCACCTGCAGCACAAGCAAAACCAGCTGCTAAGCCTGCTGTGAAAGCTGCTGAAACTAGCACACCTTCTGGTGGTCGTGAGTTAACAGTTGTAGCTACAGCATATACAGCTCATCCGAGCGAAAACGGTGGCACATACGGTGGCCGTGTATTAACTGCAATGGGTCATGACTTAACAGCGAACCCAAACATGAAAATGATCGCTGTTGACCCGAAAGTAATTCCATTAGGATCTAAAGTATGGGTTGAAGGTTACGGAGAAGCTATCGCTGGAGATACTGGCGGTGCAATTAAAGGTAACCGTATCGACATTCTACTTGGATCAGATAGCGCTGCTCAAAAATGGGGACGCAAAACTGTTAAAGTGAAAATTTTAAAATAACCAATGACTGCTAAAGCCGGTTCTCTTTGTTGAGAGCTGGCTTTTATTTTTTTATAATAACTATAAGGAGGTTATGTTCATGAATGTACAAGCAAAAGTAGACTGGATCGGTACACCAAAACCGTATATATATAAAGATGAAGTAACATACGACGCTACTTCCATTGACTTTTCACTCGCTGGCGATGACAATCGATATAAATTAATTGTGCTCAGCTTTGAAGAAAATACACACTACAAAATTGTCCAATATGGAATCAAACCCGGCTCACAAAAACCATTTCCTATCGATATTCCATTCGAACAAAACATGTTACCAATTATAGAACAAATATTACATGATCCATATGTGCAAGCGATATTAAAGGAAACGCGCTCCTAATCGAAAAAAGACTATCTCAATTATATGAGATAGTCTTTTTTATTAACGGTTCGGACCAGATACTTCCTCTGACTTAAGCGTATTATTCGCTCCAAGAGAATGGTACAATATCTTTCCATTTCCATTAACAGTAACGATATGTTCATTATTAAAACTTTTGAACTTCACAGATCCATCACCATAACGAATATGGTACTCTTCATATGTCGTTACTTTATATTTCGTATCACTTTGATGCTCTACATTACGAATTTCCATTGTTAATAAATCTTCAGTAATTCCCTTTTTGTGTAGATATTGTATATAATCACGGTCTTCCTTATACGATTTCCCGCTCTTATCATAATTATTTTCAATTAGACTAAAATCATTTAATGAAATCGCACGTACGTTATTATAAATGTGATTTCGTACAAAATCACCAACTGCTGAGCTTGAAGTTTCTTTCGGGAATTTTAAGTAATACGTGCTTTGGTCTCCAATTTTAACACTTTCAGATTTTATTACACCAAAATCAGTAGTTTTCTCTAAATGTACTTCTACTGTTTCATCTGTGGATACAGGACCCAGTTTATAATTACCATAACTTAATTTCCCACGTTTTTTACCATTTACAAATACGGTTGCATCATTTTCATCAGAAGAAATGCTTACATACTTTCCTTCAAGCGATAAATCTACATTCACTTTCTCGCTCTGTTCATCTGCTAAATCTACTTCTTTCTCTGTTTCTAATTCAGTAAGTTCTGTCTTCGCTGTTGCCTTGACAACATACGTACCTGGGAAGTATGGACCTAACTCTTTCGAAGTTTTATCACTAGAAAGTTCTGTTTCTTTTTTATCATTCACATATATTTCTGCATTCTTTGCAGTTGTACTAACACTCATATAATAAGATTTCATGCTAAACTTATACTTTGGATATAAGAACCACTCTTTTCCCTCTGCTACAATTTCCCCATCTTTAAACGAATTTTTATCCTTTGTTAACTTTTGATCTACTGTCTCTTTCTGTAAATAAGACAATAATTGTTTATTGTAAGAAGGGTTCTCTTTTAAGTAACGCATGTACGCTTTAATATCCTCTGTCTTAATCTTTAAGCTTGAATCATTTGCTTTCACAAACTCATCAATTGCATTAATATCTTTCTTTTGGAATGCTTCAATCATTACATTTATTTGCTTTTCTTTTGAAAACTTATATGCTCCAAATTTATATGCCCCAAATAATAAAATAATAATAATAATGGCGAAACCAATAATTAAAAATAAATTTTTCTTACTTTTCACTGGTTGTGTCTCGCTTTGTACTTCTGTATATGTAGCGGCAGTGTTATCGACGATTACTTCTACTTTACTCCCACACTCAGGACAAAAGTTCAAATGGTCTGCAACGTTCTTTTTACATGTTCCACAAAACTTCAACGTGCTCTCCTCCTATTTTTTAGCTAACTTCATTCCAACAAATGCTGCTACATATGTCACAATAAAACTACACAAAGTTAAATATACAAATGAATTTTGCATAGATAATACCGTTCCACTTGTTCCAAACAAACTTGTTACAGTCCCTGAAACATCAATTTGGAACTTAGAAATCATATTCATTACAATCATCATAATTGTGTAAGAACCACTGCATACTGCTAATGCAATATACATATTGGCAGTCGATAATTCAGCTAACTTTCTTCCCGCTCTAAACATAAGGAACAATGGAATAATAAGCAGTAATAAACCGTAATGGAATACGTTATTCACTTCATCAAATTCAGCAAGGCTTTCCTGACTTGCTCCTTTTGAAATCATTATATCTCTAACCACTACGCCATTTACAGAGATGCCTGATATAAATGAAAACGATAATGTGCTCTCAGATGATTTTGATTTCTTACCAATTCCAGTAAACTCCTTACTAAGTGCTGGACTTGATACTTCTAACGGAGCAAAATGAGCCATACTCCATAATTGAGGTGTTAACTCTAATGCTAATAATGTACTTTCAGATTTTAAAGTTGTTATTTCTTTTAATGGTTCAATACTGTCTTCCTTATTTACTAACGCCATAATACAAACTACTACTGCTGTTACTAAAAGTCCTTTTATCATGGCTGAAATACCGTAATAAACAGACGCTCCATATGGCATTAACTCTTGAAATGCTGCTGCCATATTATTTTTGCTTGTATGAGCAATAAATCCTATTAAGGTAAATAATGTCCCACACACAAAACCACTCAGTAAACTCTTAATCGCTGAATAGCCAACCGTAATCTTACCTGCTTCTGAAAATGGAATTGCGAAAGATTGTGATGCTATAAAACTTATAATGAATAAAAAGACACCATAAATAATACCAACTGTTGCTGCTATAAAGATTTGATCCTTAATCGTTTTTGCAACACGCTGCTTTCCTAACCAAATTCCTGTACCAGCGAAAATCATAAATGGAATGATTAATAGTAATGTAAATGGAGTATGCCATGATAAAGAAAATATCAATCCGCTATCGTCGCTAGCTGTAAAACCAAGTAAATGATAACTTAACATCGTAGAAGTTGCACTCGAATAAAAGCTTGGCAACATTTCTAATTCTTTCGCAAATTTACTAAACATCTCACTTAATATAGAAGCAAATAATACACTACCAATCCAACCAGCAATTAACATGAGAATACTTGCAACAGCCCCACCAATAAAACCTGTTTTTAAAACAGCTTTATCTGCTGTAAATTTAACTTCAGGCGTACCGTCCATTGTAGGCAATTTGATAGATTGTTCCTTTTTCTTCACAATAAATAAAGAATGCCCACACTTTTGGCAATATAAATTTTGCTGAGCATTTTCACTGCCACAACCTTTGCAGTATTTTGCAGTATCTTGTTCTAACGTTACTGCCTCTATAGCTCCTGCAATCTCCATACTTCCTTCGTTAGGGCAATAGTTTACCTCTTCACCATGTTGATTTCCACATGTGCGACAATACATCTAATTCACTCCCCACTTTGCTTAATCCCACAAACTGGACAGTAAGTAGAGTTTTGATCGATATGTTCATTACATGAAATACAATTTGTCGTTTCACCTTCATGTTCTATCGCTAACATTGGATTAGGCTTTCCACACGAACCACAAAACTTATCATTTATTGATAAAGGTCCACCACATTCACATGTAGCTTTCTCGCCTTGTTGCTTTTGCAGTTCAACAATGCGTTTTCTTGCTTGATAAATAGCTACATCAAATTCTTGAACTGGAGCAATCATTTCTTGTAGGCTAGCTTCATCTACTCCGTTTCCTCTTAATTGAACGTAGACTCGTTGTCCAATCTCTAATAGAACCTCTGCCTTTTTCTGCATTTGCACTTGCATTTCTTTTTTCAGTTGAGCGATTTCTTGCGCAACTTGTAACTTCATCTTCCCTTGCTCAATTCCTTCTTGTAACTTATTCATTCCACTGCCTAACTTCGTCTGTAAATCTGACAAACCATTTCTCCTCCTATACATATATAGTAATATACAAAATTAACACTATATATATTACCATGATTTTCAATTTATGTAATCCAAATTTCATTTTTTCTGTTTTGAGCATTTTTTGTTTATAATGGTAAAGGAAAGAAATATGTGTACGGAGGAATATTATGCTGCAACACTCAATTACGAAAGATGAAATTATGATGATTGCGAATGAGTTCGTTCAAGGACTAGATCCACAGCAAACAGCTGATCAGGAACATGTCGCTACAGCTCGGCACCTATATCGTAGTGGTGTTGTCTACAACGTTGACTTTGATGGTTATACGCTATCAGGAACTGTAGATGCTGCAGGCAGCGTATATAGCGTCCATATCCCGATTCGTAACGTCGCTGAAAGCTATTGCGATTGCTTTGCACCAACGCAATGTGAGCATATGCTCGCTGTTTTACTATCTGCAGCATCTAGTTTCGGGCAAGTAGGAGATGTATTAACTTTATTTAAAAATAATACGAAACCTTCCCTTCCTCCTATTCGAACTGCAAGACAAGTATTGCAATCATCAGCGTTTGAAGAAACGGATTATAAAAGTTGGCAATCGTATTTTGACAACGAATATGAATCATTTAAAAAAGAACAAGCTCGGCTTACTTATAAACAAATGTATTTTCTTATGAGTATTTTTACAGACTTCTATACGAAACTCGAGCGGAAAGCTCCGCGTATCGTTGCGATACATGAGTTGTTCAGGCTACATGCAGCGCTTTATTGCTTTCAAAAATTATTAGAAGAAATTCAGGACTTCGAAGCAAATAAAACGTATTCTTATCACCAGCCTGTTAACGTCGTTCGCTTATTTGTAGACAAAGTGGAATCCATCGTTCGGGACTTACAATCAGAAGCGATTCCTTCAGAGTCTGAAGCAATTTTGCAAGAAACAGCTCGTCTCGTTCACGAAGTATTCTTCTCCACCGACGCCTATACGCAAGAAAGATTTTTTATTTATCGTCACATATGGAGTGAACTCTTACACAATAAAGAGAAACTGAAAGAAGAAGAAAAGCGAATCGATACGAAAATCAATCCACTTTCCAAAGCATTAGCATCTTCTCATCTACTCTTTTTAAATGACGAAGACCTATTAGCTATGGACTTACTAAAGAAACAGCCTGCTTCTGTTGTAAGTCTGTACTTCTATTGGTTAGAAGAGCTATTAAATACAATGCAGTGGGATCGTGCGAAAAACTGGCTTTCCTTTACGTATAAACAAGTGAAGAAAACGATACATGAGCACGAAAATACGATTTTCATAAAAGATATCGTTCGCTTATTTGTCATCATGTATGAAACGTATGCAACCCATACAAATGAACAAGCCGGACTCGAAATGATTTTGCAAGAGCTATTACCATATAGTTTCGCAAACTATGAGCAATACGTACTCGCGAAAAAGCAATATCGTACATGGGCAGAACTTCAGCTCTTACATGGGTTTGAAGCAATTGAACTTTTGAAAGAGCCACTGAAAGATATTGAAAAGGAAGCACCAGAAGCAGCCCTTCCTCTTTATCACCTTGCTGCTACCGAGGCCATTGAAGAGCGAAACCGCAAATCATATAGACGTGCAGTTCGTTACTTAAAGAAATTACGTACATTATATAAACGATTAAAGCGTACTGATGAATGGGATGCTTTCATTATTCACATCGCAAACTTACATTCACGTCTGCGTGCACTACAAGAGGAATTACGGAAAGGAAAATTAATCGATGATCAATCAAACTGAAGTAACAATTAGGCTCCAGCACGTTAGTCAAGGTTGGTTCCTTTGGGGAGAAAATGACAGCGGTACTCCATTATCCGTAACAAGTTGGAAACGAAATGCATTTACATGGCACTCCACTTCCTTCTACGGCACGTTTCTAAAGGAAGCGACCTTTGAAGGAAAACAAGGTGTTATGCTAACAAACGCACAAGCATTTGAATACATCGCTAATAAACCGATGAACTCCTTTGCCCATATTCAAATGAATGGCCCTATTACAGCACTTACGAAAGATGCGAACGAATTATGGGATGCCTTCACAAGCGGTAGCTTCGTACCTGATATGGAGCGTTGGCCCAAACAACCATCTTGGAAAGTGCAAAATACCCCAATTGAAGATGACACATTGGCATCTCTTTTCTCGGCGGCGGTAAATGAAGGCATATTACAAGATAACCGTTCAAACGACGGATGGGAAGATGCCAAGAGACTTTATGAACATTACGACTTTACGAAAAGACAATTGGATGCAGCACTACATGAAGATGATTGGCTTCGAAAAATTGGTTACATTGAAGATGACCTTCCCTTTACAATTGGACTACGGCTACAAGAGCCGCAAGAAGAATTTGAAATGTGGAAGCTTGAGACAATTGTTACACCAAAGCGCGGGGCACATCGAATATATGTATATGAAAGTATCGATTCTTTACCAAAACGATGGCACGATTATGAAGAACGTATTCTTGAAACACAAGAAGGATTCAGTAAGCTCGTGCCGTGGTTAAAAGAAGGCGATGCATTCCGAAGTGAGCTCTTTGAAACAGAAGCGTGGAACTTCTTAACAGAAGCAAGTAACGAATTACTCGCTGCAGGTATTACGATTTTACTGCCATCCTGGTGGCAAAATTTAAAAGCGACAAAACCAAAATTACGTGTGCAGTTGAAGCAAAATGCCACGCAAACGCAATCTTTCTTTGGCATGAATACACTCGTTAATTTTGACTGGCGAATTTCAACGAACGGCATTGATTTATCAGAAAACGAATTTTTCGAACTCGTTGAACAAAACAAACGATTATTCAATATAAATGGTCAATGGATGAGACTGGACCCAGCCTTTATTGAAGAAGTACGAAAGCTTATGAACCGTGCCGATAAATATGGACTCGAAATGAAAGATGTCCTTCAGCAACATTTATCAAACACTGCTGAAACAGAAATTGTAGAAGAAGATAGTCCATTTACCGATATTGAAATCGAGCTAGATGGATATTATGAAGAACTATTCCAAAAACTACTGCACATTGGAGATATTCCAAAAGTAGATGTCCCTTCTGCACTAAACGCAACACTCCGTCCGTATCAACAACATGGCATTGAGTGGTTATTATATTTAAGAACGCTTGGATTCGGAGCATTATTAGCTGACGACATGGGACTTGGAAAAAGTATTCAAACGATCACTTACTTACTATATATAAAAGAGAACAATCTCCAAACAGGCCCTGCTTTAATCGTAGCACCGACATCTGTTCTTGGAAATTGGCAAAAAGAATTTGAGCGTTTCGCACCAAATTTACGTGTTCAGTTACATTATGGAAGTAACCGAGCGAAAGGTGAATCATTTAAAGACTTCCTTCAATCAGCAGATGTTGTATTAACATCTTATGCATTAGCTCAGCTTGATGAAGAAGAACTTAGTACGTTATGCTGGGATGCTGTTATTTTGGATGAAGCACAAAATATTAAAAACCCACATACGAAGCAGTCGAAAGCGGTACGAAACTTGCAAGCAACTCACAAAATCGCTTTAACCGGTACACCGATGGAAAACCGACTTTCCGAGCTTTGGTCTATTTTTGACTTCATTAATCATGGATATCTTGGCAGCTTAGGACAATTCCAGCGCCGCTTCGTCTCACCGATTGAAAAAGATCGTGACGAAGGAAAAATCCAACAAGTTCAACGATTTATCTCACCATTTTTACTGCGTCGTACGAAAAAAGATCAAACAGTCGCATTAAACTTACCAGATAAACAAGAACAGAAAGCGTACTGTCCACTTACTGGTGAACAAGCTTCCTTATATGAGCAACTTGTTCAAGATACATTGCAAAATGTAGAAGGATTAAGTGGGATTGAAAGACGCGGATTTATATTACTCATGCTGAACAAACTTAAACAAATTTGTAATCACCCTGCTCTTTATTTAAAAGAAACAGAACCAAAAGACATCATCGAACGTTCCATGAAAACGAGCACGCTAATGGAGCTAATTGAAAATATAAAAGATCAAAATGAAAGTTGTTTAATCTTCACACAATACATCGGTATGGGGAACATGCTAAAAAATGTGTTAGAAGAACATTTCGGTCAGCGCGTCCTCTTCTTAAACGGTAGTGTACCAAAGAAAGAACGTGACAAAATGATCGAGCAGTTCCAAAACGGAACGTATGACATTTTCATCTTATCGTTAAAAGCAGGTGGAACTGGCTTAAACTTAACCGCTGCCAACCATGTCATTCACTACGACCGTTGGTGGAATCCAGCTGTAGAAAACCAAGCAACAGACCGCGCATATCGTATTGGTCAAAAACGCTTCGTTCACGTTCATAAACTGATTACAACGGGGACACTCGAAGAGAAAATTGATGAAATGTTAGAAAGAAAACAATCATTAAACAACGCTGTCATTACAACCGATAGTTGGATGACCGAACTATCTACAGATGAACTAAAAGAATTACTTGGTGTATAAACAAAAGGAGCTAATCTCAAAAGATTAGCTCCTTTTTCTATTCCAAAACCAATTGCTTATTATAATTCCTGTTAATCCGCCGCATGTATCCAGTAATGAATCTTGCCACATCGGTGTACGATCTCCCGTAGTCCATTGATGAATTTCATCAAATGTTGCATATCCCGCAACGAAAAGAAGAGCGTATATAAAACACCTTTTTCTCGAATAACCTAATCGATGAAAAGCGTAATACGTCAATGAACCGAGCATAAAGAACACCATAAAATGCGCACCTTTACGAAGGAAAAACTCAATAAATCCGCCTACACCTTTATTTGCAATGCTAACAGGTGTACCACCGCCATAATCGATAGATACCCACGAGAAATGCTCTTTCACAAACTCAACATTTACATATTGTTCAATATCCGAGCGCATATCCTGCTTTTTATATGGTTGTGCCGAGGAATAGAAAATCAACCCCATCCATAGTAAAACAGGAATCCAAAATAACCATTTACGTTTCACTCTTCCGAAGCCCCTCTCTTAGTCTTTTAAGCGTACCAAAAAAAAGAATAAATTTCACGCCAAAACATGACATTTGCACCCTATTTATAAAGTGAAAGGGGGTGATAAACATGGCAGTCGGAACAATCGTAACGGACTTAACTTTACGTCTTGTCTTAAACAGTGGATTAGATAAGAACGGAAAAACAGCTTTTAAGCAAAAACAATTTAAGCGTGTTAAAACAAACGCAAACTTAGAGCAAGTACAAAACGTAGCACGTGCTCTTGCTTCTTTACAAGTATCGCCGCTTCACGCTATACAGCTTGTTAGCACATCAGATCTTTCTACCCTATAAGGTTAAAATTTACTTAGTGGGGGGTGTTCATCCCCCGCTAAGTATGAACCAACACCAATCACCCTGCCCGCAATATAGCGGGATAAATAAAAAGGAGGAAATAACATATGCAAGTACTAGAATTAATTTTTGCGAAAGAAGATGGAAAAACAGTTGTTTTTTCTATCGAGAAACCTATCACACCCGTCGATGCACAAGTCGTAAATCAAGTAATGGATACCATCCTTGCCTCATCTGTATTTTCATCAATTAATGAAAATACCCGAAAAAAAGGAGCCCGTCTCGTAGAAAAGAATGTATCTGAAGTTCCAATTAACTTATAAACAAAAAGACGAATCTGCATCATTTTGCAGATTCGTCTTTTTTCTTCGGCATTTCAATCGGAATAAAGATTTTTGAAAAACCGACGCATACATATTTATAATGTTCTCCGCCTATATCAAACTCGGTCGTATATGTTGAGAAGAAAATATAATCATTTCGCTTTGTATAATTCTCGATTAATAATCCAACTTGTGGCTCAACATATTTTTTCGCCAACTTCTTACCAGCCGATGCTAAATCGCCAAGGAGACCTTCTTCATTTTCCTTTTGAACTTCGTCTAGCTTCTTACTTACATCATTACGTTTCATAAACTGCTTCGCTGCCCAATCCGTATATTCACCTTTACTCGGATTACTATTTGCTAAATATACTAGAAGAACAACAACTAGAGCCATAATAATATACTTTTTCTTCATACTATCTCACCGCCTACTCTTTTCTATTTTCATATATATGTACAAGCGATGCAAATTAGAAAGACTAACATCTATTGATTGTAAACGAATAGTCAAAATTTACAATATGAAACAGAATATTAATAATTAATTTACTTAATTCGTATATAATTATATTTGGTATTACTATTATTTATAAGGGAGGAATCAAATTTATGAATGAAGAAAATGATATTATTATTTCTAATTCTACAATGATGCTGGAACCTTACAAGCACCCTTATTATCGCACCAAAATTATCGACAGTAGCGGGAACCATCTTTACTCCTGTCAAACTGCTCTCCAACTCATCAAGCAATCTTGTCTAACCAATGTTCACTCTACTTATCAAGGCAGACGTAATGCAGTCCAAACAAACTTTAAATTTAAACAAAATGTCCCAATTCCAATTAATCATCGAGAATATATTTGTGCTTTCCCGACAGAATCTCCCTCTTCTCCAAACTGTATATGGCTATTTTATAACCATATAGATGACATAGAATTTTTCAAAAAGAGTAAAAAAGCTAACATTCATTTTTCAAATGGCACTACTACAACAATACATATCAGTCCCCATAAGTTAAAACAACAATTATTAAAAGCTGGATACGTATTATCACGTATGAACATGCAAGATTCACTACAATTTAAAAACCTCTTATTACATTTACTACCTTAACAGAATAAGTAGAATGGAAAGCAATATCCATTGCCTTCCATTCTTATAATCCTATTTATCCTCTTAAGCTATTTCGCATTTTCTCAAGTGCTTGCCGATACACCCACCTCACTTGATAATAAGTCATTTCCATCTCGCTAGCGATTTCCCCCATCGTCTTCCCTACAAAAAAACGTTCGAAAATAATATACTTCTCCTTCTCATCTAATACACTCATAAAATCCTTTGCTCTTATTTCAGCATCTTCAAACGTAAAAATCTCCTCATATTCACCTACGTAAACATTCCTTTCTTGCAAGGCAGATTCTTTCTTCAACCTTTCCAATATATAACCACGCACCGTTACAACTGCATATGCAGGAAAACTTCCTTTCTCCGCATCAAATCTTTCATAAGCATGCCAAAGACCAATTAAACCACATTGATAATACTCTTCATGATCTTGATAAATACCTAGCTTCTTTATTTGATTTACAATCATTCCTTCATACAAAACAACTGTCTCTGTAAAAGTCGCTGGCTTCACACAGTACCTGTTTCTAAAAGGTATACCTCTTTGTTATTCCGCCGGTACCTCCACAATATAAAAATAAAGAAGCGATTTCACTGTGAGTAATTTCAAATACTACCGCCGAAATTTGAAATTACACGAAGTAGAATTTGAAATTCTGCTGGTCGTATTTGAAATAAGGGTAAAAATAAAAAAGGTGACTCTTGGGAGAGTCACCTTTTAGTCCAATCATATTATACCGGTAAACCAGGTAAAAACTTTGCCATCAATACAACAATCGCAGCTAAGAATACTGCCTTAATAATGAATAAAATGATAATTGGAATAGCTGCTTTCACTTTACTTAATCCTGCTGTAACTTGTAATCCTAACCAAATTAAAACTAAATTCCATAAAGAGAACACTTCGATTGAATTACCGATTCCGTATACAAGTGAGCCTTTCTCAAATAACGGACCTAAACTTGTATACGCAGTTGGTGCAGCACCTAAAATTAAAGCTATAATACCATTAATGAGACCACCAATAATAACAATAATATCCGCGTATACAATAATCATTACTATTTTTTTATAAGAAGTATCATTCCCGTAAAACATCATAAACACTTTATAAATAGCTGCAACAACGAATGTTGCGATCATAACACCTACTGTTCCCCATATCGTACTAGAAACTACATTTGATACAAGCGAGCCCTGTTCTGCAAGTGCACCACCTAATTTCTTTTGCATTTCAATCATCTCAGGTGATGTATACGTAATATACGAATTTAAACCACCTACAAGTCCTTGTAATAGTGCCACTATGAAGAACATGCCCCAAACTTTCTCAGTCGTCTTCATTCTCTCAAACTGTAAGCCAGGAGAAGTCATCATTCCAAACAATGATGGCTTCTCTCCGCCAGCTTTTTGCGTATTCAAATTCGCTTCCATTATAACGCCTCCTTCTATTTATATAACCCGTTCTAACGGGCGGTTCACTTCCTCAACATAGAGGCTACGAACCGCCCACTAGAACGGTAATGTGTAGTAGAGAGCCCCTCTCTACTACACTACTAACTTATTCATAACGTAATGCTTCAATTGGATCTAACTTCGCAGCTTTATTCGCTGGAATTAATCCGAAAATAATACCAAGTGTCATAGAGAATAGTACGCCTCCAACGACAACTTCCCATGAAACGAGTGGTGGCCATTTCGCAAATGTGGAAACGATATATGCTCCGCCATATCCAAGGCCAATTCCAATCAAACCACCTAGAAGCGTTAACATGACTGCTTCAATTAAAAATTGTAATAAAATTTTACTACGCGTTGCCCCAAGCGCTTTACGTATCCCAATTTCGCGCGTACGCTCCGTTACAGATACGAGCATAATATTCATAACACCAATACCACCAACGACTAATGAAATACCCGCAATACCGCCAATGATCATCGTCATGATGCTAGTGACTTTAGAAACATTTTCTTGTAATTCTTTTAAATTCACCAGTTCATATTTACCTGGAATTTCACTTGGCTTACGACTATTTAACACATCAACAGCTTGTTTCCCAGCTGCTTCTAAATCGTCTACATTTTTAGCTTGAATTGCGATATTTTGAATATCATCTGTTCCGAATAAAACAGGCCATAATGTAAGGGGGATTAACGCTTCTTCCATTTCAAATCCCATAAACTCATTATCAGATGTATACACACCAATAATTTGCATTGGCTGCCCCTTCATCTCAATAATTTGTCCAACTGGGTTTACGTCCTTAAATAACGTCTCTTCTGTTTTTGTACTAATCATCACAACGTTATTTGCATGAGAAATATCTGATTCACCTAAAGTACGTCCCTTTACGACCTTTACTTTATTAACCGCAAAATATTCATTATCAAGACCAATAACATTCAGATTCGCTTTTTTATCATTTACATCCAATATCTCTGTTGTCGAATTTGTCGTAATAACATGTGAAACATCTTTCACTTGTTTTACTTCCATAATATCCTCTTCTGTTAACTTTGGTATTTCAAATCCGCCTATAGCAAACTCATCATTCATATCTGGTTTAAATTGAATTGGCATAAGGTTATTACCACCAGAACCTGCGAATTTCGACTTCAGCATCGCTTCCCCGCCTTGCCCAATTGCAACGACAGTAATAATAGAACCAACACCGATAATAATACCGAGCATCGTAAGAGCTGAACGCAGTTTATGAGCTAAAATAGAAGATAGGGCAATTTTTATACTATCTAGTAAACTCATACCGCACACCTTCTATCTTCTGTAATTTTCCCGTCTCGCAGTACAATGCGGCGGGAAGAATACGCTGCTACTTCCTCTTCATGCGTAACCATAACAATCGTTGTACCTTCTGCATTAAGCTTTGTGAAAATATCCATAACTTGCTCACCAGACTTCGTATCAAGCGCACCAGTAGGCTCATCAGCCATAATGAACGTTGGATTATTCGCAATCGACCTTGCAATCGCTACACGCTGCTTCTGTCCACCTGATAATTCATTCGGCAAATGATGAACCCTATCTGACAAACCGACTTTACCAAGCGCTTCCAGAGCCCTTTGACGACGCTCTGCTTTCTTCACACCACCGTATACGAGCGGAAGTTCAACATTTTCGACTGCCGAAAGACGCGGAAGCAAATTAAAGTGCTGAAACACAAATCCAATATATTCATTACGAATTAAAGCAAGCTTTGACTCGTCTGCTGTTAAGATATTCACATCATTCAGCATATATTCGCCTTCTGTTGGACGATCTAAACAACCGATAATATTCATAAGCGTTGATTTACCAGAACCAGACGGTCCCATAATCGAAACGAACTCACCGCTTTGAATCGTTAAACTAATACCGTGCAAAATCGGCACTGCCAATTTTCCTTGATAATACGTTTTAGCAATATTATTTAACGTAATCATTTCTCTTTCACTTCCATTCCGTCATACACGTCGTCGGAAGGATTTTTAACCACCTTTTGCCCCACTTTTGCGCCTTCAACAATCTCTGTCCAATCTCCATCAGTAGAACCTTTTTTCACATTTTGTTTACGAAGCTTCCCTTTCTCCTCAACATAAACAAATGCATCATCGCCTTTTTCTACAATGCTCTTAGTTGGAACAGCAATCATCGTCTTATTCTCTAAACTTACTTGCAGAGAAACGTGATAACCTGGAGATAAACCATCTTGACTATCAAGACTTGCTTTATATGTATATTGGGACATATTTTGAGTCGCTTCACCCATACCACCAGCTTGAGCCATCTCTGCACTCGTTGGGAATTCACTTACCTCTGTAATTTTACCTGTCCACTTCTTCTTACTATTTGCTTTCGCAGTGACAGTAAATGTTTGATCTGGTTGAATTTGTGACTTCTGAAGCTCAGTTAACGTCCCTTGAACTTGGAATGGATCTTTAGACGCCACTTGTAAAAATGCTTTCCCTTGACCACCTAACGCTTGAGATGAACTTTGCGCCGCATCTTTATCTAACTTTTGAACGACACCAGTAAAATTACTATAAATCGTAAGCTCTTTCTGCTTTTTACTTAACTCTTCTTTTTGCAACTTCCCTTTTTCTTTCTCTAGATCAGTTGTCTTTTGCGCCATCTCTAACTCACTTACTTGCTCATCCATCGGATCTGTTACTTCTTTCCCAGCTCCGCTATCCTTTGCCTTCTTAATTTCTTTCTTCAACGAATCAATTTTCTTCTTTCCTTGATCATAACGCATATCTGCCATCTTCTGATCAAGCTCAGCTTGCTTCATTTGCAAGTTAATCTCTTCATTATCATAAGAGAATAACTTCGTACCTTTCTCTACCTCTTGTCCTTCTTTCACTGCAATATCTTTCACTTTTCCTTTAGTCGGATCCGCATAGAAACTTTCAATATTCCCTGGTTTCACCTGACCAGAAATTAACTTCGTATTATTAAGCTTTCGCTCCGTTACCTTCTCAAAGCTCACAGCATCAGCAGATGTTGATGCCCCCTTCTTCTTACCTTGCATAATAAAAATATTAACTGCTGCTACAATAACAATTAGTGCAATAACCCCGATGATAATCCATTTCTTCTTCTTGTTTGGAGTACGAACCGTATTTGGTACCATATTCTCTCTCCTTTTATAACTTAATAGTTTAATATAAGAATTGTATAAAACTTTCTGAAAACAGATTACATATTATTACATTCTTTTTACAAAGTTTTACACATCCATTTATATTGTAACAAAAATTCCAATGATTAGAAATATGACATCTTGTCTTTTAAGATAGATTTAAGGAAAGATTATATTAATATAAGAAAAGCCATCCTTTATTAATCAACTCCTTACCAAGATAAATTATTAAAATTATTTTCCTAATTGCACCATTATCATTTTTGTCATATATATTTGACATTTCATTTATCAAATTATAAAATGTCACATATATATGACATTTCTGATGCACGAGGTCTACAATTATTAATAGGAGGTTTATATTTGAATAACGTTAAACAATATCGAAAATCTGAAGGTCTATCGCAGCTAGAATTAGCTAAAAAAGTTAATGTAGCGAGACAGACAATAAACTTAATTGAAAATTATAAATATAACCCCTCTTTAGCCTTATGTATCGAATTAGCAAAAGCACTACAAACAGATTTAAACAGTCTATTTTGGGAGGGAGATTAAATGATGAAAATTGAATGGAAAGAAAGAGTTTATAATAATTTTGTTGGAACAATGAGTGAAAGAGATGAATATCAAAAACAAGAAATCAATAAAGAATTATCTGTAGCTGGAATTGGTTTATGGTGGTTAAATATGTTGGTAATGCTTATTATGTTACTTGTTGATACTATGAACCACACAATATCTATAGGAACTATATTAGTTTTTCTATCTAATATGATTTATGCTAATTATTTAACATTTAAGCTTAAGAAAAAAGGTTTAAATGAGACTGAATGTGCAACAAAAGAAGAGTATTTGCAACATAAGAAAAAATTAAGAAAAGCGGGCTTAAAAGCAGGTGTACTTTGGGGCTTTCAAATGTTTGTTTTTATGAATTATATCCTTCCCTATGTAGGTTCAGAAGAAATCTCTATTTCTTTATTTGATGTTGGGCTTTGGAGTTGCGGCGGTATATTTTTCGGTGTAACTATGTACATGATTGGTTTATTAAACCTAAAAAAATTATACTAATTAACAAAAATCACTTACACATAAAACTGCAATTTTACATACTTTTTGTTTTTGCTAATATAAAAGCTATCCAATATAACAATTGGATAGCTTTTCAAACAAAATATTACGCTACTTTAGTTTTTTTCCCCTCATGTCCACGTTGAACGATGAACAAGAAGATTGTTGATAAAATTGCACCTGTTAATAGTAAGATGAAGCAACCGTCCCAGCCAGAACGATCAACAATAACACCGATTGCTGCGTTTGCTACAAGACTTCCGCCTACATAACCGAACAGACCACACATACCAACTGTCGTACCTACTGCAAATTTCGGTACTAATTCCATCGCACTTAAACCGATTAAGAACTGTGGTACATAAATTAAACAACCGATGATAGAAACTGCAATACTTACAACAAGTATGCTAGTTGCTTGCCAATATACAAACGTACCAATAACAACTCCGACCATACTAATGATGCATAATGGCATACGTTTTCCTTTAAATAATTTATCACTTAAAAGACCAACGATTAATGAACTTGGAATTGCCATACCTTCAAAGATTGCGTACGCCGCGTGTGCTTCATTTTTTGAGAAGCCTTTAACTGTCGTTAAATAAAGTGGAACCCAGTTAATAACACCGAAACGAATTAAATAAACAAATGCATTTGCAATACATAAGAACCATACAAATTTATTTTTCACTACATATTTCATTAAAATTTCTTTTGGTGACATCTTGTTAGCATTATCTGCTTTTTCAAGATTTTCATAGTCATTACGATACTCATCAATTGGAGGAAGACCTTCTGATTCTGGTGTATCCTTCGCATTAATCCAAACAAGAACTGAGATTACCATTGCGATAATCGCTGGGAAAATAAACACGCCGCCTTGCCAATGGTTTTCACCAAAAATAGCTACACCAATTCCGACAAGTGGTGGCACAAGCATTCCGCCAACGTTATGTGAAATATTCCAAATACCTGTTTTCGTACCTCGTTCTTTCTTCGAGAACCATTTCGTCATAACGATACTACAAGGGGGTGCTCCCATACCTTGTACAATACCGTTTAGAACAAGTAATGTAACAATCATTCCAAATGACGATGCAAAACCGAAACAAATATTTACAAGCCCTGATAAGAATAAACCGACTGCGATAAAGCGCTGGGCGAAAGCTTTATCTGACAAATTCCCCATAAAGAACTTACTAAATCCATAAACAATTGCCATGATTGAACCTAGTAGTCCAATTTCAGCTGTACTAAATCCATATTCTTGTACTAAATACGTACTTGATAACGTAAAGTTACTACGAACTAAATAATAAGCAGCATACCCAACTGAAATTCCCATCAATACACGAATACGTAATAATTTGTATACTCGATCAATCATATCCGCTGGCAATCTTTCAATTGCAGGTGCTGGCTTGAGCCATTTAAACATATATTTCCGTCTCCTTTTCTCACTTCTGAGAGAGACGCTGTCTATTCCATATCTCGATTATTCCGCTATTTGATATATTTTGGTTTGTTCTTCTAACCGGCTGTCCTTCTATTTCTTTCTCGTTCTTCGCAAACATCGTTGGTACGCCAAACGAAACCTTTTCTAAAATGTGACCCGCTTCTTCTGATAAACAATAATCAATAAATAAATCCGCAATAATACCATTCGGTGCACGTTTTAGTTTCGAAATCGCATTAACAGATAACCCTGTTTGCTCAGGTACAATACTTACAATTGGAAAGCCTCGTTTTTGAAGCATTCTCTGATCTCCCATGAAATTGATGCCTATCATATACTCACCGCTCGCAACAAGTTCCACTGGTATGTAACCATTCACCGTTACTTCACCAACTTGTCCTGCAAGGTTCTTCACATATTCCTTCGCTTCCACTTCACCTAAAGTATCAATAAGTGATTGAAAAAACGTATATGCTGTTCCTGAGACATTTGGATCTGGCATTACAATCTTTCCCTTATATACTGGATTTAATAAATCTTGCCACCTTGATGGATAAGGAAGTCCGAGCGATGCTATTTCTTCATTCCACCGCTCTTTATTGATTGCAATTGCCAGCTTCTCCACTTCATAACCGTACCAATAACCGTCTTTATCTTTAACAGTTTTTGAAATACGGTTCGCATGCTGATTCGTAACAGGAATAGATAGATTTTTTTGCTTCATCATTTGATGCGCGTCTACCGTACCGCCAATAATAATATCCGCTTTCGGATTTCCAGCTTCCTCTTCTACCCTCCGAAGAAGCTCTTCTGTCGAAAGACGAATAAATTCATACGTACAGCCGCGTGGTTTACAAAATGATGACAGCAAAGCTTCACCAACTTCCTCACGAGCTGCTACATACGCAACAAGATGACGATCATCCAAAATAGGGAGACCATTTTTATTATATTTAATAGAGGTTGTATCTCGAGAGCAACTAGACATCGCTCCTCCAATTACTAGCAAAAAGAAGAAAAAGGCTATCTTTCTCATGACACATTCTCCTTTACAAATACATTTGCGAGGGAGCTTTTCATATACATAACATTCCCGTTATTATCGCCGAGATATTGCACAACAAAGTAAGATGGATATACAGAAATAGTAAGAATGTCTTCCCGCTCATTCTTTATACGCTTCCCTGTTTTATAAGCGGTAATATAAGCAATCGGTTCATTCTGTGATTGTAATAATTTCTGTATTTCTCCGTAATCTGTAATTTGCTTTGCGTACCGAATCGAATCAAGTATGTGCGTAAGATTCATCGCACGTTCTACATCACCTTGGCGTACTATGACATCCTGCGCTGACGCAAAAAAATCACTAATACGTTCTGGTGTGTAATACAGGCTTAACAAATACGTTTGAAATGCTGAAATCATTGGGTCCGTACCATTCTTTCCGTACATATCAGCCCCGTACTGGAACAAGTCACCTACTGCAAAAGTACGTTTATGTCCATTCAAGTACGTTACTTCTCCAGTAAATACTTGTTCTTGATTCTTAGCTTCTCTCGGTTCTATTTGAATTCGGTCAAAGAATGAAACAATCGTATGCAAACGAACTTCATCCGTTATAACAATTTCTCCCCACTTTTCATGCCTAACCTTCATTTCGGTAGGCAGGGATTCATTCACTCTTTGTAAAACAGTTTGTTTGTCATTCACTATTGTGATTCGATTATATATTTGCTTCTCCATCACATAAAACAAAATAAGAGAAACAATTATACAAAGAACAAACATAAGAATTTGAAATGATAGCCTTTTCATTTCTGCCTACCTCCAAGATAAAAAAACGTTGTTTCGAAAATACCGCATAATTGTTTCATAAATGTATCATTTAACCGCTTTCAAGTTTTTTATGTCTTCCATCCGTCTCGGAAGCAAAAATGTAATAAATATTGTAGTACCAATCTCTTCACTACTCTCAATTCGCATACTTCCGCCCTGCTTATTCATAATCTCCTGACAAATATACAAACCGTAACCATTCCCGTAACTAGAAGGCAGTACCTTCCCTTCTGGTGCTTCATTCCACTCTGCAAGCACACCTTCATCTATACCAATGCCATCATCATGAACAAAAATCTTTGCCTCACGTTCATTTACAATTACATTCATACGAATTTGCGTAGCATCGCTATATTTTATCGCATTATCCAGCACGTTTAAGAAAATCTGTTTCGTCTTATCGAAATCCGCAACAACATGTACATCTGTTAACTCATTTATCACTTCAATCTCAAATTTCTGCAGACGAGGTTTCACAATTGAAACTGCTTCTTCTGCTAATTCCTTTACATTCACAACTGTAGGTGACACTTCAAACGTACTCTTCCCGTACTTTGAAGACTTAAGCAATTCCTCTACAAGTGATAATAAACGCTCACTCTCTACAGCCACATATCGCAGGCTTTCCTTTACATCTTCCTTCGCCTTTAACTTCGGAATTAAATCCACATAGCCAATAATCGCCGTTAACGGTGTTTTTAGCTCATGCGTAATGCGGTCTAAGAAATCTTTCTGCTTCTCTTTCTCCTCTTTCAATTGCTTAATATGCAGCTCAATTCCATCGGCCATCGCATTAAAAGATGCTGAAAGCTGAGCAATTTCCACATATTCATTTAGCTCAATCTTACTTTTATAATCACCATTCGCAAGCCGCTTTGCCATTTGTCTTAACTGATCAATCGGCTTATGAAGAGACTTCGCCAAACGAATTGCAAAGAAAATACCTGCAGCTACTAGACAAAGAGACGTCATTAAGAACGTCCAGCCAACATTTGTTAAAACTTCCTTCTCACCCGTTAACTCATTTATAAAACGAACACTTCCGATGACATCGTTTCCATAATAAACTGGGCTTGAAAACAAAAGAATTGGAGCTGGGTCTCCCTCTTCAAAAACATACGATTTCTTCCCCTTCAAAGAGCTCTCAATATCAATATTCCGGTGAAGAAGTGCTCCCTTTTGCGTATCCGCAACAACATCTCCATTCTTCCCAATCATCTGTACACGTACATCCATGCGCTTTGCTAAATACGAAGCAATTAAAAGTGAATTCGGGCCGAGCGTCTCGACCTCTGCTTCCTTCTCTAAATAATTCATCGTATAAATTTGTGCTTCTACACTTAATTTCTCTAAAGAATTTGCCGCGTTATGATACATATTCTTTTCTAACGTAATATAAACAACTGCGTACAAAAGAACAAAAATCGGGATTAACAGTCCCACTATTCCAAACACCATATTCCTTTTTAAAGACATACCATCACCACTTAACAATCTAGTTTATAGCCAACGCCATAAATTGTCTTAATATATTCCCCGCTATTCCCTAGCTTCTTCCGCAGTCTTTGCACCATAATATCAACCGCTCTCGTATTTCCGATATACTCAAACCCCCATACTTTCTCAAGTAACTCATCTCTCATAAATACACGCTGCGGATTGGAAACAAACAACTGACATAAATTAAACTCTCGGTACGTTAACTGAATTTCTTGTCCACTAACATGTACCTTTCTTTCCTTAGGACAAATCGTTATCTCTCCTGCCCCAATTACTTCATGACTTACCGTTACCTCTGCCTTCTTCACACGCCGCGTCATATTCTTAATCCGAAGAATAAGCTCAGCATAATTAAATGGCTTCGTCACATAATCATCTGCACCAAGCTGCAAGCCAAGCAATTTATCATTCATCTGACTCTTCGCAGTTAACATGAGTAGTGGAATATCCCTATTCTTCTCACGAAACAAACGAAGCAACTCGTACCCATCTGTATCTGGAAGCATAACATCCAAAATTAATACATCCGGTCCTTCATTCCATTTCTCTAAAGCTTCTCTTCCATCAGCCGCCGTGAGCACTTCATACCCTTCCATCTCCAACTGCATCCGAATCAAATTACGAATACTCGATTCATCATCAACTACAAGTATTTTCATTATTCTCCTCCTTCCATCCCGTATTATAGTACAGTTTAGTATAGCAAAAATCCTATAAAAAAAGAGAGGGTATTGTCGAACATATGTTGAACGACAATACCCTCTCTTTCACTTATTATATTTTATTTAGCATACCCATTAGGTTGCTTCTGATGCCAATTCCAAGCATGCTCAATGATTGTCTTCACATTTACATACTGAGGATCCCATCCTAGCTTCTCTTTCGCTTTCTGAGAAGAAGCAACTAAACGTGCTGGATCTCCCGCACGACGTGGCGCTACTTCAGCAGGAATTTCATGATTTGTAACTTCACGAACTGCATCAACGATTTCTTTTACACTGAAACCATTACCATTTCCTAAGTTATAGAAATCACTCTCTCCGCCGTTCTGTAGGTCTTTAAGTCCTAAGAAGTGAGCTGCCACTAAATCTTCAACATGAATATAATCACGGATACAAGTACCATCTGGTGTATTATAATCATCACCAAACATCATAATCTTCTCACGTTGACCTAACGCCACTTGCAGTACAAGAGGAATTAAATGCGTCTCTGGGCGGTGATCTTCCCCAATAATACCATTTGGAGTTGCACCAGCCACGTTAAAGTATCTGAAAATCTTATAACGTAAATTAGAAGCTTGGCTATACCAATGAAGCATCTTCTCGATTGCTAACTTCGTTTCTCCATACGTATTCGTTGGATTTGTCATCGTTTCCTCAGTAATAAGGTCTACATCTACCTCACCATACGTCGCCGCAGTAGAAGAGAAAATAAACTTATCTACCTTAAACTCATCCATTACCTCTAATAAGCAAAGTGCACCATACACATTGTTATTATAATATTGAAGAGGCTTCTCCATACTAACTCCAACTAAAGAATCAGCTGCGAAATGCATAACCGCCTCAATATTCTCTTGTTTAAAAACATCTCTTAAAAATGCTTTATCACGAAGGTCGCCATTATAAAACTTCGCACCTTCCGTAATTGCATCCTCATGACCAGTTTGTAAGTTATCTACTACTACTACAGATAAACCTTCGTCTACTAATTTTTTCACAGCGTGAGAACCGATATAACCAGCTCCGCCGCAGATTAGAATTGAATTCATTGTCTTCCTCCTACATATATTAGGATTTCTTATTCACTTACTTATTATAAAAGGTATACGATTGCTCGTATACCTTTTGTGTACCTTTATTACTTAGCAACGAAATAATCCGTTACATATTGTGCCCAAACTTCATGTCCTTTAGCACTTGGGAAACCGAATTCTTCTGTTAAATATGGTAGGATAGACTTCGTTGCTGCATCAGGCCATGCTCCCCAATGATCCACATATGTATAACCATTTTGCGTCGCAAATTGCTTTAACGCCTCAATCGCCTTCGGATAATTCTTCGCACCATACACTGGGTTTGGTGGTTGAATCATAATCGTAGCACCCTTTGCACTAGTAGAAAGTGCGTGCACAAACTTCTGTGTACTCGCAACAGAGTTTCCATTACCAGTTTTACCATTGTCAGTAATAAACGGTGGCTCAAATAAAATCACATCTGGATTTTCTTTCGCAATCTCTTTATCACGTTTATTTGTGATTAACTCGTCTGTACTTTCACCCTTATATTCCTTTACTGTCACATTCCATAACCCTTTACCGTAAGCAGTTTCTAAATTAGCCGTTAACTTAGCTGCCCAAGCATCTTTTTCAGATGAAGAAGCTTCATCACCAACAATAACAAGGTTTACCACCTTTTTATCCTCAGCAGCTTTCTTTAACTTCTCTTTCACTTCATCTGGTAAATTCTTCGCATATGCTTCATTAAAAGATGACTTCGCATCTTGTTTTTTCTCTGCTTTCTTCGCTCCGCTATCTTTCACTTCAGACTTCGTTTTCGTTACTTCACTCGTCTGTCCCGTCGCATTCGCAATCTTCTTATTCCAGTACAATTTACCGCTCACAACCGAAGCGACAAACAATACAAAAATAACTAGGACAAGTACTGCTTTCTTATTCATCGATTCACCTCATCTATTAATCTCACAATATATAATATTAATATAAATCCATGCAAAAATAAACCCAACTCCTACCAAAGGAGTTGGGTTATTACATATTACTTAGTCACTTCAAGATGCGCTCTTAACTTATTCGTAATATCTTGTTTCGCTGCATCTGGAACGTAGTAGTACCAAATACCATCAGCAGCTTTGTGGCCGTCACCTGGGATTTGGATTTCTTCACTATTCTCCATGCAATCTTTATAGTTCTTTTGAATATCAAACATTTGATCTTGCGTTAAACTTGTTTTAACATTTTTCTCAATTGCTTTTAATACATCACCATAATTTGCTAAAGAAGATACACTTGCACCTTTTTTAATTACAGCTTGAATAACTTGGCGTTGGCGCATTTGACGACCGAAGTCACCGCGTGGATCTTCATAACGCATGCGAGTATACTTTAATGCTGTTTCACCATTTAAATGGATATTACCTTTAGCAAAATGCTGATTTCTCGATGTAAACTCCAAATCGTTATTAACATCAACACCGCCAACAGCATCTACAATATCTTTGAACCCAGCCATGTTTACTTCGATGTAATGATCAACTGGTACATTAAGAAAATTCTCTACTGTTTTTACAGACATATCAATGCCACCGAAAGCATAAGCGTGGTTGATTTTATCTTTTTTACCTTTACCAACAATTTCTGTATAAGAATCACGTGGAATACTTGTAATTTTCATAGATTTTGTTTTTGGATTTAAAGTAAATAACATAAGTGAATCTGATCTACCTGTTCCATTATCTTCTTGGTCTACACCCATTAATAAAATAGATATAGGTTTATTATCTGCAATCTCTACTTTCTTATCTCGCTTATCGGACTTATCACGATCCAAAGGCTTATGCACTGTATTTAACGCATTAGACACATTAGAATATACAGTATATGCATATACACCACCAGCAATAACAAGAACACCAATGATACCTAGAATCCAAAATAGAATCTTTTTCTTCATCGTTTTTCCTTCTTTCGGGTAACAATTTCAACATTATAAATTTCATTCCATATAATACTATACGGATATACACATAACTTGTAAATGACTTGTAAACTAAATGCTACTCTAATATTTCATTAATAGAGGGCATACATGTTTATATATCAAGAATTTAAAAACAAATCCTCATAATCATTCACTATTTTCTCCCACGAATATTCATGAATAATTCGATCTTTAGCTTTGTTACTTAACTTATCAATTTCATCTTCAGAATAAGCCTCTACTTCTTGAATTAAATTAGCTAAAGCACCTTCTTCTTTAGAGAAATAAACCGCACCTTCTTCGCCAACCTCTTTATTGAACACTACATCCAAAAGCAGATTCAACTTCGTAGACGCTAACGCCTCTAATAATGATGGGTTTGTCCCACCCACTTCATGTCCATGGAAATAAGCAAATGCATCTTCACGAATTTTCCTTAACAAATCTTGGTCATATACAGTACCAACGAATTTAATACGTGAATCCTTATTAAACTTCGTTTTTGCTAATAATTCTTGATAAAATTGATTTTCTTCAACATTAGAAATAATAACAAAATCCTTTTTAGAATTGGATTTCATAAATTCACGAACCATTAATTCATAGTTATTCTCTGGAACAAAACGACCAACTACTAAATAATATTCATTCACAGCTACATCATGTTTCTTATACCATTCAATTAATGTGCTGTCATCTTCTTTTAAAGAAGAAGTTGTAACATCCGCACCATAGGCAATAAATGTTGTCTTTGGTTCATGCTTTTTATAATCCTTTTGGATATAAGATTCAATACCCTTAGAATCACATACCAGTAAATCAGCATGCTTTACCATTAGATTTTCAGATATTTTCCAATAAGTTCTAATAGCCGGACTCCATTTACTTCTTTTCCATTCGTGACCATCTGGATTTACAAAAACTTGAACACCCATTTTTTCTAACTTCCTTTTATAGAAAGAGAAAAACGGACCAATACGACATGCGAGTATATATACAATACAGTTTTTAAGATTATTTTTTTTAATATAACTAATACACTCTCTTAAACTCAATATATCATACGCTACAGCTTTCGCACTCCCAATTTCAGGGGTCTTCACGTTGAAGCATCTCGCCTTATTATGCTGAAATTCTTCATTGTTATCCGCTAAGCAAGATACATGATACTGAATATCTTCACTTTTCTTACGTTCTGTTAAATACTCTACAAATGTTTCAAATCCCCCATACTTTGCTGGAATTCCTTTCGATCCAATAATAAATACGTGTTTCATCTATTCTTCTCCCGCTCTTACCTCTTGATACAGGTTTATTATTTCTTTAGTATGTTGCTCCATTAAATGAGGAAAATCCAATTTCAATAGGTTTTCATTTATATAATCTAACAATGAAGTGTCGTCAAGAATCATTGATAATTTATCAATAAAATCATGCTTATTTACTTTATATATAAAGCCAGTTTCTCCATCTTGTACTAAGTCCTTGAAACCAACATATTCAGAGACCATAATTGGAACACCATACGATTGTGCTTCTAAACCAATAAATCCAAAAGTTTCTTTCCAAATACTAGGGATGATTAACAAATCAACTTCATTAAAAATATCTTTTAACTGATTATAATTATAACGACCATAAAAGGTATAGTATTTAGGATTATATGTGTCTGGATCATTTACAAAATCACCATAAACTCCTAAATGCCAATTAGTATATCCCTTTTCCTTTAAAGAATCCAATTGATTCTTTAAAGAATAAAATCCTTTATAGGTATCTATGGGTCCTAAATATCCTAATCTAACTACTTCATTTCCTCTTTGTTTAACTTTACGCTCTTGACGATAATCAGAAATATCTTGATGACTAATAGAGACTATCTTCCCATTCACATCAAGATATTTTTCGAATTGCTCTTTTGCTATAGAACTATTGAAATGGAAGTAATCTATCAATTTGAATATTGTTAAATAATAATCGCGTAATTCTATATAATACGTCGCTAAATTCACATCTATTTCTTCAATCTCTCGTTCTACCCTAGTAGCTACAGTATTATTTTTAGTCTGATTCTTTTTAATTTTTCTAAGTGATTTTACGATACTACTATCTTTTAAATAACGATATGGATACGATTGCATCACATGAACCATCGGAAGACTTAATGCATTCACATTACATTCTATACAGCTTTTCCCATCATCAAAATCATTACAAATGTTACCTTTTGAGTCCATCAAATTTACTTTTGGACAAAGACCAAAATAATCATGTGTAGTAAATACAATTTTTATATCTAATTTCTTTGCCGTTTCAAAAAATTCTTTGTGTATCCCCATCAAGGTATGTACATGAATTACCTCTGGTTTTAATTCTATTAAAAATTCCTCATATACCTTATGATCTATTTCCTTCATAAAATGTTCAGGCTGATTAATTCCATTTAATAAAGGAATCGGTAAAGGGTTAACTAATTCATATACCGATATACTTCCATATGGTTTATTTTTCTTAATAGCTGTCCTTTTCGAAAAAGTGAATTTTCCCGGATACAAAAGAAATACTTGATGCTCTTGTCCTTGTGAATGCATTAAATCTACTGAGTATTTTGTTAACCCACCTGTGCGATACGGGGGTAATCCCAGTGAAATATGCAATATTTTCAATTTGTTCTCTCCTTAGTTTCGCCATGGGATTATAAATTTTCCATGTTATTATTTACAAAAAAAATGAAGGTAATAAAATCTATCACCTTCACCTCAAAATCATTCTATTAAATGATACTTAATATTAATAGCCTCTATTGCTTATAGATTTGTATATTGTTTCGCAAAATAGCTCTTGTATTCACCCGATACAATTGCTTTCCACCATTCTTCATTATCTAAATACCACTGGATTGTTTGAGCAATTCCCGTTTCAAATGTGTAAGTTGGTTTCCAACCTAATTTCTCTAGTTTTGTTGGGTCAATTGCGTAGCGCTTATCGTGACCTAGTCGATCTTGAACAAACTCGATTAGTTCTTCCGATTTGCCAAGTGTACTAATAATAGTTTTTACTACTTCTAAATTTGTACGCTCATTATGCCCACCAACATTATAAACCTCTCCATTTGCACCCTCATGCATAACTAAATCAATTGCAGCACAATGATCAATAACGTGTAACCAGTCGCGAATATTTTTACCGTCCCCATATACAGGAACCTTTTCATCATTTAATACACGTGAAATTGTTAATGGAATTAATTTTTCTGGGAAATGGAATGGTCCATAATTGTTTGAGCAGCGTGTAATGTTAATTGGTAAACCGAATGTCTCATGATACGCTCGAACTAATAGGTCAGAAGAAGCCTTACTCGCACTATATGGGCTATTTGGTTGTAAAGGTGTATCTTCTGTGAAGAATGTAGTTGGATCAAAATCTAATTCGCCGTATACTTCGTCTGTTGATACGTGAACAAATTTAGTAATGCCATACGCCTTTGCTGCATCTAATAACACTTGTGTCCCCAATACATTTGTGCTAATAAATACTTCAGGTTCAGTAATTGAACGATCAACATGGCTCTCTGCAGCAAAATGAACAACATAATCGAATTTTTCTTGTTCAAATAGTTGGTTTACCGCTTGACGGTCTACGATATCAACCTTAGCAAATGAATAGTTATCTTTACCCTCAATATCTTTATGCTTTGTTAAATCTCCAGCATATGTAAGTACATCTAAATTAATGATATGATATTGAGGATATTTATTTACCATATACTGAACAAAATTACCCCCAATAAAGCCTGCGCCACCTGTAACTAATACTTTCTTTTTTTCCAACTTATTTCACCTCTTGTTGTAATTGTGTAATATAATGTTTTGTTGCTTTCTTCCAATCTTGTAATGGCTCAAATCCATTATCAATTAATTTCTGCTTCGACATACGTGAATTTTTAGGACGTACTGCGCGAGTAGGATACTCTTCTGTTGTAATACTATTTACTTTTACATCTTGTCCTGCAATCTCAAAAATTTCTTGTGCAAATTCAGCCCAACTGCAGAAACCTTCATTTGTAGCATGATATGTACCATATTTCTCGGTTACAACCATATCAACTAATAAACGAGCTAAGTCATATGTGTAAGTTGGTGACCCTATTTGATCTCCCACAACGTTCAGTTCATTACGTGTTTTGCCTAAACGAAGCATTGTTTTAATGAAGTTATTTCCATTAATACCGAATACCCATGAAATACGCACAATAAAGTTGTTATCTATTAGGCTTCTAACTACTTTTTCTCCCTCATACTTTGTTAAACCATAGTATCCAACCGGATTAGGTGCGTCAGTTTCTACAAATGCATGCGTTCCTTCTCCATCAAATACATAATCCGTACTAATATAAACAAATTTAGCATTTAATTTTTTTGCTGCTGTAGCAAGGTATTTTGTACCTTCTACATTCACATTCCAACAAAGTTCTTTATCATCTTCAGATCTATCAACAGCCGTATATGCTGCACAATGAATAATTGCATCTGGTTTTACTTTATCTACAAATTCATAAACCGCAGCTTCGTTTGTAATATCTAAATCTTCTATTCCAATACCTTGCATTTCTAGTCCTTGCTTCTCTCCACGTTTTACTACGTCATATCCAAGCTGACCATTATAACCGGTTACTAAAATTTTCATTTTTTTTACTCCCCGTATACAAAGTTAGTTTCTGCTTCTTTTAATGAAGGTGCTTTTTCGTCTTTTTCAGATAGCACTGGTTGAATTTCCATTGGCCACTCAACACCAATTTCAGCGTCGTTCCAAACAATGCCTCGATCGCATTCCGGAGCATATAATTCATCAACTTTATACTGAACCTCAACATCATCTGTTAATGTCATAAATCCATGTGCAAATCCTTTTGGAACTAATAAATGTTTTTTATTTTCTGCACTTAGCTCAATACCGAACCATTGACCGTATGTAGGACTTCCCTTACGAATGTCGACCGCTACATCAAAGATTGATCCACGTGTACAACGTACAAGCTTAGTTTGTGCTTTAGGATTTAACTGATAGTGTAAGCCACGAAGTGTTCCCTTTGTTGCAGAAAATGATTGATTGTCTTGTACAAATTGTAGATCAATTCCTGCTTCTTTCATTGCCTTATCGCTATACGTTTCCATAAACCAACCACGATGATCTCCAAACACTTTTGGCTCAATTACTTTAACACCTAATAAGTTTGTATCTAAAACTTTCATTACATTCACTCCAAATTAGTATTTAATACTACCGTTTGCTACTTTTAATAAATATTGACCATAGCCATTTTTAGAGCACTGATCACCTGATTCAGTTAAAGTTTCTTTATTAATCCACCCATTAATAAACCCAATCTCTTCAAGTGCTGCAATTTTAATTCCTTGATGGTCTTCAACTGTTTTTACAAAGTTTGTTGCATCCACAAGGCTTTGATGTGTACCTGTATCTAACCATGTGTAACCACGACCCAATAATTCAACTTCTAACTCACCATTATTTAAATATGCTTCATTTATAGATGTAATTTCTAATTCTCCACGTGCCGATGGTTTAACATTTTTCGCAATTTCAACTACACGATTATCATAGAAATATAAACCAGTAATTGCGTAATTTGATTTTGGCTCTTTCGGTTTTTCTTCTACACTCAATACTTTCCCGTTCTCATCGAATTCAACTACACCAAAACGCTCTGGATCATGTACATGATACCCAAACACTGTAGCTCCACTTTCTTTCTGAGCTGCACGCTGTAACATTTTGCGCATTCCGCTACCATAATAAATGTTGTCCCCTAGCACCATCGCTACAGAATCATCACCAATAAATTCTTCACCAATAATAAATGCTTGTGCTAATCCATCTGGACTTGGTTGTACTTTATATTGAAGAGAAATACCAAATTGAGATCCATCTCCTAACAAAGCTTCAAAACGTGGTGTATCCTCTGGTGTTGAAATAATTAAAATTTCACGAATTCCCGCTAACATCAGTGTAGATAGTGGATAATAAATCATTGGTTTATCGTATATAGGTAACAATTGTTTACTTGTTACCATTGTTAATGGATATAATCTTGTCCCACTTCCACCTGCTAAAATAATACCTTTCATCGTTATGCCTCCATATATTCAATTAAATTAGAATCTATTATTAAATTACTCCAAGTGTTCCTTCAGTGTTCTATATAATCTCTTCACTGTCTAATCCACATTTAGAGTATGCTGAATTACGCGTTCACAATTTTTATCATCAAAAAAGGTGAAAAATTTCTCACGTTGAAAGTTAATAATTTCATCATTATATTCCAACCTATCATTCAATAGCTGCTTTATATTTTGAATTAAATCATCAACTGAAAATACTACCTCACCAAAGAGTTCTTTTTTAAAATCCATATATGCACCTCGTTCATTTAAATATTTTTCTTGATCAAATTGGAAAAAGATAATATTTTTGCGCATATAAAGAAAATCCCAGCTCACGCTTGAATAATCAGTAATTAATAACGAAGAAGTTACAATTTTATCGGAAATATCTTCATTTCCTCCTAAAATTACAATATTCGAATTAATGTTATTTTCTTGAAGTAAGGGTATTTTTTTTTGCATAAACGGATGAAGTAAAACTTCCAACCTAAAACCAGCCTCAATTAATATCTGATTCAATTTTACATCATTAATTACCCTTTGAATTTTACTAACAAACTCTGATTGCATAAATTCTTCTTCTTCCATTTCATATAACCACTCACGCCAAGTTGGTAAGTATAAGATACTTTTTTGAGGAATTATATTTTTTGAACGATATAACCTGTCGTACCTAGGTACCCCAGTGACAATTAGTTTGTTCTCAGCTATACCCCATTCAGTCTGCTTGATTTCCTTTTCATTTTCAGAGCTACATATATAAAAATCTACATTTTCTATTCTTTCGGGGTAAATGTTCCTTTTTAATCCCTCTACTCCATGGCTAAGGTGTACCCTAATAGGTTTATTTCTTTCAGGCAAGATTTTATCAATTACTGGCGCAATATCTGTACTTAATGAATGACTAAAATAACAAACATCACAATTTAAATACGCAAGGTAATTCTTTATCCCACCTATTTTTATTACAGTTCCTTCTATATTCACTACTTCTGGATTTACCTCTTTATTTATCATCCAATAAATTTTAAACTCTGGGTATTTCCTTAGTAAATATTTATGAATTTCAGCTGAATTATCTCCGTATTTTTCTCCACAATGCCCACCTATTAAAATAATCTTTTGCTTTTTTAATTTTAATAACTTTATAAATCCATTTATTAAAAAGGCTAAAATTATATATGGAATATATTTCAATTTTAAATATTTGTTTTTAAAAATACTCTCGTTCATTTTTTTACCTCATTAAAAGTCATTTACGTATTTAATTTTTTGTCTTCATTTTTCATAATTACATACGCTAAAATAGCCAGAATAAAGTAAACATAAATAACAGTACTAATCCAACTCGCAAAAGGATATGTTACTAGAAAGATTAATAATCCTTTTAAAAATCCAGAATCATACGTTTTTGCCCTTAGGCCGTTTAACCCTTTAAATAATATATACATATATATTATCTGCATTAGTACATAACTAACTAGGCCAATATTAGCATATGTATATAAGAAGTCATTATCTATATATAATTGACGTGAAGGTACTATACCTGATCCAAATAGTATATGAGAAACATCAAATTTAACCTTATTAAAAACTTGCTGATACCCTATTAATCGACTAAATAATGTTTCTATATTAAACTCAGGTATTACTTGAGCAATAAATTCAAAAAGCTCTTCTGCAAATGATACATATAAAAAATTTCCTATAACCAAAAGAACATACATTGTTTTTACAAATAAGATTTTTTTTGAAGAAATCTTATTTAAGAATAATAACACCAACAATAAAAACAGACCTGTCACATAAATATTTCTTGTAATCGTCATGTATGCACAAATTAATGCAACTAACATTATTAAAATAGCTCTCATTTTTTCTCTCCCATTTGAGGAAGATAGATTATAAAAATAACAACTAAATAAAGCTAAAGAAAATAACCCCAACGTTAACCCACTATCCGTTAAACCAAAAGCCCTTACTTGTGCCCCCATTGAGTATAAAATATCACTTGCAGAACTTATACCATTTAAATAATAGATTGTATTCAATACCGGCTCTCCGTTAAAAGTAGTGAACACAAACGGTTTATTAAAGGTATATTGCATGATACCAAGTATACATTGAATAAAGAAAAACATAGAAAAGGCTCTTTTCACATATTTTTCTTCCATAAAGTTAATATTCATACCCAGTATAATTACAAATAAAGTAACCCAATAATAAGAGAAGAAAACTTCTGTCATCTTCTCAAAACCTTCGGATAAATTCACAAAAGATAGTATAAAACTAGATATTAAAAATGCGAATAGAATATAAAAAGCTTTTACTTTTGAAAATGTAATTTGCAAGCTTTTTTTTGAAACTAATATCCCGATAATTACCGTAATTACATATAACAATAAGACTATACGCTCTTTCGATAAAACTCCAAATTTTCTTTCCCCGGTAAATAAAAACATTTGAGTAATAGTTGTATTGCCTGCAATAATTAAAAGTAAAGTGACGTATAAATATGTGAAATTTTTTTCAAGTTTTTTCATACTTTTTTGGGAAATAAAGTATTACCAATCCTTCTCTTTCCCCAATACTCCTTTTCTACCTTTATTAATAGCTTTTAATAATATTATATACCTTTTTAGACCATTAACATTTTTAGGCATATACTTGATAAACACGAAACACATATATATAAATATGTTTACATAATAAGCCATTATTGAATCTGCTATATAATTTTTTTCAAAGTATACTCTATTACGAATTGAATATAATCCTCTAGTTAATTCATTGGTTCTAAATATTCCTTGAAACATTGGTACTTTCTCTTTTCTATACCATGAGCTTTCTAAATCAACAATCACACTATCGGTAACACAATATATTGCATAACCCTGATTAGTCATTCTATAAGTAAAATCAATGTCATCACAATATAAGTAATACTCTTTCGTAGGTAAGTCTACTTGCTCCATAATAGTTTTATTCAAAAATAAGCCACCATAAGGAACTGCTTCACATGCTAGTAAATTTGGATACCCTGTATCCTTTTTACTGTATCTTTTTGATTTTTTAAATATTTTTTTCAATATATTGAATTCAAAAAAAGAATTGCGTGTAAAACTTTGTCCTCCTGAATTTAATAATTCTAATCTATCATTACGAAAAGAGCTTAATATAATCTTTTCATCATCTAACTCTACTTGCATTTTTTTTAGTTTTTCTAATGCATCATCATTTGGCAGATTATCATCATCTAAAAGCCAAATAAAATTTCCTTCTTCTTGAAGCGCCTTATTAATTCCGGCATTAAATCCTGTTGCAGAACCTTCATTATTTTGAAAATGAACTGTTTTAATTTTATTAAATCCTTTCAATTTCACATTCAAATCATAAGGAACCCCATTATCAACTAAAATAATACTATTAATTTCATCAAATCTTTCTAACTTGGCTAAAATCGGTTTTAAAAATCCCCATCTTTCACCATAGGTTACTATCACTACATTCACAGATGAATTTGAGATTAACTCCATTTCTTACTATCTCCTTTATTTTTTCAATGCTCGTACTAACATCTTCAGCTTTAAATACCAGCCTTTACAAAAATAAATTAATCTCCCATTTCTTAAAGTCCTAACTGTATGTCTTCGACCAGAATGTATACTAGCTTTAATAAGATTAATTTTATTATCTTGTTCAACCTCTGTAATATAATTACTTTGACTAATCAAAAAGTTTTTATATCGATCGTATTTAACTTCTCTAAAAGACTCGAATGATAGATCATGTTTAATCTCCACATCCAAACAGTAGCAAGAATATTGATTTTTCCATAATTGATGATAAGTATGATGATCTAAATAATCTATAGGAAACTTCTCACTAAATCCACCTATTTTATTTAAAGCATTTACGTTAAAAATTGAGCAACTATTAATAGCAGTATATCGATCATTCAAAAGACCATTTGGCTCTGCTGCTGGTAAATCAAAACTATCACCCCAAAATGTTCTATTGACTTTTAAAGGAGAAATCATATGTGATTTTCCAAATATTCTTGGTACATACGCACCAATTGCAGGGTTATCATAAATATTTTCACAAAAAGCATCTAAAAATTCCAATGTAATATCGGTATCTTGATCTGTCACCAAAAACCAATTATTCTTTTTTGGAGATTCCTCGTTAATTTTTTTCAATATAGAATTATAAGCATGAGCTAAACCAACATTTTCATTTTCTGTAACATACTGCATTACTTTCTCATTTTGACTATTTACTAATCTCTTATTCCATTCTCTTACTTCTTTGTCTGTTGAGTTATCAAAGATAAATATATTTTCAAACAAATTCTCTCGAATGGACGTTATTTTTTTCAGTTCATTATATGTTGGTGCATCTGTAATTTTTCTATTGTAAATAACAATAATTGCAAACAAGTTAAATTCACTCAAATCATTTTTCTCCTTCTTTAGAGCTTATGTGTGTTTTTATAAATTTCAACTCTTTTCCTACAACTACAAGTTCACATAAAAGTATTGCTGCAGCTGTTCCTGGCGCCTCGTATAACCAGGATAATAAAACTCCCAATGATAAATTCACTATTGCTCCGTAAGTTACAGCGATTCTAACAGATGCTTTATCATTTAATGGAATTAAAGTTTGTATCCCTAATAAATGGCCTAGACTAATTAAAAATGGAATAAAACTCATAATTCGAAGTGTTAATATTTGATTATCGGTCACTTTCTCTCCCGTAATTAGAGCCAAAATAAACGGAGCTAATACAAGTAAGATTATTCCACCAATAAAGGTACAAACCGGCCACCATCCAAAATATTTTAAAGACACTTTAAACTGTTCTATTTTATTTTTTTTCTTAGCTATTTCCTTACACACAATTGGATATACCGCTTGTGAAATTGCATTTGTGACACTGTTAACTAAACCAACTACTTTCTCACAAGTCGCATATATCCCAGCTGCATAACTACCGCCAAAGAATGCCACCACTATCGTATTCAAGGTCGTATATAATACCCCAATGATATTAGAAAGAAATATATCTTTCCCCTCTTCTATTTCTGAAAGTATTCTCCTAATACTAACCCTCTGAATTTTAACCCCTAATTTAATCACCACTATTTGAGCAATTACACATATAATTATGGTTGGCACAGCATATACAATCCCTAGTAAGTAATAATCACTCTCACTTTTAATTAATAACAACATCAATACTAACGTAAATAATTTTGATATTACTGTTAATATCGATATATACATGAGTTTATTTAAACCCCTAAACAACCAGTTGGGTATTAATGACTGGAAGAAGAAAAAGCCGAAGAATCCAAAGTGAAGTATGATTGTCTTAGTATCCGCAGAAAATACATATATAATTATACTAACTGCTATAAAAACAATTATCCCCATTAAGCATTTAACAATATAAATTGCGCTTGCTAAATCATTATCCACTTTTTCTTTTATTGCTATTTTCTGTGTTGCTGTAAATGCAAATCCATAGTCAGAAATAATCAATAATATTTGTGCCACTGCTATCTCAACAGAAAGTATACCGTAATTTGATATTCCAATTGTCCTTAGTAAATAAGGGACCGTTATTAACGGAAATAGATAATTAACCAATTGAATTACGCCCATTTGAGCAATGTTTTTTACTGCCATACTATTTAACTTCATAATTAGACCTCTTAAATAACATTCAAAACACACTTATCTTTGAACTAATTTTTTTAATATTAATAAGCCCCTTTTGATGTGAAAAGAATAGTTACTGTTTTTAATATAATTTGAATGTCTGTCCCGATACTTTGTTTATTTATATACTCTAAATCCAATTCAACCATTTCCTTAAAACCAAGATCATTTCTCCCACTTACTTGCCACAACCCGGTGCATCCAGGTAGTACAAGCAGTCTTTGCTTATCATGATCTGTATATTGTTTTACTTCACGTGGCAATGGTGGCCTCGGTCCAACGAGGCTCATTTCACCTTTTAGTACATTAATTAACTGAGGAAGTTCATCAATGCTAGTTTTACGAATAAAGTGACCGAAATGTGTTACCCTAGGATCTTTTTTCATTTTAAACATGGCACCTGAAACTTCATTATGTTCCAATAAATCTTTCAATTTATCCTCAGCATCTGTAACCATTGAGCGGAACTTATATATATAGAACTCTTTTCCATCTTTCCCGATACGAACTTGTTTAAAAAACACCGGTCCTTTAGGATCCTCATATTTAATGATTAAGGCTACAATTAAGAAGAGAGGGAATAACAACAACAACCCACATAAAGATCCCATAAAATCTATGCAACGTTTAACCACTAAATATCCTTTACGAGCATTTACCGTTTCCACATCTATTTTTCTACTATTTAGCTTCGTTTCATCCCCATCAGATAATTTTAACAAGGTCAAAATTCTTGCACCTCACTTTACAAATATACATTTTCTTTTTTCACAAGTTCATTCATATATTTCATTAATTCACCCTTTAATTCATCATGTTGAAGCGCCATCTCAATTGTCGTTTTAATAAACCCAAACTTCTCTCCAACATCATAACGAATACCTTCGAAGTCATACGCAAATACTCGTTGAATTTCGTTTAAGTGTTGAATTGCATCTGTCAATTGAATTTCTCCACCTGCTCCTGTTTCTTGATTTTCGAGGAACGCAAAAATTTCAGGTGTTAATATGTAACGACCCATAATCGCTAAATTTGATGGTGCTGTACCTTCTGCTGGCTTTTCAACAAACTGACGCACTTGATAACGACGGTCATTTTGTTCAATTGGATCGATAATACCGTAACGATGTGTTTCGTTTTCTGGCACTGTTTGTACACCGATAACTGACGATTGTGTTTCTTCGTATTGATCCATTAATTGACGTAAACATGGTGTTTTTGCTTGTACAATATCATCACCAAGTAATACTGCAAATGGCTCACTTCCAATAAATTTACGTGCGCACCATACTGCGTGCCCAAGTCCTTTCGGCTCTTTTTGTCTTATGTAATGAATATTAATTTTTGATGAAGCTTGTACTTTCTCAAGTATTTCATGCTTTCCTTTTTCTAAAAGGTTTTGTTCTAATTCAAAGGAATGATCAAAATGATCTTCAATCGCACGTTTTCCTTTTCCAGTAACAATAATAATGTCTTCAATTCCAGATTCTATTGCTTCTTCTACTATGTATTGAATTGTCGGTTTATCGACGATTGGTAACATTTCTTTCGGCATCGCTTTCGTTGCTGGTAAAAATCTCGTTCCCAGACCAGCTGCTGGAATAATTGCTTTTCTTACTTTTTTCAATTCTATTCCCCCTACATCCTTTTATTCATATGTAACAATAACAAAAACCCTACCTATAGAGTCATTGCTATAACTCCATAGGTAGAGTTTCTATTACAAATAAATGATGGGCATCTAACCCAACCTCACGTCATACTCCCGACGACAAGCGTCTAAGGTAGGTTCGAAATAAAAAAATTTCTACCCACAGCACGACCGAGTGCCTCCGTTGATAACGGTTAGGAGACATCACCAGTTCTTTATTTAAAAAATACCGAACAATTTTTTACGACGAATTTGTTCCGGATCTTCTTTATAAATTGCTTTCCCGCTAATTATTAAATACGGATTTTCTTTTAAGTCGCTCATAACGTTCATTCCGAATTCTTTCTCAACTAATTCATAGCTTTCTGCTAAATGGAATCCTCTTGACGTTGTATTATGTGCATCTGATGCGATCATATGAGTTAAATTATGTTCCACAAGCTGTAGTGAAAACTTTTTAATTTTTTTACCAAACTTACCTAGTAAACTGCCTGCCGTTACTTGTGTTAATGCACCTTTATTGACAAGGTTATATAACTTATCTGGCCTCTCGATTAACTCGGCATTACGTTCGGGATGAACGATAATTGGAATCATTCCTTTTACACGTAGTTCATAAAATAGTTGTTCTGCATAACGAGGTACATGATTAGATGGAAATTCAATGAATATGTATTTGTTTGTTTCATTTAAAGTAACGATTTTACCAGCTTCATAGTCTTCTAATATGTCACCATATAACCTGACCTCTTGCCCCGGTAAAATGGTAAGTGGAATATTATGTTGTTGCAGTTCATCATTTAGTTGTTTTACTTGATGAAGAATTGAGGTACGTTCATTTATATATTTTCCATTTTGATGGTGTGGTGTCGCGACAATTGTATGAATACCTTCCTCTATTGCCTTTTGTGCCATCACTAAACTATCTGTTACTGTCTGTGCACCGTCATCGATACCAGGTAAAATGTGACAATGTAAATCTATCATTTGTTTCATCCTCCCTCTCTCATATAAATCTTTTTTCCCTTGAATATGAGACATCTCATATTCAAGGGAAAAAAGGAGATATGTTCTTCTCATATCTCACCCTTTCAATTAATTTGCACCGTAGTAATAATATAAGCTTTGTTCACGTTCACGATCATTCAGAACAACGCCTAACAGTTTACCTTTCGCTGATTCTAATAAACCTTTTGCTTTTACTGCAGCTTCTTTTTCTGTCGATTCACTACGAACGACAAGAATAGAAGCATCACATACATTTGCCATAATTTGGGCATCTGTAACAGCTAAAATTGGCGGTAAATCAAAAATGACTAAATCGTACATACTGTATGCTTGTGCAAGAAGTTCTTGCATTGATTTTGATCCTAATAATTCTGCTGGATTTGGCGGAATCGGACCACAAGCTAAAAAGTGTAAATTATCAACTGATGTTGTTTGTACACATTTTTCTAAACGTTCACTATGTGTTAATACGTTCGTTAACCCGAAAATATTATCCACTTGGAACATTTGATGCATTGCCGGTTTACGCATATCTGCATCAATTAATAATACTTTCTTTCCTTGCTGAGCAAACACGACTGACATATTCGCTGTCGTTGTCGTTTTACCTTCACTTGGGTTCGCAGACGTTACCATTAATGAATGTAAATTCGTATCAACAGCTGCAAATTCAATATTCGTTCGAATATTACGATATTGTTCTGAAATTGGTGATTTCGGTTGTTGATGAGCAATTAATTGACGACGTTGACGATGATTCTTTTTCTTTTTAAATAAATTAAGAGCCAATTGTTTGTCCCCTCACTTTTCTTGATGATGGAGCGTGTGATTTCACGTTCATTGTTTCTTCATCCATACGAGCTACAATACCTAACACTGGTAAGCCAAGTAAACTTTCTACATCTTCTTCTTTTTTTACTGTGTTATCTAAGTATTCTAGTAAGAATGCAAGACCAACTGCAGCCATTAAACCAACAACGAAAGCAATTACTACATTTAACATTGGTCGTGGTTTAATTGGAGATTGATTTTCTGCGACTTCTGCTTTAGATAGTACTGTTACGTTATCAACGTTCATAATTTTTGCAACTTCACCTTTAAATACTTCTGCAGTTGTGTTAGCAATATCACGAGCTAATTTCGGATCTTTATCTTGCGCAGTTACCGCTACAACTTGTGAATCTTTTTCATTAGCCACTTCGATTTTTTTGTTTAATTCTTGTGTTGTTATGTTCAAACCTAATTTTTCTTTCACTTGATCCAAAATAACAGGACTTTTAATTATAACTTTGTATGTATTTGTTAACTGAATATTTGTTTGTACCTCATTGTATTGAATTGCTGCTCCCTCTTGCTTCTTCTGATTCACAAGAATTTGCGTCGAAGATTGATAGATTGGTGTCATGAAGAAGAAGCTAATGATAGCACTTACTATAGCAGCACCAAAGGCGATTACGAGGATCATCGCTAAACGTTTTTTTAAAATATGAAATAACTCTTTCAAACTAATTGTTTCTTCCATAAGTTCCTCCAACTTTCTAAAATTTGCACATAAGAAAAATTATAACATATAAATCTTACATTTTTTATTTTGAATATTTTAGTTCTACATTTATTGACATCAAGCAAATATAATCTTACAAAATAATCTTAAATATGACAACACATTCCAACGAATTTCCAAAATTTCTATTGTATCATTTTTTTCATATAATTCAATAAGGAATTTTATAAAGATTCAAAAAAAGCTGATAAAAATATTTATCAGCTTTCTCATTTACTATTCTATACATTATTTTCTAATAATATCCATATTGTTCTTTTTCTTCTCTTTTATCGTTTAAGACGACACCAAGTAATTTACCGGACGCTTTGTCTAATATTTGCTTCGCTTTTAAAATTTTATCTTTTTCTGTTTTTTCACTGCGTACGACAAGTACGATTCCATCGCATTTGTTCGCTAGTATTTGTGCATCGGTAACCGCAAGAACCGGTGGTGTGTCGATTAGAATAATATCAAACATGTTATATGCTTCTAGTAATGTCTCGTCCATTATCCGGCTACCTAATAGTTCAGCTGGGTTTGGCGGGATTGGACCTGCCGCCATTAAGTATACATTCTCTATATCTGTTTTTTGAATACATTGCATCAGTTTCGCTTGTCCTGATAATAAGTTCGTTAATCCATTTGAATTGTGAATGGCAAATAAGTTTTGAATCGTTGGCTTACGCAAGTCAGCTCCGATTAATAAGACTTTCTTTCCTTGTTGTCCGAAAACAACTGCTAAGTTTGCGATTGTCGTTGTTTTTCCGTCACCTGGATCTGCCGAGGTAACAATAATAGAACGAACATGATTATCTACAGATGTAAATTCAATATTTGTACGAATGTTACGGTATTGCTCTGCAACACGTGATTTAGGCTCTTTATGTGTGATTAATTGTCGTAATGGTTTTCTTTTCTTTCTTCCGAACATATTCATAGTCTCCTTTTGTGAAATGCGACATTTCTCCTTTTTCTCTCTATGCTCGATTTCATACATCTAATTAATATTTTATATTGCTGATTTCCCTACATCTCATCATAATCACTAACATTCTACTTTGTCTTATATAAACGCCTTAACAATATGACAATGACTTTCCTTCTTTTCTATTCTTATCATTTATCCTATTTTTCAAATAAACAATAAAGTAATTATATGGTAATTATTTTCTATACACAAGTAATATTCTGACTAGTTTGTATTTTAACAATTACACCAATATATATTGGAAATAAAAAAATCTCCTTGTATTTTCACAAGAAGATTTTTTTATTTCTGTTATTCTTTTTTATCACCAATCGCAAATGTAATTTCAGCTTCACATGCAACTTCACCATCTACTGTTGCGATTGCTTTTCCTTTACCAATCGGACCACGTACACGTGTCATTTCTACTTCTAGGCGAAGTTGATCACCTGGACGTACTTGTTTTTTAAAGCGGCAATTGTCGATACCCGCGAAGAAAGCAAGTCTTCCGCGGTTTTCTTCTTTCTTTAATACCGCAACTGCTCCAACTTGTGCTAATGCTTCTACAATAAGTACACCGGGCATAACTGCATAGTCAGGAAAGTGCCCGTTAAAGAATTCTTCGTTTGCGGATACATTTTTAATTCCAACCGCTCTTTTACCTTCATCTACTTCTAATATTTTATCAACAAGTAAAAATGGATAGCGGTGAGGAATGATTTCTTTAATTTGTTCTATATTTAGCATATAACAATCGCCCCTTTTGTAATATTGGTCTTACCACTTGGACATATTGTTTATTATCCCATTTTGTTTATTGTTTGTCATTATAAAGTGAAACTTTAATATCTTTTCAGCTTTATATATAAAAAAATGCACACACTCTATTCTCTTAAAATAGTTGCATATTCCAGCAACTGACACGGAGGTAGAAAAGAGTGTATGCCCAAATTAGGGAAAGGCAATATGTATTTGAACATGATTTGCCTTAATGTCGTATTCGACTCATTATATTATAAACGTTTTCAAATAAGGAAATATTAAATTTAACCATATATATGAATATTTTACCTATTTCCTTCGTTTTTCTTTATTTTTCTTCTATTTTCTCAATAAATCAAAATAAAATAAAAAAATGAAAGAATAAAAAAACAAAAAAAGAACTTCGGTTAACACCTTAGTTCTTCTCATTTTTCCTACTATTTGCGAGCTAATAATAAGTGGGGGATACCCCCACTTATTAAAGTTTCACTTTATCGTAAAGCACGCTTTGGTAATTTATCGATATTCTCTAACATAATACCTGTACCAACCGCAACACATTGCATTGGGTTTTCAGCAATTAATACTGGTACTTTTAGTTCTTCTGCTAGAAGCATGTCGATACCGTGTAGTAAAGCTCCACCGCCCGTTAGAATAACACCGCGGTCGATAATGTCCGCAGATAGTTCTGGTGGCGTGCGCTCTAGTACGCCTTTTGCAGCTTGTACAATGATAGCCGCGTCTTCTTTTAGTGCTTCTGTAATTTCTTCAGAGCATACTGTAATTGTACGTGGTAAGCCCGTTACCATGTCACGTCCGCGAATTTCAAGCTCTTCGCTACGTGCACCTGGGAATACTGTACCAACTTTAATTTTAATATTTTCTGAAGTACGTTCTCCAATTAATAGCTTATACTTACGTTTAACGTAGTTTAAGATCTCCATATCAAACTTATCGCCAGCCATTTTGATAGAGGAAGAGGTAACAATATCACCCATAGATAGTACAGCGATATCTGTTGTACCTCCACCAATATCAACAACCATGTTACCGCTTGGTTGGAAGATTTCCATACCAGCACCAACTGCGGCTACTTTTGGTTCTTCTTCTAAAAATACTGTTTTACCACCTGAACGTTCAGCAGCCTCACGAATTGCTTTTTGTTCTACAGATGTGATATTTGTTGGACAGCAAATTAAAATGCGAGGTTTTGAAAAGAAGCTCTTCACGTCCAATTTGTTAATGAAATACTTTAACATTGCTTCTGTAATTTCGAAATCTGCGATTACACCATCTTTAAGCGGACGAATTGCTACAATATTACCAGGTGTACGTCCCACCATACTTCTTGCTTCTTCACCTACTGCTAATACTTTACCTGTGTTACGATCAATTGCCACAACAGATGGCTCATTTAATACAATACCTTTGCCTTTAACATGAATTAATACATTAGCCGTACCTAGGTCAATTCCGATATCTCGCGCAAACATTCCCGTCATTTCCTCCTCGATATTCAAAATCAGGTTACACCCGAATTCTTTTACACCTAATTTCTGATTTTATCATAAATTTAACAGAAACGTAATATTCGCAAAAAGAATTCTTCTGAAAAATATTACCGAATTGAAACGGAATGTTTGCGATCGCATATTTATTGACGGACCGGCTTTTCTACATCTTCTTTTCTATACTTTTGTTTTGTTGCTTCTCCGCCTCTTAAATGACGAATAGACTTATGATAATCAAGAATTTCTTTCACTTCATTTGCGAGCTCTGGATTAATTTCTGGTAGACGTTCCGTTAAATCTTTATGGACTGTACTCTTTGATACCCCAAATTCCTTTGCAATGACACGCACTGTCTTTCTTGTCTCCACGATATACTTACCAATCTTGATAGTTCTCTCTTTGATGTAATCGTGCACACCACTCGCCTCCCTAAATTGGATGTGAGAAGTGTGAAATGAGCCTCGCTGCATACGACTAAGAAGTAAGTGTGAGTGCTGTTTGTAAGCGTTAAACATTCTTGGATTTATAATGAAATGATTCACGATTTCTCACCTCAAACACTCTCTTTGCTTTGGTTTATACCATTGTATTGCCCGCACTACTGATATATGCTACATGTTCACTATTTTTGCGGACTAAGTTAAGAAAAATTACGTTTTTTTGTGAGAAATACGTTAACAGTGACTATTTTGGCGAAAAAAATGACACCTTGTATATAAGGTGTCATTCTTCTCGTTCCAACTCTTCTTCTAACAATTGATGGTGGGGAACCTCTTTCTTACCGGCAATATAATAATATAAAGTGAATAAAACAAACAATAAAATAATAGCAGTCGACAGAACAAATAAAAATGACACAGTATCCCCTCCTGTTTGTAATATATATTCGAGAATCTCGTCATATTTCCTTGTTATTGCAACTTTTTTCTCGAAATTGAGTATTTTTATATAAAGTGAAACTTTAATCGGCGGGCGCCATTTCCCACTGATTCTTAGCCTTCACCAATCGGGCTTTTACGGGCAGTTGACCCCAGGCCTAACTTCTTAGCTTTCACTGAATTTTGAAGTAGGGGTCTTACTGCCCGTTAATGCGGGGTAAAAGTAAAAAAATCAGCTCTCTAGTGAGAACTGATTTTTTCACTTTCTTATTCTTGTGAAGAAGAACTGTTAGATGATTCTGTAGAACCATTTGTTGATTTTTCTTCTTTCTTCGGTTCTTCTTTTTTGTCACTAGTCGAACCGCTTGTTGATTTTTCTTCTTTCTTCGGCTCTTCTTTTTTGTCACTAGTCGAACCGCTTGTTGATTTTTCTTCTTTTTGAGACTTATCTTCTGTTTTACTTTCTGGTTTCGTGCTTGTTGACTTCTCTTCTTTTTGAGATTTTTCATCAGCCTTTTTACCAGAAGCATTCGTTGCTTTTGCAGCACCCGCATCAGCTTTAATTTCTGCTACTGATTTATTTAAGTAGCGCTCAGGGTTCACAGCCACGTTGTCTTTACGTACTTCAAAGTGAACGTGAGAACCTGCTTCTTTATTCATTGCACTTAGACCGGATTTTCCTAATACTTCACCTTGTGCAACTCGTGCACCTTTTTCTACTTTCACACTGCCTAAGCTTTGATAAGAAACTGCTACACCATTTCCGCTATCAACTGTTACAACATAACCAAGAAGTGAATCTTTTTCAGCTTTCGTTACTGTACCACTTAAAGCAGCAGCTACATCGAATTCTTTTCCATTCTTCGCAGCAATGTCGATTCCTTTATTTGGGGAATATGTGTTGTTATAAAAGACAAGTGCTTTTTCTTGTTCCGCCTCAGTTGCTGCATCTTCATAGAATTTCTTCTGTACGACTACTTCCGCATTAGCGGCAGCTGGCATTTTCACTACTTCTGAAGATTTCGTTACTGGTACTGCTGGATCTTCCGATTGTGTATACGGTGTTGCTTGATCTTGGTTCGGAGTCTTCTTCGGATTAGCCCCCTGGAACCATAGCGCAACCATTAAAATTACCGCTGCACAAGCAATGTACAGTGCTGGAAACACCCATCTTTTTTGAAATAAATGTACTACCTTTTGCGACTTTTTATTATTTCTTCCTCGCATTCCATCATCACCTCAGCAATCATTTTGAACAATATTCACGTATCCTATACAACCTATAACTAATTACTTTTCGACAAAATCTGTAAAAATATGTATAAGAATTGTAAAATTTCCGAGGAAATGATAGAAAAAATAAAAAACTGAGCACTTTCGGCTCAGTTTTTAGTCCATTTGTTTCTTTCTATACACGAAGAGTGTAATAACAAGTACCGCAACTAACCAAATTATTATGTTCAATAAATTACTAGTAATTGCACTAAAACCCTCCCCCTTTATAACACTGCTAACTGCCACACCGATATGACGAGTTGGTAAATAATCGATTATTTTTGTAACGACTTCATTCTTCACAAACATTCCAATTAAATCACCGAAAAGAAATATCATTAATATTGGCAATCCAATTGTTGATGTTTGTGGTACATTTTGAGCTAATAATCCAATACAAGTACCAATAAGGTTAAATATTAGCATTCCGAGAACAAAGATAAGTAATAATAATGCAAAATTACCTTCTAATTTACCTAAAATAAGTAGATTAATAAAACAGATTGCAACTGTAATCAGACCTGTTAATGAACTTTTGCCAATTAATACTTCAATTGATGATGCTGGTGATAGCATAAGAACACGAAGCGTATTTTTTTCCTTTTCTTCGGCAATGAGCATTGCCTGTACAAAACCTCCGACCATAACTAACGTCATCGCAGTTAATGAATTCGCTCCAATTTCTCTCATATTATCTGAGCGACTAAATAATACCGAAAAGACAAGTGGCATTAACAACATAATTAAAGTTTGTGAATTCGTTTTAAAATCTTGTAACTCTTTCCGAAAAATAGCTGAAAATCGTCTCATTGAAAATGTCATTATAATCCCCTCCCAGTAACTTCAATAAAGATATCGCCTAACGTTGGCTCATAAGAATGAATGGATAATAGTTCTCCTTTTTTCATCCACTCTGAAATACGTTTTGCACCTAATTCATCTTTTTGTACCGTTTCTTTCTTCTTATCCTTTAACACGACTTGTATTTGATCTTTCGCGTATTGTAAGCGAAGGTTCTCCGGTGTATCAAGCGCTACAATTTCTCCGCCACACAGAAAGGCAATGCGGTTACAAAGCGTTTCTGCTTCATCCATGTTGTGCGTCGTTAAGAAAATCGTCGTTCCTTCTGTATTTAAGTCTTTTAAGATTTTATGAATGTTTTGTACGTTAACTGGATCGAGTGCAGATGTTGGTTCGTCTAAGAAGAGGATATCTGGTTTATGAAGAATTGCTCTAGCTAATGTAACGCGCTGCTTCATTCCTTTTGATAGTTTCTTTACTAATGTTTTCTTATCATCTAATAAGTTCACTTGCGCTAACACTTCATCAATCCGCTCTTTTTTGCAATCGTATAAGTCACAAAATAATAGTAAGTTATCATAAATGCTAAGTCTTTCGTATAAGCCGCTATTGTCTGTTAAAATACCAATTCGTTTATAGTCGATGCTGCTTGGTCCGGTAATATCTTTACCTAGTACCCTCACTGTTCCAACGCTATGCAGCAATTGAGAAGTTAAAATCTTTACTGTTGTTGTTTTTCCAGATCCACTCGGCCCGAGGAATCCAAAAATTTCTCCTTGCTTCACTTCAATATTTACATTTCGAAGTGCCGTTTTTTCGTTGAAACTTTTCATTACATCTTTCATTTCAATTGCCAATGTCATCTCGTCATCCCCTTTGTTTTTTCTTTTATAGATGAAAGTCGCTTTAGCGCTTTTCGTTTGTTTGTTTCGCTTTTCTTGACTCAATCATATGAAAAACAAAAGGGTTACGCAGTAAAATACCGGTAAAAGGAGTATTTTTACCGGTGAATGAATCGTATTTTAAGCTTATTGGAGCAATTTTTATAGCCCAATCACACCTTTTAATTCATCCATTCGTCCTTTTGAAAGCGGGATTGAACTTTTTCTTTCATCATCCAAAATTAAGCTGAAACTGTTACGAGTCCACGTAATGACTTCTCGTACTCTTTGTAAATTCACAAGGTACGAGCGATGACATCTAAAGAACCCGAACCCTGTTAATCTCGCTTCTAGTTCACTTAATGTTAATGCACATACGAAATCACCTTCGCGCACATGGATATGTGTCACTCCGTTTTGCGTTTCAATAAAATGAATTTCCATCGGATCAAGTAAAATGATTTTATCGTTCACTTTCGCTGGAATTCTTTCAAGTTTCATTTGCGGAATCATTTGAACAACCTTTTCTTCATCCACCTCTTCAATTTCTTCTTGTTCGATTTCTATTTTCTTCACACCATCATTGTTTAATATGTATACATCTTCTGTTAACGAAAGGGCGTCCGATAGAAAGGATGACGTTATAAAAATCGCCTTTCCTTTCTCCTTCATTGCCATAATCGCTTTTCGAATAATAATCGTACTCTCTGTATCTACATTTTGCTCTGGTTCTTCCAAAATAACTAAATCCGGATTGTGAATCATAACACGCCCAATATGAAGACGACGTTTCTCTGAAAATGATAGTTTTTCTATTTTAACGTTTAATTTATCTAAGAGGCCAACATATTGTACGACTTCTTCCGTGCTCATATTTGATTCATAAAGTCCTATTAAGAACTTGAAGTATTCATTTACCTTCAAACGTTCGTATGCTTCATCTTTCAAAAAACAAAAACCGATGCGGGAATAATTTTTCTTTCCAATCGATTCTCCCTCAAATAGCACGTTGCCAGTTGAAGCTTCTTCCTCACCAATAATGATGCGGTGCAATACTTTAGCTGTATGGTTATTACATTGCAAAACAACGCATTGTCCCTTCTCAACCTTCAGTTCAACTGCCGGTAACTGGTTCGTCTTCCCTAATTGTCTCAACTCCAATAACGCCATTCTGTCTCCCCCAAATACTTTTTATCCTATTATACCAAACAATTAATGGAATATTTAGATATTTTATGAAGTATCATAAAAAGAAAGCTATCCAAATGAAAGGATAGCCTTCTTCTCTAGTTTTGCTCTACATACGTCTTGAGCTGATCACGCAGCGCTCTCTTTAAGAATTTCCCTACAGATGTTTTCGGAAATTCTGCTTTTAGTAAAGCATACAGATCTTCTCTTTCTACTGCTTGTCCCTCTTTTAGTAAAACGCAAGTAAACGGGACGTTTTTCATGCAGCACCGCCACAACAGATGCTTCTAACACTTTATCATGTGACATTAAAGCATTTTCTAAATCTACGGAAGAAATCCATTCGCCTCCACTTTTAATTAAATCTTTCGTACGATCAGCAATCTTAATACATCCTTCCGAATCAACCGTGACAATGTCTCCTGTATAGAGCCAACCGTCTTTCATTGATTCTTCTGTACGTTCATCCTTATAATAGCTTCCAGCGATCCATGGGCCCCTTAAACAGAGTTCTGTCACCACTGAACATTGACGATTTTTTTAATATATCTATTAACCTATCCACTAACAAAAGAAAACCGTCCCAACATAGCTCTTGGAACGGTCTCTTTTCCCCCTACTTCTTCACCATTAACTTTCCTTCATAATCATTCATCGACTTTATTTCGACACCCTTATAATAATGAGCAACGATATCTGTATATTTCTTACCTTCCGCCGCCATACCATTTGCTCCGTATTGGCTCATGCCAACGCCGTGACCGAATCCCTTCGTTGTAACGACGATTTTATCCCCTTCTTGTTTCCATGTGAAGTCAGAAGAGCGTAAATCTAACTTTTCACGAACTTGCTTTCCTGTTAATGTTTTCCCTTGAAATGCTACATCTTTTACTCGCTTTCCTTCCGTAAGATCTTTAATATTTCCAACCTTCCCGTCTGCCAACACCTTCACACCGAGACGTTTTTGAAAGTCAGCTACTGTAAAGGTTTGCTCGCTCGTAAATTTTGGAGAGGCTTGATCCCACGGACTATCTACGCTCTTTAAGTACGGATAATCATTTCCCCAATAATCAGCTGCATTTTCTGTCCGGCCATTACTCGTTGAGAAGAAGGATGCTGAGATTGGTTTTCCATCATACGTTAAAACTTGTCCTGCGGTTTTCGAAACAGCTTCTTCGATTTTCTTCAAATTATTTTCGTAGTTATTGCCCCATTGTTTCTTCAATTCTTCTTTACTTTTGTACACTTGATCTTTCACCGTATCGGTCACGTCCGCATTGTTTTTCTTACCTCCGCTTAGCATACGCTGTACCACAAATGTTCTCGCTGCTAATGCCTGCGCCTTTAGCGCCTCTATTTCAAAACTGGCATTCATCTCAGAAGCTACTACACCGGTCACATACTCCTCCATAGGTAATGTTTCTACCTTCTTTTGCCGATCACGATATACAGCAACTTGAACCGCTGTATCCACTTTCCCTGGAGCTGGTATACTTTCTATCGCTGGAGGAGTTTTAGAAGCTGCTTCTTCCCCTACTTTTGCTTTCGCAAACGGAATAACAAGAGCAGCAGGTACAATGATAACGAGCGCTATGAGAAGCGCTACTGTGATAAAAAGTGGCTTTGAAAATTTCATCTTATTTCCCCCAATATCCAAAAGCTTTACTCCATTCATTCTTATGGAACAACTCTTCCTTTTAGAACATACTTAAGGGGGAAGCAGCTAAAACGAAAATTTTCTAAATATTTTTACTGGTACGTGCATAAGTATAGAATTTATTGACTATAACAGTAATAACCCAAAAAAATAGTCCCTACGTCAAAAGACGTAGAGACTATTTCAATTAAGCGTGAAGATCAGAAACTTCTTGTTCTTTCACTTCTTCTACTTTTTCGTTTACACGTTCAATAGTTGCACCTAATGCAGCTAATTTCTTATGGAAATCTACATAACCACGGTCAAGATGCTTTAACTCAGTTACACGAGTGTAACCTTCAGATACTAAACCAGCTAAGATTAATGCAGCAGCAGCACGTAAGTCAGTTGCGCCTACTTCAGCACCTTGTAAGCTGTTTGGACCGTTCATAATAACAGAACGACCTTCGATTTTAATATCAGCATTCATACGACGGAATTCTTCAACGTGCATAAAGCGGTTTTCGAATACCGTTTCTGTAATCATACTTGTTCCATCAGCTTGTAGTAATAATGCCATCATTTGTGATTGCATGTCTGTTGGGAAACCTGGGTGAGGCATAGTTTTAATATCAACCGCTTTTAACTTATCTGGGCCAATAACACGTACACCTTCATTTTCCTCAATAACTTTAACACCCATTTCTTCCATTTTCGCTGTAATTGAGCGTAAATGTTCAGGTACAGCATTTTCAATTAAGATGTCTCCACCAGTAATTGCCGCTGCAACCATGAATGTTCCCGCTTCAATACGGTCAGGAATAATAGAGTGGTTTCCACCATATAATTTATCAACGCCTTCGATACGAATCGTTCCAGTTCCAGCTCCGCGTACTTTCGCTCCCATCGCATTTAAGAAGTTAGCTAAGTCAACGATTTCTGGTTCTTTCGCTGCGTTTTCAAGGATTGTTGTCCCTTTTGCTAATGTAGCTGCAGACATAATGTTTTCTGTTGCGCCCACGCTTGGGAAGTCTAAATAAATTTTAGCTCCTTTTAGTTCTCCCTCAACGTATGCCTCAACAAAACCATTACCAACCTGTACTTTTGCTCCCATTGCTTCGAAGCCTTTTAAATGTTGGTCAATTGGACGTGAACCAATTGCACATCCACCAGGAAGTGCAATACGAGCACGGCCGTTACGTGCAAGTAATGGTCCCATTACTTGAACAGATGCACGCATTTTACGTACATATTCAAATGGTGCTTCAATGTTTAGTTCTTTAGAAGCATCGATTGTTACTTGGTTATTTTCAAATACGACTTCAGCATTTAAATGACGTAATACCTCATTAATTGTGTATACATCAGACAAAACTGGTACTTCAGATAGTACATTCTTTCCATCACTCGCTAATAGGGCTGCAGCGATTATAGGTAATACAGCATTTTTTGCGCCCTCAACACGCACTGTGCCGTTTAACCGCTTTCCGCCACGGACGATGATCTTTTCCAAATTATTCCCCTCCGTGTCCTTTTTTCAGTATCTATTCACTCAATACTCAGAAGTTATGATCGGTGTGCCAACCACAATTGTATCTTTGTTGTCTGTAGAACGTATTGCTATTTGCACATTTATTTTCTCTCTATTTGTTGAAAGAGCGTCATCCCACTTTTTATTGTATGCGGAGACTGACACAAATGCTCTTTCTTCTATCTGTTCGATCGCTCTTGCTGAAAGATCTTTCAAAAACTGATTGGTTTTATTTTGCAAAACACCTTCAATCTTATCATTCAGTACACCTTGAACACAAGTGTAAATTATAGGTTTTTCACTAAAAATTTTATTTGTTTTCTGAATGTACTTCGGGTCCCATTTCGCCCCGCTTACTTCAAAAATAATGAAAGTGTTTTCTTTAGTATTTTCCTTACTCCATGTTACTACTACTCGTTCTTCATAAGAAGAAAACTTTTTATAGGATGTAGCTTTATATCCATCTGGAGATTGCTCTAATTCCCACTTTTGAATATTCGCCTTGTCCTTCACATCGTTTAACAACCTTTGAAACGTATGTATATTAGAAATTGTTTTTGTTTCTCGCGCTAACCATGACCACTTCTCTACTTTAGCATCATTTTTCTCTAAAGTTGCAATCATGCTCTCCATTTTCTGTTCATCGCTGATCGGTTTCATCTCTCTATATCCAACCAAAAATAAAACAACACTTATCATAACAATAAGAATGGCTTTAAGCTTCAATTTCATCCCCTCCTATCCCCATTGTTAACGGAGATATGAGGTTCTATACACTTACTTTACTAAATACGTTAAACTCTTTGAATAGCCTAAATAATCAAGGAAAAAGTTACTTACAGATGTCCCAATTGCAATTGTAATTAGGATGAGTAACACTCGCGTCTGCATCACTTTTCCAGACTTCATTAAACGCTCAATGTGAACACCTTGTAAGGCCCACCACGTAATGGTAATAAACAATAAATGCGAAACAATGGCAATCAGTGCTTGTTGCCCTAAAAGATGTGCCAAAAAATCGACCCCTTTTTACCCAGCTACTACTTACGAAATACTATAAAAACGATACCATGATAAGTAGGAGCCACACTTTTTCAAATACAAATAAACATCTTACATTTCACATCGTAATTTGCTCTCAAAAAACATATACCTACATGCATTTTCAATTGTAATTCACACAAAATAAAAAGCGCAGAGTAACAACTCCACACCTTTTATTTTCACTATTGTACCACGTTCCCTAAGAAGAAGAAATCCTTCATTAATGGAAAATATTCATAAAAGAAATTGTATCCAATCATCGGCATAATCCCTAGTATTACAATCGAGATTGCACAAAGGCTCATAACAACCTTTATATTCAATGGCAAACGAATTTTCTCTTCCACTTCTCCCGTCCGGAAAAACATTTGCTGTAGAATACGGAAATAATATACGAATGAGATGACTGTAGTCCCCATCATAATAGAAGCTAGTACGTAATGAGCTGGCTCTACATGCAGTGCACCTAAAAAGATGTTAATTTTCCCGATGAAACCAGCTGTTCCTGGTATCCCGGCCAACGATAAAATAAAAATCGTCATTACTATCGCTGTAAATGGCGACCTTTTATATAATCCAGTGAAAATGGTGATATTTTCTTTGTCGCTTTGTAAGATTAAGCCGTGGATAATCGCAAATGCGCCTATATTCATCAGCATATACGCAAGCATGTAAAACCACATGCTATCCATCGCAAATGGCGATAATGCGACAAGCGGAACGAGTAAATACCCCGCATGTGCGATTCCCGAATAGGCAAATAGGCGTTTTACGTTATATTGCTTTAACGCTACTACGTTTCCAATAATCATCGTAATACTCGCTAGTACTGCAATGTATATGCTCATACGTCCGTATAAAGATTGCATGTCTCCTTGCACCGATACACTTGCAAAAACCATGAGAAACAGACGAATAATGAGTAAGAATCCAGCAATTTTAGAAATCGTCCCGAGAAAAGCAGTAACAGGCGTAGCCGCTCCCTCATACACATCTGGTGCCCACATATGAAACGGCACTGTCGCAATTTTAAACGAGAGTCCAACGAGTAATAGTAGAAATGCGAGAGCTAACAATAACTGAATACCACCAGCAAGCTCCCCTGCGAATACTTTTTGCATGTCCACGATATTAGTTGATCCTGTAATACCGTATAAATAACTCATTCCAAAGAGCGTAATTGCCGTGCCAATACCTCCATTAATGACATATTTCATGGCCGCCTCGTTTGACGCACGGTTCCTTTTTCGTATTCCTACTAAAATATATGAAGAAAGTGAAAGCAATTCTAAACCGACGAAAAGTGTAATGAAGTCAACACTAGAAGCCATAAACATAGCCCCAAGAAGTGCCATTAAAAATAAGTAATAATATTCTCCCTTATCTTCAATTGGATTCTTCTTATCATCACTCATGGCGGTGCATAAGATGAGGGCCGCTCCGCCTAATAACAACGTTTTAAACCCTTTTGAAAACCCATCTAACACAAACGATCCATTTAGAATATCTCCTGTCGGTTCATCGTATAGCGTGATTAACGACACGATTGCTAATATGACGGCTGCGATTGCACTAAGCGCTACATATCTATGATTCAACTTAAAAAACAAATCACATATGGAAAGAAGGATGGCAGCTCCGAGAATAATGAATTCTGGCACCATGAGATGCCATGATAAGCTAAGTAACGTATTCATATCCATCCTACTTCACCCCCAATGTTTTCAATGTATTTTGAAGCGGATCCCCTAGTATTTCTGGCATTACTCCAATTGCAATAATGCAGAAGATAAGTAGCAATATAGGCACATACTCCCAACCGTGTATATCAGCTTTCGCCTCCCACTCTTTCTTACCAAATGTTACTTGAAGTGTCGCTCTCAATACGTATACAGCGGTTAAAATGATGCCAAGTACACCGACTGCAGCAATGACTGGCTCCCCTTGGAATAAACCGAGAAAAGCAAGAAACTCGCTAACAAATCCAGACATTCCTGGCAATCCAAGCGATGCCATTCCTCCCGCTAAGAAGAAGCCGCTAAGTACCGGGACACTTTTTGCGAGTCCGCCAAGCGCTGTAATGTCCGAAGTTCCAAAGCGCTGTTCTATAACGCCAAGTAAGAAAAAGAGTAAGGCTGCAATTAAACCGTGAGACACAACTTGGAATAGTGCCCCTTGTGTACCTGGTGCATTTAACGCCGCGAGGCCCATTAATACGATGCCCATATGCGAAATACTAGAGTAAGCAAGTACCTTCCGGAAGTCCGTTTGGATGAGCGCTAAGAAGGCTCCGTACAATAAATTAATGACTCCTAAAATCGCAATAAGCGTTGCAAACTCGCGAAAGTATTCCGGGAATAGCCCCTTTCCGAAACGAATCATACCGTATGCCCCAATCTTCAGTAAAACGCCCGCATGAAGCATAACTACAGCCGGATGCGCTTCAACATGCACATTGACCATCCAGCGATGTAGCGGGAAAACGGGTAGTTTAATCGCAAAGGCAATCATTATGGCAAGAAACAAACCGAACTGTAAGCTGCTTGAGACAGCCATTCCTCCCCCAGCACCTACACTCGTTAATATTTCTTTAAGCTCTGTAATATTTGTTGTACCTGTTTTTGCAAATAAAACTGAGAAAACGATGAGTAAAATAGCGGAGCCAATACCGTTATATATTAAATAACTATAAGCAGCCTTTTCACTCGACAATTTCCCCCACTTTCCAATTAATAAAAACATTGGAGGCAACGTAATTTCAAAGAAGATAAAGAACAACATTAAATTTTGAGCAGCGAAGACGCCGAGCATCCCTATTTCTAACATGAGTAGCAGCATATAAAAGGCTTTCAAGTTTCTTTTAATAGTAAATGCCGCAATTGCTGCAAGCATCGCTAGAAGAGCTGTCAGCACCATCATAACGAGCGATAAACCATCAATGCCGAGCTCGTAATAAATGGAAAACCATCTTTTATCCACCGCTGCAAAATCCCCAAATTTAATCCATTTCACTTTTTCATCGAATAGCGACAAACTCTTTCCAGAAGCATATGTACAAGCGAGGACGATAGCGATTCCAAATGGAAGCGCCGTCCCAAATAAACCAAGCGCTCGGACAGTACGCGATTCTTTTTTTGGCGTTAATACAAGTAAGAGAATTCCTAAAAGCGGGGAAAAAATGAAGAACGTTAATAACAAATCATTCATCGTAAATCCCCTCCCGTATAGAGCAAAATAATGACGAGTACTGCAAGCGAAACAGCTGTTACAGTGCCGTACACTTGTACATTTCCGTTTTGGAGTCTAGAACCGAGTCCGCTTAGCCCTTTAATTAGACTCCCTATTAAAACGGCAATTCCTTCGACTACATACACCTCAAATAAGCGAAGCACATGGGCGATTCCCTTCGTAATAGGGAGCACCGTCATATTGTATAGTTCATCCACATAATATTTTTCTTTCAAAAGGTTATAAAGAGGTGTTCCATCGCCACCAGCCCAATCTCTAGAAATAGATTTCTTACCATATATAAAATATGCGAGAGCGATTCCTGCAAATGAAACGATAGTCGCTACGATCATAATCCAAACTGGTCCGTGTGCCTCTCGCACTTTAAATGCTACATCTTTCGTAAGCCAGTCCCCGAGGAATGTCCCAAACCATGGTGTATTCATATAACCCGCCACTACGGCGAGAACGCCAAGGACGATCATCGGATACGTCATAACGCGGGGCGATTCATGCACATCTTCCTTTGTCTTTACTTCCCCAGTAAAGACAAGGAAGTAGAGCCGGAACATGTAGAATGCTGTTAAGAACGCTGCAATTACTGCTAATATGAATAAAACGTAATTGCCATTCATCCAAGTCGCCGCTAAAATTTCATCTTTACTAAAGAAACCTGAAAGGAGCGGAACCCCGCTAATTGCAAGTGTACCGATTAAAAATAGTGCACCCGTTACTTTCATCTTCTTCTGTAAACCGCCCATTTTATTAATGTCTTGCGTATGCACTGAATGAATGACACTTCCTGCCGCCAAAAATAGTAGCGCTTTAAAAAAAGCGTGTGTCGTTAAATGGAAAACACCAGCTACATAACCAGCAGACCCTAACGCAAGCATCATATACCCGAGCTGACTAACTGTAGAATAAGCAAGCACTCTCTTTATGTCCGTTTGTACAAGACCGATAGAAGCCGCAAAGATCGCAGTGAAAGCTCCAACGATTGCCACCGTCTGCATCGCCACCGCACTTGCTGAAAATAGTGGAAACATCGTCGCCACTAAATATACGCCAGCTGCGACCATCGTCGCTGCATGAATAAGTGCCGAAACAGGCGTCGGCCCCTCCATTGCATCTGGTAACCACGTATGAAGCGGGAACTGACCTGACTTCCCCATCGCCCCGATAAAAATTAATATCGCTGTTATTGTAATCATCGTAGGGGTAAGATCCCCCGTATGAATCGCCCTAAATATTGCGTCATATTCAAAACTACCTGCATGCCAGAAAATTAAGATCATCCCAATAAATAAACCAACATCTCCAATACGAGTCATAATAAAAGCCTTTTTCGCAGCAACCTTCGCTTCTTCTTTAAAGAAATAAAAACCGATGAGTAAAAATGAACCAAGGCCGACTAACTCCCAAAATATATAAAGCTGTAATAAATTCGGTGATATAACGAGCCCGAGCATCGCAAATGTGAAGAGCCCTAAATAGGCATAGAAGGTTGGTAATCTTTCATCACCTTTCATATAACCTTTCGAATACACATGTACAAGTAAACTCACAAGTGTAACGATAAACAGCATTAAAGCCCCTAATGCAGTCACTTCAAAGCCAAATGATATATCAATATCTCCCGTTCTAAGCCATACCCACTTATGCTTCAATCCTACTTTCGAAAACCGTTCTACTAATACAAGTACCGCAAATATAAAGGAGAGAAAGACGAGGAAAATACTAAGTACACTGCTTCCTTCTCTAATTTTCTTCCCGAATATAAGTAATAAAAAAAACGAAACAAGCGGGAAAAGCGGTATGAGCCATGCATAATCGATCATTGTTTCCTTCCCCCTTTTCGGTCACAATGTTATCCTTTGAGCGTATCCATTTCATCTACATGAACCGTCGTACGATTACGATACAAAGCAATTAAAATGGCGAGTCCTACCGCCGCCTCCGCTGCTGCTACAGCCATCGTAAACAGAGAGAAAATTTGCCCTGTTAAATTTGGGAACAAACCTAATTTACTAAACGCGACTAAATTTAAATTGGCCGCGTTAAGCATTAATTCAATACAAACTAATACAATCACTGTATTTCGCTTCGTTAAAGCTCCAAACAAACCGATGCAAAACAAAATAATCGCAAGCGTTAAATATGCAGAAGCGGGAACGCTACTCATTGGAATCCTCCTCTTTCTCATCCTTCTTCGCAAGTATAATCGCGCCAACAAGTGCTACAAGTAAAATGACTGAGGTTAACTCAAATGGAATAATATATTTCGAATAGAGAAGTGTACCGATTTGAAGTGTGTTTTTTTCATGGAGAGGTAAACTTCCTTGTGTGCTTTCATTTGCAAAATCAATATTGTTAACAGCGAAATACATAACTGCCCCAAATGCTACAACCGCAAAGAAGATAATCCATTTTCGAAGAGTAAGACGCGATTCATTTTCTGCGTTATGTTGCGTTAACATAATGCCAAAAATCATAATAATTGTAATCGCACCGGAGTAAAGTAAAATTTGTGCAACTCCGATAAATTCGGCCGATAAAAGAAAGTACAAACCTGCGATACTAAGAAATGTCAGAACGAGAGCTAGCATCATATGCATGACTTTCGTTAAGTTCAACATAAGAACACCGCCGATAATTGCAGACAAGGATAGTATGAAGAATGCTACAAACTCGCCATTCATGCTTTATTCTCCTTCCTGACGTTTTCGTCGTTTTCGTCAAGCCACTGCAAATTTTTAAATAAATCATCACGTGAATATTCCGCGAGCTCAAAGTTATTTGTCATAACAATCGCCTCTGTCGGACAAACTTCTGTACATAAATCACACAGAATACAAATTTCAAAATTAATATCATACGTGTCGATAATTTTTCCTTTTTTCGTAGGATCCGGATGTTTTTTTCCTGTTAACTGAATACAGTCTGTCGGACAAATGTTGGAGCATTGGTTACAAACAATACACTTTTCTGGATAAAACTTTTGAATGCCTCGAAAGCGGTCTGGCAACGGCAACGGTTGATTCGGATAATCGTAAGTCACCTTCTTCTTACTCAAATTGCTTAATGTATATTTTAATCCTTTAAATAGTCCTTTCATCTCTTACTGGCACCCCCCTCATAGATTAGAAGAATAACTCCTTAATCAATGCCGTTAAGAAAATATTCGCAAGTGCAATTGGCAATAATACTTTCCAGCCAAACTCCATTAACTGGTCACCTCTTATACGCGGAAACGTAACGCGGAACCAAATTAATAGAAAGACTACACTGCTAAATTTCAAAGCAAACCATACAGCTCCTGGGATAAACCCAAGGAACATAACTGGATTCCATCCGCCTAAAAAGAGCACTGTAATTAAAGATGCCATTCCGAAGAAATATACGTACTCTGAAAGCATGAAAAACGCCCAGCGAAACCCTGAGTATTCCGTATGATATCCAGAAACAAGTTCCGACTCTGCTTCTGGTAAATCAAACGGCGTCCTATTTAACTCTGCTACCGCTGCGATTAAGAAAACGACGAAACCGATTGGCTGCACGAAAATGTACCAAACATTCTCCTGCGCTGCTACAATTTCATTTAAATTCAGGCTACCAGCTAACAAAACGACACCAATTACACTCATTACAAGCGGAATTTCATAAGAAATCATTTGCGCTGCCGCACGCATCCCTCCTAAAAGGGAATATTTATTATTTGATGCCCACCCTCCGGTTACGACACCAATCGTCGTAATGCCAGAAACAGCAATGTAATACAGTAAGCCTACGCCAATATCCGCGAACTGAAATTTATCAGTAAACGGGATGACTGCAAGCACCATAAATGCCGGTGCGAATGCAATGACAGGCGCTAATATAAACAACGGTTTATCTGCCGCTTTCGGAATACTATCTTCTTTCAATAATAGTTTTAAAACATCAGCTACCGTTTGCAGTAAGCCGAATCGGCCCCCAACTTGGTTTGGGCCAATCCGCCCTTGCATAAAACCCATCACTTTCCGTTCTGCCAAAATACCATATGTAACGAAGCCAAGGACTGCAAATAATAGAAGCACCGCTAATCCGAAAAAAATGAAGAAATTCGTCCAGCTTGAAGGTGATTGTAAGAGCGTTTCAATCATTAGCCATCAACCTCCCCAAGTACAATATCAACTCCACCTAAAATCGTAATTAAATTGGCGATGTTTTCACCTTTCAATAACTTCGGTAAAATTTGCAAATTGTAAAAAGACGGCCTGCGAAACTTCAAGCGGTACGGCTCTTTCTTTCCATCACTAGCAATATAGCAACCAATCTCTCCTCGTGGCGATTCTATACGGACGAACGCTTCCCCTTTAGGCGCCTTAATGATTTTCGGCACTTTCGCTAGCACAGCTCCGTCTTCCGGGAACTGTTGGACAGCTTGCTCAACAATTTTTAATGACTCCTCAATCTCTTGCATGCGGCAAACGTAACGATCCCAAGCATCTCCCACACTCCCAACAGGAATATCGAAATCAAAACGATCATAAATGGAGTACGGTTCATCCTTGCGAAGATCCCAGTTTACTCCGGTACACCGCAAATTCGCTCCGCTTAAAGAATACGAAATCGCTTCTTCCGCGCTATATATACCAACGCCTTTTACGCGATTTAAGAAAATCTCATTACCGCTAACGAGATCATGATAACCTGCCAATTGCTCTCGCATATACGGAACAAACTCTTCCACTTTTTCAATCCAACCGTCCGGCGCATCCCACTTTACACCCCCGACTCTCATATAGTTAAAAGTAAGACGGGCACCGCATAATTCGTTTAATAAATTTATAATCATCTCTCGTTCACGAAACGCGTATAAAAACGGGCTGACCGCTCCTATATCAAGAAGATTTGTCCCCCACCAAACGAGGTGGCTCGCAATCCTTCCAAGCTCCATTGCAAGTACTCGTAAGTATTCGGCCCGCTCCGGGATTTCAAGCCCCATCATCGTCTCGACAGCATGGCAAATGACGTAGTTATTCGTCATGGCCGATAAATAGTCCATTCGATCTGTATAAGGGATAATTTGCGTATACTGTAAGCTCTCGGCAATCTTTTCGGTCCCGCGATGCAAATATCCAATAACTGGTGTAGCTTCTTTAATAATTTCCCCGTCAATCTTAATAACAAGCCTGAACACACCATGCGTACTCGGATGCTGAGGCCCTACATTCAAAAGCATTTCTTCCGTACGGATCATAAGCTACACCTCCACATCATACGGTTCATAATCTTTCCTAAGCGGATACCCTATCCAATCATCAGGCATTAAAATACGTGATAAATTCGGATGTCCCTTAAATACAATGCCGAGTAAATCATACGCTTCTCGCTCTGGCCAGTCCGCTCCTTTCCAAAGCGCTGCAACCGACTCTACTTCTGGTGCTTCCCTATCCAACTTCACCTTCACCGCTACTGACTGTTTCTTTCCATATGAAAATAAATGAACATATACTTCCATATGTGTCACAAAATCCGTCGCATGTAGCTCTGACATATAATCAAAAGCAAGTCCCTCATGGAATCGCAGTAACTCCATTACTTCATAATATTTGGAGGTCTCAACCACAAGAGTTGGCACGTCTTTTGAAAGTTTATTAATGTAGGAATCTACTAATGTATCCTCTCCTACTTTCCCCTTAATAACTTCAACATACTGATTTAAATACGGTTGATTCATGGATGGCTCTTCCGGCTTCAGCTCCTCTTCCTTCTTACCTTCAGCGCCCTTTGTCTTTGCTCTTGCAGCCGCAGCCGCTTTTGCCTTCGCTGCTGCAATTACCTTCGCCTTTTCATCTCCTGAATCCTCATTACCTTGCGAGGCCTTCTGCTTCGCTAAAGCCGCCGCTTTTGCCTTTGCTGCCGCCACGGCCTTCGCTTTCACTTTGGTCTTTTCCTCTTCCGTTACTTCTTCTGTTCCTTCTCTTTTTTGCTTTGCTAATGCTGCCGCTTTTGCTTTTGCCGCGGCGGCTGCCTTCGCCTTCGCTTTTGCCTTTTCTTCTTCCGTTACCTCTTCTGTTCCTTCTCTTTTTTGCTTTGCTAATGCTGCCGCTTTTGCTTTCGCGGCTGCGGCTGCACGTCGTTTTACTTCCTCCACAGTCATACCATCATTTTTTGGTAGCGCTTTCTCTTTTTCTCGATTTTCTTCCTCAAGTTTACTTATTTCCGCATCATGTTTCGCAACGAGACGCTTTCTCGCCTCTTCTTTCGCATGCCTAGCCGCTTCTCTTTTCAAATCCTCTAGGTCTTTATTTGGATCACTCATTTATTCGTCACCTGCTTTCCTGTCTTTGCCTCGTAACGAATTTTTTCTTTCAATTTATTAATTCCATAAATTAAAGCAGCAGGATTGGGTGGACAACCAGGAATATACACATCCACTGGTACAATTTGATCCACACCTTTCACAACAGCGTACGAATTTACATATGGGCCACCTGCTGTCGCACAAGATCCCATTGCAATAACCCATTTTGGTTCGGGCATTTGATCGTATAAACGCCGAACAATAGGAGCCATCTTCTTCGTTACTGTTCCCGACACAATCATAACGTCCGATTGCCTTGGCGATGTCCGAAAAAATGACCCAAATCGATCTAAATCGTAATGTGATGAACCTACTCCCATCATTTCAATTGCACAGCATGCCAGTCCGAATGTCATCGGCCATAAAGAATTGCTTCGTGCCCATCCTTTTAACTGCTCCAATGTAGAAAAAAAGATATTTCGTTCTAATTCCGCCCGCTCATTTGGATGTAATTCCTCAAAATTTATAACCATTGTAACACCTTCTTTTTCCAAGCATACGCTAATCCAACTAGCAACATTACAACAAAGATGAGCATTTCAATCAGTGCAAATAAACCGAGCTTGTCATATGCAACAGCCCATGGATATAAAAATAAAGTTTCTACATCAAAGATGACAAACAATAAAGCAAAAATATAATAACGAGCATGAAACCGAATATTTGCATCATGAAAAGGCTCAATCCCACTCTCATACGTCGTCGCTTTCGCTGCACTTGGTTTGTTTGGACGCAGCATCTTTCCTAATGTAAGAGCCACTACCGGCAGCAATATACCTAATAGCAAGAAAATCAAAACGATCATATAACTATTTTCATATACACTTGCCATTGTGAAACCCTCCCCCCTGAATTAAGAACAAGTTCACTTAGTAAACAATATGTCCTAGCTGCAGTAATTATTATTTTTAAATTTTTCTAAATAATGCAACTATTTTAATCATTATAGCAAACTTCAAATTCCTATGTCGATATATTGGGGACCGAAACGAGAATTATTAAAATCTATTTTTATAACTCGCTATACCTGTGTAAAATAAGTATAGAAATTATATATATGTTTCAAGAAACAATAAAAAATAAAAAGAGGAATTTATATGTATATACCGTGGGTGAGATAAATGAAAAAACAAACACATGTAAGTATTCTTATAAGCATTATATTGTTATCTATAGCGATTCATTACGTGGCAATGCCTTTTCTATATGAATACTCATTTCCTTTTCAAATATTAATTGGAATGAGTACCTTATTCATTGATATTATCGCTTGTAGTTATATACTTTATTTTTCAAATAGGAAAGAAGGGTTACCTCGTTTATTTTGGACCATTTTATCTGTTGGAACTCTCTCTTATTTCATTGGTGATATGGTCGTTGCCTATCAACGTTTAATTTTAAAGGACTATTATACATTCGTTGATCCGTCCGATTTTTTTTACTTACTTTTTTTAATTACCTTTGCATTTGCGTTTCTATATGAGATCATCTATAACCGCGATTTATTAGAAAAGCTTTTTATGATATGTGATATTTGTATTATTGTTACAGCACAATTCACTTTAAGTTACTACTTACTTATTGAACGCACCATTCACGTTTCTTCAACATCCTATATCGACATATTTGTTCAACTTACCTATCCAATGGCCGATTTGCTCTTTCTTCTCATAGGAATCAATCTGTTATTCAAGCCATTATCCTTATTATCCAAAAAAGTTGGTGCGCTTCTTGGCAGTGCTTTAATTTTATATGCTACTACAGATGCGATTTATGCTTATATCAAATACTTCATACCCGAGTATTCTATGTTTACAGTTACTCCTCTCTATCAAGTAACTTTAGTACTAGTAGCAATCGCCTGTATTCTGCATACAAAAGAACCCGAAAGACAAGAGCAAGTACTATTAACACCTAAACTTGGGGAATCGATCAGATTGTCATTACCTTATATTTCTGTAGTAATGCTTATTGTTTTTATACTAGTTGAATATGTTTTTGCACCTATTGTAGTAATCGGGCTTATAATAACTTTCTCCTTCGTTCTCATACGCCATAGTTTAGTTCGAAAACAAAATAAAATATTATTACTAGCTCAAATGCAATTCAACTCAGAACTCGAAAAACAAATTGAACTACGTACAGAAGATTTAGTAGAACAAAAAAATGAACTATATCATAACCAACAGATGTTTAAATCTTTATACGAGCACCATCCAGATCCAATTTTCACATTAGACTTGTACGGTAATTTTCTCAACGTGAACAACGCTGGTACTACTTTACTCGGTTATCAAACGAATGAATTATTAAAGCAACCATACTATTCACTTACGTATGAAGAAGATTTGGAAGAAATCATTAATGCCTTTCATCGAGTAAAAAAAGGGAAATCTATTTCTTTAGAAGTACGGGCATATCATAAGAATAGGGATATTTACTACTTGCATGTTACAGCAGTTCCTATCTTTTTAAAGGATCATATTTCTGGTGTTTATTTAATGATTAAAGATATTACGGAAAGCAAACAACAACAAGAACAAATTAATTTTCTAGCATATCATGATACTTTAACAGAGCTTGCAAATCGCCGTGCATTTCATCAATATGTAGAACAAGCAATTGCTCGATCCGAAATATCAAAAAGGCCGTTTGCTGTTATGTTTCTTGACCTAGACCGCTTTAAGGTTATTAATGATACCCTCGGTCATAGGGTAGGAGACCTTCTATTAATTGCTGTAGCAAAAAGACTAGAAAGACTATCGACACCAAATATGAAGCTCGCCCGGCTAGCCGGGGATGAGTTCACAATCCTTATCGAAAATTATAAAAAAAGACCCGATGTGAAAAAAATAGCTGATACGATTGTAGCAGCCATGAACGAACCATTCGAAATTGAAAGTCAACATTTACAAATCTCACCGAGCATCGGGATTGCAATATATCCTGAAGCAGGTGAAGATCCATTATCCATTTTACAGCATGCTGATATGGCCATGTACGAAGCAAAAAATAAAGGAAAAAATGGTAGCTCCCTATACACGAAAGAATTGTATAAAAAAATGGAACGAAAAGCTCGAATTGAAAAAGATTTACCACTCGCTTTAGTAAACGAAGAGTTTTATCTCGTCTATCAACCACAAATTGATATTACGACGAAAAAGATTATTGGTGCTGAAGCATTACTACGCTGGAAACACCCACTCCTAGGTGACATTCCGCCATGTGAGTTCATTCCAATTGTAGAAGAGACGCCACAAGTCGTTCCGCTCGGTCATTGGGTATTAAAAGAATCTTGTCGCCAGTTAAAAATATGGCATACTTTCGGCTACACAGATTTAAAAATAAGTGTGAACTTATCCGCAAAAGAGTTTCAGCAAGAGAATTTAATCAACAACATTTCACAAATACTAACAGACATTAAAGTCGATCCAAAGCATGTAACACTTGAGCTAACAGAACGAATTGCAATGATTGATGAAAAAGAAACATTATCAAGACTAAAACAATTAAAGGAATATGGTATTCAAACGTCCATTGATGACTTCGGTACCGGCTATTCTTCTCTCGCTTATTTATCAATTTTCCCTATCGATACGTTAAAAGTACCGAGAGAATTTACACAACTAGCCGATCATCGGCCTGAGGAAAGAGCTATCGTTTCCACTATCCTTTCCCTTGCAAATACTTTAAACCTCTCTGTCGTTGCTGAAGGAATTGAAACAGAAAAACAACTTAAGTTTCTACAAAAGAACAACTGTAAATATATGCAAGGTTACTATTTCAGTAAACCACTTACTAGTCATCAATTTATAAAATTTCTACAAAAAACACCCAGTATGAACCAATAGCTCATACTGGGTGTTTTTATAGTGTCGGAATTGTTTTCTCGTAATACTCCTCTGCAATTTCTTCATAAAAAGCTGCTGACGTCGTATAAAAATATGGAATTAGCCATAGGAATCCAATCCCTAACGTAATACAACTTAATATAAACCAACCAATAAAGCTTAAACATAAAATGAAATACTCCATCTTATGTCCATTCATCATACGACGACTTTCTGTAATAGCTTGATTTATGGAATACTCAGGATGATCATTTATTATAAAGTACGTCATCGCATAAGAAAATGATTTAATAATGCCTGGAATAATAAATAATAAAAACCATAAGAAAATATAAATGTTCACTACTATATATAATAAAAATGACTTTATAAACTTACTTCCTTCTGTAAACCATCTGAATATATGCCCAATACTCGCTTCTTTTTCACGAATGATATGTAGTGCTAAATGATAACCACCTAGCGTTAATGGACCTACCATCAATATTGTAATAACGTCTACTGAAAGTGAGTTATTTACTTCTTTCCAATCCCAAAATTGAAAGAAAATGAAATCAATACTAAAACTAAAAGCTGAAATAAGAATCGAAATCAGTAATGTTGCCCCGACAGCTAATCCCCATTTCCCTTCTAATGAATCTAGCGCTTCTCCTTTTAAATCACTAATCATATTGTTCCTCCTATACGTAATAACTCTATTAGTATAGCATGTTCCTACTACAATTCATCTTTTGAAAGATAGCGATAAAAATGCGCTGTCGTTGTACTCATATACGGACTAAGCCAAAGAAATCCTATTCCGAGTGTAAGAATCGCTAAGATTGCCCAACCTATAAAACTCAGCCACAACAGAAATAAATCTAATTTGTGCCCCTTCATAAGATGCTTACTTTCTTTCATTGCTCGTGACACACTATACTCTGGATTTTCAATCATTACATAGTACGTCATCGCATAAGAAAAATACATCACAATCATAACAACGATTGAAATAGCTAATAGTACAAAGAAAGCGATAGTAAACGACGTATTTCCTTCTTCACCGAAAAATGCGAATAAGGCTACTAGCAACATTGGAATCCATGTACCTGTATATAACAAAATCGCAAGCATTGCCCACATCGTTTTCATCATTCTTTTAAAGCCACGAAACCCTTCGAATAAGTGATCTACTTTAGCACCTTCTCGTTTACTCATCTGTAAAAATACATTTGTATAACCGTATGATGTAATTCCATACGATGCGTTACTCAAAATTATTATGATGCAATAAAAAATACCAAATGTAATACCTGCTCCAATTGATATTGTTTCCTCTTCAAGTGAACCTGTTAAACCAGCAAATAGTAAAAATATAATAACTCCTGGAATTAAAAGTATAAGCATTGCAGCCATTGAAACAACATAACTTAAAATAAAATATAAAATCGTTGATCCAACACCTAGTCCCCATTTTCCCTTTAAAGAGTGCAACGCTTCTCGTTTCATTTCACCGATCATTTATTCATCCCCTTTATAAATTGTTGTACATTCTCTACTTATACAAGCATCAATATAATTATACCATTTTTGTAAAATTATCCATGAACTACACAAAAAAATCCGTAAAGGCAAAGCCTTTACGGATTTTTTATTTCATATCGGAAACGTTTAAACGGTTCACAGCACGTTGTAATGCCATTTCTGCACGTCTAAAGTCAACATGTGCTTGTTTATCTTGCATACGTTGCTCAGCGCGACGCTTCGCTTCATTTGCACGATGGATATCGATATGGTTTGCTTCTTCAGCAGATGATGATAATACAGTTACTTTATCTGGACGAACTTCGATAAAGCCACCGCTTACTGCTACATAATCAGTGTGTCCACCATGTTTCAGACGAACTGCACTAATTTTTAATGGTGCAACAGTTGGAATGTGACCCGGTAAGATCCCCATTTCCCCACTCTCTGCTTTTACGCTTACCATTTCTACTTCTTTTTCGTAAACCGGTCCATCAGGAGTTACAATACTGACTGGAAATGTCTTCATAATTCGTCCCTCCTAAGGCCTTACGCCATCATTTTCTTCGCGTTTTCAATAACTTCTTCAATACCACCTACAAGACGGAATGCATCTTCTGGAAGGTCATCATATTTTCCTTCTAGAATTTCTTTAAATCCGCTAACTGTATTTTTTACAGGTACGTAAGAACCTTTTTGACCTGTAAACTGCTCAGCTACGTGGAAGTTTTGAGATAAGAAGAATTGAATACGACGAGCACGATGTACAACTAACTTATCTTCTTCAGATAACTCATCCATACCTAAGATAGCAATGATATCTTGAAGCTCTTTATAACGCTGTAAAGTTTGCTGTACTTGACGAGCTACTTCATAATGCTCTTCTCCTACGATTTCTGGAGAAAGTGCACGAGATGTAGATGCTAATGGATCTACGGCTGGGTAAATACCCATTTGTGTTAAACGACGCTCTAAGTTTGTTGTTGCATCTAAGTGAGCGAACGTTGTAGCTGGTGCTGGATCCGTATAGTCATCGGCTGGTACATATACCGCTTGGATAGATGTGATAGACCCTTTATTTGTAGATGTAATACGCTCTTGTAATTGACCCATTTCTGTTGCAAGTGTCGGTTGGTAACCTACCGCAGATGGCATACGACCAAGAAGGGCAGATACTTCAGAACCTGCTTGCGTGAAACGGAAGATGTTATCGATGAACAATAGTACGTCTTGTCCTTGCTCATCACGGAAATGTTCAGCCATTGTTAAACCTGTTAATGCAACACGTTGACGTGCTCCAGGTGGCTCATTCATTTGTCCGAATACCATCGCAGTTTTCTTAATTACGCCAGAATCGCTCATTTCGTGGTATAAATCGTTACCCTCACGAGTACGCTCACCTACACCAGCGAATACAGAGATACCACCGTGTTCTTGGGCGATGTTGTTAATTAATTCCTGAATTAATACAGTTTTACCTACACCGGCACCACCGAATAGACCGATCTTACCACCCTTAATGTAAGGAGCAAGTAAGTCTACTACTTTAATACCAGTTTCAAGAATTTCTACTTTAGTAGATAATTCTTCGAATGCAGGTGCTTGACGGTGAATTGGATCACGGCGTACATCGGCAGGAACCTCACCATCTAAGTCAATTGCATCACCTAATACGTTAAATACGCGACCAAGTGTTGCATCACCAACTGGTACAGAGATTGCTTTACCAGTATCTTCTACTTCTGTACCACGAACAAGTCCGTCTGTGGAAGACATTGCAACTGTACGAACTGTATCATCACCTAAATGAAGTGCAACTTCAAATGTTAAGTTAATGCTTGTTCCGTTTTCGTTGCTTTGTTTTACCGTAAGGGCGTTGTAGATTTCTGGTAGCTTTCCGCCATCAAACTTAACGTCTACAACCGGACCCATGATTTGCGTAACGCGCCCTTTATTCATCGGGTTCCCTCCTAGCTTTCTTTTAATTAGCCAACTTGCTACGAGCAGTTAGCTTTTAATTTTTTATTGGTTTATAGCTTACGCGACTCTTTTGAAAGAGTCGCCTACGCTTTTTATTACTACTCTAACGCTGCTGCTCCACCAACGATTTCCGTAATTTCTTGCGTAATCGCTGCCTGACGCGCACGGTTGAATGAAAGTGTAAGTGAATCGATAACTTCCATCGCGTTGTCTGTAGCACTCTTCATTGCTGTCATACGCGCTGCGTGTTCACTTGCTTTACCGTCTAGTAATGCACCGTACACTAAGCTTTCTGCGTATTGTGGCAATAGTACTTTTAAAATTTCTTCTTCAGAAGGTTCGAATTCATAAGCTGTCGTCGGTTTGTCAGACGCCACATCAGTAAGCGGTAAAATTTTATTTTCCGTTACTTCTTGTGAAATTTTACTTACGTAATGGTTGTAGTAAATATACAGCTCATCATAAGCACCATCTGCAAACATCGCAATTGCTCGAGAAGCAAGATCTTTAATATCAGTAAATGATGGGTGGTCAGATAGTCCAACTACTTCATCAATGATATTAAAGCCGCGACGTTTTAAATAATCACGTCCTAGTCGGCCAAGCACAATAATTGAATATTGGTTTGAATCCATATTATGACGTTCACGAATTACGTTACTTACTGTACGTAATACGTTACTGTTATAACCACCTGCTAGTCCGCGATCAGATGTAATAACGATGTACCCTGTACGCTTTACAGGACGCGCATTTAGCATCGGATGATTAATTCCTTTACTTCCTTGCGCAATGCTCGCTACTACTTCTTGAATCTTTTCCATATACGGAACGAAAGATTTAGCATTTTGCTCTGCACGGTTTAACTTAGATGCAGATACCATCTCCATTGCTTTCGTAATTTGACTCGTTTTCTTTGTCGAGTTAATCTTCGCTTTTATATCGCGTAAAGATGCCACAGGTTTTCACCACCTTTTTTCCGGAAGTTGGCACGATTAGTAAGAATTCTCTTCCTAATCTACGTTGCAAGATATTCTTGCTCATGATTGAAGGAAAAGAATAGGTGCACCTACTCTTTTCCTTTACATAACCGTCAGCAATCTCAAAACTTGAGATGCCTTTTATATATTATCTAGCTCCAGTGGCTTGAACGAGCCTCTGGAGCTTTTATTCATTACTCAGAAGCTACGAATACTTTTTTAAATCCATTAATAGCTGCTGCAAATTTGTCGTCATCCGCAAGTTTCTTAGTTGTGCGGATTTCTTCTAATAAGTCAGTCGCATTAGAATCTAACCAAGCATGGAATTCTTCTTCGAAACGAGTGATATCTACTACTGGGATATCATCTAGGAATCCACGTGTTAAAGCGTAAAGAATGATAACTTGTTTCTCTACACGTAATGGTTTGTGTAATCCTTGTTTTAATACCTCAACAGTACGAGCACCACGGTTTAGTTTCGCTTGAGTTGCTTTATCAAGGTCAGAACCGAACTGAGCGAACGCTTCTAACTCACGGTAAGATGCAAGGTCAAGACGAAGTGTACCTGATACTTTACTCATTGCTTTAATCTGAGCAGATCCACCTACACGAGATACAGAAGTACCCGCATCGATTGCTGGACGTACGCCAGAGAAGAATAGGTCAGATTGTAAGAAGATTTGTCCATCCGTAATAGAAATTACGTTTGTTGGGATGTAAGCTGATACGTCCCCTGCTTGTGTTTCGATGAAAGGTAGTGCAGTTAAAGAACCGCCGCCTCTTGCATCACTTAATTTTGCTGCACGCTCTAATAAGCGAGAATGTAAGTAGAATACATCCCCTGGATATGCTTCACGACCTGGAGGACGACGTAATAGTAATGAAAGCTCACGGTAAGCCGCTGCTTGTTTTGATAAGTCATCATATACTACTAATACGTGTTTACCATTGTACATGAACTCTTCACCCATTGTTACACCAGCATAAGCAGCTAAGTATAATAATGGAGCTGGTTGAGAAGCTGATGCAGTTACAACGATTGTGTAATCTAATGCACCGTGCTTACGTAGTGTTTCTACTACGTTACGTACAGTTGATTCTTTTTGTCCGATAGCTACATAGATACAAATCATATCTTCATCTTTTTGGTTAATGATTGTATCAAGTGCAACTGCTGTTTTACCTGTTTGACGGTCACCAATGATTAACTCACGTTGACCACGGCCAATTGGTACAAGAGCATCGATCGCTTTAATACCTGTTTGAAGTGGCTCATGAACAGATTTACGATCCATTACACCTGGTGCTGGACTTTCGATTGGACGAGTGTTTGTTGTATTGATTGGGCCTAAACCATCAACTGGTTGACCTAATGGGTTTACAACACGACCGATTAGTTCTTTTCCTACTGGTACTTGCATGATGCGACCAGTACGACGAACTTCGTCACCTTCACGAATTTCTGTGTAAGGTCCTAAAATAATGATACCTACGTTGTTTTCCTCTAAGTTTTGTGCTAGTCCCATAACGCCGTTAGAGAACTCTACAAGTTCACCAGCCATAACGTTATCAAGACCATGAGCACGCGCAATACCGTCACCAACTTGGATAACTGTACCAACATCACTAACTTCGATTTCAGACTGATAGTTCTCGATTTGTTGCTTTATCAGTGCGCTAATTTCTTCAGCTCTGATGCTCATGTGCTTCACCCCTATCTATTCTTCATTAATTCACGCTGAATACGTGCTAATTTTCCTTGTAAGCTTCCGTCGTAAATGCGATTTCCAATACGTACTTTAATGCCGCCTAGTAAATCTTCATCTACAACATTTTTTACGCGAATTGCATCTTTTCCCGTTCTCTTTGCAAATGCTTCTGCAATGTTAAGCTTCTCTTCTTCTGATAGAAGAAGAGTAGAATATACAGTTGCGTCGGCTACGTTACGTTCTTCATTAGCAAGAACAACATATTCATCTGCAATTTCAGGTAAGATATCAATGCGTTTGTTATCAATTAAAATATATAACGTATTTAAAATAGATTCAGAAACAGATCCGAATACGTTCGCAAGAAACGTTTTCTTCTGCTCTTTTGAAATGTTCGGTTGCGTTAAAAAGCTATGTAGTTCTCCGTTCTTTACATAAACGTTTTGTACAAGGCGTAATTCCTCTTCAAACATTTCTAATACGTGTTTTTCTTTTGCAATTTTAAAAAGAGCGACAGCATAACGTTTTGCTACAATCCCATTGCTCATCGCGCTTCTCCTACTTCTTTAATATAATCGCGAATTAACTTAACTTGATCTTCTTCTTTTAACTCTTTTTCAATTACTTTAGAAGCAATTTGAACAGATAAAGAAGCGACTTGTTCTTGTAAAGCAGCAATCGCTTGCTCTTTTTCGCGTTGAATTTCTTGTACAGCAGATGCTTTAATTGATTCTGCTTCTTCTTTCGCAGCAGCAACAATAACATCTTTTTGATCTACAGCTTGTTTTTTCGCTCTTTCGATTAACTCTTGTGCTTCAACACGCGATTGTTTTAACATTTCACGTTGTTCTTCTACTAATTTCTTCGCTTCAGCGTTACTTCTTTCTGCAGCGTCGATTTCATTAGTAACATGCTCTTCACGCTCTTTCATAATTCCCATTAAAGGGCCCCACGCGAATTTGCGTAGCATTACTAATAGAAGTAAGAAAATGAACAATGTATAAGCAATCGTTCCAAATGGAATGGAAGCCCCTAATAATAAAGTTGGCACAAGGATTCACTCCCTTCAAAATATCTAAATTGATCATATGAAAAAAAAAGACATACGTTTCGTTCATAAAGCAATGGCGAAGAAAGTTCGGAAAAACACTCTTCGCCATCTATGTAAGGGGAGTCTCCCTTATTTGTTCATTACGATGAATGCAATAACTACACCGATGATTGGAAGTGCCTCAACTAAAGCAACCCCGATGAACATAATTGTTTGAAGCGCGCCTTTTAATTCTGGTTGACGAGCAACACCTTCGATTGTACGTGATACGATAAGACCGTTACCAATACCTGCACCTAATGCTGATAAACCAATTGCAATTGCAGCTGCGATTACACCTAAACTCATTTAATTTGTCCTCCTTTGTATTATAAAAAAATAAATTTTTTCTTACTTAAATTATATTAATGGTCATGGCTTACTTTATGAGCCATATAAACCATCGTTAACATAACGAAAATAAATGACTGGATTGATCCAACGAATACACTGAATCCCATCCATGCTAACATTGGTACAAGCGCACCTAATGCTCCAAGGAATGATGCCCCGCCTAACTTAGCAAGTAATCCTAATAAGATCTCACCTGCATAAATGTTACCGAATAAACGAAGACCTAACGTTAATGTGTTAGCAAACTCCTCAATAACCTTTAATGGGAATAAGAATTTCATAGGTTGGAAATAACCTTTTACGTATTCTTTCGTACCCTTCATCTTAATTCCATAATAATGGGTGAGGGTAACTACCATCACGGCTAATGTTAATGTAACTGCTGGATCAGACGTTGGTGATCTCCACCATGCAATATGTTCGCCAGCCTCAACTGTTGAATACATGAATGGTAAACCAAGGAAGTTCGATACGATGATAAACATGATAAGCGTAACGCCCAGCGTTAAGAAACGTCCACCTGTTTTCCAGTCCATCGTACTATTGATAATCCCTTTCACGAAGTCAAACACCCATTCCATGAAGTTTTGCATCCCGGTTGGGCGAAGGGCTAAACTGCGAGTTCCGATAACAGCGATTAAGAAAACTATAACTGCTGCTACAGTAACCATCATAACTGATGACAAATCGAACGTTAAACCTAGAAATTTAACTAATTTACCGTGTTCCACTAGTAATTCACCTCTCTTCCCTGCTCTTATACTCTAAATAAAGAAAATCTATGATCATGACAAGGTATCCTGTCAGCAATCCTACACCTAGGCCCCACATCGCGATTAACTCTTGATATTTGGCTGCAAATAAAATTAATAATCCAATCGTGGCGAATCTCGAATATGTACTTACCGCTGTCGCCTTAAACTTCACGTTTTCTCCATTTGTTACGCGATCCAACAGCTTGTCTGTTCTACGTGCAATGATGCGCAAACTAAGAAAACTGAAAATCGTTCCGATAATCAGCCCAAGAAATACATCCTTGTAAGAGGTGAATCCCCATCCTAGCACTAGAAGCGCAAGCAAGTAGTACATATATTTCTTTTGTCTTTGGACAAGTCCATGTACGTCTATCATCATTGCTCTCCCGAATAGTAATGTCGAATGAGTCGAATCATTGCGTATATCCCTGTTCCTAATCCGAGTAATAACCCTATAATAAGAAACAATGGAAACGTTCCAACCTTACTATCAATCCACTGCCCACCAAAGATTCCAATAAGAATAGAACCGACTAACTGAGCAAGAATACCTGACATTAAAGCATAAGCTTTTATATGGCTGCGATCGTTTTTTTGCAAGGATTCATCCCTCCAATATGTAACCCTCATTCACGATGTGTTAATAATAACTCATTTTTTTGCATAAATCCTATACAAATTAAAAAGTTTACATTTTCGTCACGGAATAGATGTATTTTTGTCACTGAAAGCCCTACCATCTATCCCCGTTGTTAGCATACAATAGGGTATTAACAGTGTCAACGAGAAATCGTAAAAAATCAAAAAATTTGAGTATTAGTCATTTCCTCCCAAAAATGAAAACGTTCCCCTTCTAAATACTGGTTAGAGATATGCAATTTCTAGCAGTTTTCTCATTATAATAGAAGGAAATGTTCACAAGTTTGTCACTATTATATTTTTACGATATAACGCTTTCCTTCCATAATATAGTGCTCTTTAGACGTAAGACTTCTATATTATATGTGGTGTGTATTCAACTTATGTTGTATATACTATGTATATTTATCCCCCCTCCCCTACCTCATCATAGTACAAAAAAACGAGAGGGAAATCCCCTCTCGTCAGTTGTCTTACTTCGTTCCGAATAAACGGTCACCAGCATCACCAAGACCTGGTACTACATATCCGTGATCATTTAATTTCTCATCTAATGCTGCTACATAAATATCAACATCAGGATGTTCTTCTTGTACTACTTTTACTCCTTCTGGAGCTGCAACGATACACATTAATTTAATTTGTTTTGCACCGCGCTTTTTCAGAGAGTTAATTGCTTCAGCTGCAGAACCACCTGTTGCTAGCATCGGATCTAGTACGATAAAGTCACGTTCTTCTACATCCGTTGGAAGTTTCACATAGTATTCTACCGGTTGTAACGTTTTAGGGTCACGGTATAAACCAACGTGTCCTACTTTTGCTGCTGGAATTAATTTCAGAATTCCATCAACCATTCCTAAACCTGCACGTAAAATCGGAATTAAACCAAGCTTTTTACCAGCGATCACTTTTGTTGTCGCTTTGCTTACAGGTGTTTCAATTTCAATGTCTTTAAGTGGAAGATCGCGAGTAATTTCGAAAGCCATTAAACTTGCTACTTCGTCCACTAATTCACGAAAATCTTTCGTACCTGTATTCTTATCGCGAATATATGTAATCTTATGTTGAATTAACGGGTGATCAAATACATACAGTTTTCCCATGTGAATCTCTCCTTTAGATGATATTCATGCGTTTGCACGCTTTTTTACACTATTTACGATTGTAAAGAAAACGCTACTAATATTCAAGGGCAAATTTGGCAAAATCATGATTTTACGATGAATCTATCTAGTATCTTTACCAATTATGGGAGCTGTATCCTTCATTATATCGCCAAAATTTATTCATCATTTGTATACATACTTAAAGAACAATATATGTCCAAAAAAAAAACTGCCAAAACAATTACGTCTCAGCAGTCTTCTTTAATCTATTATAGGTCTGTGTACATTGGGAATTTGCTCGTTAACGCTTCTACACGCTTACTTGCTTCTTCTAATGCAGCTTCATTTTCATGATTTTTTAATGTGTAAGCAATAAGTGACGCAATTTCATCCATTTCTTCTAAACCGAAACCACGAGATGTTACAGCTGCCGTACCGATACGTACACCGCTTGTTACAAATGGGCTTGCTGTTTCAAATGGAATTGTATTTTTGTTCACTGTAATACCAACTTCATCTAACACGTGCTCTGCTACTTTACCTGTGATTTCTAAGTTACGAACATCAATCAGGATTAAATGATTGTCTGTTCCACCAGAAACAAGTGTAAGTCCTTCTTTTTGAAGACCTTCAGCTAAGCGATTCGCATTATTAATGATATTTTGTGCATATGTTTTAAAATCATCTTGTAGTGTCTCACCAAATGCAACAGCTTTTGCAGCGATTACGTGCATAAGTGGACCACCTTGAATACCAGGGAAGATTGATTTATCAATTTGTTTTGCAAATTGCTCTTCACATAAAATCATACCACCACGTGGACCACGTAATGTTTTATGTGTTGTCGTTGTAACGAAATGCGCGTGTGGTACTGGGTTTGGATGTAAACCAGCAGCTACTAAACCAGCGATATGTGCCATATCAACCATAAAGTATGCACCCACTTCATCTGCAATCTCACGGAATCGTTTGAAATCGATAACACGAGGATATGCACTTGCACCTGCAACGATTAATTTTGGTTTATGTTCTTTCGCTTTTGCTAATACATCATCGTAATTAATACGGTGAGATTCAGCATCCACGCCATATTCTACGAAATTATATTGTACTCCACTGAAGTTAACAGGGCTTCCGTGTGTTAAGTGACCACCATGAGATAAATTCATACCAAGTACTGTATCGCCTTGCTCTAAAATCGTAAAGTATACTGCCATGTTCGCTTGTGCACCAGAATGTGGTTGAACATTTACATGCTCTGCACCAAAAATTTCTTTCGCGCGGTCACGTGCGATATCTTCCACTACGTCTACGTGCTCACAGCCACCATAGTAACGTTTTCCAGGATATCCCTCAGCATACTTATTCGTTAAAACAGAACCTTGCGCCTCCATTACTGCTTCACTTACGAAGTTTTCCGAAGCAATTAACTCAATCTTTGAACGCTGTCTTCCTAGTTCTGCCTCAATTGCAGCAAATACCTTTTCATCTTGACGTTTTAAATGATCCACCAAAATCCCCCTTTTCTGAACGAATTACATCGATTCCCAATAGTTTTTTCTCATTTATTCAGAAAAAACGAAAATTCAGGTTGTAATTCTTTCGAACCTTCATGTTTTCAACTACATTCTAACATGACTTTCTATATCATAAAAGAAAAAAAAGACCGAAAATCGGTCTTTTCTTTCTTCTATTATAAAGTCAGACTACATACCTTTTATCTTTCGATATAAAGCTATTATGCGACTTTATAATTTTTCATGTCTAACGGCAAGTTATAGTCTCTTCCTTCGCCGCATAAACAGCACGTGCTCCACCAATTAGTTTTCCACGTGTCGTTGCCATCGTTACATGCGCACTTCCAATTTCCTTCACACCTGTACGAACCGGAACAGCTACATGCTTTAAATGCATACCAATAAATGTATCACCAATATCCATTCCTGCATCTGCTTTAATAAACTCAATTACTACCGGATCTTTCAAATTGTGATACGCATATGTTGCTAATGCACCACCTGCTGATCTAACAGGCGTAACTGTTACAATTTCAAATTGATATTTCATCGCCAACTCTCTCTCAACTACTAAAGCACGGTTTAAATGCTCGCAACATTGAAACGCCAACTCAATACCTGTTTGTTCTTGAAATTGTTTTAACTCAGAAAAAATCGCCTCTGCTACTTCCATCGTTCCTGATGTCCCAATTCTTTCTCCTAGCACTTCGCTCGTGCTACACCCCACTACAAAAATTTGTCCACTTTGTAATGAAGCTTGTTCTTGGAAATCAGCAAGCGAAATTTGTAACTGTTCTCTTACCTTTACGATTTCTGTCATTACGCCTCTTCCTTTCACAGGTTGGTTCACCAAATTATATTTCATACTACTTCTAGTTAGAATCTATTACTTTGTTTCGTATGTTTTAATTTTCCCTACGCGGTTTTCGTGACGACCACCTTCATAGTCAGTTGTTAACCAAATTTTTGCGATGTCACGTGCTAGACCTGCACCAATTACACGCTCGCCCATTGCTAACATGTTCGTATCATTATGCTCTCTCGTTGCTTTCGCACTGAAAGTATCATGAACTAATGCACAACGAATACCATTTACTTTGTTTGCTGCAATTGACATACCGATGCCTGTCCCACAAACTAAAATACCACGATCTACCTCGCCATTCGCTACCATTTCCGCTGCTGGAAACGCAAAATCAGGGTAATCAACAGAACCAGCTTCACATTCACAACCTAAATCAATATATTCAATATTTAACTCTTCTAATAAACTTACAAGTTCTTTACGGATATTCATACCGCCGTGATCAGATGCTACTACTACTTTCATTTTTACCCCTCCAAAGTTTCAATCAATTATCTTCATTTCTCACTCGTTACCTTAACGGAACGAAGTAATCTCCAATATCGTATTATACACGAAACATCAACCTTCTGAATGTTTTTTCAGTAAAGTTTGTACAAGTTTTTCCATCTCTTCTAACGTTTCTTTATAAATAGAAAGTGAACCGCCAAATGGATCTGAAATATCCTTACTTATCCCCTCAGTTACTCCATATAATGTATCCACTTTCTTTTCAACACTCGGATAATGCCCAAGTACAATTTGCTTATGGTTTTCCGTCATTGTTACTACAATATCTGCCCAATCAATCAAAGCTTCATTTATCTGTTGCGAAGCATGATCGATTGTAATTCCCTTTTCAGCTAAAGCTTCCTTTGCATATATCGACGCATCACTTCCAGGATAGGCGAAAACACCAGCAGATTGCACTTCAAACTTCCCTTCTCCATGATGACGAAGTAACGCCTCAGCCATCGGGCTACGGCATGTATTTCCAGTGCAAATAAATAACACTCGTTCCATCCAAACCCACCCCTTTTCTTCTTTTTCCTATCTTTCATCATAACGTACATAAGAATAGAACAAAAGAAATGTGAATATACGAAAGGCGCATTTCTCTTATATTTTTTCTAAGAAAAATGCGCCTTATCCACATATATGTGAAACCCTATTTCCAAGTGCCTAGAGTATTTTAACATACATAGCAAGCGTACTACAAAACAAAAGAAGGAATCCATTTCATATGAAACGGATTCCTCTTATACAATAATTATTTCATTGTAACTTTCATTACTTCTGTTGAACCTTTTGTAGCTGTTACGCCTACAGTTGTTTTAATAGACTCAGCTGCATCTGTGTTTGTAATAACGATTGGAGTAATTGTACTTTTCGCTTTTTCACGGATTAATTCTAAGTCGAATGAGATTAATTTATCTCCAGCTTTTACAGCTTGGCCTTCAGAAACGTGAGCTTCGAAACCTTCGCCTTCCATTTTTACAGTTTCTAATCCAACGTGGATTAAAATTTCTGTACCGTTTTTCGCTTTAATTCCTACAGCATGTTTTGTGTGGAATAATTGTACGATTTCACCATCAACTGGAGATACAACTAGACCTTCAGTAGGATCGATTGCAACACCTTCACCCATCATACGACCAGCGAATACTGGATCTGGTACTTCTTCAATATTTTTCACTGCTCCAGTTAATGGAGCTACGATTGTTTCTTCATTTGTTTTTGAACCAAAACCGAATAATTTTTTAAACATAGGATAGTCCTCCTCATAATTTACCTAAAAGTTTATAGGGCAATCCCTAGTAAAACTCGGGATACATGTAAGACTTCATACTTCGAATATTATACTGTAAAAACGCTTTCGAAATAAATTACGTCATTACTAATAGACTCTTATTGTAGCTCTTTGCAAAATTCCAGTCAATTCTGATTGTCTGAATAACAATAAGAAGTTAACTTCTACTTATATTTTCTCTTTTTTTACCCAACTTGTCTAGAGGTCTTTACTACATTTTGCTTTTTGTCGCTAATTTGTAAAATTATTTTCAAACTTTTTTCGAAATCCACTTGACTAAAGTAAGTAACTATCTTATTATTACTTACATAAGATAAGTTAATAACTTTTAGGAGGTTTTTTTGAAATGATGGATATCGGTCTTCTTATTATTCGTCTTATTATAGGTATTACATTCATGGGTCATGGTGCTCAAAAACTATTTGGTTGGTTCGGCGGTTACGGTTTAAAAGGAACAGGCGGCTGGATGGAGTCAATCGGTTTACGTCCTGGTGTATTCATGGCATTTATGGCTGGCGCAACTGAATTATTAGGTGGCTTCTTATTCGCATCAGGTATTTTCACTGCAATTGGTTCATTATTTATCGTTGGAACAATGTTAATGGCAATCTTCACTGTTCACGGAAAAAATGGTTACTGGGTAACACAAAACGGATATGAATACAATTTAATGTTAATCGCTGTTGCTGTCGGAGTAGCTTTAATCGGACCTGGGGCATACGTTTTATTATAATTTTTATCTTGAATTCGAGATTATTTAGACGGAACTTACTTCAATCACAATGAAGTAAGTTCTTTTTATGTAATAAAAATATTATTTTCAGCAGGAGTTTTCCACTAACATCTTGTAAACAAACAATAAGTCGTCATATTTAGAAAGGGGATTTTACGCATGTTATCCATTAATCCAAATGAACAAACGGAAAAAGAGAATTACAAATTATTAACGGGAAGTATCATTCCACGCCCTGTCGCATTCGTTACTTCTGTAACAAAAGACGGCGTATTAAACGGAGCACCGTATAGCTATTTCAATATTGTCGCTGCTAATCCACCACTTATCTCAGTTTCTGTACAACGAAAAGCAGGAACACCGAAAGATACTTCTCGAAACGCAATCGAAAAGGGTGAGTTTGTCGTACATATTTCTGATGAATCTTACGTAGAAGCAATTAACGAAACAGCGGCTAACCTCCCGCCAAATGAAAGCGAAATTGAACTAGCAAAACTAACACCAATTGAAAGTGATGTTATCTCCGTTCCAGGTGTAAAAGAAGCAAATATTCGAATGGAGTGCGTACTAGAACGCGCAATCCCTCTTGGCGGAACAGAAGACTCACCAGCTTGCGATCTACTAATCGGACGCGTCGTTCGTTTCCACGTCGCAGAACACCTATACGAAAACGGCCGCATTCATGCAGAAGGACTAAAACCAGTAAGCCGTCTAGCAGGACACAACTACGCAAAACTAGGAGAACAATTTGAATTGGTAAGGCCTATCTAAAAGTGGAAGTGGCCCGCTTAGCTCTGACCAGCTAAGGTTCTCTCGCACAAAAGGTGCTTTTTACCTTTCGTGCGGGAGGTTCTTAGATGCGAAGAGCTAGTCGCTGGAACCGGATATATCTAAAAGCGGAGGCGGCTCGTTCAGAATCGCAGGGCATTGGAGCTCTCGACCTTGAAGTGCTTTTTGCTTCGAGCGAGAGAGCGAATGTAACTCAATTACTTCCATCACTCAAACATAAAATCCCCTGCTATTTAGCAAGGGATTTTATCATTGTAATTCTTCCTTTTTTTCCTCTAAAGTAGATACTTTCTCTTTTTTCGGTTTCCCAAGCTTAATTACTAAGAAATATAGGGAAAGCAATGTAATAAGAAAAACGATTATAAACGGATACGGAGAATAAAAGGCACGCGCTGCCTCCGTTTTTCCCGCAACAAACTTCAATGACTCAATATCTAAAAACTCAGCAAACATTTGTACACCGAGCATACTAAACCAAAAAACAAAAAAACTAATAATAATACCAAAAACTTGCTTCAATCTCGTCATTCATCTCATCCTTTCTATATCTATAATTTTTTAGCGCAATCAGTATAGTATAAATAAAACTATGCACAGAAAGGAGCTATCTTACCATTCGCGAATTAACTTCATCCAACCTAAAATTGAACTTTGCAAAATAATACCCCAAATAACAAGCCGTATTAACCACCTAGGGAAAAAAGTTAAAAATCGAATATACCATTCCAATAATTTATTCATAACTCCCTCCTATTTAAAATTATATAGGAAAAAGGAGATATAATCCAAATCCAACGAGAATGATACCACCTACTATCTCGCCATATGTGCCGAGCATATCTTTTGCATGTCTACCAATTAATAAACCAATCCACGCTAATAACATACTAACAAATCCAAAAAGTAATATCGTAATAATTGTCTGCGCCCCGTAAATACCAAGACTAAGGCCTACTGAAAAACTATCTATACTAACGCCAAATGCAAATACGAATAAACTAATTCCAATAGGGGCCGTTCTAGTCTCTTCATTCTCCAAAATAGATGAATACACAATATAGAATCCTAGTCCAATTAATAAAATAGCACCTGCAAAATGTGCAATGTCTCCATACTGTTCTGATAAAAAACGACCTAATACCATCCCTATAAATGGCATGATAATATGAAATATCCCTATAGTCATACCGATATACAGGATTTGTCTTAACTTTAAGGTCATCATCCCCATACCAAGACTCACCGAGAACGCATCCATCCCTAAAGCGAATGCCATAATTATTAAAGGTATTAGCTGTTCAAACGTCATTCATGTCCCTCCTCGGACGTGCTACTTCAAAATATGCTTATCCGAGGAGAAATATTCGGTTTGCTAATCGTACCTTACGATTCAGTAATAACCTGATGGCCTGCCGCTTTCGTTAAGCGATTCATAATGGCATTCCCTATTCCTTCATTCGGGAATGATTCACTAAAAATAACATCCACTTCACTTGCATCAAACGTTCTAAGTACATCATATAATTTAGTCGCAACGCTAGCTAAATCGCTTCGAACACCACAAGATAATACAACATCCGCGCTATATACATGCTGATATTCTTCCGTCGTTAATACACCTACTTTAAATCCTTCTTCCTTTTTCTTATCCACAATAAGCTGAATAAATTCACGTGAGCCCTCAACAATACTAAGCGGCGCTTTCGGTGCATAATGTGTATATTTCATTCCAGGTGATTTCGGTTTTTCCTTCTCGTCCTTTAAAGCCGGATCTAAAGAAACAGTACCGATTACCGCTTCTAATTGTTCTTTCGTAATCCCACCTGGGCGTAATATCGTTGGAACCTCGCTCGTACAATCAATTACAGTCGATTCAACACCTACTCCCGTCGCACCACCATCTACAATACCTGCAATTTTCTCATTTAAATCTTCATATACGTGAGAAGCTAGTGTCGGACTTGGGCGCCCAGAGCGATTCGCACTCGGTGCTGCAACAGGCACATTTGCCTCTTCAATAAGAGCAAGCGCTACTGGATGATCAGGCATTCTTACTCCAACCGTATTAAGTCCTGCCGTCACCTTCTCTGAAATCCCTTCTTTTCTAGGTAAAATAATTGTTAACGGGCCTGGCCAAAAATGCTCCATTAACTTCTCTGCAACTGGCGGGATTTCTTTCACAATCCCATCTAACTGTGATTTTGTACCGATGTGGACAATAAGTGGATTATCACTCGGTCTTCCTTTCGCTTCAAAAATTTTCGCGATTGCTTCATCATTCATCGCGTTTGCACCTAGTCCATATACCGTTTCTGTAGGGAAGGCAATCGCCTCATTTTCCCTTAATAATTTTGCTGCTTCTTGTAACTGTGGATAATATTTTTTTCTTTCCACAACATTATCCACAACCCACATATTTGTATGCATTTTTTCCCACGTCCTTTTCTACCCTGAAATACTTGTCTATTTTTAGTTTACTATGAGATTTATCCAAAAGACAAACAAGGTTTATCCACAAAATGTGGATAAACCTAATTAATCCGTGGATAACTTTGTGAATAGCTGACAATTTAGTATTATTGCATTTGGCTCTTTTATATTTTTACAAAAGTGTTCTAACTGTCGAATTCCCTCTGGTACGTTTTCTTTCCCTATAGTAACAAAGTCAAAAAACTGAAAGATTGTTATAGATTGTGGATGATTTGTTAGTAAGTACAATTGTCGAATATTTTTTTCGTTCATATACTGCAAAAACATTTCAAAAAAATATAAGAAAGTCTGTTTATCCACATTAGGTGTGAATAAACAAGAACGAATCAGTGCGTGTTCTTCACTTTGTTCATATCCGATGACAGCCCGTATTTCTTCCGCCTCTTCCAAAATCATAAATTGCGCGTACAACTCATTTATTTTATCATCTTTTTTATTAGCTTGTCCGAAAAAAAAATGCAATCTTTCCACATCTGCTTTCTTAGCAAAATATACTTTCTTCATAGTAAATCCCTCCTCTTTGTTATATATGAGAAGGGACCTACTAATAGTACTATTTAGAGAATAAAGATGTAAAAGCTTCTACAATAAATAACTTAACTTCTGGCTTTTCTTCTTCCTCCTCTACTTTTACATACTCATTTTGTTTTTCTTGCTTTTGTTCCACAGGTTTCTCCACTTTTTCCACAGTTTTTGTTTCTTCTTTACTTACAGGTTGTTCTTCTACTTTTGTTTCATTTTTTACTACTTTCTTTTCAGAAGCTGTTACTTTTTTTGTGACTTCCTGCTTTACAGCTTTCTTTTCTTTCACCTCATCCTCTTTTTTCTCTTCTGTATTTACTACTTCTTCATCATCTATTTGTTTTACTTGCTCCTCTTCAGGAGATTCAGCCTTCACAACATGTTCTTCTTTCCTTACAGCTGTACCACTTGAAAAATCTAAGAAACACATCGGTGGAAATAATACACACCACCAGTTTGCCCCTTCCCCTTCCCCAATTGTAATCAATACCGCCTCATATTCCCCTGCTGGATAAATAAAATTACCATATACCTTTGTAGGGAACTTTACATTCTTACTAAATTTCACTTGAAATGAATCTTTACTTCCTTCTTTTTTCAACGTATTTGCCACTGTTTTTTCGATTTCTGGAATATGACTTTGAATGACTTTACGTGCCTCTTCAAATGAAGTTAAATCTGCTACCCATCCATCAATTTGTGCTTTTACTTCATCACGCACTTTGCGCTTTAACGCCTGATCTTTATCTGAATCACTATTTGCTAAAATCCGTAATCGAACGGCCTCTTTCGGAATAACTGAAGGCCCTTTCGCATCAGCTTTCATATATCCAAACTGCACAAGCAACTGTGCACCAATTAATAATAGAAGAAGATAAGCAATAACTTGTTTTTTCATTTCCTCCACCGTCCCTTCTACAAACAGTGTGGACAGACTTTCATCTTTCTAAACTATTAAATTCAAAATCTATATAAATTTTTCCACAAAAAAATAGAGTAAGGTGTGAACCTTACTCCATCTCTGCAAATACCATACGATCTTTTCCATTAATATCAAAAACAACCTCAACATGAGCATGTGGAAAAGCTTGTTGTAACAACCCTTTTACATCCTCACCTTGCCCTACTCCAATTTCAAATGCCACAATTGCTTTCTTCTGCAACACATTCGGCAACTCTTCCATAAAACGGCGATAGAAATCTAATCCGTCTTCACCGCCAACAAGTGCTCTCTTTGGCTCATGCTCTTTCACCACAGGAGAAAGGCCACGCCAATCCTCTTCCGGTATATATGGAGGGTTTGAAACAACAACATCTAACTTTTGACCTGTTTTATAAAATGGTGACAATAAATCACCATGATAGAACGTTACTTCTGCGCCCAAAGTTTTTGCATTTTCTTTTGCAACTTCAATCGACTCTTGTGCAATATCTACCGTATACACATGAAGATTTTTATTTTCTAAAGCAAGCGTAATAGAAATCGCTCCACTACCTGTACCAATGTCCGCCACATGTAGTTTCTCATCGCCAAAATGACGCTCGATTCTTTCTAACACTCCCACTATAAGCTCTTCTGTTTCCGGTCTGGGTATTAATACTTCTTCATTCACAAAGAACGACCGTCCATAAAACATTTCATAACCAATCATATATTGAATAGGAATACCTTCTACATGCTTGTGAATAAACTCCGTAAAACTCGTTTCTTGTTCCACAGTTATTTCTTCACGCATATTCATGAGCATTCCGGTTCTGTTCGTCTTTAATACATGACAAAGGACAAGTTCTCCCGCATTTTCATCTCGTCCATTTTCCTGTAAAAAAGAAGAAGCCCATTTCAGGGCTTCATAGACACGCATTACTCAGCTGCCTCCATCTTTTGAGCCTGATCTTCCATCACTAAGGCATTGATGAAATCATCTAACTTACCTTGTAAGATTTGATCTAGCTTTTGAATCGTTAAACCGATTCGATGGTCTGTAACGCGGTTTTGCGGGAAATTATACGTACGAATACGCTCTGAACGATCACCCGTACCAACAGCTTGTTTACGGTTTTGATCATACTCAGCTTGCGCTTCTTGTCTAAACTTATCATAAACACGTGCGCGTAATACTTTCATCGCTTTTTCTTTATTCTTGATTTGTGATTTCTCATCCTGACACGAGACAACTACACCAGTCGGTAAATGCGTTAAACGTACCGCTGACATCGTTGTATTAACACTTTGTCCACCAGGACCACTAGAAGCAAACGTATCAACACGAACATCTTTTTCATGAATACTAATTTCTACTTCTTCTGCCTCTGGTAATACAGCTACAGTTGCTGTAGATGTATGAATACGTCCACCAGATTCCGTTTCAGGAACACGTTGTACACGGTGAGCACCATTCTCGAATTTCAGCTTCGCGAACGCACCTTTACCGTTAATCATAAAGATAATCTCTTTATATCCACCTAACTCTGTATAGCTCGCTTCGATAATTTCAGTTTTCCAACCTTGTACCTCAGCATAACGGCTATACATACGATATAAATCACCAGCAAATAAAGCAGCCTCGTCACCACCAGCAGCACCACGAACCTCAACGATAACGTTTTTATCATCATTAGGGTCTTTTGGAACAAGTAAAATTTTCAGACGCTCTGACAATTCTTTATCTTGCCCTTCTAATTCAGAAACCTCTTCTTTTACCATGTCACGCATATCAGCGTCTAACTTATCTTCTAACATTGCTTTTGCATCTCTTAATTGCTCACGAACATCTTTATACTCACGGTACACCTCTACCGTTTCCTGCATATCAGATTGTTCCTTTGAATACTCACGAAGCTTATTCGTATCGCTAATAACCTCTGGATCACTTAACAATTCATTTAACTTCTCATAACGATCTTCTACAGCCTGCAAACGATCTAACACACCATTCACCTCTACATCCTAGTATCTAATACAAATAGTATATGGTACTTAATCAAAAAAACGCAAATTATATTTAAAAGCGTAAGCGGCTCGCTCAGAATCGCAGGACATTGGAACTCTCGACCTTGAAGCGCTCTTTGCTTCGAGCGAGAGAGTCAAATGTCCTGCGATTCTAGCCGCTGGAGCTAGATAATATTTAAAAGCGCAAGCGGCTTGCTCAGCTCTGACTGCTAAAGTTCTTAGCTGTACGAAGAGCCGGCCACCAATCTTCATCTATTTTCGAAAAAAACCCGCTCTACATAGCGAGTTTCATTTATCTTTGTTTTGTAGGTACTGCATGACAATGACGACAACGTGGTTCATACGATTCTGAAGCCCCAACTAAAATAATTGGATCATCAAATGCCGCTGGTTCTCCATCGATTAAACGTTGCGTACGACTTGCAGGAGATCCGCATGCAGAACACACTGCCTGCAACTTAGTTACATGTTCAGCAATCGCCATCAGCTGAGGAACTTGTCCAAATGGTAGACCACGGAAATCTTGGTCTAATCCAGCTACAATGACACGATAGCCACGATTTGCCAATACTTGCACCACTTCCACAATGTCCCCATCAAAAAATTGTACCTCATCGATTGCAATAACATCCATTTCTTCTGCTACATGGTTAAATATATCTTTTGAAGCTGAAACAGGAACTGCTTTAACCTTTAATCCATTATGTGATACAACATCTTCTTCACTATAACGATTATCAATACATGGTTTAAATACAATCGCATGTTGTTTCGCAAATTGCGTACGTCGTATACGGCGGATGAGCTCTTCTGATTTTCCAGAAAACATACTCCCGCAAATCACTTCAATCCAACCATTTTGATTCATTAAGTACATTGAGCTCTCCTTTCATCTACTTTCCTAATCCAAAGTAGGGTAAAGGTTTAATATTTTTGCAAAAAAAACAGACAAGCGAATACATACACTTGCCTGTTTTATGTTCTTTATTACTTGATACCGTATTTCTTATTGAAGCGGTCAACACGTCCGTCTGCAGTAGCAAACTTCTGACGTCCAGTGTAGAATGGGTGAGAATCAGAACTGATCTCAATTTTTAGTAATGGATAAGTGTTACCATCTTCCCACTCAACAGTTTCGCTAGAGCCTTTAGTAGACCCGCTTAAGAATTTGAAGCCTGTGTTCGTGTCCATAAATACAACTTTATTGTAATTTGGATGGATTCCTGCTTTCATTCTTTTCATCTCCTTCCGCCCTGAATCATTTTCGAAACAGAGTTTTTCATCTTCAGCTGCTTGCACAACTATATTGATGAAACACATATGATGAAATTATAACAAGGCTAACTCCATTTTGCAACTACCTGTTTTTGTCTTTTTAAAATTTAAAAGCGCAACCGGCTCGTTTAGAATCCAGGACACTTCAAACTCTCGACCCAAATATAATTTTCATCTCAAAAAATAAAATTTTTCCCATATATTACTCTCTCTAATATTCCCTTAAAAAACATAAAAAACTCGCTTACCACAAAATAAGCGAGTCCCAATCTTTTCCCTTTACTTAGTTGTTACATATCTTTTTGAGTCTGCAACAATGTTTTGTAAAAATTCTTCATTTGTCTTTGTTTGACGAAGTTTACGTAAGAAACCTTCGACAAAGTCTGGTGTATCACGCATTGTTTTACGAATACCCCATAGCTTGTCTAAATGTTCTTTCGGAATTAATAGATCTTCTTTACGTGTACCAGAACGGCGAATATCAATTGCCGGGAAGATACGACGCTCAGCTAATGAACGATCTAAGTGAAGTTCCATATTTCCAGTTCCTTTAAATTCTTCGTAAATTACATCGTCCATACGAGATCCTGTATCAACAAGCGCTGTTGCTAAAATCGTTAAGCTACCGCCTTCTTCAATATTACGTGCAGCTCCAAAGAAACGCTTCGGTCTATGGAAGGCAGCTGGGTCGATACCACCCGATAATGTTCTACCACTTGGCGGAATAACAAGGTTGTAAGCTCGCGCTAAACGGGTAATACTATCCATTAAAATGATAACATCTTTTTTGTGCTCTACAAGACGCATTGCACGTTCTAACACAAGTTCCGCTACTTTAATATGATTTTCTGGCACTTCATCAAAAGTAGAGCTTACAACATCTCCTTTAACAGAACGTTCAATGTCTGTTACTTCCTCTGGACGCTCATCAATTAAAAGTACAATTAATTCAGCTTCCGGGTGATTTGTTGTAACACTGTGTGCGATTTCTTTTAATAGACTTGTTTTACCAGCCTTTGGAGGCGCGACAATTAAACCACGTTGTCCAAATCCAACTGGTGCGATTAAATCCATGATGCGTGTCGGTAACTTTTTCGGTTCCGTTTCCAATTTCATTTGGCGATCTGGGTATAATGGTGTTAATGCAGGGAAATGCACACGCTCTTTTGCTGACTCTGGATCATCTCCGTTTACAGCTTCAACTTGTAATAATCCAAAATAGCGTTCATTTTCTTTCGGAGGTCGTACTTTACCAGAAACCTTGTCTCCATTACGTAAATCGAAACGACGAATTTGCGAAGCTGAGATATAAATATCTTCTGAGCTTGGAGAATAGTTGATAGGACGTAGGAATCCAAATCCTTCTGATTGAATAATTTCTAATACGCCTTCCATGAAGAAGAAACCTTCTTTTTCTGCTCGAGCTTTTAGGATAGCGAAGATTAACTCTTTTTTCGTTAATTTGCTATAATACGAAATCTTAAATTCTTTCGCAAGCTCGTATAACTCTTTTAATTTCATGTTTTCTAATGCTGCAATTGACAAATTCATTCAGACACCACACTTTAACGTTATTCTCTTTTCACATGGGTAAAGGGAAAAAATACGGAAGGCAAATAATTAATAATGAAAGGCAATAAGTTCAAGTAGGGTAATATTCACTATTGTAACCCTTTTATCTAGTTTTAATCAATACGTTGAAACACAAATACAAGAAGCGAAGACAAGAAAATTTGTCTTCGCTTTTATTTAACCTAGTTCCAGTAGCTAGTATGGTCAGGAGCTACAATGCCCTGCGATTCTGAACGAGCCGCTTACGCCTTTTACTTAATCCAGTTCCAGCGGCTAGAATCTCCAGTCATTTCACTCTCTCGCTCGAAGCAAAAAGCGCTTCAAGGTCGAGAGTTCCAATGCCCTGCGATTCTGAACGAGCCGCTTGCACTTTTTATTTAATAACCAAGTTCGGTTTTTTATTCAAGCTATGACGTCCGTCTACGAAGCGTACTGTGCCTGATTTTGCACGCATAACAAGGGATTGTGTTGTTCCTACGCTACCTTTAAATTGAACGCCGCGTAATAGTTCTCCGTCTGTTACGCCTGTTGCCGCAAAGATTGCATCGTCACCTTTTACTAAGTCTTCCATGCGAAGGATACGATTTATATCTTCAATACCCATTTTTTTACAACGAGCTAATTCAGCTTCATTTTGAGGCAGAAGCTTTCCGTGGATTTCTCCACCTAAACATTTTAATGCAACTGCTGCTAATACACCCTCAGGTGCTCCACCAGAGCCGAATAAAATATCTACACCTGTGCGATCAAATGCAGTGTTAATTGCTCCAGCCACATCGCCATCGTTAATTAATTTAATACGAGCACCAGCTTTACGAATTTCTTCGATAATCGCTTGATGACGTGGACGGTTTAAAACTGTCGCTACAACATCTTCAATATCTTTATTTTTCGCTTTCGCAACCGCACGTAAGTTATCGATAATAGGCGCATCAATATCGACCGCCCCAACCGCTTCTGGGCCAACCGCGATTTTATCCATGTACATGTCAGGAGCATGTAACAAATTACCATGATCTGCAATTGCAATAACAGCAAGAGCATTCCATCCACCAGCTGCTACGATGTTTGTCCCTTCTAAAGGATCAACCGCAACGTCTACACGTGGTCCATATCCTGTACCTAATTTCTCTCCGATATACAGCATTGGTGCTTCGTCCATCTCGCCTTCACCAATTACAACTGTACCTTTCATCGGGATTGTATCAAATACATCACGCATAGCTGATGTTGCTGCACCGTCTGCCTCATCCTTTTTCCCGCGCCCCATCCAACGCGCTGATGATAATGCTGCAGCCTCTGTTACACGTACTAACTCCATAGATAAACTTCTTTCCACGATAATCCCTCTCCTTTAAGTCTTTATATTTCTGCCGTATTTTGTGAACCGTGTTTCTCTACAAAGTATACTTCCGCAAGTAGTGATGCTTCGCTTCCCCCTTGCGGAAGTATCACTTATGCGTTCTTCATCTCTTCAATTTCTTGGTTTGTCATTTGTTCTCGCCAAATATTTGCGCCAAGACCTTTAAGCTTGTCTACTATATTTTCATAACCTCGATCAATATGCTCAAGTCCGGTTACTTCTGTAATTCCATCCGCCATTAACCCCGCAATAACAAGAGCCGCTCCAGCTCGCAAATCACTTGCTTTCACTTTTGCACCTTGCAATAAAACAGGACCAGTTACAATTGCCGAACGACCTTCCACTTTAATTTGTGCATTCATACGACGTAATTCATCAATGTGTTTAAAGCGTGCGCCGTAAATCGTATCCGTTACAACACCCGTTCCGTGCGCCTTTGTTAAAAGCGTTGTAAATGGTTGTTGTAAATCTGTTGGGAATCCTGGATATACAAGCGTTTTTATATCAACTACTTTTAACCTTCTATTACCGTTCACTGTAATTTGGTCATCGTTCGTTTCAACTTGGACACCAGCTTCTCTTAACTTCGCTGTAACTGACTCTAAATGCTGAGGAATCACATTATCAACCGTTATTTCTCCTCCTGATGCAGCTCCTAAAATCATATACGTACCCGCTTCAATACGATCCGGAATGATCGTATGGTGACAACCGTGCAGTGAATCCACACCATCAATTCGGATTACATCTGTGCCCGCACCTTTAATGCGTGCACCCATGCTTGTTAACAATGTAGCTACATCAATAATCTCTGGTTCTTTCGCTGCGTTTTCAATAACAGTTCTACCTTTCGCTCGCACAGCTGCTAGCATAATATTAATTGTAGCTCCTACACTAACAACATCTAAATAAATGCGTGCCCCGCGCAATTCATCTGCTCTTAAATAAATCGCACCCTGTTCATTCGTAACATGTGCACCTAACGCTTCAAATCCTTTAATATGCTGATCAATAGGCCTCGGTCCTAAATGACATCCACCTGGAAGCCCAATAACAGCTTTTTTAAAACGGCCAAGCATCGCACCCATTAAATAATAAGAAGCACGCAATTTTTTCACTTTTCCATTCGGTAAAGGCATTGCAACCATGTTAGAAGGATCAACTATCATCTCTTCCTCCTGTCCATAAGCTACTCTTCCTCCAATCTCCTCTAGCAAGTCTCCTAACATTTTCACGTCCGAAATATTAGGGACACCACCAATAGTTACTGGAGTATCTGCTAAAATTGTCGCTGGAATTAGTGCAACGGCGCTGTTCTTTGCACCACTCACTCGAATTGTTCCATTTAAAGCTCTTCCGCCTTCAATTAGCAATTTTTCCATATTGAGCTCCCTTCTTGTGAATGTATTTACTTTCTATATCCTTATAGAAAGCTCCCCTTAAGAATCTCAATCACTCTTTCCACCCTAACACTCAATAAATAGGAAACCATTATCTTCATTTCTCCCGTAGTACGAATAGATAAAGATTAACTATTCATCGAATTTACTTTATCAATTTAGATACATTATCACATTTATTAATAGGACTATGCACATTATTTTCTATTCCAAAAACAAAATGATAAAAATCTTTAGACTTGTTCACGCTTTCATTATACAACGAAAGGAAACCGTCTAAAAGACTAGACGGTTTCCAAAACGGAATTTTATTCTTACGCTTTACCGTTAGAACCGAATTCACGCATTTTACCAGCAACAGTTGCTTTAATAGCGTCGCGGCCAGGTCCAATATATTTACGAGGATCGTAAACTTCTTGGTCTTTGCTTAATGCTTCACGAACAGCTTTTGTAAACTCAATTTGGTTCTCAGTGTTTACGTTAATTTTTGAAGTACCTAAAGAAATAGCTTTTACGATATCAGCAGTTGGGATACCAGTACCACCGTGTAATACTAAAGGTACGCCAGTGAAGTCACGAACTTGTTCCATTTCAGCGAATCCTAAGTTAGGCTCACCTTTGTAAGGACCGTGTACAGAACCTAAAGCTGGAGCTAGGCAATCGATACCTGTTGCTTCAACAAGGTGCTTACACTCTGCTGGATCAGCGTAAATTACGCCTTCAGCGATGATGTCGTCTTCTTGTCCGCCAACTGTTCCAAGCTCAGCTTCAACAGATACGTTACGAGCGTGTGCGTATTCTACTACTTTTTTAGTAGTTTCAACGTTTTCTTCGAATGGGTGGTGAGAAGCGTCGATCATTACAGATGTGAAACCTGCATCGATTGCTTCTTTACATTTTTCGAAGCTTGAACCATGGTCAAGGTGAATCGCTACAGGAACAGTGATGTTCATTTCTTCGATTAAAGCTTTAACCATAGCTACAACTGTTTTGAAACCAGTCATATGACGAGCTGCACCCTCAGATACACCTAGGATTACAGGAGACTTTTCTTCTTCCGCAGCAGCTAAGATAGCTTGAGTCCACTCTAAGTTGTTCATGTTGAATTGACCAACTGCGTATTTTCCTTCTAGTGCTGTGTTTAGCATTTCTTTCATAGAAACTAAAGGCATGGTGAATCCTCCTAAAAAACGTTTTTTGTATCCGATAAGTTCTTATCGCTGGTAGTATGACCAGAATAAGGTAAAATATGTATATTTACATACCGGACTTTTTTCTACACTCAATAGGATAACAACTTGTACTCAAAAACTCAACCGTATTCACCTGCTCAATAGTCCATGTAAACGCTTTTTTCCATATTTTTTATAAAAAATTCATTTTTTACGCCTCTACAGCAAGCTGTTCTCTCACCGCTTGACGAATCTCATCAATATCAAACGGTTTAGCAAAGTGCATTAAAGCTCCTAAATCTTTCGCTTCTTGGATCATATCAAGCTCTCCGTAAGCAGTCATTAAAATTACTTTAATACTCTCATCAATTTCCTTTACATGTTTTAAAATCTCTATACCATCCATACCTGGAATTTTCATATCTAACACTACTAAATCTGGATTATCTTTTTTCACGATATCTAAAGCTTGAAATCCATTCGCTGCTTGGAATGTCTGATAACCTTCTTTTTGGAACACTTCATGTAATAGCACACGAATGCCATATTGATCATCAACGATTAAAATTTTACCTTCCATAACTCCCAACCTTTCTGTGTAAATACAAGATTTAAAGCTTCTTATATCTTAACGATTAATTTTCGCTATTCTTTGGCAAATTCCTTCCTATTCTTTCTTATTTTACCGTTTCCTATTTTGTTATGCTACCCTTCGATTTCACCTTTCTAAAAAAATAAACTATAATGAAAGCCGGTAAACACGTACGAAAGGGAGTAACATTATGTTAAAAATTTTTTCAACTCAATTAAGTGGTTATTTCTCCAGAGTTTCTCAAAAAGAAGAAATGAATATAGAAGATAGCGCCCGTCTACTTGCTCAAGCATTAGTTGGCGACGGTTTCATTTATTTACATGGTACAAATGAAATGGAGGGCGTTGTCGCTGAAGCATTATTCGGTACTGAGCCAATGAAGCAAGCAAAACGATTATTTGAAAATGGTAAAGAAGTAGAAGTAACTTCTGCAGACCGTGTACTTCTTATTAGCCGTTTTTCAACAGATGAAGAAGTTGTAGCAATGGCAAAAAAACTTCAAGCTGATGGACACTCTATTGTCGGCATCTCTGCTATTCAAGAAGGTACTGAATCACTAGAACAATATACAGATGTACATATTGATACTAAGCTGTTAAAAGGCCTTATTCCAGACGATGAAGGCAATCGCTACGGATTCCCAAGTTTAATGATAGCTTTGTTTGCATATCATGGGATCAAATTTACAATCGATGAAATGTTAAATGAATATTAAAAAAAGCGCCCTATTTCAGGCGCTTTTTTTATTACTTGCTCTCTTTATTCGTAATAGAAGCACTTACGAAGTCATGGAACAATGGTTGTGGACGGTTTGGACGAGATACAAGTTCTGGATGGAACTGTGCCGCCACGAACCAAGGGTGGTCTTTTAATTCAATGATTTCAACTAGACGACCGTCTGGGCTTGTACCAGAGAATACAAATCCTGCTTTTTCCATATCCGGACGGAATTGATTGTTGAACTCATAACGATGACGATGACGCTCATATACAACCGGCTCGTTGTAAGCATTGTAAGCATTTGTTTCTTCAGCAAGCTTACATGGGTATAGACCAAGACGAAGTGTGCCACCTAAGTCTTCTACATCTTTTTGTTCTGGTAATAAGTCAATGATTGCATAAGGTGTGTCAGGATTAATTTCAGAAGAGTTAGCTCCTTCTAATCCTAATACGTTACGTGCGAATTCGATTGATGCAAGTTGCATACCTAGGCAAATTCCTAAGAATGGAACTTTGTTTTCACGAGCATATTGAATTGCAACGATTTTACCTTCTACACCACGATCGCCGAATCCACCAGGTACAAGGATACCATCTGTGTCACCAACTAATTCTTGTACGTTCTCTGGTGTTACGTGCTCAGCGTTTACCCATTTCACTTCTACATCTGTGTCGAATGAATAACCCGCATGACGAAGTGCTTCTACAACAGAAATATATGCATCTTGAAGCTCTACGTATTTACCAACAAGAGCAATTTTTGTTTTCTTAGAAAGGTTACGTACTTTATTAACTAGCGCAGTCCACTCTGTCATATCTGCAGCTGGATTGTCTAATTTTAAGTGATCGCAAACGATTTGGTCCATATTTTGTTCTTGAAGAGATAATGGAACCGCATATAAAGTATCTGCATCGCGTGCTTCGATAACTGCTTTTGTATCAATGTCACAGAATAATGCAAGCTTGTCTTTCATATCTTGAGAAACAGGCAATTCTGTACGAACAACGATAATATTTGGTTGAATACCTAAGCTGCGAAGCTCTTTAACGCTATGTTGCGTTGGTTTTGTTTTCATTTCACCCGCTGCTTTTAAGTACGGGATTAACGTACAGTGAATGTACATTACATTGTCACGACCGATGTCGCTCTTAATTTGACGGATTGCTTCTAAGAATGGTAGAGACTCGATGTCACCAACAGTTCCACCAATTTCTGTAATAACAACATCCGCGTTTGTTTCGCGACCAGAACGGTATACACGCTCTTTAATTTCGTTAGTAATGTGAGGAATAACCTGAACTGTTCCTCCTAGGTATTCACCACGACGCTCTTTTTGAAGAACTGAAGAGTAAATTTTACCTGTTGTTACGTTGCTGTATTTGTTTAAGTTGATGTCAATGAAACGCTCATAGTGACCAAGGTCTAAATCAGTTTCTGCACCATCATCTGTTACGAATACCTCACCGTGTTGGTATGGGCTCATAGTCCCTGGGTCTACGTTAATGTATGGATCAAACTTTTGAATCGTTACGTTTAAACCACGATTTTTTAAAAGTCTTCCAAGAGATGCTGCTGTAATACCTTTTCCTAAAGACGATACTACACCGCCTGTTACAAAAATATACTTAGTCATGAAAAAGCTCCCTCCTATTTTGCTGTTATATAATCACCGTTGCAAAGCGCAACGTATGTAGATAACACTGTATCCATCTTATTGTTAGACTCTTTTTATTTTCTAAACAAAAAACAAAAAAGAAAATTGCTCCCCTCATCACATAAAGTAATAAGTAGGGAGCAATTTTCTTTTATATTTACACTTTAAAAGTATTATCGTCCTTTTTTAAAGAGCCCAAAAATGATTCTACATGGACGATAATGAAAAGTCAAGAACTACAGTTCTTCCTCTTCTTCTTCTTCAGCTTCAGCTTCATCGTACTCAAGTTCTTCTTCGGCGAAGTCATCGTCATCATCTTCATCTAAATCATCAAGATCATCGTCGTCTCCGTCTTCTTCTTCAAGAACCTTGTCCAAATCTTCTACCTCTTCTTCATTTGCGTCTGCATCGTCGAAGTCTTCATCTTCTTCGATGTAGTCGTCAAAACCGTCCTCTTCAACTTTACGTTTCTTCTTCGGTTTTGGCTGAGGTAAGATTTCTTCATCAATTTGCTCATATGGGTACCAGCTACGTAGTCCCCAACGATTTTCTCCTAAATTAATGAAACGTCCATCGATGTTTAAATCTGTATAAAATTGTGCGAGTTTCGCATTAACTTGCTCTTGAGATAGTCCCAGCACTTGAGCGATTTCTCGAACCAACTCGTTGAATGTCGTTGCTTGTCTTTTATCCCCTAAAACGCTATGTACAACTTCAATCATTGAACATTCTTTTAGCTCTTCTGGTGAATATTGCTTAAAATTCACTTATGCGGCACTTCCTTTCTTCAAATATAACCTTATATATAACGGTCTGCTTAAAAAAATCCATACTATTCATTATAAACAAAAGTCGCACAAATATGCTACAAAAAAAACGGGAAACTTTAATATGATAATAAAATTATAATTTGTCTATTCCTTATTTCGGAAACATATGCGCTCCTTGCAGTACATACCTAATTTGCATTTCTGTATATTCTTCAAGCGTATACAGTTTTTGCAGGGCCCAACGTCTAAATCCCCACATTTGTCCTTGTATGAAAATGTTATGTGCAAGAAGCTGTATCTCTTTTTTATTTAATGTAAATGTCCCATTTTCTGTACACTGCTCTAAAATATTCTCAAACATTCCGACCATTTGAAACTCTTTTTCTAATACATATGGGAGTGATTCTTTCGGTAAAAAACGTACCTCTTGATACATAATTAATACTTCTTCTTGCAATTCATCCATCACTTTAAAATAATTCTTTATCGCTATCTTTAAGCTTTCTATACTTCCCTTCTCTGTACACACTACTTCCTCTAATCTTTCTTTTACATGTTCATAAATACTATCACAAACTAAATATAAAACATCATCTTTTGTACGAATGTACTCATAAAGTGTTCCAATACTAAACCCAGCCGCCTTCGCAATCTCTCTCGTTGTTGTACGTGGGAACCCTTTTTGCTTAAACAATTGCACCGCACCTTTAATCATTTGTTCACGTCTTAACGCAACTAATTTTTCATCTTTCACGGACGCATGTACATTATGTTTAACCATCCCCTTCACCTCTCTCTATTATTTTTTGGAAGGAAAAAGCGTAGGAAAATACCTACGCCTTTGCTCCTACTTCGTTAACATACGAGAAATTACAAGCCTTTGAATCTCTTGTGTTCCCTCATATATTTGTGTAATCTTTGCATCGCGCATATAACGCTCTACTGGATAATCTTTCGTATAACCGTAACCACCAAATACTTGTACCGCTTCAGTCGTCACCTTCATCGCTGTATCGCCTGCAAATACTTTTGACATCGCTGACTCTTTCCCATACGGAAGCCCTTCCGATTCAAGCCAAGCCGCTTGATATGTTAGAAGACGCGCCGCCTCCACATCCGTTGCCATATCTGCAAGTTTAAAGCCAATTCCTTGCTGCGCCGCAATTGGTTTCCCAAACTGATGACGCTCTCTTGCATACTCTACAGAAGCATCTAAAGCCCCTTGCGCAATACCGACTGCTTGCGCGGCAATACCATTACGGCCGCCATCTAATGTTTGCATCGCAACTTTAAATCCTTGCCCCTCTTCCCCTAGTAGGTTCTCTACAGGAATACGGCAATCTTCGAACATAATTTCAGTTGTTGGTGAAGAGCGAATCCCTAACTTGCTTTCCTTCTTCCCAACTGAAAATCCTGGTGTATCACTTTCCACAATAAACGCGCTCGTACCACGCTGCTTCGATTCGGGATCAGTTAACGCAAAAACAACATAAATATCAGCAATACCGCCATTTGTAATAAAGATTTTCGATCCATTTAAAATGTAATGGTCTCCATCTCGTTTCGCAGTTGTCCTCATTGCGCCAGCATCTGAACCAGAACTTGGTTCCGTTAAACCGTATGCGCCAATTTTCGCTCCTTCTGCCATCGGTCGTAAAAATTTTTGCTTTTGTTCTTCCGTTCCAAATTTAAAAATTGGCCAACCAGCAAGTGAAGTGTGTGCAGACAGCGTTACACCTGTTGAAGCACAAACACGAGATAATTCTTCGATAGCAATTACATACGCTAAGTAATCGCTTCCAATTCCGCCGTATTCTTCAGGCCACGGAATGCCGGTTAAACCAAGCTCTGCCATTTGATCAAATAGTGCACGATCAAATCTCTCTTCTTCATCACGCTCAGCTGCCGTCGGTGCTACTTCGTTCTTAGCAAAATCCCGAACCATTTTTCTTATCATTTCATGTTCTTCTGATAGTTTAAAATGCATTCCCGTCTCCCCCTTGTCCTTTTATAAAGCTCGACTAATAACAAGTTTCTGTATCTCACTCGTTCCTTCATATATTTGCGTGATTTTCGCATCACGGAAAAATCGTTCTACTGGATAGTCTTTCGTATAACCGTAACCACCAAATACTTGCACCGCTTCAATCGCAACTTCAACAGCCGTCTTAGAAGCGAATAATTTCGCAATAGAAGCTTCTTTACCGCATGGTAATCCTTGCGCTCTTAGCGATGCCGCTCTGTATACAAGTAATCGCGCTGCTTCTACACTAGTCGCCATATCTGCAAGTTTGAATCCGATTCCTTGCTGCGCCGCAATTGGCTTGCCGAATTGCTCACGCTCTTTCGCATAATCAATCGCACATGCAAGCGCCGCTTCCGCGATTCCTAATGCCTGCGCTCCGATTCCAATTCGTCCAACATCTAAATTCGCCATTGCCACCTTAAATCCTTGTCCTTCTTCACCAAGTAAATTCTCGGCCGGCACTTTCATATCTTCAAACGTAAGTTGTACCGTGCGAGAACCAAGAAGTCCCATTTTATGCTCATCTTTGCCGATAACTAAGCCTGGTGTATCTTTCTCTACTATAAATGCAGAAATCCCACTTTTTCCTGCCTCTGGATTTGTAGAAGCGAATACAATGTATGTACTTGCTTCACCGCCATTTGTAATAAATACTTTCGATCCATTAATAATGTAGTGATCGCCTTTCTTTACAGCTCTTGATTTCAAACTCCCTGCATCTGATCCTGCATTTGGTTCTGTTAATGCAAATGCACCTAAATATTCACCAGTCGCAAGTTTAGAAACATATTTCTGCTTCTGTTCTTCTGTTCCAAAATATAAAATCGGGTTCATTCCAACTGACGTATGTACAGCTAAAATTACACCAACCGTTGCACTTACCTTTGAAATTTCCTCAATTGCTAAAATGTAAGAAATAAAATCCATTTCTGCCCCGCCATATTTTGCAGGCGCTGGAATACCCATTAGTCCAAGCTCACCCATCTTCTGCAAAATCTCTTTCGGGAACACCCCTTGTTCCATACTAGGAACAAAGGGAGCTATTTCCTTCTGCGCAAAATCTCGAACCATTTTCCTCATCATTTGTTGCTCTTCAGTAAAATGAAAGTTCATGTACTCCGCCTCCGTTTGCTATATATCTTTTTAATAATTTGGTAAGACCACTATTTTAATAAAAGGAGGACTTTATTCGTAAACGTAGAAACCACGGCCTGTTTTACGTCCTAACCATCCTGCGTTCACATACTTGCGTAATAATGGACATGGGCGATATTTACTATCTCCTAATCCTTCATGCAACACTTCCATAATGTATAAACATGTATCTAAACCGATAAAATCAGCTAATGTAAGTGGTCCCATCGGATGATTCATACCTAGTTTCATTACTTCATCAATCGCTTCTTTCGTCGCTACACCTTCATATAACGTATAGATCGCTTCGTTAATCATCGGTAATAAAATACGGTTCGATACAAATCCTGGGAAATCATTTACTTCGACTGGCACTTTCCCGATTTTTTTCGTAATATCTTCAATTGTTTCATACACCTCATCATCTGTAGCTAAACCACGAATAATTTCAACAAGTTTCATAACTGGAACTGGATTCATAAAATGCATGCCAATTACTTTTTCTGGGCGTTTCGTTACTGCTGCAATTTCAGTAATTGGTAGAGAGGACGTATTCGTCGCTAAAATTGCGTGTTCTGGAGCGATTTCATCTAGATTCGCGAAAATTTTCTTTTTAATGTCCATTTTCTCAACAGCCGCTTCAATAACAAGATCCGCTTCCTTCACACAATCTAAATCAAGCGTTACTGTAAGGCGATTTAACGTCGCTTCCTTTTCTTCTTCCTTCATGCGCCCTTTTTCTACTTGACGCGCTAAGTTTTTCGTAATAATAGCCAATCCTCTGTCTAATTGCTCTTGTTTTAAATCTTGTACCTTCACATCATATCCTGCCATTGCACATACTTGTGCGATTCCCGAACCCATTTGTCCTGCACCAATTACAACTATTTTTTGTACACCCATTCTTTCTTCCCCCTTAATATAAATTGTTAATAAATCAAAAATCACCTACACGTAAATTAACAAACTTCAATCATAATTGCGTCACCTTGACCGCCACCGCTACAAATAGAAGCAATTCCAATTCCGCCGCCGCGCTGCTTCAGTGCGTGGATAAGTGTAACGATAATACGCGCTCCACTTGCTCCAATTGGATGTCCCATTGCCACTGCGCCGCCATTTACATTCAATTTATCTGGGTCAATTCCTGCAATCTCTGTACTTGCAATTGCTACCGCTGCAAATGCTTCATTAATCTCGAATAAATCGATATCTTCAATTGTCTTGCCTGTTTTTTTCAACAATTCGTTAATTGCATAACCTGGCGTTCTTGGGAAATCTTTAGACTCCACTGCAATTGCTGTATGTGCCAAAATTGTCGCTAATGGCTTTCTTCCTTCTTGCTTTGCTCTGTCTTCGCTCATTAATACGAGCGCAGCACCGCCATCATTTAGTCCAGGAGCATTACCCGCTGTCACTGCCGACGTCTTATCAAATACAGGTTTTAATTTCGCTAATTTTTCAATCGTTGTATCCGCGCGTGGCGCCTCATCTTTTGCAACGACAATAGGATCGCCTTTTCTTTGCGGAATCGTTACTGGCACGATTTCCTCTTCAAAACGTCCTTCTTTATGCGCTGAAACCGCACGCTGATGGCTACGATAAGCCCATTCATCTTGCGCTTCGCGAGAGATTCCATCTTCCTTCGCAACTTCTCCGCCATAAACACCCATGTGTATACCTGAAAATGCGCATGTCAAGCCGTCAGCAACGTTTAAATCGATGATTTCGTTGTTCCCCATTCTGTATCCCCATCTTGCACCTCGTAAAATGTAAGGACTGTTACTCATCGACTCCATACCGCCAGCTACAATTAGTGATTGATCGCCAGTACGAATAATTTGATCCGCTAACGTAACCGCACGAAGCCCTGATGCACAAACTTTATTCACTGTTTCCGTCTGTACTTCCCAAGGGATTCCAGCAGCCCTCGCAGCTTGGCGCGATGGAATTTGCCCCTGTCCCCCTTGAATAACCGTTCCAAATATAACTTCCTCAACATCACTAGCAGAAACATTTGCTCTCTCAAGCGCTGCTTTAATTGCAATTCCCCCAAGTTCTGTCGCCTTCACGTCTTTTAAAGATCCTCCAAATTTCCCAACCGGTGTTCTTGCAGCACTTAAAATAACTGTTTTACTCATATCTATTTCCCCCATCTCTTTTTTTAGCACCGAGCGCTCGCTCGGTGTTCTTACGTTGAGAAGAGGTGCAACAATTGCACCTCTCTCTAAAGTTGTATTCATGCTTGCAGATTACATCGCTTCTTTCTTCTGTCCGATAACAGAGCGTTCTAAAATCTCTGTTACATCAAGAGTTTGAACCTTCTCTTCTACTTCTTTCGCTTTCGTCCCATCGCTAATCATCGTTAAGCAATATGGACAACCTGTACCGATAATGGATGGTTGCACAGCTAGTGCTTGTTCTGTACGAGCAACGTTAATACGTGAACCTGCTGTCTCTTCCATCCACATTAAGCCACCACCTGCGCCACAGCACATTCCGGTTTCACGGTTACGTGCCATTTCTACAAGATTCACACCAGGAATTGCTTTCAAAATATCGCGTGGCGCTTCGTATACTTCGTTGTATCTTCCTAAGTAACAGGAATCATGGTACGTAACTGTTTCCTCAATAGCGTGAACAGGTTTTAAGCGTCCTTCTTTCACCCACTGAGCTAACAATTCTGTATGATGATAGACTTCTGCTTGCAAGCCAAAGTCTGGATACTCATTTTTAAATGTGTTATAAGCGTGAGGATCAATCGTAACGATTTTCTTCACTCCTGCTTTTTCAAATTCCTCGATATTCTTTGTCGCCATCTCTTGGAAGACAAATTCATTTCCAAGACGTCGCGGTGTATCTCCAGAATTCTTTTCTTTATTACCAAGTATCGCGAATGAAATACCTGCTTCGTTCATTAACTTCGCAAACGATATCGCAATCTTCTGACTACGATTATCATATGATCCCATTGAACCAACCCAGAATAAATATTCGAACTCCTCGCCAGCTTTCGATTTTTCTTTTACAGTTGGAACCGTTACTTCATCATCACCTTGGCGCCAAGTTTCACGCTCTTTACGGTTCAGTCCCCACGGATTCCCTTGACGCTCGATATTTGTCATCGCACGCTGCGCTTCCGCGTCCATCTTTCCTTCTGTTAGAACGAGATAGCGGCGTAAATCAATGATTTTGTCAACATGCTCATTCATAACCGGACACTGATCTTCACAGTTACGGCACGTTGTACAAGCCCAAATCTCTTCCTCTGTAATAACATCTCCGATTAAACTCGGATCGTAAGCAAGCGTTGTAGCTGCTGATTCTTGTTGCCCTTTCCCAGCTGCCATCATCGCTAACTGATTTCCTTGTGTATTATTAAAAGCAACTACTGGAACCCACGGTGCTTTTGATGTCACTGCTGCTCCTTTATCAGTTAAATGATCGCGAAGTTTTAAAATTAAATCCATCGGCGATAACATTTTCCCTGTCCCTGTTGCCGGGCACATATTTGTACAGCGACCACACTCTACGCAAGCGTATAAATCAATAAGCTGATTTTGTCTAAAGTCTTCGATTTTACCAACACCAAATGTTTCTTGCGTTTCATCTTCAAAGTCAATCTTTTCAAGTTTCCCTGGATTTGAAAGACGTCCGAAGAAAACGTTAACTGGTCCCGCAATTAAATGCGCGTGTTTTGATTGTGGAACATACACTAAAAACGTTAACAAAATTAGTAGATGCACCCACCAAGAGAAATAGAACACAGAAATAGCTGCGGTTTCATTTATTCCCGAGAAAACGTAAGCGATTGCAGAAGCGATCGGTTCACTCCATGAAAGCTCCTCGCCGTGCCATATAATTCCCATCCCATTACCAAGTAGCACAGAAATCATTAAGCCACCAATAAAGATAAGAACAAGGCCTGATTTGAAATTACGTTTTAAACGAACTAGCTTCTCAACATAACGTCTATGAAAAGCCCAAAAGACTGCAATTAAAATAACAAGTGTGACAATTTCCTGGAAGAATGTAAATGCAGGGTATAGTGGTCCAAGTGGAAGATGTGATCCTGGTGCGAGTCCTTTCCAAACGAAGTCAATTGCTCCAAATTGGACAAGAATAAATCCGTAAAAGAACATAACGTGAATAATGCCGCTCTTCTTATCTTTCAGCAGCTTTTTCTGACCGAAAACATTGACCTTAAGGAGATCCCAACGCTCTTTAAAACGACGGTCAAATTCAATCTTTTTTCCTAACTGTATGTAGGCCATCCTCGTCCGTATAAGATACACAAACAAATATCCCGCATAAGCAATAACAGCAATGGCAGCCAGCCAATTAATGATCAGTAAGCTATTCATTTTTATGCTACCCCTCTCTTTGTAAGCCCTCTTTCTTTTTTAGAATCTTCAAAAACATATAATTTTCTGAATTTTATCCCCTGTCTTCATTATATAATGAGTGAGCATTCAGTCAACAGTTTTTTGTTATACAACAACATATTTTTTAATAAAGCTGTTTATTTCGGTGAAACTATAAAGTGAAACTTTAATCCGTAGGGGGTTGTTTCCTCTCGCCTGATTCCTTTAAGTAAGCCTAATTTTTAAGTAGGAGGCTTACCACCCCTTAATATGGGATAAGGTGAAGCCAATCGGGATTTTCCGGGCAGCCAGTAAAATGAAGGCGAAAAGAATGCAAAGGAGGGAATTCACTTATGTTCTTCTTATCTCTCTTGTTAATATGCGTTACTCTTTGGATCACAATTGACCTTTTATATGGGAGGATTCTTCATTTAAAGCGTGTGCGCTCTCGTACTTTCCCTTTACGTCAAAGTAATTTTCACCTTTATACATACGGTCAAGATTTATATGATGCTTTATTTACTGATATACAACAAGCAAGGCACCATGTGCACGTTTTATTCTTCATTGTAAAAAACGATAAAATCAGTCGTGAATTTTTAAAGTTACTTATCGATAAGGCACAGGAAGGAATTGAAGTAAGACTTTTACTCGATCGATTGGGAAGCCATTATTTATCAAACGAGGCAATTCGTTCCCTACAAAAACACGGCGTCTCTTTTTCATTTTGTCATAAAGTGAAATTTCCTTTTCCGTTCTTTTCTGCAAATCAAAGAAACCATAGAAAAATTACAGTTATTGACGGGAAAATTGGTTATATTGGTGGGTTTAATATTGGAGAAGAATATTTAGGGCATAATCAAAAATTAGGATTATGGCGCGATTATCATTTACGCCTTACAGGAGAAGGAATACAAGATTTACAAAAGCAATTTTTACATGATTGGCTCGACGATACGAACCAAAATTTATTAGATTCACCTCTTTATTTTCCTAAGCAACAACCAGGAATCATTCTACATCGTTTTATCCCTACTGATGGTGCCTATTTGCAAAATACATTTTTACATTTAATCGAAAGTGCGGAAAAAGAACTCTTTATCGGTACACCATATTTCATTCCTGGGAAGAAAATTATGAATGCATTATTAAAAGCGCGAAAACGTGGGGTCCAAATCACGGTTCTCGTTCCAGAAAAAGCAGATCACGCCCTTGTTCGCGAAGCAAAATTCCCATATTGCCGAAAGTTAATGCAAGCTGGGTGTAATATTTACGCATTTCAACAAGGTTTTTTTCACGCTAAAGTTATTATAGTCGATGATTATATTTGTGATATTGGAACTGCAAACTTTGATATGAGAAGTTTATATATTAACCATGAAATCAACTGCCTTTTATATGATAAACATTTTATACAAACAGTAAAAAACAAATTCCATGAAGATCTAGAAAATGCGTCATTACTTTCCTTTAAAGATGTTAGCCCGCATTCTCTTATTGATAGGGGAAAAGAATGGGTAGGAACGATACTTGCTTTCTTTCTATAGGAAAGATAATGGATAAAGGAGATGTATTCATTATGATTATGCGTTTCGGATATGTCTCACATGCAATGGCACTCTGGGACTGTTCTCCGGCTAAAACGATGACATTTACAAGCTTTCAAAAGCTTAATAAACAAGAACGAGAAGATAAATTATACGATGTTACACGGCAAAATCTCGAGCATACAATACGTATTCTTCATTACAATATAGCGCATGAAATTCCATTATATCGCTTATCTTCTTCCATCGTCCCACTTGCAACGCATCCCGAAGTCGAGTTTGATTATATCGGTGCATTTACACCGTTTTGGCGTAAAATTGGGGCATTAATTAGAGAACACAATTTACGAGTAAGTTTTCATCCAAATCAATTTACGCTATTTACAAGCGACAAGCCACATATTACAACTAACGCTATTACAGATATGGCCTATCATTATAAAGTATTAGATGCAATAGGAATTGCAGATTCTTCTTATATTAACATCCATGTAGGTGGTGCCTATGGAAATAAAGAACAAGCAGTTGGACGTTTCCATGAAAACATAAAAAAACTTCCTGCACATATAAAAGAGCAAATGACGCTTGAAAATGATGATAAAACATATACAACTGCTGAAACTTTATCGATTTGCCAAAAAGAAAAGATTCCATTCGTATTTGATTATCATCATCACATGGCAAACCTTTGCGAGGAACCGCTAGAAGTGTTACTCCCTGCAATTTTTGAAACTTGGTCACATACAAATGTCCCTCCTAAAGTTCACATTTCCTCCCCTAAATCAAAAAAAGAATTTAGGGCTCACTCTGAATATATTGATTTAGAGTTTATTAAGCCTTTCTTACACATTGCAAAAAAAATCAACCATAATTTCGATATTATGATTGAAAGTAAACAGAAAGATTTAGCAATGCTGCAATTAATGCATGAATTATCCTCTATAAGAGGGATAAAAAGAGTAAATAGCTCAACATTACAATGGTAAATTGTAATGTTGAGCTATTTTTTTCAAAAAAAGTAATTTTTATAGTAAAAAACAACCTATTGTATATGCTATGATTGGAATTAGCATTTTCCACCTGCGATTCAACTTTATTGAAACGGAGCCATAATATGATTAATCAAAAAAAATATGTACACTTTGTCACGATGTATATAATTATATTTTCCCTTTGGATATTTCTTATCCCTAAGGACTTGAATATAAAAGAAATTGGAATTCTCTTCTTATTTTGTTTTGCTGCACTCTTTTCTTGCTATTGCTTATATAAAGCTATTAAGAAAATGAAGCGTAGTGATAAATTATTTTGGGTTTTATTACTCTGCACTTGCATATGCGGACTAACTATGGAAATAACTTTATTCCTTCATTCACTTTCTATATATGATCAAGTCATATTCTCATATAAGGCATTGCCCTTTTTCATCATACAATATATTTTGCTCTTTTCTGGGTTTGCTATCAAATTCATAAAACATTACTCTATTAGAGGCCTTGCTCAATTTTCATTCGATAGCATCTTTATTGTTATTATGAATATTTATTTTACCTTAACTTTTATTTTGGACCTCTCAAGCTTTCGTATGTTAACAACAGATCACTGGGTTTTAATTGGATACTTTATTGCACAAGCATTAGTAATTTACGCCGTTATTAGCCTATATAGACGAGAACAATATTCTGCTAGCAGAATTTCATTAATTATCGGTTTTACTATCATACTTGTGTACGGGTATATACATCTGTTCCAACTAAACATGGGGATGAAAACTTCTTCTGAAGTCTCTTATTTAGTACATACTGCTTCAATTTTATTAATTGGTTTATCTTCCATACTATACATTTTGGACAAACCAATGCAGCATGAAACGAAAACAAAGTATTATCGATTTGATTATGTGCGCTTTATATTACCCTATTTCAGTATAATCATTACTTTTTCCTTTATTCTTATTCAACCTTGGGATGATAAGTTCATGCTAATCGGTCTAGTATTATCACTCATCTTATTATTCCTACGACAACTTTACATGTGGAAAGATAATCAAGCACTAATCGATACATATGAACAGTTGACTACACAACTAGAAGGCAAAGTAGAAGAGGGTGCATCTGCGTTATCAAAGAGTGAACAACGCTATAAATCATTATTCGAAGATCATCCTGATGCCGTTTTCTCTTTAAATATGGATGGTATTTTCCAACAATCTAATACAGCTTGTGAAAGCTTATTTACTGCCTACTATTGTGAAGTAGAAAGCTATTCTCTTCTACACTTTATTGACTCAAAAGACCATGATCTACTAAAGAAAGCTTTACAAATAACAAAAGAAGGTAGACCACAAACTTTAGAAGTTCGCACAAAAGAAAAAGAAGGCTATTACTATTACCTTCACGTTACACTCATCCCTACTTTCATAAACAAAGAAGTTGTTGGGATGTTCGGCATAGCACGTGATATTACAACTTTATATGAAAAACAAAAACAAGTAGAACATTTAGCCTTTCATGATGCACTGACTGGATTACCAAATCGCCGAAAGTTTGAAAAAGATTTAAAGAACATTTTAAATATAGCTCAAACTAGCGCAAATGATGTTGCCGTCATGTTCCTTGATTTAGATCGATTCAAAAAAATTAACGATAGACTTGGTCACGACGTCGGAGATCTATTATTAATTGAAGTAGCAAAAAGGTTACGCAGTTGCTTGCGTTCGAAGGATATCGTTGCTCGCCAAGGCGGAGATGAGTTTACAATTCTATTACCAGATATGTACTCAGAAAAAAGTGCTGCTTTTATAGCTGAACAAATTTTAACCATTTTAAACAAACCATTCTTCATTAAAGACGAAGAACTATCTATTACACCGAGTATCGGTATTGCCATGTATCCTGATTACGGAACCGATGTTACTGAATTAATGAAAAATGCCGATATGGCTATGTATCGCGCGAAAGCAAATGGGAAAAACAGATTTGTTTTCTTCTCAAAAGAAATGAGTATCGCCCAAAATGAAATTCAATTCTTAGAAGGCGAACTTGCAAAAGCATTACAACAAAATGAATTTTTCCTTGAATATCAGCCACAAGTAAGTACGAAAACAAAACAAATTATCGGTTTTGAAGCATTAATTCGTTGGAAGCACCCAAAACTCGGCATCGTGTCTCCTGCCCAATTCATTCCTCTAGCGGAGGAAACCGGATTTATTATTGAACTTGGAAATTGGATTTTACGTACGGCTTGCTTAGAGGCAAAAAGATGGCATAATCAAGGGTTTTCTCACTTAAAAGTTGGTGTGAATTTATCTGTTGTTCAATTTAACCATGCAGATTTAATCCCTACTATTTCAAAAGTGTTAGAAGAAACCGAACTAAAATCAGAAGCACTAGATATCGAAATCACAGAAAGTATCGCAATTAATCAAAATCAATCTGTCATTTCCAAACTAGAACAGCTTCAAAATCTCGGTATTCAAATTTCAATCGATGACTTTGGAACTGGTTATAGTTCTTTAGCTTATTTAACAAAATACCCAATCAACACATTAAAAATTGCTCGAGAGTTTATTTGCGGAATTACAAATAGTCCTTTAGAGGAAGCGATTATCTCCTCCATCATTACACTATCTAAAGAACTAAATTTAGAAGTTATTGCAGAAGGTGTAGAGACGGAAGAACAATGGAAGTTTTTATATGAACAAAACTGTGACCACATTCAAGGATTCCTTATTAGCAAGCCTGTTTCTAGTAAAGACGTTTGGATGTTACTACACAAAAAAACAACCGTCTAAGTAAGACGGTTGTTTTTTAATGTTCAAACGGTATATCACGAGCTAATTGTACTTGATCTTGCTGATTTATTAGCACTTGCTCTTGACTTACTCCAAAGGCAATACCAGACAACATTGCAACGGCTACTAAACTACAAACAAGAAATTTCTTCATATTTATCACCCTATGTTTTTTCTTGTAAATATATCACAAAAATATACTTGTAAAATATGCAAATATGCATATCGGGACCAACCTTAATTTAAATATTTCTTTTTCTTTAATACAGCCGCTTTATATGAATGCAAATCTAATAAATCAAAGAATAAAGAAGCTTTTTCATAAACTTCTTTAATTTCATTTGATGCATAATCTAATTTCTCCAGACACTCACCCTTTTGGTAATATAAATGCCCAATTAACTCCATACTTCCTATATGACAGGAAGTCTCAATTGCTTCATTCAATTGATATAGTGCATCTTCAAAATGATTACTCAAACATAAAGCTTTTGCATAGTTATATCGAACTTTAACTATAAATACTTGGTTATTGTTAAATGATTCTAACTGTTTTAAAATTTCTCGGAATAGTGTCATTGCTTTGTCCAATTGATCGTTTTCTGCATAAATGATTGCAATAGAATTTTCAATATATAAATCTTGAAATACATCTACCCCTCCATATGATTGATGTACAATTTTTTTTAACTCTAAAATACAATATTCAAAATCGAGTTTCTTCAAAACATATGCAGATAAGTAATAGTACCAAAGAAGAAACTGATTAAATTCTGGATGGGATTTTTCTTTCTTAAGTTCATTTGAAACAATTTTATAAATTTCATCATATTTTTTTTTCTTGCTCAATACTTGAATTCGATCTTTAAACTGCTTTTTCCTCTCAATATCAGAATAAATGAGTACCTCATAAAAATGAGTAATGGGAACTTGTAATTTTGCTGCAATACCTTGCAATATATCCATACTTGGGTATACTGCGCCCGCTTCAATTCTGCTCACTTCCGATTGATGGCATATGTTATCAGACAACTGTTTTTGTGTTAATCCTCTCATCACCCTAATTTTCTTTATTTCATTTCCTAATTTTTCTGCGTTCATACTTACTCACCATCCCATTATAACAATCTAATTTTTTGAGTTGTCATACCACTACAATAATGTGAATTCGACAATTTTTGATATGAAATAATGCATAATATATATAAAATTCGGCAAATTTTTCATACAATCCATCTCACATAATATAATAGACTAGTAATTTTATAGATAAATTATAGAAAATTTGCCCGTGCTTTCGTTACATTCGGTCTTCTTTATCCTTTATCAGCAGAAGCTATTCACACCCAAGAACTAGATAGAAATGAAGTAAAAGTTGAAATCGCTCAGCCTAGTTTAACGATTTAAAAATTAACACAACCTCAAAATGATATAAAAATATATGGCGAAAAAATATTTAAAGGGTGAGATAAACGAGGCTAAAGCTCAACAAGAGTGAGTGACAACTGAAATGAATGTAGATTCCCAACCTACAAATAAAGAAACAAAAGAAAATCAAACCGAAGTTCACCTTGCACAAACTTACAAAAATTACAAAGTATATTGCCAAGATTTTATTGTAAAAGTAGATAAAAATGGAGTAATTACAACTGTTAGTGGTAAAATTGTCCAAAATTTAGACCAACAACCTAATCTTACTATAACAAATTTTTTGTCGAAAAATGAAGTAAAATCTAAATTACGCGATATACTTCAAATTCTGAGCGATGCGACTGCGACGAAACTCTCTATTGAAATACTTGTTTATAAGAAAAAAAGAAGTTTACCACTCATAGGTAAACTTCTTTTCATATCCATCCCTTTTCTTCCGCAATTGTAATTGCCTCAATTCTATTTTTCGCATCAAGCTTCGTTAATACTTCAGAAATATAATTACGTACTGTACCAGGCGAAAGATAGAGCGCCTTCGCAATTTCATTTGCCGTCTTTCCTTCTTTCGCAAGTAGCAATACTTCTTTTTCACGATCTGATAACGGATTTTGCTCCTGCCATAAGCCGAACATTAAATCTTGAGAAATCTCTCGCTTTCCTTTCATTACATTACGAATCGCTGCCGCTAAATCTTCACTTGGGCTATCTTTTAATAAATATCCGTGCACGCCAGCTTTCATTGCTCGTTCAAAATATCCAGGGCGTGCAAATGTTGTTAAAATCATTACTTTGCATGCTGATTTTTCTTTCTGTAACGTTTCCGCAACATCTAATCCGCTTTGAATTGGCATTTCAATATCCATAATGCTTACATCAGGTTGTAGCGATTCAATTAGTTTTAGCGCTTCTTCCCCGTTCGCAGCTTGCCCAATTACTTCAATATCATCTTCTAGATCAAGTAGGGCCCCCAATGCACCACGAAGCATCCGCTGATCTTCTGCAATAATAATTCGAATCATGCCCTCACCTCATCTTTTCCTGTTCTAATGACAACTGGTACTTTTACTATTAATAGTGTCCCTGGATTGATCGTACCCAGTTCAACAAACCCGTCAATAAGAGCGATGCGCTCTTTCATACCACGAATGCCATTTCCATCATGGTTTTGATCTGCTAAACCAACTCCATTATCTTCTACTGTCAAAATTAATTCACCTTGTGATTCTAGTACAGAAACTGTGCAACGCGTCGCCTTACTATGCTTTACAACATTCGTCACAGCCTCACGTAAACACATTCCTAAAATATTTTGTTCAATTGGTGATAACGAACTTGCACTCGTTTCTTGTTTTATTTCTAATTCAATAGTAGCAGCTTGTAAGATTGCTTTTATTTGCTCAAGCTCTTCTTCCACTGTAATCATACGCATATCAGAGATTAATTCCCTTAGCTGCTTTAAAGCGGTACGAGATGTTTGTGTAATTTCCTTCGCTTCCGCACTTGCACGCTCCGGATTTTTAACAATTAACTTCTCCACGAGCTGACTTTTTAAAGTAATGAGTGATAACGTATGTCCTAACGTATCATGAAGATCTCTTGCAATCCGCTGCCGCTCTTCACGTTTTACTAAGTCTTTAATTTGCTCATTCGCTTCGTTTAATTGATTTCTTAACATCTTTTTTTGATTAAAGTTGCGCATACCAAATGGCGTAATAAGCATTAAAATAAACATCGGAACAATATTCACTAAACTTGTAGTTGATATTTGATTCATATTTACAAATATAAAAATTCCAAGCATTACAGCTAACAAACTTAACAACACTCGAAACTCTTTCTTATTTGGCGCAAACCCTATCGCACTTGCTGTGAAAAAACCAAAGAATATCATGAAGGCATTATAATAAAAAGCAAATAGCAGTGTGAGTATCATTTGCATACATGCCCATAAAACGAAAGTCTTATTAACAAAATAAAGTTGACGGTATGTGATAACAAAAAGTATCAACATACCACTCCCCATTACAAGCTTCCATCCCGATGCTTGTGCTAGATGGTAAATTGGAAATAACAGATACACAAGCCACATATACGGGAAGAAACCCATCTGTTTCGGAAAAATCTCAATCCTCTTCTTCTCTATCATTTATACCGCTTCCTGTCTTTTTCTTATATATATTGATATTACAACAAATATAAGGAAATAACCTCCTAGTACCGCGATATTTTCCCAACCAACTGATTTTCCAGCTACAATATCCCATGCACCGCTTCCGAAGTGATATGTTGGTGTCCATTCACCAATCGTTCTTAATATTTTTGGGAATACTTCAATCGGCATCCATAGGCCACCAATTACAGCTAGACTCATATTTAAAATATTCGCTAAACCCACTGCTGCATCTGCCTTTTTAATAGAACCTATTACTGTTCCTAACGCTAAAAATGGTGTTACACCTAACAACAACCATAATCCAGCGCCAATCCATTGCCCTACTGTTAACTCGACATGATTAATTAATATTCCTGCGATAAAGATAACTAAGATTGAAAAAGCATTCACTACAGTTTGAGCGATGATTTTGGCTGTTATATATGCCCCCTCTGGAAGTGGTGTAATTTTTAACAAATGTGTCCACCCTTGCCCCTTTTCCTGAGAAATCCTTACACCGAAACTAAAAAGTGCCGTCCCTACAATACTAAAAGTCGCCATTGAGATTAAATAATGCGCTTTCCAAGCATCTCCGTTTTGTGGCACTTGAATAACATTTGTGAAAATGTAGTAAAACATAACTGGCATTAGTAATGAGAAAAAGATAAACAATTTATTACGAAACGTACGTAAAATTTCTATTTTGCATTGCATCCATAAAGCTCTCATGCGATTCCCTCCTCCTGATTTGCGATAAACTGTTCAAATGCTTCATCAAGACTTCCACGTTCAACTGAAACATCTGTTACAGGTAAGTTCTTTTGATAAATTGCTTTTAAAGTTTCATCTGTATCTTCAGTTGTTAAAGTGAAGTGCCCTTCGTTTGACTGTACTTCGGTTACGTTTGGTAATTCTTTTAGTAATTTTGCAGGAATACTTTCCTTCGAATAAAACTTGATTGTTTTTCGCGAAATCGTCGCCTTCATCTCATCTGGTGTACCATCTGCGATAATCTTTCCATTCGCAAATAATAAAATGCGATTCGCCAATGCATCCGCTTCTTCTAAATAGTGCGTTGTTAAAATAATTGTTTTCCCTTCACTTGCTAACTTTCGAATTGTTTCCCAAAACGTTCTTCGAGACGTAATATCCATTCCAACTGTCGGCTCATCTAAAAATAACAAATCAGGATTTCCTGCAAGTGCGAGTGCAAAGTTTAATCTTCTTTTTTGCCCACCTGATAATTTCTCACATCTTTGCTTTCGCTCCGATTCTAAATTTGATAACTGTAGCAACGTTTCTTTCGCTACCGGATTCGTATAATAACTACGGAATAACTCAATTGCCTCTTCTACTGTAATGCTATCAATGACACTTACTTCTTGTAGCATCGCACCGAGGCTATTACGAACATCTCTATGCTTGGGACTCTTTCCAAATATAGAAACAGTTCCTTCCGTCGGATCCTTTAATCCAAGCATCATCGACATCGTCGTCGTTTTCCCTGCACCATTCGGTCCAAGTAGTGCTACTATTTCTCCTTTATTCACATGAAATGAAACGTTATTTACTGCCTTTTTATATTTAAATGTTTTAGAAACACCATTTACTTCTATAATCTTTTCCATCTCTCCACCCCCGCTGTTTCTTATATTTACATTGTACGTGTTGGAAAACTTAGGAAACAGTATGATGCGTCATGACATCGATATGACAATTGTCATGTATTCCTTATGAGAGGAATCAACCCACATACCGCAAGCGAGTAGCAGGACGAAAATAAACATGATACAATCGGGTAAGATATACATTCGAGGAAGGACAGTGGTTTTCATGATTATTCGTAATGAACAAGATTTAGAAGGCTTACGAAAAATCGGCCGCATCGTTGCACTTGCACGTGAAGAAATGAAAAAAGAAGCGAAGCCAGGTATGACAACGAAAGAGCTTGATTTGATCGGTAAAAAAGTATTAGATGAGCATGGTGCTATTTCTGCACCTGAAAAAGAATATGATTTCCCAGGTGTAACTTGCATCAGTGTAAACGAAGAAGTTGCTCACGGTATTCCAGGAGATCGCGTATTAAAAGAAGGCGACTTAGTAAATGTCGACGTATCTGCTGCACTTGATGGCTATTATGCAGATACAGGTATTTCATTTGTACTTGGAGAAGATGAAGCAAAAGAAAAGCTTTGCCAAGCAGCGGTTGATGCATTTTGGGCAGCAATGAAAAAGGTGAAAGCTGGTTCCAAACAAAACCAAATTGGTCGTGCTGTTTCAAACTTTGCACATAAAAATGGATATAATGTAATTCAAAACTTAACTGGTCACGGTATTGGTCTTAGCTTACATGAAGCACCAAACCACATTTTAAGCTACTTTGACCCAATGGATAATGCGCTTCTAAAAGACGGTCTTGTTATCGCTGTAGAACCATTCATTTCTATGAAAGCTGATCACATTATCGAACGTGGCGATGATGGTTGGACATTCGTTACACCTGATAAAAGCCTTGTTGCACAATGTGAACATACAGTTGTCGTAACACGCGGCGAGCCGATAATCTTAACAGAAATCTAATACCAAAAACGGCTGTTTTGTAGATTTATTCCACATAAAACAGCCGTTTTTGTTTTTGGGAAAATATGTGAACTATTGTTGAACTCTTTATCATTTAAGTATATAATCTTTAGCGGAGGTTACTTAAGCTTATCTTTACTAAAAAGATATTGTAACTAAGGAGGAAAACACCTTCTTTCTTATTGTTTAAACAGTCTCAAAAATGACCGTAGTAACGTGTTAGTCGAATATTCTGTAATCCTTATATTTCTCTAACAATGTAAGAAACTATCATCTTTCAACTTCGGTCCACTAATCGCACAACTCTCTTTAGACAAAATAAATGACTAATTTCAAAGTACATATTGTCTTCATTCTGACCAAAACCAACCCTATCTAGATTTTTATTTCCACATAACTTTAAGGCAAAAATAAGCCTTCACAAAGGGATACACTACCTTGGTTAGTATGTATCGTAAAACTTACCTTTATAACCATTCTTTTTTACTAGATATACATGAAAACTATCTCACATATAAAGGTCTGATATCATTCTTTATATCAGTATTTTTTTCGACATTTTTTGTCGAATTGTGTATATTTCCACAGAACTGTGTAAATATACATTTTGTTTTACGTTAAATAATATTACTTTGAACATAATCCTGTTTGTCTGAGAACGCGTATAGAAACGGAGGGATAACCAAAAATAAATAGCTTATAACAAATACTTTTAATATTCCATTTGTTCATGTGGAATAAGTCCCCAATGGACAAATGAATGTTCAGAGGAGGAAAAATGAAAAAACTTTTCAATGTATGTTTAATTGTATTCGTACTATTTTCGCAACTTGCTAGTTTTCCATACAATCAAGTAAGAGCGGAAACCTTAACAGGAGATTCCTTATTTGACACTGTTGAAATGAAAGATGCAACGAATCATATTATTGACGAAGCAAAAAATCCTAACAACTTAGTAAAGATAGGATCAACCATTCAAGTAGAATACGCTTGGTCAATAAAGGATCAACAAGTTGCACACGCAAATGATACAGCAGTAGTTCAAATACCACTTGCATTAAAAGTACCTAAAGATTTGCAAGGGGATTTAGTAACAGATCAAAAAAATATTGGTCAATATTTTATAACAGCTAAAGATAATAAATTAAAATTAATATTTAATGATCAAGTAGAAAATTTGAAAGACGCTAAAGGAAAAATTAAAGTTGATACTGTGTTTAACTCAACTTTAAAAACTGGGGAAAAATCAGTTCAAATCGCTTTTCCTTTAGGAACAATGGTTCAGCCTATATCAGTTCCTGTTCAGGTAGAAGACTCTAAAGAAGCTGGCACCAAACAGGATACTAATAAACCAGTGCAAGATCCAGTAGCTAAACCTGTTACTGACAATCCGGAGCAAGATCCAGCAACTAAACCTGTTACTGATAATCCGGAACAAAACCCAGCAACTAAACCTGTTACTGATAATCCGGAACAAAACCCAGCAACTAAACCTGTTACCGATAATCCGGAACAAAACCCAGCAGCTAAAATTGCTACTGACAATCCAGAACGAAAGCTAGCAAGCGCCCCTGCTGAGAATACAAATTCAGGTCCAAAGCAAATAACAACAAACATTTTAACCGGTGTAAAGCTGACGGATAAAGACGGAAAACCATTTACAGAGGATAACCGTCCAAGTACAGATTCCCCTGCCAATATTGAGTTTACATGGGAACTTTTAAAATCAATGAATGTGAAAAGTGGAGATTACTATATTTTTGATCTTCCTAAACATTTTAAGATTTACAATACAATTAACAGTCCTTTATATGATAGTGAAAACAATCAAATTGGTAATTTTACTGTTACAAAAGATGGAAAAGTCACGATGACATTCAACGATTATGTTGAAGAGCATCCAGATGTTGCTGGTAACCTACAATTAAAGACAGAATTTAATAAAGCTGAAATTAAAGGTACAACAACACAAGAAATTCCTTTCCCGATTAAAGATAAGGATGTTTCTATTACAGTTGACTTTAAGCCTAATGTACAAACAGCTACGAATAAAAAAGGGTTACCTGATAGACCAATTAATACAAATGAAATTAATTGGAAAGTAGAAATGAACAAAACGAAAGACACTCTTAAAAACGCTGTTTTTAAAGATAACATTCCACAAGGTACAAGCTTAAATAAAGATTCTATTAAAGTTTATTATTTAGAAGTTGATGTTAATGGGAATGTAACGCGTGGTGCAGAAGCTGAGCCAACAGTTTACAATATTATTTCATCAGATGGCTCAAAATTGGAGATTGCTTTCAAAGATTCTATCAATAAAGCATATCAAATCGAATATGCCACAAAAATTACTGATGAAAATATTAAAAGTTTCCGAAATAACGTTACGATAACGAGTGATAATCAAAAGCAACAAAACGCAAGCTCTACTGTAACGGTTTCTCGTGGTACACACTTAAATAAAACAAGTAAATATGATCCAAAGACGCAAACAATTGAGTGGACAATTACTTACAATGGTGATCAAAGAGAGATCAAAAAAGCTGATGCGATTTTAAAAGATATTTTTGACGATACACACGAACTAGATGCAAATTCTATTGTTGTGAAAAACGCTTCATATAATGAAAAAGGAACGCTTGTAACAGGAGACGCTGTTAATAATTACACTGTAAGTAACAAGAAGAATGGATTCGATTTACAGTTTAATGATGATATTAATAGTGCTTATGTGATTACCTATAAAACCAAGCCAACTAATAAAGTTATAGAAGATGGAAAAGTAAAAAATAAAGTTACAGCTGATAATGATTCAAGTAAAGAAAATGAAGCTAGCTTCAAGCAGCAAAATATTATTAAATCTAATAATAAAGCTGAAACAAATTATAAAGACAAAACAACAACTTGGACAATTATAGTAAATAATAACAACTATCCATTAAACAACGCGATCATTACGGACACCTTTGATCATGGTGGATTACAATTAAAAGATAAGAAACTAGAAATTAAAGACGGAAATTATACCCTTCAAGCTGGGACTGACTATGTTTTAGATGCAACAGATAAAGGATTCAAAATTACTCTTATAGGTACGTATCAGTCTAATATGACAAAGACATTAGTCGTAAAATATACGACAGACTTTGATTATACAAAGCTAGAAAGTGGTAAAACTTCATTTAAAAACACAGGTAACCTATCTTGGATAGATACGGATTCTAATCCACAATCAAATAAAGTTGAAGCTAATTTCGATCCTGATACTTTCACAAAGGCAAATGGTTATAAATACGGTTCTTATAACGCCCAAACGAAGGAAATTACTTGGATAATAGGCTTTAACTATAATAATGTTGAGATTAAAGATCCTTATGTTATAGACGTAATACAAGATAAACAAAAGTTAGTGCCTGGATCCATTGAAGTGCGCGATATGATTTTAAATGGAAATCCTGATAATGCACAACCTGGTAATGCTGTACCAACTGAGAAATATGAACTTGAAGAACCTACAGAGAAAAATAAAAACACCCTAAAGGTTCATTTCAAACAATCAATTAATTCACCTTACTATATTATCTTTAAAACAAGCCTTGATGGTGAACTTATCCAAGGCACCTACAAAAACGAGGCAGATTTAAACGATGGCTCTAAAATTGTAAACACCCTTACAGGTGACACTCAAGTAAATAAAGGTGGCAGCTTCGTTACTAAAAAAGCTGTGCAAGACGACAACTATATTAATTGGAGTATTGCAATTAACGAAAGCCAATCAACCATTGCAGATGCGGTTGTAACAGATGACCCCACCGAAAATCAGGTAATTGTGGAAGATTCATTCCACTTATATCCTACAACTGTTGATCCATATGGAAATTTAACAAAAGATACAGTAAACGAATTAAAAGAAGGAACAGACTATAAACTCAAAATAACAACAGACAATAATACCGGAAAGCAACATTTCGAAATTGCCTTCTTGAAAAAAATTGATCGAGCTTATATTTTAGAATATCGCTCACTTATTAATGCAGACGATAAAGAAAAAGTAAGTAATAAAGCAAAAATCACAGGCAATAAGTTGACAGTTAAAAACACAGAAACTACTGAAACGATTGAAGTGAGAATGTCTTCTGGTTCAGGCGGAGGATCTGCTACTAAAGGTCGTGGAAACCTTGAAATTATAAAGGTAGATAACGACAATAAGAACGTACTATTAGCTGGGGCAGAATTTACTTTATACGATCGTACAGGTAAAACTGTTATCCGTAAAATTACAACAGACAAAGACGGTATCGCTAAATTTAATAATTTAAAACGCGATAAATATTTATTAAAAGAAACAAATGCTCCTGAAGGCTATGTAATTAGCTGGGATTTAAAACAAGGGAAAATTGTTGAACTTGGTACACAAGAGACTACAACATATAAACTTGCAAATAAGAAGTTTGTCGGGAAAGTAGTTTTAACAAAATCTGATGACCTGAACAAAAACGCAACACTACAAGGCGCCGTTTTCACACTACTAGATAAAGACAAAAAAATAATTCCAGAACATGAAAAATTAACAACAAATAATAACGGACAAATTATTATAGATAAACTAAAACCAGGAACTTACTACTTACAAGAAACGAAGGCTCCTGAGCATTATCAATTAGATAGCAAACTTATTCCGTTTACTATCTCTGAAGATCAAACAACAGTAGTAAACCAAACTGCGACAAATAGTTTAACTAAAGGATCTGCTCTTTTAACAAAAGTGGATAATTATAATAAAACTTTAGCAGGGGCAGAGTTTACTGTTCAGGATCGCAACGGAAAAAATATTCCTGGATATGAGAAATTAACAACAAATGAACATGGACAAATAGAAGCAAAAGATTTACGTCCGGGTAAATACCAGTTTGTCGAAACAAAAGCTCCTGAGCATTATGAATTAGACAAAACGCCTATTCTATTTGAAATAGAAAAAAGCCAAACTACAGCCGCTTCTATTACAGCAAAAAACTCTTTAATTAAAGGTGGCGTTACGTTAACAAAAGTGGATGATATTGATGACACTACCCTTGAAGGTGCCGTATTCAAAATTGTTAACGACAAAAATGAAGATGTCCGTACAAACTTAAAAACAGAAAAAGATGGAACTTTGACCGTTAAAGATTTAGATCCTGGTGATTATCAATTTATTGAAACAACACCACCTAAATACTATGACTTAAATAAAGAACCAATTCCGTTTACAATCGAGAAAAGTCAAACAAGCATTATCTCAATTACTGCAAAAAACAGTTTAACAACAGGTGCTGTTGAGCTATTAAAAGTCGACGAATTTGATAAAAAGACTCCTCTTGCTGGAGCTATGTTCAAAATCGTGAATGATAAGAACGAAGACGTTCGTACAGAATTAACTACCGATACAAACGGAACTGTTAAAGCTTCTGACTTACGTCCAGGCAAATACAAATTTATTGAAACGAAAGCTCCTGAACATTATGAACTGCTATCAACACCAATTGAATTTACAATTGAGAAAGGTCAAAAAACACCGATTGTTATTACAGCTGAAAATGGTCTACTACCAGGCGATGTTGAACTAACAAAACTCGATGATACTGATGGCACTGTACTTACAGGCGCCGTATTCAAAATTGTTAATAACAAAAATGAAGATGTCCGTACAGAATTAGTTACGAATCAGGAAGGTAAAATTATTGCTACTGGTTTACGTCCAGGTAACTATAAATTTATCGAAATGAAAGCTCCTGAGCATTATACCTTAAATAAAACACCGATTGAATTTACAATTAAGGAGAGCCAAGCGACTGCTATTAACGTTACAGCTACTAATAGCTTAATAAAAGGCGGTATTGAATTAACAAAAGTTGATTCTGTAAATGCTAAGGAAACCCTTGAAGGTGCAGTATTTAAAATTGTTAATGACAAAGGTGAGGATGTTCGTACGGAACTTACTACTGATAAAGACGGTAAATTAGTAGTACAAGACTTACGTCCGGGTAATTATAAGCTAATCGAGACGAAGGCTCCTACTTATTACGATGTAAATGAAGAACCAATCGAATTTACGATTGAAAAGAGCCAACAAAAGCTCATCCCTATTACTTTCAAAAATAGTTTGACGAGAGGAAAGGTCAAATTAATTAAAGAAGATGACGTGGAGAGCGCGAAAGCTCTTGCCGGCGCTGTATTCACATTACAAGACGCAACTGGCAAAGAAATTATGAAAGATTTAACAACAGATGATTACGGAGTATTAGTTATTCCTGATTTAGCACCAGGGGATTATCAATTTATCGAAACAAAAGCCCCTGAACATTATAAATTAGACAAAACACCTATTAAGTTCACAATTAAAAAAGGTAGTAAGAAAGATCTTCCTCTCCCTGTTACTGTAAAAAATAGTTTACTTACAGGTGGCGTCACTTTAACAAAAGTTGATGATGTTGATGGCACTACTCTTGAAGGTGCAGAATTTATAATTGTTGACGCTCATGATACTAAAAAAGTAATTCGAAAAGGTTTAACGACTGATAAAAACGGAAAAATTTCTGTTTCTGATTTACGTCCTGGAGACTATCAATTTGTTGAAGTAAAAGCTCCAAAAGACTATACCTTAAGCAAAGACCCTATTCCGTTCACTATCGAAAAAAGTCAAAAAGAGAATATTACTGTTACCGCTACTAATAGTTTAAAGAAAGGTGCAGTAACATTAACAAAAATCGATGACATCGATCGTACGATGCTTGAAGGTGCAATCTTTAAAATTGTTGATATGAACGGTAAGGAAGTTCATACGAATCTTGTTACAGATAAAAACGGAAAAATTTCTGTTTCTGATTTACGCCCTGGAGACTATCAGTTCATTGAAACAAAAGCTCCTGAGCACTATGTATTAGATGAAACAACAATTCCATTTACAATTGAAAGAAGTCAAACGAAAGAGATCAATGTTACAGGCAAAAATGCTTTGAAAAACGGTAGCGTTGAACTAACAAAGATTGACGATATTGATATAAATACAAAACTTGCTAACGCCGTATTTAATTTATTAGATGCAGACGGAGAGCTAGTTGAAGAAGGCTTAAAAACAAATGATGAAGGTAAAATTGTTGTTGAAAACCTACGTCCTGGTACGTATCAATTCGTTGAAACAATTGCTCCTGAACATTACGATTTAGATAAAAAACCTATCGTATTTACAATTAAAAAGAGCCAAACTGAAACTCTTCATGTCACTGCTACAAATGCTTTAATAAAGGGTGCAGTTAAACTTTCTAAAGTAGATGATGTTGATGGCACTGTTCTTAAAGATGCAGTATTTAAAATTGTTAATATGAACGGTGATGTAGTTCATAAAGACCTTGTTACAAATGAACAAGGAATAATCGAAATTAACGACCTACGTCCTGGTGATTACCAATTTATCGAAACGAAAGCTCCTAAGCATTACGTTTTAGATGAAACACCAATCAAATTCACTATTGAAAAAGGACAGAAGAAAGCTATTTCTTTAACTGCTACAAATAGCTTAAAACAAGGTAGTATCGAATTACTTAAAGTTGATGATTTAAACACTCAAACAAAACTTGCCGATGCGGTATTTAATTTACTAGATCAAGATGGCAAAGTACTTAAAACAGATTTAAAAACAAACAGTGAAGGTAAAATCGTTATCGAAAACTTACGTCCTGGTACGTATCAATTCGTTGAAATAACGGCTCCTGAACACTATGATTTAGACAAAAAACCAATTATATTTACAATTGAAAAAAGCCAAAAAGATATTGCTACCGTTACTATGAAAAATAGTTTAACAAAAGGCGGCGTGGAACTTTCTAAAGTGGATGACGTCGATGGCACTACTCTTGAAGGCGCAGTATTTAAAATTGTGGATATGAATGGTACTGTAATTCACAAAAATCTTGTTACGAATCAACAAGGTAAAATTAGCGTTTCTGACCTACGTCCTGGTGATTATCAATTCATCGAGACAACGGCTCCGAAACACTACGATTTAAACAAAGAGCCAATTCCATTCACAATTACAAAGAGCCAAGCTGATCCTATCTCCGTTACAGCTACAAATAGCTTAACGAAAGGCGCTGTGGAACTTTCTAAAGTGGATGATGTAGATGGTACTGCTCTTAAAGATGCGGTATTTAAAATTACTGATCTGAATGGTAACGACATTCGTACTGAGCTTACAACAGATGTACATGGAAAAATTTCTGTTTCTGATTTACGTCCTGGGGACTATCAGTTTGTTGAAACGAAAGCTCCTGAACACTATAAATTAGATAGTACACCTATTAAGTTTACAATTAAGAAAAGCCAAAAAGAAAAGCTCCAAGTTACTGCTACAAATAGCTTAACTGAGGGTGCTGTAGAATTAACTAAAGTCGACGACGTCGACGGTACTTCTCTTGAAGGAGCTATCTTTAAAATTGTTGATCATAACGGACTTGATGTTCGCACTGATTTAACTACTGATAAAGACGGCAAAATTTCTGTTTCTGATTTACGTCCAGGAGACTATCAGTTCGTTGAAACGAAGGCTCCTAAGCATTACGACTTAAATCAAAATCCTATCAAGTTTACTGTTGAAAAGAGTCAAACAGCTAAAGCTTCTGTTACTGCTACTAACAGCTTAACTAAAGGTTCAGTCGAATTAATTAAGCTTGACGACGTTGACAACTCTACTCTTGAAGGAGCTATCTTTAAAATTGTTGATCATAACGGACTTGATGTTCGCACTGATTTAACTACTGATAAAGATGGCAAAATTTCTGTTTCTGATTTACGTCCGGGAGACTATCAGTTCGTTGAAACGAAGGCTCCTATTGGATACGATTTAAGTGCTAAGCCAATTCCTTTCACAATTACGAAAGGACAATCTCAAGTTACTTCTGTTACAGCTTTAAATAGTTTAACAACAGGTTCAATGGAGTTAACTAAAATTGATATTGATCACCATGGAACACTTGAAGGTGCCATTTTCAATATTTTAGATCACGACGGAAAAGTAGTACGAGAAGGTTTACAAACAGACGGGCATGGTAAATTAATCGTAAATGATTTGAAACCTGGTAATTATCAATTAGTGGAAACAAAGGCTCCTAAAGGCTATCAATTAGATGCATCACCAATAAACTTTACAATTGAAAAAGCTCAAGCTGCACCACTACAAATTACAGTTTCAAATAAAAAAATCGATTCTTCATCCGGTGGAGATGATAAACCAATTACTCCTCCTAATAAAGAAGAGGAAACGGGGAAAGAAACTTCTGAAGAACTAGAAAAAGGAAATCCTGACACACATGGTAAAGGAACTTCTGAAGAACTAGAAAAAGAAAACCCTGACACACAAATAAACAAACAGCAAGATGACCGAAATAAGGGTAAAGAACTTCCAAATACAGGTCACAAAAATGATCCTACTCAAACAGTAGGCATCGTACTTCTACTAGCTGGTTTGTTAAGTATTTTAGCTACAAAACGAAAAAAATATTATTAATAGTTTTTCACACCTAATCAAGTGAACATTTGATTAGGTGTTTTTTTATGCCAAAAAAGGACGATACATAGAGTATCGTCCTTTTAACGGGGTGAGGCTGCCCAAAAGTACGGAAAACCTTTGAACAGCCTCGTATTTTCATATGGATGCCTTACATATATCACTGATAATAAGTATGAAATGCGGAAACATATTTATCATCACATGATTCAAACATGAGAAAAGAAATCCTATAGGATTCTTTTCTCTACATAATCTAAAGTTTGGGTACACTAGATTCATGCAATGTAGGAGCTTTCCAAGCAGAAAGCGAACCTTCATTTAAAATGATAGCATACATATCTCCATCAAAAATATGCAAATATGCATATAGCGTTTTTCATTTCTCAATGTCAGAATATTGAAAAATAATGAAGATGACGGTAAAATAAAGTCGTTATCCGTCTTCTTTTGTCAGTCAGAGAGAATAGAAGAATAGGAGAGGAAAAAATGAAAAAATCTTTGAAACAAAAAATAGTAAGCTCTTTGCTTGCTGTATCACTCGCTGTTAGCTTAGCTCCAATTGGACAAGCCAAAGCTGATTCCACGTCAGAAATCACACAGACTTCACCTATCACAAAACAAGTTGATGCAAGCCGCGCTATCGAACACATCCGTTTCTTATCCGAAACAATTGGTCCTCGCCCTGGTGGGACAAAATCAGAAGAATGGGCTTCTCGCTACGTTGGTATGCAGCTTAAATCAATGGGCTATGAAGTAGAATATCAACCATTTCAAGTACCGGATCAATACGTTGGATTTATTGAATCACCATTATCCACAAAGCGTAATTGGCAAGCCGGTGCTGCCCCTAACGCACTAATTTCTACAGAAGCTGTTACAGCTCCTCTTATCTTTGTTCAAGGTGGAACAAAATTAGAGGATATCCCAAATGAAGTAAACGGAAAAATTGTTCTATTTGAAAGAGGAACAACAGTTGCAGACTATAATAAACAAGTTGAAAATGCTGTTAGCAAAGGAGCAAAAGGTGTCCTTTTATACAGTTTAATTGGCGGACGCGGAAATTATGGACAAACCTTCAATCCCCGCCTAACGAAAAAGCAGTCTATCCCTGTCTTTGGTCTTGCTTATGCACAAGGAAATGCATTTAAAGAGGAAATCGCTAAAAAAGGGACCACTCTTCTTTCTCTAAAAGCGAGACATGAATCTAACTTAACATCACTTAATGTCATCGCTAAAAAGAAACCAAAAAATAGTACAGGTAATGAAAAAGCTGTCGTTGTAAGTTCGCACTATGATAGTGTCGTTGGAGCACCTGGAGCAAACGATAATGCTTCTGGTACAGGATTAGTATTAGAATTAGCTCGTGCTTTTCAAAATGTAGAAACTGATAAAGAAATTCGTTTTATTGCTTTTGGTTCTGAAGAGACTGGCTTACTTGGCTCCGATTATTACGTTAATAGTCTATCCCAAAAAGAACGTGATCGAATTTTAGGTGTCTTTAACGCAGACATGGTTGCAACAAATTACGATAAAGCAAAGAATTTATATGCTATGACGCCTAACGGTTCTCCAAACCTTGTAACAGACGCAGCCTTACAAGCAGGTAAACAATTAAATAATGACCTCGTACTGCAAGGGAAATTCGGCTCTAGTGATCACGTGCCATTTGCTGAAGTTGGTATTCCTGCCGCCCTATTTATTTGGATGGGTGTCGATAGTTGGAATCCATTAATCTATCATATTGAGAAGGTATACCATACGCCTCAAGATAATGTGTTAGAAAACATTTCGCCTGAACGTATGAAAATGGCATTAGAAGTTATCGGGACAGGAGTTTATAATACACTTCAAAAATCTGTTGCTCAAACTGAACAGAAAGCTGCTTAATCATTTAAAAGACCACTGATTTTTATCGGTGGTCTTTTATTGAGAAAATATTTATATGCATAAAAGCATATTTCCTCCTGCTCATTATCCTATACAATATTAATTGTAACAAAAATGATTACAACTAATAAGGAGGCTTTTTCTACTATGAAAAAAATTATTTTAGCCAGTGCTTTAACTTTAGCAGGAATTACTGGCGCTACCGCTTTTATTCCTGAAACAAAAGTCGCTGCTGCCACTCAAGAACAAAGCTTTACAAAATTTTATTCTTTGCAAACTGGAAGTAGTTCTGAACAAGAACCTATTTTCCTTCAAAAAGGACAGGAACTAACAATTCAACCTAACAGTAAAACTCCTAGTTACAGTGTTTATGACTCAAATCATAACCTTATCGGGCGCTATTCTGATGGTTACGGCCGAATTTTCACTGCAAAAACAGATGGAAATATGTATGTTCAATTTCACGCACCTTTCGTTTACTATAGTCCTGTTAGCTTTTCCGTTACGTATACAATCCAATAAAATAAAGGGCCTTTCTCAAGGCCCTTTATTTTATTTCCCAATTCACTTTTACAAAACCATCTTTCACCATTACACCACTTATATTAAATACATACTTTTCATTTGCCTTTAATGTAGCTTTGAAAGTACCTTTTTTCGATTCACAGATCTCTTTTAACTCTCTTATACCTTCTCCTTGCCTTTCATACAAGCTAAAACATAAATTCCCACGTTTTGCATCTGTCTCATAAGAAAATGTTACTTCTGTATCTTTTTCATACTCAAGTTCAATATCTTTCCCAGTAATATCCCATGATGAGAATTTTGCCTCGTAACCGTTCTCCCCTTGCTTCTCATTTTCTAAATATATATCACCAGCTCTCCACATATCATCTAACGTTTGAACGAAAGCAAAGCCGCTCAGTAATACAAACATCGTACTTGCAAATATGACAACTAATGTTATCTTTTGTTTTTTCATAGCCTTCATCGTATGTTCTCCTTCTATTTTCTTGTTACTTCTTCGTATCATATATAACAAAACTCCAATAAAAAATGGTAATACAATCGCTATAACACTCCACCACTTACTTATTCCAAGCGTTTTCGCATCTGTATACACCCATGATGCTACACATACTAAAAGTGCTATAAAAGTTAAAAGCATTGTAATCCCAGCTATCTCAAATACTACAAATGGATTAGCGAACTCTATCATGTAATTTATACTCCTTCTTTAAAAATGACTGTATGACAACATATATAGGAACGTATAGATGCATCATAATCACACTTGCTATCAACATAGGGACTTTATGATTCAAATGAGTGACAAACTGCTCCATAACAACTGTTAATAAAATAATCCAAATAGCATGAATACAAACAACCCATCTTTTCTCTAATTTCCGAGCATTTCGTACGCTCTGTTTCGTTTTATTTATCAGCTCTCCGCTTGGAATGGTGTCTTCAGCTAAGCTGCTTCTTATCTTCTGATCAAACTTATCTTCCGTCATAAACAAACCCCTCCAAATGTTCCCGCATTTGCTTCTTCGCATAATTAAGGCGGTATTTCACCGTACCAATCGGTATATTTAATATTTCGCTCATTTCTTTATAAGAGTATTGTTCATAATAGTAGAGTACGAGCACGGTTTTATATTTTTCATTCAATAGCTGTATAACTTCACGTATCATTTCCGATTCCACTTTTTGAATAAATTCTTCTGATATATTCACTTCATCTGCGAAATCGATTTCTCCACCATCCTCTTTATGAAACAAATCCAATACGCGATCTTTCCACCTTTTCTTCTTACGATAAAAGTCATAAAACGTACGAACACAAATTGTAGTAATCCATTTTTTATAATTTTCCACGCAAGAAAGCTGGTGCCTAGAGGAAAAAACTTTTATCCAAGTCTCTTGAAAAATATCTTCTGCATCTTCTTTCGTTTTCGCTAATTTATAGCATAAGGAATATATTTGCTGCTTATATATATCAATTAATTCTTCTACCTTTTCTTCCATCTTAAACCTCCTTTCATTTATATAAGACGACGCAAATTCTCCTTTTGTTTGATAAAATTTTATTTTTTTATTATCTCCATACAAAAAGGCAATCACAACATCGTGTGATTGCCTTTTACTGAAAACGAAAAATCGGTTAGAATACTCGGTGGCTTCGCGCCTTCCTCCTATTCTGAACGAGTCGCTTCTGCTTTTCTTTATTGTCCAGCTCTGCCTCCTAGCCCCTTCTGTCTAAGAACCTTCCCCACAAGAAGATAAAAAGCATCTTCTGTGGGAAAGAACCTTAGCCTTCGGGGCTAAACAGTCGGCTCCGCTTTTCTTTATTACATTTTTTCTGGTGCAGATACTCCTACGATTGCTAATGCATTTTGAAGTGTAGTGCGTACTGCTTTCATTAACTCATAGCGAGCTTTACTTAATTCTAAGTTGTCTTGGTTTAATACTTTTTCTGCATTGTAGAAGCTGTGTAATGCTGCTGCTAATTCAAATGCATAGCTTGTAATGCGGTGTGGCAGACGTTTTTGCGCTGCATCCGCAACTACAGCTGGGAATTCACCAAGTTTTTTCAGTAACTCTACTTCTTTCTCCGAAGTAACAAGCTTGTAATTCACGTCTCCGCCTGCAGCTAATCCTAACTCTTCACCTTGACGAAGAATACTGCATACGCGAGCATGAGCATACTGTGCATAGTATACTGGGTTTTCATTAGATTTTGATACAGCTAAGTCCATATCGAAGTCTAAATGAGAATCACCGCTACGCATTGCGAAGAAGTAACGCATTGCGTCCACGCCTACTTCTTCCATAAGCTCACGAAGTGTAACTGCTTTACCTGTACGCTTACTCATCTTCATTTTTTCACCATTTTGGTACAGTTGTACCATTTGGATGATTTCTACTTCAAGTGTTTCTTTATCGTAACCAAGTGCTTGAATAGCCGCTTTCATACGAGGAATGTAACCGTGGTGGTCAGCACCCCAAATGTTGATTAACTTATCGAAACCACGCTCTAATTTATCACGATGGTAAGCGATATCTGGCGTTAAGTATGTGTAAGAACCGTCGTTTTTAATTAATACACGGTTTTTGTCGTCACCGTAAGTCATAGAACGGAACCAAGTTGCACCGCCTTCTTCAAAGATCTCGTCACGCTCTTTTAATACTGCAAGTGCAGCATCGATTTTTCCGTTTTTGTATAATGATGTTTCTGAGAACCATACATCGAACTTAACACGGAAGCTTTCTAAGTCTTTTTGAAGTTTTGCTAATTCATATTTTAAACCGTATGAACGATAGAACTCATAGCTTTCTTCAGCATCAGCTTTTGCATAACGATCGCCAAAATCTTCAGCTAAACGCTTACCGATTCCAATGATGTCCGCACCATGGTATCCGTCTTCTGGCATTTCTTTCTCTAGGCCTAAAGCTTGCATGTAACGAGCTTCAACAGAAAGAGCTAAGTTATGAATTTGGTTACCAGCGTCATTAATGTAGTACTCACGAGATACATCGTATCCTGCTTTTGCTAATACGTTACATAAAGTGTCACCTACTGCCGCACCACGTGCATGTCCTAAGTGAAGATCACCTGTTGGGTTCGCAGATACGAACTCAATTTGTACTTTTTCACCTTTACCAGTATTCGTTTCACCGTAAGCTTCGCCAGCGTTAACGATTGTTGGGATTAAGTCTGTTAAGTAGCTATTATCCATGTAGAAGTTAATGAAGCCAGGTCCTGCGATTTCAATTTTTTCAATAGAAGCTTTTGCTTTATCGAAGTTTGCAACTAATTCTTCTGCAATCATACGAGGTGCTTTTTTCGCAACGCGTGCAAGTTGCATTGCCATATTTGTAGAGAAGTCACCATTTGTTTTATCTTTTGGAGATTCTAATACAACGTTTGGAATCTGTTCTTCTGTCGCTAATTCTGCCTTTAATACAGCAGCTTGAATTTCTTCTTTAATTAATCCTTTTACTTGTTCTAAAGAATTCATTATTTTGCCTCCTTCAAATTAAGTGTAATTGTATATCTGCCAGCTTCTTGTTCACTTAGAAGCAATGCGTACGTTAAGAAGAGTTGTCCTTTTTTCTTTTCATCCGACCATTTAAAAAGAACGTTATCAGTTTTCGTTTGCAATGCAAACGTACCAAGTTCACTCGTATACGTACCAGTTGTCCATTCACCTTTCACATGCGTTTGACGCATTGAAACAGCACCTGAACGCATAATGAGAACTTGTTCATCTTGAATTTTAATAATTGTTTTCACTTCGCCCTGTTCGTTCGGCTCTTGGAATGTTACATATGTACCTTGACCTTTTACATAGTATTGACCATTTGCTTCAAAAGCAACGGTTTCCTTCCTCGCCCCTTCACGGATTTCTGTTACGAAATGAACGTGTACCGGCAAGCCTGCAAGTTGTTTCTCCACGTCTTGCACACCTTTCAAATGTTATAGATATTAAATACTACTTATAATAAATCACTTTTCCTATCATATCAAAAAAAACCTCTGTCTGTCTGCTGAAAAATCAGGAAAACTCCATTTCAAAAAATAATTCACTTTCACTTTATTTCATATGATAAAATATTTTTTAAATCTAAATATTCTTTCATTTAAAGAGGTGAGTTATGTGCTACCGACAAAATTAAAAAAGGGTGATGAAATTAGAGTTATTTCACCATCTTGCAGCTTAAGTATTGTCTCAACTGAAAACAGAAAGCTTGCTGTAAAAAGATTAACTGACATGGGCTTTCAAGTTACATTCTCAACATATGCTGATGAGATAGATCAATTTGCTTCCTCTTCTATTTCTTCACGCGTTCAAGACCTTCACGAGGCATTTAGAGACCCTAATGTAAAAGCCATTTTGACAACACTTGGCGGATACAACTCTAATGGTTTATTGAAACATCTCGATTATGATTTAATTCGAGAAAACTCGAAATTTTTCTGTGGCTATTCTGATATTACCGCTTTAAATAATGCAATTTACACAAAAACAGGACTTATTACATATTCAGGACCCCATTTCTCTTCATTTGGAATGAAGAAAGGTCTCGAATATACGACTAATTACTTTTTACAATGCTTAACTTCTAATAAGCCTATTGAAGTCCTGCCATCTGAAACGTGGAGCGATGATTCTTGGTATATAGATCAGGAAAATCGAGAATTCATTACAAATGAAGGTTATATTTCGATTCATGAAGGCGAAGCAACTGGAGAGATTATCGGTGGTAATATGAGCACATTGAATTTACTACAAGGTACACCATATATGCCAAACTTACAGGGGAAAATATTATTTCTTGAGGAGGATAGTTTAACTGGAAAAGCTACCCTTAACACTTTTGATCGTTATTTACATTCTCTTATGCAGCAACCTGACTTTGAACATGTAAAAGGCATCGTTATAGGAAAGATGCAAAAAGGTGCAGAATGTACGATAGAAGACATTCAAGAAATGATTGCTTCAAAGCCTGAACTTACACATATACCTATCATTGCAAACGCAAATTTCGGGCATACAACCCCGATTTTCACTTTCCCAATTGGTGGACGTGCAAAAATCATTTCTAATAAAGAGAATTCAGCTATTACCATTTTAACGCACTAAAAAAGGAGCGAACGATTCGCTCCTTTTACGGTTTTTCTATTTTTTCCAACGCTTTTTGCGGAATTGATTCTTTTGGGATTTCAGCCCATCCTTTTCCTTGCATACCTTTTGCATAAATTTTTATAAACGCCCCCGTATGCAATTCACGGTTCATCATTCTTTTCACAACTTGTAACTTTCCGTCTTCTGTATACCCTTTAAATGTATACAAGTATTCACCGTCTTTTTTCTCACCTTTATTTATAACCGCATAATAATCTTGTATTTCTTTATTTGAAAAGAAGTTGTCTACAAAAGCATGCACACCTTCTGTTTTCGTGTTTAAATAGTACGCTGTTCCACCTAAAATAATGGCGAATACAGCTAAAACTTTAATTACCAATTTCATACATGCGCCTCCTGTTTGCACTTCTTTCTCACTAATCTTATGTCTATACCTGTATTATACGGAAAAAGGCATACCATACTCTATTGAAAAGTCTTACACTTTCCTTACATTATTGTAAGGGTTTTTCAACTTATAGCAATTTCCCAATAAAAAATTTTTCCGTTTCATGAACTTTTATATTATTATTGAATGATACAAATTTTTATTACAAAAATCAAAGGAGACAGTTTTCAAATGGCTATCTTGCAAGGTTTAGCACTATTACTTGTTGTACTTTGTCTATTTACACTTTTTAGTTACCGTGCTCCTTACGGAATGAAAGCAATGGGTGCTTTAGCTAATGCAGCAATCGCAAGTTTTCTTATTGAAGCATTTCACCGTTATATCGGTGGAGAGATGTTTCATAATGACTTTTTACAATCAGTAGGAGAAGCTTCTGGTAGTATGAGCGGTGTCGCAGCGGCAATTTTAGTCGCACTAGCAATCGGTGTTTCACCCGTATATGCTGTTTTAATTGGTATCGCTACTAGCGGATTCGGTATTTTACCAGGATTTTTCGCTGGATACGTTTGCGCTTTCGTCGTGAAATTTCTCGAAAAGAAATTACCGGCTGGTGTAGAGTTTTTAGCAATTTTATTTATTGCCGCACCAATCTCACGCGGAATGGCCATGCTTATGGATCCGCTCGTGAACGCAACGCTCGGTAAAATCGGTTCTATGATTTCAGTTGCAACTACAGAAAGTCCTATCATTATGGGTATTATGCTGGGTGGATTAATAACAGTTATTTCTACCTCTCCATTAAGTTCTATGGCACTAACTGCAATGCTTGGATTAACAGGTTTACCAATGGCAATTGGTAGTCTTGCCGTAGCAGCCTCAGCCCCGATGAACTTTATTTTCTTTAAGCGACTAAAAATTTGCTCAAAGAAAGACACAATCGCTGTAGCAATCGAGCCTTTAACACAAGCCGATGTTGTTTCAGCAAATCCAATTCCAATTTATGCGACAAACTTCGTTGGCGGTGCACTTGCTGGTATTATTACATCTCTGTTCCAGCTCGTTAATAATGCACCAGGAACAGCATCACCAATCCCAGGACTTCTTGTCTTATTCGGATTTAATGACGTTGTAAAAGTAACAATTGCTGCTGTACTGTGTGGAATCGTTACCACTATTGTTGGATACATCGGATCAATCGTATTCCGCAAATATCCAATTCGTTCTGCTGATGAAATTCGCGGCATTACTTCGGAAGAAAAAGTTGCATAAGAAAAAGAGCTATTCTCATTATTTGAGAGTAGCTCTTTTTCTTGTCGTGTAACGGTAAATGAAATTATATCAGCGATTTTTTTAATATATCGACTTACCGACACATAACGACAAAATAAGAGCTCCCTATTCATATAGGAGGCTCTTATTTTATCCAGCTATAGCGGCTAGAATGATCGGTGGCTTCGCTTCTTCCTTCGAGGCAAAAAGCGCCTCTACGTCTGAAGCTCCATCCCCCTCACATTCTAAACGAGCCACTTCCGCTTTTATTTCTATCCAGTTACGCCTCTTAGACCCTTGCGTCTAAGAACCTTCCCTGCCAAAAGGTAAAAAGCACCTTTTGCAGGAAAGAACCTTAGTCACCGGGTCTAAACAGTCGGCTTCACTTTTATTTCACCCAACCGAGCAGCATTTCCCGCACGAATTTGCTTGCTGCGACTGGTGTTTGATCACTATGGTCGTAGACAGGAGCTACTTCTACTAAGTCTGCTCCAACTACATTTATATTTGAATTTGCAATTGCCACGATGGAATCTAATAATTCTTTAGATGTGATACCTCCAGCTTCTAACGTTCCTGTTCCTGGAGCGTGAGCTGGGTCTAATACGTCAATGTCGATTGTGACATAAACTGGGCGTCCTGCAAGTTTCGGTAATACTTCTTTTAACGGTTCTAATACGTCAAATTTATATAAGTTCATACCTACTTCTTTTGCCCATTCGAATTCTTCCTTCATTCCAGAACGAATACCGAAAGAATATACGTTTTCCGGACCAATTAAATCGCACACTTTACGAATAGGTGTAGAGTGGGATAAAGGCTCCCCTTCATACGATTCACGTAAATCAGTATGAGCATCCATATGGATGATTGCTAAATCCGGATATTTTTTTGCCATTGCCTTAAAAATTGGCCAAGACACTAAGTGCTCACCGCCGAGACCTAGTGGAAACTTATCGGCATCTAAAAGTTTTGATACATACTCTTCAATCATGTCTATGCTACGCTGTGGATTTCCAAATGGTAATGGAATATCACCCGCATCAAAATATTTTACCTCTTCTAGTTCACGATCTAAATATGGGCTATATTCTTCAAGACCGATTGACACTTCACGAATACGTGCAGGGCCAAAACGAGAACCTGGACGGTAGCTTACTGTCCAATCCATTGGCATCCCGTAAATAACTGCCTCTGACTCTTCAAAACTTGGATGACTTTTAATAAATACTTTACCTGAATAAGCTTCATCAAAACGCATACTCTTTTCCTCCTTGTGTGGAACTTAAGGTATCCCAACCTTTCATTATTTCTCAAATTTGGAGCCTATAACTCCTCTTTCTCGATTTACCTGTGCCTTCTTTTTCTTACAAGAAGACTACTTCATTTGTAGCAGTGTAAGTAACTAGCATGTTCAAGCCTTCTAGACAAACACCTTAAATGAGTCACTTACACTTTATTTATTTCAATTTAACGCTCTTACTTAATTAAATCGCCAACAAATTTCGGTAATGCGAATGCTGCATTGTGTAATTCTTTTGTGTAGTATTTCGTTTCGATTTCGTGGAAACGCTCTTCACTCACTTCTAATGGATCATGTTTTTTAGATCCAATTGTGAACGTCCAAAGACCACTTGGGTAAGTTGGAATGTTCGCTGTGTATAAACGAGTAATTGGGAAAATCTCCTTTACGTCTTTAAACACAGTTGTAATTAGTTCTGGTGTGAACCAAGGGTTGTCCGTTTGTGCAACGAAAATACCATCTTCTTTTAACGCTTTAGAGATTCCAGCGTAGAAGCCTTTTGTAAATAGATTTACTGCTGGTCCTACTGGCTCAGTAGAATCTACCATAATTACGTCATATTCATTTTCGCTTTCTGCAATGTGTAGGAAACCGTCTCCTACTTTTACTTCTACACGCTCATTATCTAGTGCGCCTGCAATTGATGGTAAGTATTGTTTAGAGTACTCAATTACTTTTCCATCGATTTCAACAAGAGTTGCTTTCTTTACGCTTGGGTGTTTTAACACTTCACGAATAACACCGCCATCGCCACCACCTACAACTAATACGTTTTCAGGGTTTGGATGTGTAAATAAAGGTACGTGCGCTACCATTTCATGATAAACGAACTCATCTTTTTCTGTTGTCATAACCATGCCATCTAAAATAAGCATGTTTCCGAACTCTTCCGTTTCAACCATATCAAGTTTTTGGAATTCTGTTTGCTCCGTATGTAATGTGCGGTTAATACGCGCCGTAATCCCAAAATGTTTTGTTTGTTTTTCAGTGAACCATAGTTCCATCGTACAATCACGCCTTTCAATGCAAATTTATAATAGGGACATCATTAATGTCCCCTAACAAAAATAAAACAAAACATCCAAAAAGTATAGTTAAAAGTACAAAAATACCGAAAATATATTTTAGTCAGAGGGTTCTAACATATGTACGAAAAGGGATTGCCCTGTAATAGGAAAGAAAACCCTTTCTTAGGAAAGGGCTTTTGTCTCTACTTCTACCGGCTTTCGAACCGGAATTAAAATCATTACACAACCGACTAACACAACAATTCCACCGACTAAAAACGGACTTTGCGGTGAAACAGTGTGGCCGATGATTCCTGATAAGATTGGAGCAATTGCGCCACCTAACCAACGAACGAAGTTATAAACACCTGATGTAACAGATCTTTCATAAGGTGAAATATCCATTACATAACTTGTAAATAATGCATTATTTAATCCAGATGCTAATCCCGATAGAACAATTAATACAATTTGTAACCACATAACTTTCACGAAGAATAGTGCGATTAAGAAAAGCGCAAATACGAGTAAACTACCTTTCAACAATGCTTTCGGTTCATATTTCCCTTCTAGCTTATGGGCCAAAATTGCAGAACCGTAAGCTAACGCTAATCCCCATCCGCAAAATACAAAACCTAATTGAATAGCAGATAAATGCATAATAAGTGGTGAGTATGCTAGCACAACGAAAAATCCGTAGTAGTATAACATTCCTGAAATCGCACCTTGCATAAACGGTTTATATTTCACCAGGTTAAGTAATTCCCCTACGCCTGCCGCCTTACGTTTCACTTTTCGCTCCGGTTCTTTTACAAAAAAGAAAACTAAAATAAATGCTAAGAAAATTAAAATACTCGTCGCAAAAAATGGGTAACGCCAAGAATGTCCACCTAATATCCCACCTAATAACGGTCCGCCTGCCATCCCTAAACCGATAGCTGCTTCATATAGTCCTACTGCTTCATGAACTTCTTTACTTAATGCAATCAATAATGTCATCGCCGTTGCGAAGAACATCGCATTTCCTAATCCCCACCCCGCGCGGAAAATAGATAATTGGGCAATCGTTTGCGATATACCGCATATAAACGCAAATACAGTTACAATCGCAAGACCGATCGTCATCATTCGTTTATCACCAAATCTTGATGCGAATATTCCAGCTGGTAACATCATAATTGCCATCGTTAAAATATATGCTGTAAATAACATCTCTACTTGCCAATGCGATGCACCAATTTGCTCAGCAATACTTGGTAAGATTGGGTCGACTACCCCTATACCCGAAAAAGCAAGGAAGGTAGCCACCACTGTAATCAATCTCCCTAATTTTTGTTTGCTCTCCATTTTGATCATTCTCCTTTTGTACTCTCTAAAAATGTCGCTGCACGATGTAGGCTATCTTCGAGTTCCGCCTTTACACGCTGCATTTGATCCATTTTCTCGTCTAGCGTTTGCACTTGTTTTTCAAGCATCTCTTTAATTTCTTGAATCACTTCGCGGTCACGAGGATTCTCACTATTTCTTCTTTGCTCCATTCTTTCTTTTAACGATAAAAAATGTTGCATTTCTTGAAGTGTAATCCCTAACACTTCTTTCGCTTCTACAATCCTTTTAATTCTGGCGATGTCCTCGTCCGTATACAGGCGAATGTTCCCCTCACTACGTTCAGGGGGATGAATTAAACCAATTTCCTCATAATAACGAAGTGTACGTTTTGTTAAACCAACTTGCTTTGTGACTTCATCAATTTTATACATGTTTATTCCTCCCTTCACTCAATTATTACATTTTACGTTAACGTTAACTTTTGTGCAACTGTTAGACTTTTGTAAATGTTTATCCTATTCAATTGTATTTTTCCAAAAGCAGTTTCATAATGAAAGAAAAGAAACGATAAGGAGATTTCCGTATGAATAAACCACTTATTTTCGCCCACCGCGGGGTAAAAGGAACACATCCAGAAAATACGATGATTGCCTTCCAAGAAGCAGAACGCATTGGTGCCCACGGAATTGAGCTTGATGTCCACCTATCAAAAGATGGTGAACTTGTCGTGATTCACGATGAAACAGTAGATCGCACAACAAATGGCATAGGTCTTGTTTCTGAAAAAACGGTAGCGGAATTACAAGCTTTAGATGCTGGTAGCCATAAAGACCCTTCTTTCCATGAAGCAAAAATCCCAACGTTACGTGAAGTATTCATTTGGTTATCTACGACAAATTTACAGCTCAATATTGAGTTAAAAACAGATGTTATCCACTATCCAACTATTGAAGAAAAAGCTGTTGCTCTCGTTCGTGAATACCATCTATCTAATCAAATTATATTCTCATCATTTAACCACGACTCTGTTTCATTATTAGCAGAAATAGCTCCTGAAATCCCAAGAGCAATTTTATATGATACACCACTTGCTGATCCTATCGCTGAAGCAAAAAATAGAGAAGCAACTGGTTTACATCCAAACTTTCAATTACTAACAAAGGAATTTATTCAATTTGCACAAGATCAAGGGTACGTTTTCCGCCCTTATACGATTAACGAATACAAAGATTTACAAACTATGATTGACTATGGCGTAGATGTCATTATTACCGATTGGCCAGCACGTGCCTTTGAGCTCCTTTCTTAATTGAAGGAGCTTTTTGTTTTCGAAATTTCATTGTTTAAAATAACCGAAAACCCTCAATACTAATACAATAATGTTTGTATTAGTATTGAGGGGCTGAAAAAGATGGATCAAACTATGAATCCGAAACTTAAAAAATATAAACGTCTTTTCTTCACCGTAATGTTTTCTTCTGTTCTTTTTTTTGTTTTTTCCTTTTTTGTTATTATTATAGTTGCAAAAATTATGGGACCTCCTCCTGTTGCTGTCCCACAAACAAGTGTCTTTTACGCTAATGATGACACTGTTATCGGACAAAGTAATGAAATGCAAAAACGTTACAATGTATCTCTCAATGAAATTTCTCCTTATGTAAAAGAGGCGACACTTTCTATCGAAGATCAACGATTTTACAAACATCATGGCTTTGATATGAAACGTATTGCTGGTGCTATTGTTGCCGATTTAAAAGCGATGGCAAAGGTCCAAGGTGCTAGTACGATTACACAACAGTATGCTCGTAACCTATACTTAGATCATGATAAAACGTGGAAACGTAAACTATTAGAAGCGATGTACACAATTCGCCTTGAAGTGAACTATAATAAAAATCATATTTTAGAAGGATATTTAAATACAATTTATTACGGGCATGGTGCTTACGGAATCGAAGCTGCGTCTCGTCTATATTTCGATAAAACAGCAAAAGAATTAACATTAGCGGAAGCTAGTATGCTCGCAGGTATCCCGAAAGGACCTAGTGTCTACTCTCCCTTTTTAAAAGAGGATCGTGCGAAAGGACGACAATCTCTCATATTAGACGAAATGGTAGAACAAGGTTACATTACGAAGAAACAAGCAACGTCAGCAAAAAAAGAGCCACTAACTTTTGCCTCATTAGATACAAAAAAAGTGGCAGAGATTGCACCTTATTTCCAAGATGCTGTACAAGCTTCTCTTCTTCGTGATATCGGATTAGATGAACAAGCCTTACAAAAGGGTGGCCTGCGTATTTATACAACACTAGACCCTAAATTACAATCTGTTGCAGAGCAAGCTGTAAAAGATCACATACCTGACACAACAAACATACAAACTGCGCTCGTCTCTATGAATCCAAAAACAGGTGAAGTAGCTGCCCTTGTTGGTGGAACTGATTATAATACGAGTCAATTTAACAGGGCTACACAGGCCGCTCGACAGCCTGGATCTACGTTTAAGCCATTCCTGTATTACGCGGCATTAGAACGAGGATTCACCCCTGCTACGCGCTTAAAAAGCGAATACACTGTGTTCACTTTAGGTGACGGTGTTTCAAAGTATAAACCGAAAAACTATAAAGACTATTATGCAGACGATTTTGTAACAATGGCGCAAGCTCTTGCGGTCTCTGATAACGTATATGCCGTGAAGACCAATTTATTTTTAGGCGAAGACATTCTTACAAAAACAGCGAAGCAATTCGGTATTACTACCGCATTAAAAGATGTTCCGTCTCTCGCTCTCGGTACATCTCCTGTAAAACCAATTGAAATGGTTAACGCTTATAGCATGTTCGCAAACGGCGGAAAAGAAGTAAAACCGATGTTTATTCGCCGCATTATGGACCAGGAAGGAAACATGCTATACGATGCTCATTTGGAGAGTAAACAAGTTCTCGATAAAAGCAAAGCGTTTGTAATGGAAGAAATGATGACGGGCATGTTTAATAAAAAACTGAGCAGCTATGCTGCTGTAACTGGTCAATCGATGTTATCTAAACTATCAAGAACATATGCCGGAAAATCCGGTTCTACTGAAACAGATAGTTGGATGATTGGATTTACCCCGCAAATCGTAACGGGTGTATGGGTTGGATACGATCAACCTAAATCGATTTCAAACGTAGCAGAACAAGGATATGCGAAAAAAATATGGACCGATACGATGGAAAAAGGCTTAGATGGACAACCTCAAAAAGAGTTTAAACAACCAAGTGACGTCGTTGCAGTCGACATTAACCCTGAAAACGGAAAAATCGCTACAAAAAATTGTCCCATTTCAGTTAAAATGTATTTCGCAAAAGGTACAGAACCAACTGAATATTGTATGGATCATGTCGATGACAAAGAGGAATTTGAAAAGACAACTGAAGAAAAGAAGAAAACAAGTTGGTGGAAAAAATATCTTCCTTGGTAAAAAAAATAGCTGACGGGCATCCGTCAGCTATTTTTTATTCACTTAATAATGCACGGCGCAATTCTTCACTAGATTCGTTCCAAATCGCTTCATTATGTTCTTTCAAGAATGTACCAAGTACTTTTTTAGATGATTCATCCATATGGTCAACCATAATGTAACGCTTCATTGATTTATCCATTTTGTTTACGTGCTCTGGAAGTGATTTATATCCGCGGCGAATTTCACGGTCAACTGTCATTTCACAAGCTGTTACACCTGCATAATAAGCACCTGTCGCCGTTCTTTCAATCGTTACCCACACAAGCCAAAATGGTTTTCCGTTTGGAACTTCATCTTTATTTGTTAAAAACTTAATACCTTTTTCGACTGTACTACGTGCATGCATTGCACCGATATCAACAAATGCTGTTTTCTCTAGTACATCGACAAATACAGGTGAAATGTTTTCTAGACTTAATGCTCCAACACCAAAACCACCATGTCCATCTGTTGAATCATTTTTCACGATATTAAAACCGATTTTTTTCTTTTTCTCTGTCATATGTAAACTCCTCCTCACTTAATGATTATAAAAGGCCAAAAATAGGCGCAATGATACTGTCTAAAAATACAAATACATATGGAATGACAACATTAAAAATAGGTTGAATTGTATAATTGCTAAGCGGTGTAATAACAAGAATTAATAACGCTATTGCTCCATACTTTTCATACTGTGTCATTTTCGCACGAATATTTGTTGGTGCTAGATCTTCCACAACTCGATACCCATCAAGTGGCGGAATTGGCAATAAGTTAAATACAAGTAATACGATATTAAGCATAATAAAAATTCGGAAGAATTGAGCCAATGTATCTGCTACTGCAAATGGAATTGAATCTAATACACCAAATGTTAATAGGCTATACCAAATAATTAAACCAATTGCACTTAAAATTAAGTTACTAATTGGGCCTGCAATTGAAACTAATATCCCTGCAAGACGCGGCCTTTTAAAGTTATATGGGTTAACAGGAACAGGTCTTGCCCAACCAAAACCAAGAATTAATACAGCGATCATCCCAATAGGATCTAAGTGCGCCATCGGTGATAATGTTAAACGGCCTTGCTTCTTTGCTGTATCGTCTCCAAATTTATATGCAACATATGCATGCGCAAATTCATGCACTGATAACGCAATAATAATGGCCATTGCTACCAACGGAATTTGTTGCAATGGGTATCTAAATAACTGATCCATGATTCATCTCCTCTTCAATATGTCAAAAAAAGAAATTATTTGTTTTTTCGATTGTTCTTCCCCATAATCCGCTATAATAAGAGTGTAACTTACATAAAAGGAGCGATTATATATGCCATACGTAACAGTGAAAATGCTAGAAGGACGCACAGAGGAACAAAAGAAAGCTCTTGCTGAGAAAGTAACAGCAGCAGTAAGCGAAACAACTGGTGCTCCTGAAGAAAACATCGTTGTTTTCATCGAAGAAATGTCTAAAAACCATTATGCAGTTGGCGGAAAACGCTTAAGCGACAAATAATTTCAAGTTCTTTCATAAGAAGCAGCTCTTAGCTGCTTCTTATTTTTTTCCTTCTAGTAATTCGATGATTCTCTCTTTATATTTTCCTTTTCTTCCATCTTCATAGATTAAATCATGCGGATAGAATAGTTTTTGATCCCTTCTCTTCTTACCAGTAATTGCCTCAACAATATCCGATTCACGCGAAAGCTCTCTAAGCTCTCCATTTGGCATAAGAAGTAAGATTGGCAGACGTTCTTCTTCTTCACCAGCACGGTAAAAGTCATACGGTAAGTCTGACGTTGAATCAACTACTAAATAGTATTCTGGATCAAGTCCAATCTTTTTAAATAAGCTACTTAATTCCATCCAATTATCTAAACCGTGCTTATCTGTAAACTCTACATATTTAAATAGGTTTCGATTCATAAAACGACGGCATAAATCACTTAAAATTGGATCTTCTTCGTCTTGCCATACTTGGAAGTAATAATACATAACGTTCTCGTCTAACTTTAAATAATCCTCTACTGTAACTTCTTCTTCAAATAAAGAATAGAAATGAACCGGATGATTTTTAAATGTATAATACTTCTCATGCAATGATTTTGCACGGTGTAAAATCTTCGTTAAAATAACTTCGGCACTGCGCGTTACCGGATGGAAATATACTTGCCAATACATTTGATAACGACTCATAATATAATGCTCAACAGCATGCATACCACTATTTTTAATGACTACTTGATTCCCATATGGACGCATGACACGTAGTATACGTTCCATATCAAAGTTTCCATACTTTACGCCAGTGAAATACGCATCTCTTAATAAATAGTCCATACGATCTGCATCAATTTGACTGGAAATCATGCTAATCGCTAATTTATTCGTAGATGTTTTGGCGATTACATCGGCTACCTTTTGCGGGAAGTCTTTATCCACACGACTTAATATGCGATTAATTTCCGTATCTCCAACGATAATCTTTTGCGTAAATTTCTCATGATCTAATGAAAATACTTTTTCAAACGAGTGAGAAAATGGACCGTGACCGACATCATGAAGTAATGACGCACATAAACATAACAATCTATCTTCAGCATTCCAGTTTGGTCTGCCATCAAACACATCATCAATCATACGACGAATAATTTCATATACACCTAACGAATGAGTAAAGCGACTATGCTCTGCACCGTGAAATGTAAAAAATGTCGTTCCAAGCTGCTTAATACGGCGCAAGCGTTGAAATTCTTTCGTTCCGATTAAATCCCAAATAACACGATCGCGCACGTGCACATATTTATGTACCGGGTCTTTAAACACTTTTGTTTCGCTGAGTTTGTCGTTTAAATATACCACCTTCCGACATCCCCCTTTCTTTACTGCATTCTTACTATATATTATAAACGAAATAGGAAACAGAAAGAAATGAAAGACTATATTAATTGCCCTTATATAAAGAAAAAATCACTTTTACCAAAGTAAAAGTGATTTCTGTTTATACATTATTTCCCTAAAACGAATTCAGCAACTTCATCTAAGATCATTTCTTTACCTAGAGGGAAGTAACCTTTGTTTACGTCTTCGTTTTTAATTGTAAATACGTGGTTGTTTTTAACAGCGTTCATGTTTTTCCAAATTGATTCTTCTTTGAATTCTTTTAGACGTTGAGAACCGTCACCAGTTGTAAATACGAATAAGTAATCCGGGTTGTAATCGATTAAAGCTTCTTTTTGTACTTGTACTAGTGGTTTATCCGTTGGTGTACCTTTAACTGCTGGTAATTTTAAATCATTAAAGATTACGCTACCGTAACCGTAGTCACCGTATACGCGGAAAGCATTTGGATATGCAGCCATTTTCATAAATTTAGCATCGCCAGTTTTCGCAACGATTTTGTCATGTAATTTGCTTGCTTTTTCATCATACTGTTTGAACCATTCTTTCGTTTCTTTCTCTTTACCGAAGATTTGACCTACTTCTTCGAATTTCGGACGCCATTGGTCTAATGGAGTTTTTAACATAACTGTTGGTGCAATTTTAGATAATTGATCATAAATCTTTTCTTGACGATTGTTTACAAGAATTAAGTCTGGTTTTGCAGCAGCTACTGCTTCGATGTTAATTTTATCGCCCCAAGCAGAACCAACTGGTTTTACGTCTTTTAATTTCTTTTCAATATGTGCATCAATCTTTTCTTGAGATGTATTAGCAGTAATAATTGGTTTCATACCAAAGATTAATAATTCTTCTGTTGAACCACTAAGATCAGCAATTTTCTTTGGATTTGCAGGAATTTTAATTTCCCCTTTTGCGTGTTGTACAGTGCGCTCTTCAGTCTTCGCATCCTTCGCATCTGCTTTCTTCTCTTCTTTGTTAGAACAAGCTGCAAATAGTACAGAAGTAACGACTAATACCATTGCTAATAACGCCATTTTAAAATTCTTCATGTTCCCACTCCTTCTAGCTGTATTTCTCTTATAAGTTACAGTGAACTATAAGAAACAAGATTAACAATTAATAAATATATATTGATTAATTGTTGCTTATGCCCCGTTCTAACGGGTGTTCAACTTCCTATTTACTAATAAGAAGCTCAACGTCCATTAGAAGCCCCCCTCTTTACGAGGGGGATCTACTTATGCTTTTTTACGCAATTGATTACTAATCATCGCTAAATCATATGTTAAACAAATTGGTTTACAGTTTACTGGACACGGAACGATTTGAGCTTCAATCTCAAATACACTGCGAAGTGTTTCACTCGTCATCACTTCGTCTGGCGTTCCTTGCTTCATTAACTTACCTGCTTTTAATGCAATCATATGATCTGAGAAACGAGAAGCATGGTTTAAGTCATGGATAACCATAACAATCGTTCTACCTTCTTCTTCGTTTAACTTTTTCAATAAGTTTAATACTTCTAATTGATGAGCCATATCTAAGTACGTTGTCGGTTCATCTAATACGAGTAATTCTGTCCCTTGTGCAAGAGCCATCGCAATCCATACGCGTTGACGTTGCCCGCCTGATAACGCCTCTGCTGGACGATTTGCGAATTCTGTCATTCCCGTCACTTCAAGTGCCCAATGAATGTAACGATAATCCTCTTCTTTCAACGTTCCAAATCCTTTTTGATGAGGAAAACGTCCATATGAAACAAGTTCAAACACAGTAAGGCCAGTTGGCACTTCTGCAGTCTGTGGTAAAATCGCCATTTTCTTTGCGATTTCTTTCGTTGGCTGTTTCTCGATTGCTTTTCCGTCAAGATAAACAGTACCTTTTTTCGCCTTCAAAATACGAGAAGCTGTTTTTAATAATGTGGACTTCCCACAACCATTTGGTCCAATAATTGTTGTAATTTTCCCTTCCGGAATTTCAACTGTTAATCCATCAATAATTAACCCTTCATTATAGCCAACAGATACCGCATCAACTGCTAAAGTTGCCATACAAAAAGCCTCCCTTTATTTTGTCCTCATAAGTAAGTATATGAAATATGGTGCACCAATTACAGAAATAACAAGACCGACCGGTATTTCTGAAGTTGTTAACACACTTCTTGAAATTACGTCTGCGAATAAGAGTAAAAACGTCCCTATTAGTGCAGCGGTAGGCAGCATAATTTGATGTTTACCACCGACAAGGCGTCTAGCTAAATGCGGAGCCATTAAACCGATAAAACCAATTCCTCCGGCAACAGCAACAGATGCACCAGCTAAACAAACTGCAATAAACAATAATTTACGTCTTTCTTTTTCTACATTTACACCAAGGCCAACTGCTGTGGAGTCGCCTAGGTTCATTATGTTTAATATGTGAGCCTTACTAATAGCAAGTGGCAAGAAAATAACCATCCATGGAAGTACACTTAGTACGAATTTCCAATCTGTGCCCCATAGACTTCCTGCTAACCAAATCGTAGCAAAACGGAAATCGTTAGATGTCATCTTCATAGAAAAAATTAAACTAACAGCACCAAACCCGGCTGCAACAGCGATACCGACAAGTATTAATCTCGTTGATGAAACGCCGTCTTTCCATGCTAGTAAATAAATAATAACCGCTGCTAATATCGCACCAACCAACGCAAAGAAAGGAAGGATAAATACAGATAAAAATGTACCAGTTCCAACTTTCCCGAAGAAAAAGTAAACGAATATAACGACTGTTAACCCCGCTCCAGCGTTAATACCAATAATACCTGGATCAGCAAGTGGATTACGTGATAACCCTTGCAAAATCGCACCTGACATCGCTAAAGCAGATCCAACTAATATGGCAATGACCATACGCGGCATACGGAATTCAAATAAAATAACAGACTGATCTTCAGCCCCGAGTCCAACCAATGACTTTAATACGTCCATTGGCGGTATTTTAAATGTCCCTGTATTTAAACTTACTAAAAATACAGTAACGATTAATCCTACTAAGATTGTTAAAACAGAAACGTTCTTTTTTGTTAAGACACTTGTCCTCACATTTTCCCTCTCCCTTCGTTACGTGCTAAGTAGAGGAAGAATGGAACCCCAATTAGCGCTGTAATTGCTCCAATTGGCGTTTCAAACGGCGGATTAATAACGCGAGATAACATATCTGCACATTCAATTAACAGCCCGCCTAAGACCGCAGAACATGGAATAACCCATCTATAGTCTGAGCCTACAAGGAAACGAGTCATGTGCGGGATTACAAGACCAACAAACCCAACCGATCCTGCCATAGAAACCGCAGAACCTGTTAACACAAGAACAAGTACTGTTCCGATAAATTTAATTAATGTCGTATTTTGACCAAGTCCAATCGCAATTTCTTCACCGAAGCTTAAAATTGTAATATACCTCGACATCATAATTGCAATAAAGAGACAAACAAGGCCAATTGGTACTAACATATTAATACTTTCCCATTTCACTCCCGCAACTCCGCCTGCATTCCACATACTCACCTCTTGGGCAAGGTTGAAATATAGCGCAATTCCAGATGAAATGGCCCCTAATAAAGCACTAATTGCTGCACCCGCTAAAGCTAACTTCACAGGTGTTAATCCACCTGGTGAAGAAGACCCAATTCCATATACAATGCTCGCTCCAAACGCAGCCCCAATAAAAGATGCGATAACGAACATTAAATAGGGTGAATTAGGGAAGAATGCATACATAATTGCAATTCCAAATACAGCTCCATCTGTAATTCCCATTAACGATGGTGAAGCAAGTGGATTTCGCGTCATACCTTGCATAATTGCCCCTGATACTGCTAAAAAGGCACCTGCAACTACGCCCCCTATTGCTCTAGGCATGCGAAGTTCTTGAATTACGTTATGATGCGTAATAGAACCGTCAAACTGAAACACAGCTTGCCATACAGTCTTTAAACTAATATCTGCAGCACCAAACGAAATAGAAACTGCCATGCTTAAAGCTAACAAAACTGTACCTGCTACTAAAATAATAGAAGCAACGAGCGGCCTGCTCTTAATCTCTTTAACATTCACATCTTGCTGTTCTATACTCCTTGCGCTCGCTTCCATACCTCAACCATCCTAACCAACAACATATATTTAATGAAATGAAATTTATTCTCAAATAGTAATAAAAAATTAGGTTAATTGACCTTTTCTTGATAATGATTATCAGAATCAGACACTTTCTATTCTACCTATCGCTTCAAAAGACTGTCAACCATTATTTTGAAATATAAATTTATATAAATTGAAATTTGAATGAATAGATGATGCCCCTCCTTCATTGAATGTTAATCTACTCAATTGTATTTTCGTAGAATAACTCATTCCTCGTATGGGCATAAAAAAAGAAGAGTAATCTGTTCACTCTTCTTTTTCTTACTTATTTAACTTTGCTTCAATTTTTACAATTAATTCATCTTCTGTTGGAGCCGCGACTGGACGATTATTTACAAATGCGAATGATTTTTTACGACCAGGACCACAGTAAGACTGACATGCAACTTCAATCGTTGCACATGAATCTACTTTTTTTAACTTTGGAATCAACGTTTTAACGTTCGTTGCCTGACAATCATCACACACACGAAATTCGTTCCCCATTATATAACACTTCCTCTATTTTAAACTTTTCTCAAGTACATTTAAAAATAAACACTAAATGGTATTTTACCGCTCTTTGAAGCTCGTTGCAAGTTTCCCTTTAAAGCTCTTTCTTCATATAATGCTACATATTTATATGTTCTCCTACAGAAGCTTACGTCATTCTTGGCAAAATTTATACCTTTCATCGAAATCTACCATATTTTTAAAAGCTTTGTATAAAAGCTCATTTTTTTGCCCATTATAAAAATAGGAAGTTCATAAAAAGAAAGGGAGTTGAATCTATGAAAGTAAGACAAGATGCTTGGACGGATGAGGATGATTTATTACTTGCTGAAACTGTACTTCGTCACGTTCGAGAAGGAAGTACTCAATTAAATGCATTTGAAGAAGTGGGTGATCAATTAAATCGTACATCGGCTGCCTGTGGTTTCCGTTGGAATGCTGTTGTTCGCTATAGTTATGAACAAGCTCTTCAACTAGCAAAAAAACATCGTAAAGATAAAATGCGCGCTGCAAGCGGTGAACAAGCGAAAAAACGTTTACTTTATACACCGCCAGCTTCAGATTCGATAACTGATTATGAAGAATTCGTACAAGAGGAATCAATTGTACAATATAAAGAAGCTATTCCATATAAAGAAACTACCGTTCCTGCTACAAAAAGCTCTATGACAATGCAAGATGTTATTTATTTTTTACAAACAGTCGGATCTTCAAATATAAAAGTGACAGCTCTTGAAAACGAGAATACGAGATTGAAACAAGAGATTAGAGCACAAATCCTTCGAAATGAAGAACTAGAAAAGAAACTAGAAAAATTAGAAAAACAATCTCATACTGTACAAGAAGATTACGAAACACTTATGAATATTATGAACCGAGCTCGTAAGTTGGCAGTCATGGATGACGAAGAACGTTCTCAAACATCTTTCCGAATGGATCGAAACGGTAATTTAGAAAAAATTGCAGAATAGAAAGGATGCATGTAATGCATCCTTTTTTAGTCTTTCATCTTTAAACTTTCCCTTTATATGCGAGAAAACCCCCTTCTTCATTTTTTGCTATAATAGAGATTGTCATTTTAAAGATAAGGGGTTAGTTATATGAGCAATTCCCGTTCCATTTTATCTCAGCCAGAGTGGCGTATTGTAGATCAGTCTAGTTTGGGACCAACATTCCATGCATTGCAGTCATTCGCAATGGATGACACACTGTGCACAAGCATTGGAAATGGTCAATCAGCTGCAACAATGCGTTCTTGGGTTCATCACAATACAATTGTTCTTGGCATTCAAGATTCACGCCTACCACACTTGGAAGAAGGTATTTCCTTTTTACAAGAAAACAACTTCAATGTTATCGTTCGTAATTCCGGTGGACTTGCAGTCGTACTTGATGAAGGTGTTTTAAACGTATCACTTTTATTCCAAGAGACAGAAAAAGGTATCGATATTGATCTTGGATACGATACAATGTGGCATTTAATTAAGGAAATGTTAAACGATTACGATGTTACAATCGAGGCAAAAGAAATTGTTGGTTCTTACTGTCCTGGTAGCTATGACTTAAGTATTCGCAATCAAAAATTTGCTGGCATTTCACAGCGCCGTATTCGCGGTGGTGTCGCTGTCCAAATTTATCTCTGCGCTACAGGAAGTGGCTCTGAGCGTGCCGCACTCGTTCGTGATTTCTACAACCTAGCCATTCAAGGAGAAGAAACACGCTTTACGTATCCTGAAATTGTACCGAGTACGATGGCTTCACTTTCAGAATTACTTGGCGAAACTATTACAGTACAAGATTTAATGATGCGCCTTTTAAAAACACTGCAGCAATTCGCTCCAAAGTTAACACCATCTCAATTAACAATAGATGAAATACCTTTATATGAGACGAATTTACAACGTATTATTGATCGTAACAATAAAGCACTTGGCTTAGAAAAATAAAGACCGTCGCTATAATAGCGACGGTCTTTATTTCGATTCATTATAGAATTAAAGTGCTTGAGCTGCTGTAATTAAAGCTAACTTGTACACTTCTTCTTCGTTACATCCGCGAGATAGATCATTTACAGGCATATTTAAACCTTGTAAGATTGGTCCTACTGCTTCGAAGTTACCTAAACGTTGAGCGATTTTGTAGCCAATATTACCAGCTTCTAAGCTTGGGAATACGAATACGTTAGCATCACCTTTAATTGTAGAACCTGGAGCTTTTTTCTCAGCTACAGACGGTACGAATGCAGCATCGAATTGGAATTCTCCATCTAAAGTTAATTCAGGAGCCATTTCTTTTGCAATACGAGTTGCTTCTACAACTTTTTCTGTTTCTGGAGATTTCGCAGAACCTTTTGTAGAGAAGCTTAACATAGCAACGCGTGGATCAATACCGAATAGTTCAGCAGTTTTCGCACTCTCGATACCAATTTCAGCTAAATCTTGGCTGTTTGGTGCAATGTTAATTGCACAATCAGCAAATACATATTTCTCTTCTTCACGTACCATGATAAATACGCCAGAAGTTTTTGTAACGCCTGGTTTTGTTTTAATGATTTGAAGTGCTGGACGAACTGTATCAGCTGTAGAGTGAGCTGCACCACTTACTAAACCGTGTGCCTTACCCATGTATACAAGCATTGTACCGAAGTAGTTTTCGTCTTTAAGGATTTTGCGAGCGTCTTCTTCAGTTGCTTTACCTTTACGGCGTTCAACGAAAGATGCTACCATTGCATCCATTTCTTCGTATGTAGCTGGGTCATAAATATCAACGCCTGCTAATGTTAAATTCATGCTAGCAGCTTTTGCGCTAATTTCTTCTTTATTACCAACTAAAATTGGTTGTACTAACTCTTCTTTTGCTAAACGCTCTGCAGCGCCTAAAATTCTTTCATCAGTTCCTTCAGGAAGTACGATAGAAATGCCTTTTCCTTGAACTTTTTCTTTTACTGTTGTAAATAAGTTGCTCACGAATAAACCCTCCTACATATGTTAAAAAACTCTATCTTTAAGAATACTGCTTTTCCTCTATATTTTAAACTTATAGCTCCCAAAAAATAGATAAAATTAAAATGATTATATTTTCATAAAATTCAGCCTAGAAATAAATCCCCTTTAAGCCTCATCTTCTCCTATTTTCAAGTAAATTTAAATGTGACAATTTTATGCGCTAAGGCTTTATATAGATGATTTTAAAACTATATATGCTATAGTTAACGTGTAAAACTATCATTAACTGAGGTGAATAGAATGAGTGAAGCAACAACAACGTTAGATGGCTGGTATTGTTTACATGATTTACGTTCTATTGATTGGGCTGCATGGAAAACATTATCTAGCGACGAACGCGGACAAGCTGTGTCTGAATTTTTAAATGTCGTTGAAAAATGGAACGAAGTATCTACCGCGAAAAAAGGTAGTCATGCAATGTATACTGTTGTTGGCCAAAAAGCTGATATTATGCTTATGATTTTACGTCCAACAATGGAAGAGTTAAATGAAATTGAGACAGAATTGAATAAAACAACATTAGCTGAATATATGGTTCCTGCATACTCTTACGTATCTGTTGTTGAACTAAGCAACTACCTTCCAGCTGATGAAGATCCATATCAAAACCCACAAATCTTAGCTCGCTTATATCCAGAACTACCAAAAGCAAATCACATTTGCTTCTACCCAATGGATAAGCGTCGCCAAGGTGATGACAACTGGTACATGCTTCCTATGGAAGAACGTAAAAAAATGATGTACAGTCATAGTAAAATCGGTCGCCAGTACGCAGGTAAAGTACGCCAAGTTATTTCAGGATCAGTTGGATTCGACGATTTTGAGTGGGGCGTAACATTATTCGCTGACGATGTTCTTCAATTTAAAAAACTTATATATGAAATGCGCTTCGATGAAGTAAGTGCTCGTTATGGTGAATTCGGAACATTTTTCGTTGGAAACATTTTACCAGACGAAAAGGTAGAGAAGTTTTTACACATATAGAGTGAAACTTTAATCAGTGGGGGTTTTGTTCATCCCCACTAATTATTAGCCTTCACCAATCGGGCTTTTACAAGCAGTTGATCGCCCATCTAACTTCTTTGCTTTCGCTTAATTTTTAGGTGAGGATCTTACTGCCCGGCAAATAGCGGGGCAAATCGTAAAAAAGGAACGAATTTCGTTCCTTTTTTTATTACCCTCTATATTTCTCCTCAAAATACTTCCTTTCTCTGCAAATTCGAACAAAAATCTACAAATTCTTTTCAATTTCCTTACAAAATTGTAACCTTTCTATATCCAAATTTATGCTAAAATGGTACGAGCTACATGCTAATAACGATGCGAAGGTGATAATCTATATGAAGAAAATCTTGTCTATTTTACTAGCGCTTTTATTGTCAATTTCTTCCTTAGGAGTAACAACATCCCATGCTGAAGAAAAAATACACATTGAGGCGGCAGCTGCACTTTTATTTGATGCAGATACAGGAAAAATACTGCATGAACAAAATCCAGATGAATTACTAGCTATTGCTAGTATGTCAAAATTAATTGTTGTTTATGCCGTATTAGAAGCAATTAAAGAAGGAAAAATTACTTGGGATACAAAGGTAAACATTTCTGATTATGCTTATGAAGTTTCACGTAATAATGAATTCTCTAACGTTCCGTTTGAAAAGGGACGTCAATATACTGTAAGAGAATTATATCATTCTATCGTTATCTTCTCTGCAAACGGATCTAGTATTGCCTTAGCAGAACTTCTTGCAGGAAGTGAGAAGAATTTCTTGAATCTTGCAAATGAACATGCAAAAAAACTAGGGTTAAAGAAATATAAATTTGTAAACGCTACTGGGTTAAATAACGCTGACTTAAAAGGAAAACACCCTGAGGGAACGGATCCGAATGGAGAAAATTCCATGTCAGCTCGCGATATGGGTATGCTTTCAAAAGCAATGATTACAAAGTATCCAGAAATGCTAGAGGATACAAAACAAAGATTTAGAAACTTCCCAGATAATCATCCGAAACCAATTCGTATGGAAAACTGGAACTGGATGTTACCAGGTGCTGCTTTCTCTTATGAAGGAACAGATGGTTTAAAAACTGGTAGTTCTGATACCGCTGGATATGGATTCACTATTACTGCTAAACGTGGTGATGTACGTCTTATTTCAGTTATTATTAAAACAAAATCAATGGACGAGCGCTTCACAGAATCTCGTGAATTAATCGAGTACGGGTTTAATAACTTCGAAAAACAAAAGTTAAAAGTTGATAAAAATAATACAATCTCTGTAGTAAAAGGGAAAGAAGATCAAGTGACTGTTACACCGGAAAAAGAAATAACAGTAATTGCGAAAAAAGGTAGCAAAGATCCTTATAAAATTGGGACTGAAGTAGATAAATCTCTTGCTGAAGATGGACATTTAGTTGCTCCTATTAAGAAAGATGCCAAAGTAGGCTCAATTACTTTAGAATCAACTGATAAATATGGTTTCTTAGACGGTAGTAAAAGTATGAAAGTTACTGCAAAAACGACAGAAGAAGTTGAAAAGGCAAATTGGTTCGTATTAACAATGCGCTCTATCGGAGATTTCTTTTCAAACTTATGGTCTAAAGTATTTTAATGATGGAAAGCTAGCTCACGCTAGCTTTTTTTATTTTCCTCTCTCCATGTAAAACTTCGTTTGGTTGTCATATCTGAGTCCTTTTTCTCATACGTATGAACTAGTAATCGTTACACACTTCATCTAGAAATAAACCTCTTTCCACAAGGTATTCCAAAAAGAGAGGTGACACATAATGGGTGTTATTGCTTATAACGAAGAAGATGTAAAGTTATTAGCTAGACTGATGCGTGCTGAAGCCGAAGGAGAAGGACAACAAGGAATGTTAATGGTCGGAAACGTAGGGGTAAATCGTGTCCGCGGAAATTGTTTAGATTTTAAAAAAATACGTAATTTACGTCAAATGGTTTATCAAAATCCTGGCGGTTTTGAGGCAACGCAAAAAGGGTATTTTTATCAGCGTGCAAGAGAACAAGATATCGCATTAGCAAGGCGAACGATTCAAGGACAACGTTTTTGGCCTGCAAATTTCGCCTTATGGTTTTTTAGACCTGAAGGCCCTTGCCCACCAACTTGGTATGACCAACAAAACTCTGGACGTTTTAAAAAGCACTGCTTCTTCCAACCATCTGCCGGGGATTGCCCTAGCGTATATTAAGGAATGAAAACGAGGAGGGATTTTTGAATGGCACAGCAACAAAACCCGTATTATGGAACAGGTTTTTATCAACCATCTGGAACTTATGCACAACAGCAACAAATGACCCCACAGCAACAGCAACAACAGCAAGCGATGCAACAACAAGCTGCGCAAGCTCAATATGCCGTTTCTCAAGGCATGTTACCATTAGAACAGTCGTATATTGAAAATATTCTTCGCTTGAACAAAGGCAAGCAAGCCACCGTAGTAATGACTTATGAGCGTGGTAGTTCACTCGGTACACAATCTTATACAGGTATTATTGAGGCAGCTGGACGTGATCACATCGTTATTAGTGAACCGCAATCGGGGAAACGTTTTTTACTACTAATGATTTACTTAGATTATGTAGAATTCCCAGAAGAAATTATGTATTTACCTAGTCAACAAGCAACTTATGCTCCAAGACCATAAAAAAAGCTGGCATATGCCAGCTTTTGTTTTTTTATAAGCCTTTTACAACTGCAGTTCCGACTAAGATCCATGCCACAATAAACGCTACACCACCAAGAGGTGTAATTGGGCCAAAGAACTTAATACCTGTCGTACTTAATGCATACAAACTACCTGAAAACATAATAATCCCAGCTACCATAAGCCAGCCAGCAGTAGTTAAAAGTGATGATTGAATTTTATCCATTAATAAAGCAACTACGAATAGTCCACCGGCATGAAACATTTGATATGTAACGCCTGTTTTCCAAACTTCTAACATTTTTGCAGAAACTTTATTTTCTAAACCGTGTGCTCCAAAAGCCCCTAGCGCAACAGATAGCCCTGCCGCAATACAACCTAGTAAAAAGAAAATTTTCATCTTAATTCCCCTTTTTTTACCTTTATCATAAGCAATTTTTTCATATAAGCCAAACGATTTATCTTCTAAAAATCAAATAAAGAATTACCGTTTGCGCCTTCTTCTTTTATATACACAGGTTCTCCAGAAACCGGCATAACTGGTTGAACTGTCGTCATAGGCTGAGATCCAATTACTTGTGATGGAATCTCAGGTTCTCTATACATAGAAGGCTCAGCTTGTTCATCTAATAATAAATCACATAACGCTCGCACAACTAATAAATGCGCTTTTGATTGTTGCCCTTCACTGCTTTTTGCCTTTGCAATTTCATTCGCCATTTTATTTAAAATCTTATCGCTCGATATTTGCATTCCTTGTCACCTCTTACTTTGTAGTTCTTTCTCAAATTGTCCTAGCTTCTCTACTGAACCAAACACTATTATCATATCATGTTCTTGTAGTTTTTCCTGCCCCGTTGGATTATGTATAACATCCCCATTTCTCAAAATCGCTAAAATTGTTACATCAAATTGATTTCTCACATCACTCTCTAGTAACGATTTACTAGCTAAAATAGAACCCTTGCCGACTGCAATTTCTTCAATTACAAATGACTGTTCCATGCCATATAGTACTGTATCAATATAATGAACTGTTAGCGGATTCGCAATACCTTTTGCAATATGAATTCCTGCCATGCTAGATGGATTAATCACCTTATTTGCCCCAGCACGCTTTAATTTGTCTTCGGTTTCTGGTTTTTCCGCCCTTGCCACAATTTTAATTGCATCGTTTAGCCCTCTTGCCGTTAATGTAATAAATACATTTTCAGCATCATTTGCTACGATAGCAACTAAACCAGCTGCCTTTGAAATTCCAGCATGATGTAACACTTGGTCTTCCGTTGCATCTCCGTGTACAAATAAAAGCTTTTCCTGTTCCAATATACTCTCATCTTTATCAACAACGACAAATGGGATTTTCTTTTCTTGCAATTCATGTACAACTTGAAGCCCCACTCTACCGCAACCACATACGATAATATGATTTTGTAACTGTGCTATTTGTTTATCCATCTTCTTCCTCCGTACTGCATGAAATAAATTCCCTTCAATAATCATAGCTGCCACTACACCAATTGCATACGTAACAATACCGACACCAACAGGTATAATAAGGAGTGCAAATACTTTCCCCGCTTGCGTTACAGGAACGGCATCTCCGTATCCAACAGTCAATACAGTAATCATCGTCATCCAAAATGCTTGAAACAAACTAATCTCTTCAATCATCATAAATCCTAGCGTTCCTAGAATTACAACAAAAGTCATACATATAACTGCTATCCATAATTGCTTCCGTGCATTCATATTGCGCTTCAACTCTTTTCTCTATCTACAATCTTTGCCAGTGGAAATGAAATACATATATACTAGATACGGAATCTATGAAAGAGGTTGATATAATGAAAACATTTCTTTCCGCCTTACAATGGGCACTATTTATTTTAGCTGGAAGCCTTATTGTACCAATTAGCGTCGCAACTAATTATGGTCTCGATGGCGCTGAAGCTATTGCATTCGTACAAAGAACATTATTTGTTCTTGGCTTTGCTGGCCTACTGCAAGCTATATTTGGGCATAAACTTCCTATTCAAGAAGGTCCTGCTGGACTTTGGTGGGGTATTTTCTCCCTTTATGCAAGTTTAGGTGTCGTATTATTTGGATCCAGCAATGAAACGCTTAAAGTCCTTCAGTACGCTTTCCTATTGAGTGGTATCATTTGTATTATTCTTAGTGTTTTTGGACTCATCGATAAACTAGTGCGCTATTTTACACCGACAGTAATTGGAACATATTTATTTCTTCTCGTCGCGCAACTTAGCGGGTCCTTCTTAAAGGGAATGTTCGGTCTTGACGGACAACATACAGAGGTACAAGCTGACGTATTTATTCTTTCACTCATTGTTATTTTACTATCCTTTTTCATCATGAAGCTACCTATTATTGGACAATATTCCGTTCTTTTCAGTATCGTCTGCGGCTGGATATTATTCGCATGCTTCGGATTATCAAATCCAGTAACGCCTGTGACAGATATAATCCGTTTTCCGTCTCTATTTGTTTTCGGAATGCCTCGTATTGAATGGAACATGGCAATTACGGTAGTTTTCGTTACACTATTACTTCTAACAAATATGTTAGCAAGTATTCGCGTTGTGCAAAGGATTGTCTCTAAGTATGAAAAGAATGCAGCACCAGATCGTTTCAAACAAGCCGGTATTATAACAGGAATAAATCAATTGCTAGGAGGCCTTTTTTCAGCTATTGGACCTGTCGCGATTTCTGGATCAGCAGGATTTATTGCAACGACTAATATTTATAAACGACTCCCATTTATGTTAGGGTCAAGCTTTATTATTTTCGTTAGTATATTCCCAAAGATTACTTCATTCTTTGCGGCGATACCTGTCGCAGTCGGATATGCTGCCATTTACCCTGTATTTGCAAGCATGATTGGCCTTGCCTTTCGCGAATACGAAACAGTACAAGATAAAGAACGGTTATTTAAAGTAGCAGGTCTTTCAATCTTTACAGGAGTCGGAGTTATGTTTGTTCCAGCAGGAGCATTTTCTACACTCCCGCCGTTTCTAGCATCGTTTTTAAGTAACGGTCTTGTTCTTGGATCTGTAATGGCAATTTTGCTCGAAATACTATTTTCTCGTTCTACAGAAAAACAACCATCGTAAATTGGAAAACTTCCATTATTGCACTCTATCTTTAGAGTTGTTACGATAATGATAAAGTGAAACTTTAATCAATGAGAGCTATTCATCTTTACTAATGATTAGCTCTCACCGATCGGGCATTAGCAGTATAAATTATCATGGGCAACGTGCTCGTGATAATTTATACTAAAAATACAGAACTTCTCCTAGCTTCACATAAAGAAGTTCGATGTCTTACTATATATTCCCCAATATCTTCATAAAACTTTATTTCTATTTCAACAAAGAGAGGACTTTTCAATATGACTTATAAAATGATTGTTTTAGACTTAGATGATACTTTATTACGTGACGACCATACCATTTCACCTCGTACGAAAGAGGCTCTAATGACTGCACAAGAGCAAGGTGTAAAAGTTGTACTTGCTTCTGGACGTCCAACATTTGGTATGCGCAATGTAGCGAAAGAACTTCGTTTAGAAGAATACGGTAGTTTCATTCTATCTTTTAATGGCGCAAAAATTATTAACTGTAAAACAAGCGAAGAAATCTTTAGTAGTACGCTATCTCCTGAAATCGTTCACAACCTATTTGAAATTAGTAAGACTGAAGATGTATGGATTCATACTTATATTGGCGATGATATCGTAACAGAAGAAAATAATCCTTATACTGAAATTGAGGGCGATATTACTGGTATGCCAATTGTTGTAGTAGATGACTTTAAAGCTGCTGTTAAAGAGCCTGTAGTAAAAGTATTAATGAATAAAGAAGCTGAACGACTTGTTGTAGTAGAAAAGAAACTACAAAAACAACTAGAAGGCCAATTAAGCGTTATGCGTTCTAAACCATTCTTCTTAGAATTTACTGAAGCTGGTGTTACAAAAGGAACAAGCTTAAACCAACTGATTCAAAAACTTGGCATTAAGCGCGAAGAAGTTATCGCAATGGGCGATAGCTATAACGATCAGGCAATGATCGAATTCGCCGGTCTTGGTGTTGCAATGGGCAATGCACCAGATGATATTAAAGAAATTGCAAACTACGTAACAGATACAAATATGAACGATGGCGTTGCAAAAGTTGTAGAGAAGTTCGTACTAAAAAGAGAAGCACTTGTTTAATATTTTCACTCATAAAACCTATTTGAAGTCAAACACTTCAAATAGGTTTTTATTTAAATTCTCATGCTTTTGTGACTATATTTTGAACTTTGCACTATTCTCGTAGTGTAAACTTTCTTTTTGTATATAATGGAACAAAATAGACTATTTTATTTTGAAAAAGAATACAAATTTACTATATACAAGCATACATTAAAGGAGGCTACTTCATGTTATCTACACCAATCGGACGATTAAGAGCAATCGGCTTAATTGAGGGGATTTCTTTCCTATTACTATTATTTGTAGCAATGCCATTAAAATATTTTGCAGGATTTGCAACAGCCGTTAAAATTACAGGTATGGCTCATGGTGTTTTATTTATTCTATTCATCTTTGCGGTAATTCAAGTAACAATCGTACACCGCAAATCAATTGCATGGGCACTTGGGGCATTTGTTTCATCAGTTATCCCATTCGGTACGTTTGTACTAGATGCAAAATTAAAGAACGAACAACAATAATAGCAAAAAGGTAGTTAACGACTGTTAACTACCTTTTTTATTTACAAATTTGGAATTTCCCAATCAATTTCTCTCTCGCCCATATTAGCTAAAATCGTATTTACTTTAGAGTATGGCTTACTACCAAAGAAACCACGTCTTGCCGATAATGGGCTCGGATGTACAGACTCGATAATATGATGCTTCGTATTCGTAATTAACTTTTTCTTCGCCTGTGCATGACGTCCCCACAATATGAAAATAACCGGTTTTTCACGTTCATTTAATAGCTCAATTACACGATCTGTGAAATACTCCCAACCTTTTCCCTTATGAGAATTGGCTTCACCTTGTCGAACTGTTAATACCGTATTTAATAATAAAACCCCTTGCTCTGCCCACTTTACTAAATAACCGTTATTCGGGATTTCATAACCATATTCATCTCGAAGTTCTTTATACATATTTAGCAATGACGGTGGCGTTTTAATGCCGGGCTGTACTGAAAAGCTTAAACCATGTGCTTGATCCGGTCCATGATATGGATCTTGCCCTAAAATAACGACCTTTGTATTTTCATAACTTGTATACTCTAGAGCGCTAAAAATATCTTCTACCCTTGGATAAACAACATGTGTACTGTACTCTTCTTTCAAAAAATCAGCCAGCTTACGATAATATTCTTTCTCAAATTCTGGTGCCAATAATGGCTCCCAATCATTTTTTAAAACATTTTTCATGCTTTCACTTCCCGTCCAATTAATTCACCATATCCTGTTTTGTAAATACTACAAACGAAATAATAAGGGATACAACTGCCCAAACCGTTAAATTCATTAAAGAGAACCCCATCGATAAGCCTTGTAATGCAGGTAATTTTCCTGATAGATAATCTGTTAATGATAAATTCACACTAAAAATATATTTCGCACCCTCCCAAGATGTTGCAAACGAGCTTAAAATGCCACCTGCGATTAATCCGGCTAACATAACGCCCATACCGGCTGGTGTATTTCGAATTAAAACAGAAACCATAAATGATATAGTTCCGACAACGATAGCAACAAACCAAGCTAACCCATACGCCATCAAGACGTATTGCCACTGTGGAATAAGGTGTACAAAATTCGTATTTAACGTTTCCTTATCAATAACAAACCCAGTTAAAACAGGCAAATTCCATCCCGAGTATCCAAATACAAGCCCAGATAATATGTAAGCAAACAAACCGACAAGAAGCAGTATGAGTGAAATGAAAAATAACATCGTCACGTACTTACTAAGAAGTATTTTCCAGCGCCGAATCGGCCGTGTAAGTAGCATCTTCATCGTTCCATCACTTCGCTCTCCTGAAACAATATCGATAGCGACAATCATGACGAGAAGCGGAATAAACAATGTAATTCCTTGCTCAATAAACACCCTTACAAAAGTGGGTGCGCCCGGTGCCATCGGGTTAATATCATGATCTAAATAATATTGTTGCTGCTCCACTCTTACCTTTAGCCAATCACGCCATTCTTCTGGTAGTCTAGAATTGTTCAAGCGGTTTTGAGAATCAACAATTTGTTGTTGTAATGAAACTTTCCAATCCGTCGTACCGAGCCTTTTTTGTGTCGTTTCTACTTCACGATACTGCGCATACACGAAAAGTGGGATCAAGATTGCTAAAATAAGCATGACAACAAAAATACGTTTCTTACGATAAATTTTTTCCGATTCATTTAAGACTAGATTCGCAAATTCACGCATGCTGCTCACCCCTTGTGAGTTCAATAAATAAATCTTCTAGCGTAAATACAAGCTCCTTAACACTATGCACATCTATCTCGTTTTCTACAAAACGTTTATTCCAACTACTTATAGATACAATATCCATGCGGCATAGTAATCGATTACCTTCTATACTCACTTCTCTTACTTCCTCAGCATCTTCTAGCATATTTTTCGCCTTAGAAATCGGTGTAACAATCCATTCTACACGATCACTTGCTGTTTTAATTAACTCTTCAACCTTGGCAACTGTTATCATTTTTCCTTTATGAATAATCGCAACCCGATCACATATCATTTGTACTTCACTTAGCAAATGACTTGAAATAAACACACTCATATTTTCTTCTTTCACAAGCTTATGTATAAATTCCCTAAGTTCTCTAATCCCAGCTGGGTCTAAACCATTTGTTGGCTCATCTAATATGAGCAATTTTGGATTTCCAAGAAGCGCTTGCGCAATACCAAGACGCTGTTTCATACCGAGTGAGTATGTTTTTACCTTATCGTGAATTCTTTCATCTAAATGAACCATTTGAGCAATTTCAATAATACGTTCATCTGATATACCACCTAACATACGGGCAAATTGTTTTAAATTTTCCCATCCCGTTAAATAGGTATACAGTTCTGGGTTTTCAACGATACTCCCAATTTGACGCATCGCTTCTCTGAAATTCTCCTTAATAGAATAACCGCCGATAGAAATCGTGCCTTCTGTTTCTTTAATCAATCCAACTAACATTCGAATTGTAGTTGTTTTTCCGGCACCATTCGGCCCTAGGAAGCCGAACACTTCCCCTTGTTTTACATCGAAGGAAATATTCTCTACAATTGTCTTCTTTCCAATTACCTTCTTCACGTCACGTACGGAAAGTATCGTCGTCATTTTACCCCTCCTTGTTCTAGTTTTAATTTACTCGCAACATTTTGAACTAATCGGTCCGCCATATATGTATATCCTATTTCATTCGGATGGAAATGGTCGGAGTATAATAAATCTTTCCCACGGTTTTGGAATAAATCAAATGTCGGTGTAATATACACATTTTTATTATTTATCGCTAATTTTTCTAAAGATGCATTCCAGTCTACAACGATGTTTGAAGAACCTTTTAAATCTTCTACATCTTCAAAAGGATTGTATAAACCAAGCCAAAAAATAGGGCTATCTGTATTTAACTTACGAATTTCTTCTATTATTTTCTTCGCTTCATTTTGGAACGTCGCTGTATCAGGACGGTATGTTTCTAAATCTATCTTTTCAAGCGATTCCCACCCTGGAAATAAATCATTTCCTCCAATTGTTAAAACGATTACATCTGCTTGCTTAATTGAATATTGAGCGCCACTACTCTCAATTTGTTTTAATAGGTCGGGCATTTTTGCACCACTAACAGCTAAGTTTGTTAATGCAACCTTTTGCTTATAATTTTTTTGTAAATCTTCTTTCATCCGTCCAACATAGCCAATTCCTTCTTTATCACCAACACCGCGTGTTAATGAATCACCTAAACTAACGATTTGTAACGTTCCCGTTTTCTTTTTCTCTTTTGCCACTACATCGGTCTTTTTAATTAAATTTGAAGCTTTCGGATTTAATACATCATTTACACCTGAAACAAAGCCATATGCAAATAAACAGAAAGATGCAATTGTAATGAGTAGAATTACTTTTACTACTTTTGATCTCATATCAAAACCCCTTTTAGCCCTCATAGATTGTCCATAATTATACCAAACGCAATTTTGAAAAGCGATTTTCAAACCTTATCTATTATGTTGTTTCCCTATGTACTAATTCTGGCAATAACTCTACGTGCCTTATATCGATTTGCTCATCATTAATCTTTTCATATAATAATTCAAATGCCTTCACACCAACATTTTTACTACAATACGAAATCGCCGTAATGCCTAAAATATCTGCCACATCTTGATCATCACAACCAATAATCGTAATATCTTCCGGAATACGAATGCCTTGTTTTTTCGCTTCCGTTACCATCCCCGCGGCAATATGGTTGCAAGATACAAGAAACGCTGTTGGTTTTACTGACATACGTGTCCATTCCCTAATCACATTACGCCCATCTTCCACTGTAAAACAGCCTTTAAACTTCCAAGCCTCTATCGGTGTTACAGCAATCTGTTGAAGCGAATCTTCATATGCTTGTTTTCTTCTCTGACTATTAATGCTATTACTTCTTCCAATGCAATACCCAATACTTGTATGGCCCGCATCTATTAAGCTTTTCATTCCGCGCGAAAACACTTTATAGTAATCAATATGCACACTCGAAATGAAATTCGAGTCGATTTCTTCGCACATAACAATAGGGCCGAATTTCGTATATTCTTCAAGCTTTTCCTTACTATTCGCCCGCGAACATATAATAACCCCATCAAGTTTTTTCATTTTTAACATATTTAAAATTTCTAATTCCCTTTCCTCACTATAATTCGTCTGACAAAGCATCATATTATAATTATTCTTTGCTGTTTCCTTTGATATTCCCTCGATAATAGCGCTATAATATTGATCATTTACGTGCGGTAATAAAACGCCAATTACATTCGTTTTTCCTTTCACTAAATGAATTGCATTCACATTTTGCGTATAATTTAATTCTTCTATAATTGCTAAAATTTCTTTTCGTTTCTGTTCATTCACATATGGATGATTATTTAGTACACGTGAAACAGTTGAAACAGATACCCCAGCAAGCTCAGCAATCTTCCTTATATTCGTCATCTCATTTTCCCCTTCCCTGCAAAAATTCTCCCTTGACCTGGTAAGCTTTCCACAATATATCCTTTCCTAGCAAATACATTTTGAAAGGATATACAACTATGCTTCGATTCAAATTAGAATATATATTTTTCATTGGCGGTCTACTCACTCTCGCCATCGGTATTAATATGATGACGACAATTACTTCCTTTGGACTTAGCCCTTATGATTCCTTCTTTATTGCACTATATCAAAATTTCGGGATAAGTATCGGTTTTTGGATTTTCATGATTAACTTTGCATTTACTCTTATCGTACTCTTTTGGAATAAAAAACAAATAACAATTGGTACAATTGTAACGATGGTTCTTATTTCCCTTTTTGTTGATTGGATTGGTTCCATTCCAACTATTATGGACGCTATCCGTTCTCTTCCAAAATATATAACACTTATTTGCGGAAATCTATTCGTTGGAGCTGGGATTGGTCTTTACGTCTCTACAAACCTTTGCGCAGCACCTCAAGAAGCTTTCGTTTTAACGGTTGCTGAGAAAAAGAAATGGACATTTAGAAGAACAGAAATTTCGTTAGCGTTTTTATTTTTAACATTAAGCTTCCTATTAGATGGACCTATCTATTTTGGAACAATCATCTTATCCTTTACAACAGGCTGGATTATCCAAGCATTTATTCAAATTGGTACGAAGATTTTAAATAGAAAAGAGCCTATTAAGCAAGCTGCTTAACAGGCTCTTTCTGTTTTATAAGAAGAGATACTACTTAGCATCCCCTTCAATTCGATAGTTTGCTTTCAAACAATCTATTTCTTCATACCCTTGCAACGTATGTAGAATATAATCATAATCAGCAAGAGACGCACGATGCGTCACAATTACAATTTCAGCCTTCCCTTTCTCTTCAAGCGGCATTTGAATAATCTTTTCAAAGCTAACGCCACGCTCAGAGAATAATGAAGTAATTTTTGCAAATACACCAATCTCATCTTTTACATGAAGTCTTAAAAATTTCTTCACAACAATTTCGTCTGGCTCTTTTAATACTTTTTTATACTGCGGGGATACCGCACTATTTCCGTTTACACCTAATCGAATATTTTGCATTACAGCTACTAAATCTGAAACAACAGCTGTTGCTGTCGGTAAACTTCCTGCACCTGGCCCATAAAACATCGTTTCTCCGACCGCTTCACCATACACATATACAGCGTTATATTCGTTTTGTACGGCCGCCAGAGGATGTGTATTTGGAAGTAGTGTCGGTTCAACTGTCACCTCTAATTTTTCACCATCTCGCTTCGCAAGACCGATTAATTTAATCGTGTATCCTAAACTCTTACTGTATTCAATATCTTCTTCTGTAATAGAAGTAATCCCTTTTACCTTCACATCTCCAAGCTCTACATTTGTAGAAAAACCAAGGGTAGCCAAAATGGTCATTTTTCTCGCTGCATCTAAACCTTCCACATCTGATGTTGGATCTGCTTCTGCAAATCCAAGTTGTTGGGCTTCTTTTAACACGTCGTTATATGCTCTCCCTTCATCTGACATTTTCGTCAAAATAAAATTTGTCGTTCCATTTACAATTCCCATTACTTTCGTAATAAGATCTGAAGAAAGTCCTTCTACGATACTTCGTAAAATCGGAATCCCTCCGGCTACACTTGCTTCATAAAACAAATCTGCTTTATTATCTTTTGCTACCGCTAAGAGTTCCGCCCCATGTAACGCCATTAAATCTTTATTGGCAGTCACAACATGCTTCCCGCTCTGTAAGGCTTGCAAAATATATGCTTTTGCATCATCAATGCCACCCATCACTTCGATGACAACGTCAATATTTGGATTATCTAAAATTTCATTTGCATCTTGTGTTAATAGAGTAGAAGGTACCTCTACCTCTCTCTCTTTTTCAATATTTTGTACTAGTACTTTCGTTACTTTTACAGGACAACCTACTTGGTGGATAAGTCGCTCTTGATGATCTGTAATGATACGAACTACACCACTCCCAACTGTCCCAAGACCTAATAAACCAACTTGAATTTCTTTCATAATACTGTCCACCCCTCAAAAATTGTGTTTAGATGAAATTATATGAGTAAAAAATATGAAAAACAATGTTTTTTGAACATTCGGAAAAATATGAGTTAATCTTTACAAAGAAAACGTTGCCACGTGTTACACAATCTTTTTTTATAATACATAAGGGGTTTCTTGATACACGTAATAATTCAGCCAATTAGAGAATAATAGATTCCCATGGCTTCTCCACCTTACAAGTGGTTTCTCATTTGGATTATTATGCTTAAAATAATTTTTCGGCACATCAATATTTAACCCTTTTTGGCGGTCCCGTTCGTATTCTTGCTTTAACGTATCACAACTATATTCACTATGCCCGAGCGCAAACACTTGCCTTCCTTCTTGCCCAATGACAAGGTGAACACCTGCTTCCTCAGAATTTGCTAATAATGTTAAGTCTGTCACCTTTCTAATATCACTCTCTCGTACTTCTGTATGACGAGAATGCGGGGCAAAAAACAATTCATCAAACCCTTGTAACAATTTCACATGTTGCTCACGAACTTCATGTTCAAATACACCGAACATTTTTTCCTTAAGAGGATACTTTGGAACACCATAATGATGATACAAGCCAGCCTGTGCCCCCCAGCAAATATGAAGCGTAGATGTTACATTCTTTTTTGAATACTCCATAATACGTTTAAGCTCTTCCCAATAATCTACCTCTTCAAAAGAAAGAGTTTCAACTGGTGCTCCTGTAATAATAAGTCCATCAAATTTCTCATTCTCAATATCACGAAATGTTTTATAGAAACTCGTTAAATGGTCCTGCGCTACATTGCGAGACAAATGTGATTCCATATGAAGTAAGTGAACATCTAATTGCAACGGTGTGTTGCCAATTAAACGAAGTAATTGCGCTTCTGTTTCTTGCTTTGTAGGCATTAAATTTAAGATAGCAATTTTCAATGCCCGGATATCTTGTGTTTCTGCTCGCTCCTTCGTCATTACAAAAATATTTTCCTTCTGCAACACTTTGCGAGCTGGTAAATCTCTATCAATTATGATCGGCATGTTCTTTGCCTCCGACTAGCGCTGCTTCTAAATCTGCAATAATATCAGAAACATCTTCTATACCAACCGATAAACGAATTAAATCTGATGTAACGCCAGCTAGACGCTGATCTTCAGCACTTAATTGTCTATGCGTTGTGCTAGCAGGATGTATAACACAAGTTCGTGCATCCGCTACATGCGTTACGAGAGTTGCTAGTTTTACATTTGCGATAAATTCTTTCGCTGCTTCTAATCCGCCCTTAATGCCGAATGTTAAAACACCACTAGCACCTTTTTTCAAATACGTTTGTGCTAACGAGTAATTTTCATTGCTATCTAATCCCGGATAATTCACCCATTCAATACGTTCATGGTTAGCAAGCCACTTAGCAACTGCGAGAGCATTTTCACTATGACGCTCCATTCTTAAATGTAGCGTTTCTAAGCCGATATTGCTAATATACGCATTGAATGGGCTCATACAGTTTCCATAGTCTCTTAATAATTGAACACGTGCCTTCACAATATACGCTGCTGCACCAAAATTTTGAACGTAACTTACGCCGTGATAACTTGGATCCGGTTCAACAAGTTCAGGATATTTCCCATTTGTCCAATCAAAGTTCCCTCCGTCAATGACAATGCCGCCTAAAGAGCTTGCATGACCATCAATATATTTCGTCGTAGAATGAACGATAATATTTGCTCCGTGCTCAAATGCTTGGCATAAATAAGGAGTTGCTAATGTATTATCCACGATAAAAGGTACTTCTAACTCTTTCGCTGCATCTGAAAATTCTTTGAAATTTAAAACGTTCATCGCTGGATTTCCTAACGACTCTGCATAAACAAGTTTCGTCTTATCATTAGCAAGGGCCACAATTTCATCAGCACTTAAATTCGGATTAAAGAACGTAACGTCAATACCAAGCTTACGCAAACTCACTCCAAATAAATTAAACGTTCCGCCATAAACTGTGGAAGAACAAAGCAAGTGGTCTCCGCTACTACAAATATTTAAAACAGCAAGCATAATAGCAGCCTGCCCAGAAGCCGTTGCAACAGCTCCTACACCACCCTCTAAATCCGCTAACTTTTGCTCAAATGCAGCTAAAGTAGGATTTCCAATACGCGTATATATATATCCTTCTGCCTCTAAATTAAATAGCGCTGCTAAATCATCTGAAGTATCGTATTTATACGTTGTACTTTGATAAAGTGGCAAAACACGCGGTTCACCATTCTTTGGTGTATAGCCACCTTGCACACAAATTGTTCCTTTTCCCCATGATTCTCCCATCTCTCATTCTCCTTTCTTTTATACAAAATAAAAAACTGCTCCTTTCCTGAAAACAAGAAAGGAGCAGTTTGAAAACACGCTCTAAAGGCTCTTTCTTATCTTTCAGGATTATTACCTGCAGGATTTGGCACAATTCCGTTATACGGCTGTTGCCAAGGTTTCATCGGGCCTGTCCCTCCACCTTTTCTTGATAAGACTATGCAATTACCGTTGATTTTATAGCAATAATTTCCTAATGTCAAACAGTTTTTCTGAATGTTCTAAATTAAATACAAAGAATTTGACATGCATAACAAAAGAAATATATTCCATATCCATTTGAAAAAGACCTTTTAAAACCCACGATTACTATATAAAATTAAGTAAGTAGTTTAACTGTATACATTTCAAATTCTCACGAGACCTCAATATATTGAATAAGCCCACCTCTCAAAAAGATACTATACATATTCCTTTCACAGTAGCATATTTAATCCTTTCGACATTAAAACTTACATAACGGAGGTATAACATGACAAACACAAAGGACATGCACTATATACTCGTCCTATACGGCATTCTTTTAGGCTCTATAGTAGGAGCTACAGTCTGGCTATTTTTAGTTACAATAAATATCGGCATTCACTTTATTTGGGGATACTTACCTACTATTTTCTCTTCTCCCCCGTATTACACTATTTGTGTAACAACTATCGGTGGTATTCTCGTTGGTTTAACCCAAAAATACTTCGGCATATATCCACGTCTTATGCCGGAAGTGATGGGTGAATATAAAAAAACTGGTAGAATTGAATACCGTTTTGTACATAAAGCTACTTTAACTGCGATTATCGTTTTAATATTTGGAGCTAGCTTAGGTCCCGAAGCAGCACTTGTTGGAATTATCGGTGGACTTTGTACATGGGTAGGGGATCGCTTTACATTTGCCTTAAAAGGAATGAATGAACTAACAGAGGTTGGAATTGGCGCTACTTTAAGTGTAATTTTTAACGCGCCATTATTCGGTTATTTAGCTCCAAATGAAAATGAGGGTGAGCAAATTAACGAATTTTCTAAAGGAAAAAAAGCAATTGTATATTTAGCTACCACTTTCGCTGGCTTTTCCGTTTATTTATTACTTAGTAAATTCGATAATCGCGGATCCTTTATCGTTGATTTTGGGGAAGGTTCCCTTTCTCTTAATGAATGGATCGCCTTTCTACCACTTGCTAGTATTGGTGCTATAGTTGGTTTCTTTTATTTCAAATTTGAATTCACATTAGAGAAATTAATCCATCCCTTCAGGGAATACAAACTATCACTTGGAATTATCGGTGGTATTTTATTAGGAATTACAGGAACTTTTCTCCCGTACACGTTATTCTCAGGAGAACATCAATTAAAAGATTTAGTCGTTGAATGGAGTCATTTATCTTTCTGGGTACTACTTCTTTCAGGTGTTTTAAAATTATGTATTACTGCCGTTTGTTTAAATACAGGTTGGCGCGGTGGACATATTTTCCCAATTATATTTGCTGGATCTAGTATCGGATATGCTATAGCTTCCATTATCCCGATAGATCCAATCGCTTCGGTAGCCATCGTCACGACAGCAATTTCAAGCTATGCATTAAGAAAACCAATTGCTATAACATTACTATTACTCATGTTTTTCCCGCTCAATTTACTATTACCGATGCTTGGAGCGGCAGCGATTGGTAATGCATTTCCACTTCCTAAAAATAACGAAGCTGCAAACGAATAAAAATAGGCAGTAGGGACAAAAGTTCCACTGCCTATTTTTATTACACACGTTGCTTCAATAACGCGTATAACTCTTCAAAATTTTGTACTTCATATGTTGGCACAATCTCGCTATTATTTGATTTCTTTTCTGGATTAAACCAACAAGTATCAATTCCCGCTACATATCCACCTTTCATATCAGCACTTAACGAATCCCCAATAATGAGCCCTTCTTCAGGGGAAAAATTAGGAATTCGTTCAAAAACATAATCAAAATACTCTTTCATCGGCTTTTGGAATCCCGTATCTTCAGAAACGAAAATATCTTTAAACAAGGCATGTAATCCTGCATTACGTAAACGTTTATCTTGCGTCTTAGAAATACCGTTTGTCACTATATATAAATCGTACTCACTTTGAATTTGACTTATAAATTCAAACGCACCTTGCATAAGTTGGTCTCCTTCTTCTAAGTAGCTACGATAATTATTTTCGAATAATACTCCATCTACTTCTTCCCCGTACTCTTTAAACAAAATTGAAAACCGCGTATTTACAACTTCATCACGGTTCATTTCACCTTCCTCAAAAGCATCCCAAAGACTTTTATTAATTTTTTTATAGTGCCCTTCAATCTCGCTAGTTAGAGGAATCCCTTTCTCTTCAAACAGCATACGTAACGCCATTTTCTCCGCCTTCTGAAAATCTAACAATGTATCATCTACATCAAATAGCAATGTTTTATATTTTTTCATAAGCCCTTCACACTCTCTTTTCTACAAAAACAAATTTACGTAAATCGTATCATTCCTTCTTGTAAACATAATAGGAGATATCTCATACTAAACATGAGGTGAAAATATGAAAGTCAGCAAAAATAGCGAAGAAATCTCTCATTACATGCAAACTTACAACGTCCATACTCTTTTTTCTTTTAATGTCTTACCGTATGCTGAACTACATTCCTTTCAAAAGAGAGAAAGGATATGTAATGAAGGCGTTGATGTTCCTTATCTTTATTACTTAATTTCCGGAAAAGCGAAAATATATATGAGTCACAAAAACGGGAAGGTCTCCTTAATTAACTTTATTCAAGCACCTTCGTTCATTGGAGAATTAGGGTTAATTGGCGTTGAATCCGTTACGAAAACGGTGGAAGTGATTGAAGATTGTATGTGCTTAGCGCTCCCTCTTAAAGATTGTCAGCATCTTTTATTGCAAGATGCTACCTTTCTACAGAAACTATGTAAATTTATCGGCGAAAAAACAATTAGCCGAACAGAAAGTTACGCCAAAAACAATAGTTATCCGTTCGAAAATCGATTAGCGGCTTTTATTCTATTAACAGAACAAAATAACAGTTATACAGAAAAACATACCGAGGCTTCGGAATACTTAAATGTCAGCTACCGCCATCTTTTATACGTATTAAACCAGTTTTGCCAGCAAAATTACTTAAAAAAAGACGGAAGAACCTATTACATACAAGATCGAATTCAATTAGAAAAACTGGCTGATGAACTTAAAATATAAAAAAGTAGCATTAACGTTTATCTGTTAATGCTACTTTTTTCGAGTGACGATTCTATTTTCAATTAAAATTTACTTGCCACTTTAGCTGCTTCTTCAAGACCAGCTGTAATGATTTCTTCTGCTTTATCTGGGAATTGGTTATGTCCTTCAATAACTACTGTTTCCATATTTGTTGCACCGAAGAAGCCCATCATGCTTGCTACATATTTAACAGCCATTTCTACTTCAGCTGCTGGACCTTCAGAATATACGCCGCCGCGCGCGTTTAATAATGCAATCTTCTTATCTCCAATTAGACCAACTGGACCTTCTGGCGTATATTTAAACGTTTTGCCAGCTCGGTTTAAATAATCAATATATGTGTGTAGCACTGCTGGAATCGTTAAGTTCCATAATGGGAAACCGAAAACGACTTTATCAGCTTCTAAAAATTGATTTAAATACTTATCAGCAACTGCTACTGCTTTTGCTTCCTCTTCAGTTAAATCAAATCCTTTACCTGCTTTGAATGTACCATTAATCATATCTACGCCTACATATGGTAATTCTTCTTTATATAAATCAAGTTCTACTACTGTATCATTTGGATGTGCTTCTTTATAGTTTGCTAAAAATGCCTCGTATAATTTCACACTAACTGCTTGTTCCGCTGGGCGGTTGTTTGCTTTTACAAATAAAACTGTTGCCATTGTTTTTCCTCCTAGTACTCACTCTTCTGTTGTTATATGCTTTCAAAAAAGGTATCCCTTGTAATTGTTGTTTTGTTGCTTACAAACATATTTTATCTTTATATCAAGACAATTTCGTCCTCACATAGACGTATTTTTCCATAAAAAAAGTCCACCTTCTAAAGGCGAACTAGGTCTTACGACTTTTGTCTTATACAATTCCATTTTTCACTGCATATAATGCTGCTTGCGTGCGATCAGATAAATTCAACTTACTCAAAATACTACTTACATGAGCTTTTACCGTTTTTTCTGTAATAACTAAAACAGAAGCGACCTCTTTATTACTCATTCCTTTCGCTAATAGCTGCAACACTTCATTTTCTCTCGCCGTTAGCACATCCACTTGAATAGAAGGTTCTTCTTCCTTTTCTTCCACAGGTAATGTTTGAGAGAGAAGAGTATTTGCTATATCTGGATGTAATTGAATATTACCTTTATATGCGCTTCGAATAGCTTCAACAAGCTGATCGGGTTCTACATCTTTTAAAATATACCCACTTGCCCCCGCCCTTAACGCTGGTAAAACATGCGCCTGATCAGAAAAGCTAGTTAATACAATTACTTTCACATTTGGATATTCTTTTTTGATGCACGCCGTCGCCTCGACACCATCCATTTCGGGCATATATAAATCCATTAATACAACATCAGGATTCGTCTCCCCTACTTTCACTAACGCTTCTTTCCCATTATTTGCTTCTCCAACTAACGCTAAATCTTCCTGTGTACTTAAGAAAAATGCTAATCCTTTTAAAACAACTGTATGATCATCAACTAACAATACTTTTATTTTCACAAACTTCCCTCATTTTCACATCATAATGGTACATTTACTTTTACACTTGTTCTTTTCTTATCACTTACAATTTTAATTGTTCCACCGACTAATTCTACTCTTTCGCGCATCGTAGTCATACCGAGTGATTTCTTCTCTTTTATATTCTTCTCTACAAAGCCGTTTCCTTGATCGACTATTTCTAATGATACATTCTTCTCCGTCACTTTGAAATAAATCGCCGCTTCTCTGACATTCGCATGTTTACTTACGTTATTTAAAGCTTCTTGTCCAATTCGCCATAGCGCTTCCTCTACTACGCGTGGCAAATCACGAACACCTGTAACTTGTTCCCGAATTTTCAATCCCAAACTTTCACCATATTGTTTTAAAGCTGGTAATAGTCCTTTCTCTAATCCCGCTGGACGTAGTTGCCAAATTAACGTCCTCATTTCTTTTAAAGCACCTTGCGATAACTCACGTATCTCATGCAAAGACTGATCTACCTTTTCGTTTTTCCCCTTTAAGACGGCTTCGGCACCTTTCGTCATAAAAGTTAATGAAAACAACTTTTGTGAAACAGAATCATGCAAATCTCTAGCTAAACGATTACGTTCTTCCAGTCGTACAAGTTCTCGGCGCTTTTCATTTAACCTTAAGTTCTCTATCATTAACGATATATGATTGGCTAACGCCTGTACTACATCTATCGTATTTATATCAAATTCTCCATTATTCGAACTTACACTTAGTACGCCAAATATATGATCTTGAATATGTATGGGAATGGCAATAACCGCACGATTAGGATGTACGATATTCCCAACCTGACTCTTTAACAAAACAGGCTCTTCTTTTTTCAGAGCTTCCTGTGCCGCTGACTTCAAATCCTCTTGTATCTCATCTATCTTACATGGGGCTCTTACAGCAAGTTCATTTTCTTCTCTAATAAAGAATACAACTTGCTCCCATAAAAATAACTTCCCTATTTGCTTTACAATCTCCTCTGGCAATGCATTAAATTTATGAATCGTCCTTAAAGCTTGAATAAATCGGTCTAACTTTACATAATAATGAGCCCTTCTCTTTTCATTTTCATACAATTTTGTACGTTTTAATGCTGTTCCAATTTGGAAAGCAACTGATTGTAATAGCACTAACTCTTCTTCAGAAAAATGCGTTTTACCTGGACTAGCCACATTTAATACGCCAAATTCATCTCCCCCCGCTTTTAGCGGCACTGTCGCATGATGCACAATCCCTTCTGTATCTCCCCAGTTATATTCAATCGCATTATTAATTCTCTTACATTCAATAATATTAACGGCTTTCTCTAGTTTCCCTTCCACAAATCGGTGTAAACACCAACAATTCCCCTCACACATCGGTCGTTTATTTTCAAATCTTAATCCCTCTGGTAATTGATAATCAATTAATTTTGTATATCTGCCATTTTCATCCGCAAGAAATATCCATCCTGTCGTTAAACCTGTTACATTCAACAGTTTTTCCAACACAGCTTGCAGCACATGATATGTATCATTTGAGGTGTTCAACGTCTCTGCAATCTCTTTTAATATAACTAATTCATTTGTACGATTCTCTTGAAACATAATTCGTCTCCTACATACAAGATTTTAAATCGCCCCTAAAGTAAATCATCTACTTTTCACTTTGTACTTATTCGTAACATTGATATAATGGTGAAAACATAGTTTTCATTATATCACTTGAGGGGGATTTCATAATGACATTAAATAAAGCACTTACTATCGCTGGTTCTGACACAAGTGGCGGTGCTGGTATACAAGCAGATTTAAAGACATTCCAAGAACTTGGTGTATACGGAATGACATCTCTTACGACAATCGTAACGATGGATCCACATAACGGTTGGGCACATAACGTATTCCCAATCCCAGCTTCTACATTAAAACCACAATTAGAAACGACAATTGATGGTGTTGGAGTAGATGCTTTAAAAACAGGTATGCTTGGATCAGTAGAAATTATTGAAATGGTTGCTGAAACAATCGAAAAACATAATTTCAAAAATGTAGTAGTGGACCCTGTTATGGTATGTAAAGGTGCTGATGAAGCATTACATCCTGAAACGAACGATTGCTTACGTGACGTTCTTGTTCCAAAGGCATTAGTTGTAACACCAAACTTGTTTGAAGCTTACCAATTAAGTGGCGTAAAGATTAGTTCTCTTGAAGACATGAAAGAAGCAGCAAAAAAAATCCACGCTTTAGGTGCGAAATACGTCCTAATTAAAGGCGGTAGCAAGCTTGGTACGGAAACTGCAATCGACGTCCTATATGATGGAGAAACATTCGATCTTCTAGAATCAGAAAAAATTGATACGACAAATACACACGGCGCAGGTTGCACATATTCTGCTGCAATTACAGCAGAACTTGCAAAAGGAAAAACTGTGAAAGAAGCAGTAAAAACTGCTAAAGAATTTATCACAGCTGCTATCCGTTATTCATTCAAGATCAACGAATACGTAGGCCCAACACATCACGGTGCATATCGTAAATTCGTTGCATCAAAAGAACTTGTCTAACATATAAATGAAAACACCCACAGAGTTTATATATTTCCTCTCTGTGGGTGTTTTTTTATAAGCTCTTCTGGTCATCTTATCTTTAAGATGCAGAACTAACCTGATTTCTACCATTTCTTTTGGAGTAATATAATGCATCATCAGCAGCTTGAATAAATCGCTCTGGTGATTCTTCATACACTGAAATTCCTACTGAAACTGTAATTTTTATTTTAGTTCCATTTAGCAATTGAAATGGATGGTTTTCAACAGCCGTACGAACTTTTTCCCCCATACGCATTCCATAAGCTAATCCTTTCTGCGGTATCAAAAGCGCAAACTCTTCCCCACCCTTTCGAAAAGCCAAATCTGGAAACATTGAAACTTCTCGTAAAATATGCCCCATTTGTTTTAATACTTCATCTCCCGCAGGATGCCCATACGTATCATTTACACACTTAAAGTGATCAATATCTATAAGTAGTAAACAAAGTGAATCATTTTTCATACGCTTATTACCAATATGACGATTCATCTCTAAATCAAACTGTCTTACGTTTCCTAAACCTGTCAGTGCATCTATCGTTGCGTATTGCTTCATCGTTTGAAATAACTCATTGGATTGCAATACATAATTTGCGCTTATAAATGTGATATATGCTGCAACACCACTACAAACTAAATATAATACTATTATAGACATATCCTTAAATAAAATAGAAAGTGGAACCGTTAAAATAGATAAACTATATACATTAAACCAGATCCATCTTTTAAATATAGAAGCTTTCATCCGCCAAATGAAAATAATTCCAAAACCTATCAATACAATTGTATAACAAGCCAATTCAGAGGCTAAAGAGTATTCAGTAAAAAATAATCGGGTAATTAATATAATAGTAACTGTTATACTGCTAGCTATCGGACCTCCAATTATAATTGCCAAAATAACAGCTAAATAACGTAGATCCAACATAATATCTTCAATATGTACACCAAAATGCATCAACAGTACACTTAATATTCCAGTAAGAATACCTACTACACATTTCTGCCAAAAAGAGAACCCTTCTTTTAACGGTTTATCTCTTAAAAGCTGACCTCCAACAAAAATAAAGGAAAGAATAATTGTTGTGTTTACAAATAAGTCCCTTAACATAAAATAATCTCCCTACTTTTCTATCTATCCCTTTCCTTATTTTATTTTATACGAAATACCTATAATTCCCAAAGCTTTTTATTTATTTTTTGCTGTTCCACGTGAAACAGCAAAAAATAAAAAAGGACGAAAATTCGCCCTTTTCCTTAACAACACCGTGATATCTTTCCACCCTTTGCATTAAATCTAGCTTCTTGCGCTTCTGCAAAAAACTGTTTTTGACATACAACCTCTTCTTCTGGATGATGCTTTTTCATATGCTCTACATATGTTTCATAGCTTGGTACCCCAACGAGTAAACTAATAAAGTGTTTCCTTTTTCCCCATACTTTTCGTAGTCGTTTAAGCATAATAGTTCCTCGACTCACTTTCATCTCTAGAAATATATGGTGCCTCTTTTAGCGGCATCGGCTTATTTCTTAATACTTGAATCCAAATTCGAATCGCAGAAATTAATACAGCGATTACAACTATCATAAAAATTCCACAAAGCGCTGCATCAATATAATCATTGAAAATAATTTGTTTCATTTGAGCGACATTTTTAGCTGGTGCTAACACTTTCCCCTCATCTAATGCTCCCTGAAACACCTTTGCATGAGATAGAAATCCTATTTTAGGATTTTCATGAAATAGCTTTTGATAACCCGCCGTCATCGTTACAATAAGCAATCCGACAGTTGGAATAAGTGTCACCCAAACATATGCCTTTTTCCCCATTTTGAACAAAATTGTCGTTCCAAGTAATAATGCAATACCTGCTAACATTTGGTTTGCAATACCGAAAAGTGGCCATAATGTATTAATTCCACCAAGCGGATCTACTACCCCTTGGTATAAGAAATAACCCCATCCTAATACGCATAATGTTGTAGCTATCACATTCGCTAATGTAGAATCCGTTTTCGCAAATGGCTTATATACATGTCCTAAAATATCTTGAATCATAAATCGGCCTACACGCGTTCCAGCATCAATTGTTGTTAAAATGAATAGAGCTTCAAAGAGGATTGCAAAATGATACCAAAAGGCCATCATGGCTGTTCCACCTATTACTTGTGAGAAAATATACGCCATACCTATCGCTAACGTTGGTGCACCACCTGTGCGTGATAAAATCGTTTGCTCTCCAACGTTTACAGCGAGATCTTTTAGTTCATTTGGTGTAATAGCAAATCCCCATGAGGAAATAACTTGAGCTGCCTGCGAGACATCCGTACCGATAAGTGCTGCGGGACTATTAATTGCAAAATAAGTTCCTGGTGTTAATACACAAGCTGCAATCATCGCCATCGCCGCTACAAATGATTCCATTAACATTGCCCCATAACCGATTGGCTGTGCATGTCCCTCTTGTTCAATCATCTTTGGTGTCGTACCTGATGAAACGAGAGCATGGAATCCAGACACCGCACCACAAGCAATTGTAATAAATAAGAATGGGAATAGGTTTCCAGAGAAAACAGGACCTGTTCCATCGATAAATTTCGAAACTGCTGGCATTTGTAAATCTGGTGCTACAATTAAAATACCAATTGCTAATCCAACAATTGTTCCGACTTTTAAAAATGTGCTTAAATAATCACGTGGTGCTAAAAGCATCCAAACTGGTAAGGCCGATGCGATAAATCCATATACAATAAGCATAATAGCAATCGTTTCACCGCTAAACGTGAACATGCTTGCAAGCGTTGGATGCTCTGCTACATACTGTCCCCCAATAAGAGACAGTATAAGTAGAATAATTCCGATTACTGACCCTTCACCAACCCGGCCAGGCCTAATGTAGCGCATGTACACTCCCATTAAAATAGCAATAGGAATCGTTGCTGCTATTGTAAACATTCCCCAAGGACTTCCGACAAGCGCCTTTACTACCACTAATGCTAATACCGCTAATAAAATAATCATAATGCCTAAAATGCCTATCATTGCAATAAGCCCTGTAACAGGACCGATCTCATCTTTAATCATTTCTCCTAAAGATTTACCATTCCGTCTCATCGAAGCAAATAAAATTACAAAATCTTGTACAGCTCCAGCGACAACTACCCCAACAATAATCCATATTGTCCCTGGTAAATATCCCATTTGCGCTGCCAAAATCGGTCCTACTAAAGGGCCTGCCCCAGCAATTGCTGCAAAATGGTGCCCAAATAATACCCACTTATTTGTCGGAACATAATCTTTTCCATCGTTTAATGTATGGGCTGGCGTTTGCCGATTATTATCTAAACCAAATACCTTTCTCGCTATAAATCTACTATAAAAGCGGTAAGCAACTGCATACACACATACCGCAGCTACTAAGAGCCACACGGCATTAATAGTTTCACCTTGTGATAAAGCTATTACACCAAAAGCACCTGCGCCTACTGCTGCAATAACTCCCCATAGTAAAATCGACTTCAATGTTTTCACATACAATCCCCCCAATACTATCGCTTAGTGGGATTGTACTAAATTTTCTGAATATTTAATTTGAATCCTCCTTATCATGAAGGATTTTTAGTTTATCATGTTAAAAAATTCGCATTACCTACTATAATTCAATCTTATTTCGAAGTCGTTTCACATAATTACGACTAACTGGAATCGGTTGCTCATCATATTTATCTAAATACAGATTATATGTGCCATTATAATAAGGTTTTAGTTCTTGTACATATGACATATTAATTAAATAACTTTTATGCACACGTAAAAAATCATATACATTTAGCTTATTTTCCAGCTCTTGAAGTGTATATGTTGAAATATACTGATTATTTGTTGTATAAATTGAAACCGTTTTATTTTCCTTATTTTTGCTTACATATACAATATCTTCAGGGAAAATATACCGAATTCCCTCTTGACCTTCTATCGGTAGTTTTCGCAAATAACTCTTTGCTTTCTCGCCTTGCTCTTTACACATTCTATATAAAAGGAATTGCAAATCTTCCTCACGAAATGGGCGTAGTAAATAATAAAATGCTTGAAACCGAAATGCCGTAATCGACTCTTCTATATCTTCACCCATAAAAATCAATTTCGTATAACAATTTACTTCCCGTAATAAACTCGCATATTCAAAACCAGTTCCATCTAGTAATTTTGAATTCAAGAAAACAAAATCTGGTGTATGCTTTTTCATGATCAATAATGATTCTGTTCCCGTATTCGCTTCAAAACATTCTACATTCCTTATATTTTCAGTAAATTTTTCAGCTAAACTTCTTCGCTCTTCTGCTTCTTCCATGATCAGTAAAATTTTCATTTCTTCAACCACCTAATTCTTTTGTCCATATGTCTTGTTGTATACATTCGCTTTTATAAGAAACATTCCCTTTTTCTTACTATACCATTATTTATCTAAAAAAACAGAAAAAAGGAAACCACAACGGTTCCCCCTACCCTTTCATTCAATTATTTGTAGGAAGTAACACCCACTGAATGCGAAGAAATGAGTGTTACTTCCCCAAAAACACAATTGGTGCTGGCTAATAATCAGTGGGGATAAATCCCTCACCGATTAAACTTTCACCTTATACTAATTCTCGTTGCTTCGTTTCTTGCCCAAGTACAATTACAGCAACTACGCCAATTAAAATTGATCCACAGAAAATCGTAAATATTAGTGATAGTGAAGCCTGTGAAGCAACTAAATATCCTACTAATAGCGGCCCAAGAATACCACCAATACGACCGAATGCTGCTGCCATCCCTGCACCTGTACCACGAATAACCGTTGGATACTGTTCCGGTGTATAAGCGTATAATGCACCCCAAGCACCTAAATTAAAGAAGGATAGTAACATGCCTGCTACGATTAATATCGTTAATGACTCTGCCACTCCAAACAAGTAAGCACTACATGCTGTACCGATTAAATACGTAACTAAAACGAACTTACGACCAAGTCGTTCAATAAACCAAGCAGCCGTGAAATATCCTGGCAATTGAGCTAACGTCATAATAAGTACGTACTGAAAACTTTTTATTAAACTAAATCCTTTTAATACCATTACACTAGGTAACCAAAGGAACATCCCATAGTAAGAAAAGACAACAGAAAACCATAGAATCCATAACATAATTGTTGCCTTACGATATTCACCAGACCAAACTAACTTTACATTTTCGATAACAGATGGTCTTTTTTCAGCCTTTTGAAATTTGGGAGAATCCGGTAAATTCCATCTTAAATATAAAGCATATAGTGCCGGAACCGCGCTCAATACCATTGCAACTTCCCAACCATATTTCGGAATAACAAAATACGAGATAAGGGCTGCAATTAGCCATCCACCTGCCCAAAAGCTTTCTAATAGCACAACTATTTTGCCACGTTCATGCGCTTCAACGCTCTCTGATACTAATGTAGATGCGACTGGAAGCTCTCCGCCAAGCCCCATACCAATTAAAAATCGTAAAACAAGGAACATCGCAAGTGTCGTCGTTAAAGCAGTTAAACCACTACCGATAGAAAATAGTAATAATGTAATAATAAAGACTGATTTCCGCCCTATTTTATCTGATAGTATTCCAAAAACGAGCGCTCCGACTGCCATACCAATCGAATTAACGCTGCCTATCCAGCCCATTTCTTGCGTACTTAATCCCCAATCTTTTTGCAGTGCTACCATTACAAATGAAAGCATTCCAACATCCATTGCATCAAATAACCATCCAAGCCCTGCTATACCAAGTAGCTTTCGCTTCGAAATTTCTTTCACCTTGCCCACAAGAAGTCCTCCTTACACAGCTGTCTTTACACATCATTTTACATGTGTGAATTGTATAAGTAAAATACTTTCGTTCAAAAAATTCTCCTTCATCATTCCCCAAAAGTAAAATACTTATCACACTATTTGAGGGCAGTAAGACTCCTACCTCAAAATTCAGCTGAAACAAAAAGGTTAAATTGAAGACCAACTGCCATTAAACGTCCAATTGGTGAGGGTTAACCATCAGTGGTGGATGAGCAAAACCTCACTTTATTAAAAATGACCAAATAAAAAAGTAGCGATATTCCGCTACTTTTTCGAACGCATGACTTCTTTTAAAAATTCCGCTAATACTAACTGACGACGCCAGCGCGTTGGATTACTACACAATCTATAAAACCACTCTAAGTTAATCGCTTGAATCCATTTTGGTGCACGTTTTACCTCTCCAGCCCATACATCTAAACTTCCGCCCACTCCAACAGCCATCTTCGTTTCTAAACGATGCTTATTAGTTTGGATAAAATTCTCTTGTCTTGGGAAACCAAGCGCGACAAGTAATAAATCTGGTTTTGCTTCTTGAATGCGAGAAACGATACTCTCTTCTTCTTCTTGTTTAAAGTACCCATCTTGTGTACCCACAATAGATACAGCTGAATATGTCTTCGTTAAATGATCTGCTGCAGCTTGTACAACATGCGGTTTTGCACCAAGTAAGAAAACAGATACCGGTTTATTCTCCTCTGATAACTTTGCAAATAGATTACACATTAAATCAAAACCTGCTACACGTTCCTTTACAGGTGTACCTAACATACCACTTGCTTTTACAACTCCAATACCGTCAGGTGTAATTAAATCTGTATTTAATAATGTTTTATGGAATGTTTCATCCTTTTTTGCACACATAACAATTTCAGGATTTGCTGTTACTACCTGAAAAGTATGAGTTCGCTCCAATTCTAGTTGTCCCTTCAAATATTGGATCGTTTCATCCATTGTCATTGTAGAAAAAGGAACACCTAGAATATCAACCGTTTTTACTTCCATGATTAACTATCCTCTCTATTTCAGTAAAAGTTTTTTATATGCATTATAAGTATCTTCATACAAATTCTTTAGCGAGAAATGAGTAGATGCATGATTATATAAACGATTTCCCATCGCTTCTAATTCACCATTCAACCATTTTTCATAAGCATTTTCTAACGCGTTTGCTAACGAATCCGCATCACCAATCGGTACAATCCATCCATACGTATCATCAACTATTAACTTTTTCATATCACCTACATTTGTTGCAATAGATGTTAAGCGTTGATTAGCCGCCTCTAATAAAACAAGAGGGAAGCTTTCGCTATAAGAGGTTAACAAATTAATGTGTGCAGATGCATATAATTCTTTTGAATCTGTACGAAAACCTAGAAAAATCACCTTATCCTCTAAGCCCTTTTGTTTCACCATCTCTTTTAATTCTGCTTCTATAGGTCCATCACCAAGCAAGAGCACCTTTATATTTGGAATTTTAATTTTTTGTAACGCTTCAAATAAAATATCATGACCTTTAACAGGATGAAGACGCGCTACTTGAACAGCTGTAAATACTCCTTCATCAATGCCAAATTCACTTTTATCATAAGGTTTTGCTGGAGTATTATCATACTCGATTCCATTATAAACCGTACAAATCTTCTCTTCTGGTACACCTAGTTTTATTATGTTTCTCTTAAAGTTTTCCGTAATTGCAAAGAATAAATCTACCTTCCTGAAAGAACGTAAATTTAACTTCGTAAATACCCATCCTTTTAATCCCCTCTTCATAAAATCCAAAGTTGGATCACTGTGGACAGTCATTATCCATTTCGCTTTTATACCTTTTTTCAAGAGGGAGAGATAGAAATTTGCTCGTGCGCCATGTGTATGCACAATGTCAAATTGATTTTCATTAATAAATGCTTTTATTTTTGAAAGAATTGATAGGTCGTACCGAGATGATTGGGTAAAAACATGCACTTGAATACCAAGGTTTCTCGCCTCTCTAGCAATCGCACCTTCTTCAAATACCATTAATTCCACTTCTTCCTTTGAAAATTGAGATAAAAGTGAAATAATATGTGTTTTCCCCCCACCTTCTTCTGCACCAGCATTCATATGCAACACTTTCATTTCTTACATCCCCCATTTTTTCTTTTTATTTACTATAACAAAATAAAAGCTAACATATGCTAGCTTTTATTTTTCTATCATTCAATTTCCAAGTCAACTATTAAATATGCCATGATTATTACTAAGTAGAAACTCACTCCAGGTGCAATTAAAATATGACCAGCCATGAATGAGATACCTAATCCGAGAAGTATTGCTGCAATCATCATTGCATATTTCACTGTGAATATTTGTTTAAATTTAGTAAATATACATGCAATAAATTTAATACCAAAGTATAAGAATGGAATTACAAGTAAAATGAACCCTATGATTCCGAAAGAATAGAACCAATCGTGGAAGTCACGTTCAATTAATTTCGGCTGTTCTTTATAGTTACCAGCATAACCCATTCCTAATAATTTTTGAGACATTGGGGCTTCATTATAGAAATCTTTATACATCTGTTCAAATAATTGACGCCCACTAAAAATAAGAGCTTGCGTTTCTTCTTTCTTCTCCGCTACTTTTTCTTTTGCTTTTTCTTTCTCTTTTTCTTGCTCTGTCACAGGAGGTTTGTGCTCTTTAGCTTCCTCCTTCTTTTTCTCTTCCTTTTTCGCACTCTGTTCTTGTTCAATTAATTGGAAATGGAATCCCATATTTTTCATAAACGGTGAAAAAGGTGTATATGCCAATATGCCTACAAATACAGTTATTGCAAGAAAACCATTTAATAAATAGGCATGTTTCTTTCCATCTTTACGCTGTGTAAATGCCTGAATAAAGCACATAACAACTGCGATAGCCATTGATCCAAAGATTGCTCCTACGCCAACCTTTGTCCCAATTGCAAATAGTGAATAAACAACTAAAATTGAAGGAATCCAATAGTACGCTTTACCTATACTTTTTGTTCTTTCAATTGAATACAAAATAACAATTGGACACATGATGGCTAAAATAGATCCTAGCTCGTTACCTGCATAAAACCAACCGCGTGATCCTAACTTTACCCATTCATAACTATTATAATCTGTTCCAGTAGTAATCGAAGCTACCATGACTACTCCTATAATTAGCGATGCATACGTAACATAGTCACGCATTTTTGAATTTGAATGGCTTTTCTCTTTTAAAGACTTAAATACAAATACATAACAAGTAAGCATAACAAACGGATATAATGCTTTTGCTATAAACTTAATTTCCTCTGTAAGTACCATAGGATCTTTTGTAAGCTTGTTATTTACCAATCCGATGGTGAAGACTATTCCTACTAAGATTATATACAATATATATTTTATATTTCCTTGTTTCTTCGTTTGAATTAAAATATATATCCCGCTTAGGAACATAACGAATAAGCGTGTAATAACTCCAATGGTCGTATCAATTTTTAAAACCATTATACAGAATGCCGTGAGCAAATCTAAAATTGGTTGCAACAAAATAAAGATTAATAGAAAATTTTCAAATTTATTACTTTTACTATTTTCGCTTAACATCTAGAACCTCCATAACTATTACCTAATTTCAATCTATACTGTTAATATTTTTTCTTATCTCAAATATTTATTATAACATATATTTTTTAATTAAACGCCTCACATTTCTCCCCAGCCTTACCTTATAGAAAAAAGCATATTTGCATTTTCAAGCGCTTTCTTTCCTCATTTTTTCTTTTTTTCTACATGTAAAGAAAATGCATTGTTATTTACATAACTTTAGTGTATATTTTTTCTCTGGAACATCTTTAGGAGGAAGGGATTACAGCAATGTTATTAATCGACATATTTACGTTTCTTGGCATTATCGCCGCTGCTATTTCCGGTACATTAGTTGGTTTAAAAAAAGATTTAGATTTATTCGGTGTCCTTTGTTTAGCTGTAGCTACAGCGCTCGGCGGCGGTATTATTCGTGATATTATGATCGGTAACCTGCCTCCTGTCGCATTTGTTAAACCCATTTACTTTTTCGTAAGCGTATTATCAGCATTATTTACTTGTATGTTTTTTGAGCGTATCAATAAACTGCAAGTCGTTATTATGCTTTCTGATGCTGTTGGCTTAGGTGTTTTTACAGCTATTGGTGCAAATGCAGCAATGTCACATCATGTTGACGCCTCATTTTTAGTTGTTTCAATGGGAGTCATTACAGGTATTGGAGGCGGTATTTTGCGTGACATTTGCGCTCAAGATATCCCCTACGTATTCCGAAAAGAGATTTACGCAATCGCTTCTATCTTAGGAGCTATTAGTTTCCTAATCACATATGCAATGGGGGCACACGTACTAGCTTTCTATGTTTGTTTATTAGTAACATTTATTATTCGTGTTGTCACTGTAATATATAATGTACATTTCCCTGTTTTCTTTAAAACACATGCTAAAATTAATAAAGGCCATTAAGAGAATTCTACACAGAATTCTCTTAATTTATATACTATTCTACACACTAATATAGAGTAATTGTATATAAAAATATATAATTATATTAGAATCAAAAATGAAAACGCTTTATACACAGGGGGAAGAACGATGCTTCGGTTTTTTAAAAAACATACAAATAAAACAAACGCCAGTATACTCGAATTAAGTAAGGATCAAAAAATCACTTTTAACGTGCCTACTAATTCTGAACTGAAAATTCAAATGGATATGCTACATATTTCAAAAGAAGATTTACAAATCGTAAAGGTACTACAGCCCTTTATTTATGAAGAAATTGATTGGATTACGGAAAAATTCTATGCCAATATTACAAAGCAGCCTAATTTAACTACTATTATTGAACGTTATAGCTCTATTCCAAAACTAAAGCAAACTTTAAAAACACATATAAAGGAATTATTCAGCGGAGATATGCACGAAGATTTTATTGAACAACGTGTTAGAATTGCCAAAAGACATGTACAAATTGGTTTACATAGAAAATGGTATACTGCCGCTTATCAAGAATTATTCCGCTCTATCATGAAGATTTTGCAAACAAAAATTACAACAATTGACGATTTTTCTTATTCTATAAACGTAATAAACAAATTATTCACCCTTGAACAAGAGCTCGTTATTGCGGCTTATGAATCTGAATATGAAAGAATGCAAAAAGAACATGAAAAAGAAAAAGAAATAACAGCTATGACCATTACGCATATTGCAACAGAACTAGCATCTGTATCTGAAAAAACGAGTGCTTCTATTCAACAGTTAACCGCTAAATCTGAAACTATTGTAGAAATTGCCAAAACAGGTACATCATTAGCTACAACATCAGAAGAAAAAGCGAATAAAGGGAAAGAACAATTAAATCAACAGAATAAACGAATGGAATACATTCAAACAAACATGGAAACGATTATTACAGATACTCATGAACTTCTCGATATTTCTAACAAAATTAACGAGATTATAGACATTGTAAAATCAATTGCAGAGCAAACAAATTTGCTCGCACTAAATGCTGCTATTGAATCTGCACGTGCTGGGGAATTTGGCAAAGGCTTTTCTGTTGTAGCTGGAGAAATTCGCAAGTTATCAGAGCAAACGAAAGAATCTATATTCAACGTTACAAAGCTCGTTGAAAAAACAAATGAACAAATTGTTCGTGTCTCTTCTTCAGTGAAACAAATTAGCTCCCTCGTATCTGAAGGAACGGATAGTATGTCTGCAACAGATCAATACTTCCAAGAAATTGTAAAAGACATGTCTAACTCGAAAGAACAGAATAAAAAAATTGAAAATGAGTTAGAAACCATTTCACAAGTAATGAAAGGAATTCAAGACGATTCCTCAAAAATGGCTCTAACAGCTGATAGTTTACAACTAGAACTGAATAGATAGGGTGAAGCTTATGTCAGTAGATATTCTTCATCTCTGCTGACTCTTAGTCCTCATCTTCCATCCATAAAAAAAGAATCCAAACTGGATTCTTTTTATTTTCTGAAGAATATTTTTTGACAATAAACATAACTCATATAAACACCAAAGCTTTGCAAAATAAACAAGGCTGGCACAATAAGATTGTAATATGCCATATCTACTTGGAAGAGCCTTAACAATACGTATCCGCCAATTAACAAAACGAACAACATATATCCTTCGTTTTGTTGTTTCTTAATAAGAAAGTGTAATAAAGCTATCGACATAAATAATGTTACCGCTATATATATAAGTTTTTCACATTTAAATAGAATAGAATGTATTCCCTCACCTGAGAATTGATTAATTACTGGCTTTAAAAGATTAAATCTTTCTTCTTCAATCTCTTTTAGCTTTTGATCAATATGCTCTGTTACGTTTTGATTCTTTGTTATTTTTTCCTCATTTTTACTTTTTCCAATTAAAACAGATTGAACATACGTCTCATTTGAAATTGTATATTGTGACATTCCCATTGTCTGAATTCCATAACTCACACCAAAATGAGCACTATAAAATAGAATAAGTATCCCTATCATCTTTAATAGTACTTTTTGCTTCATTGCTGATTGAAAGAGTTCAATTAACAACACATATACAGCAATAAAAATAGGAAGAAGTAATCCTATTGGGAAAATCATATTACTGCATGCAAATAAAATTGCTGAAAGTACCCACATATAAGGATGATCTAAACCTTTATATAAAAGTATGTAGCAAGCCAAATAAAATAAAAATATTGCGAGCGATTCTGATGTTAATAAGGAACTCATAAATATATTCGGAATATATAAAGCGTAAAATACAGACGCAATACGGCCGCATTCTTCTCCGAAAACCATTGCTGCAATACGATAAATGAAAAATGCAGTCCCTGTGCAAAATAAAATATTAAATAACTGCAATGCGAATACTGTATCGCCAAATACACGAATAATTATTGATTCATAAATAATAAAAGGTAACTGCGCTATGCTCTCTACGTTATTACCAATTGCAATCTGCTTTGCAGACTCAAACATAGCTTTCATATCACCAATTATCGGAACGTCTACAAATAGAACCATACTAAGTCTCACAATTATAGATGTACTCATAAGAAAAACAAGAAATTGTTTTTCTGTAAAGCGATACTGTAAAATCGATGCCACTAACAACATAAGAATAACAAAAATAACCAATACAATTGTTACACTTGTTGTACTGTCGCCAAAAAATTGTTTACTTGTTTCAAACGCTGACCAACAACTATAAACAAAAAATGCGAGCATCGCACCAATCATTATTTTACTAAAAAAAGACGAAAAATTTGTTTGTATATGATTCATATGTCCATTGCACCTCTATTTCCATTCATAACAAAACGATTCTATCATGAATAGGTACACAGCTGATAGGGAATTTCTATGACAAATACAGGGTCCTAATTTTTTCACTTGCAATGTAAGCGAATCCTCTTTTACACTACACTTTATATAGTAATAAATTTTCTTTCAGTTACATGAATACAAATACAGAAGTTTTACTAACCCTCTTCTGGAATTCTTTACTTCATTAAATATCTATTGATTTTTAATTTTTTGTACTCCACTTACAATACATGTCATTCTGATTGAAAACAGAAAATAGGGGCTGACCATATGGAAAAGAAATTCATGCGAGAATCCAAAGCAATTAAAACAACACGTGTTTTTCCGAATGATTTAAATAATCATCAAACACTTTTCGGAGGAAAATTATTAGCGGAAATTGATAGTATCGCTTCAATTGCAGCTGCAAGACATAGCCGTAAACATTGCGTAACGGCATCTATCGATTCTGTTGATTTTTTAACTCCAATTCACCAAGCAGATTCTGTTTGTTACGAAGCATTCGTATGTTATACAGGAAAATCTTCGATGGAAGTGTTCGTAAAAGTAATTGCAGAGAATTTATTAGCAGGCGAACGTAGAATAGCTGCAACATGTTTCATTACATTCGTTGCATTAAAAGATGGAAAACCTTCATCTGTCCCACAAGTACTACCTGAAACGGAAGAAGAACATTGGCTACACACAACTGGTTCTGAGCGTGCAGAAAGTAGAAAAAAAGGGCGTGTAAAAAGCAAAGAAATGGCTGAAGTTTTAACTTTAAGTAAACCTTGGAGTATATAGGCCTTCACCATTAAAACATCTTTTGAGCGAATAGCTATCACATATTCGCTCATTTTTTATAAACAATTTCACACCTTCATACAACCATTACTCCTTTTCACACATATTATGTAATATTTTTATACATACCCGTTCGCTATTAACTTTTTCTAATTGATAAAATCTCATTTATCCCGCTATTTTCGGGCTGTAAAACTACCGTGTAGCAAAGACTTTAGGCGGGAGCCCCGTTGCCCGTAAACGCCCAATTGATGAGTGCTGATAATCAATAGGAAATGTACAACCCCCCACTGATTAAAGTTTCACTTTATAATACAGTTCGATCCCATCAACAGTTGCTTTACAAAGTTTATGTAGGGTACACTTATACGGGTGGTCAACAAACAATTTAAGGATTTGTAAACAGTGTAGAAAACACCTTACATTTCATTATATTGAGAGAATTAACTCTAGTGAAAAAACTGGATTATTTTAATGGAAAGGTGAAATTATGCAGAAATCAATTGCTTCAAATATTTTTTATAAAATACTGCTCAACACGTTTAATATTATACTTCCAATTTTAGTTGGTCCTTACGCATATCGAACATTAGGGGCCAATTCAATCGGAACCGTTAACATTGCTGAAACTTTTTTCAATTACTTCTTCGTGTTCGCCGTATTTGGTGTATATCAATATGGTTTACGTGAAATTAGCTTAATTAAAAACGATAAAAAGAAAGTTTCTAAGTTATTTACAAGTCTCTATGTAATTAACTTCACAACTAGTATTTTAGCTTTATCAGGCTTTGTGCTCTTTAGTTATATTGGATACGGACATGAAAGTTTATTTCCTGTTCTTCTTATTTTCGGTTTTAATTTTATATCTAACATGTTTTATGTGGAATGGTTCAATGAGGCATATGAAAATTATGACTTCATCACTAAAAAAACAGTTATCGTTCGATTAATCTATGTCGTACTTCTTTTCTCTTTCATTCATGGGGTTGACGATTACAAAACATATGCTGGTTTATTAGTATTATCGACATTTTTAAACCACTCTATTAGCTTTATATATGTGAAACGCCAAGTGAAATTTGATTTTTCCGACTTAACAATTATTCCTCATTTAAAACCGTTACTATTAGTCTTGATTTTTTCAAATGCTAATATTTTATATACTCAATTAGATCGTCTTGTTTTAGGGGTATATGTTGGAAAAGAAGAAGTTGCATATTACGTAATGGCTTTTCAAATTATGATGATTATTAATACACTTATGTTAAGTGTTGTACAAGTAACCGTTCCAAGACTGTCTTATTTATCAGGAAACGCGTCTGAAATGGAATATGAGTCTTTACTAAATAAAATTTCAAAAGTATATTTCATTACCCTATTCCCTGCCGCAATTGGTTTAATGCTCATTGCTCATGGAGCTGTTGTTATTTACGGTGGACAACAATTTGCTGAGGCTGGTAATACATTAATTGTTTTCGCCTTCTATATGATTACAGTCGGTATTGAGTCCATTTTATCGAATCAAATTATTTATGTGAAAAAGAAAGAAAGCATTTTAGTGCGATTTTTATTCATTTGTGGATTTATCAACTTGGCATCCAATATTGCATTAATATTCTTCCATATACTTACACCAACAACCGCAATTTTCACAACAACAATTGCGAATTGTTTCTTAATCACATTTGAATATATTTATGTGAAAAAGAAATTAAAAGTGAATTATACGTTATTTGATATACAAAAACTTAAATATCTATTTTATTCCCTAACATTTGTCCCCATAGCATTCGTTATTGATATGATCGTATCTGGACAAATACTACAAGTTATCCTAGTCATAATAACGTGTGGATTAACGTATGCCCTTATCCTCTTTATAACAAAGGATGAAATTCTCTTTTCACTACTTGAAAAGATATTAGCACGATTCAAAAAAGCTTAAACGCAATCTCTAAAAGGAGCTGTTAAACTTGAAATTTTCTTTAATCATGGCTACTTGTGGCAGACGTGATGATATTCTTGACTTACTAAAATCACTTGAACAACAAACTTACAAAAACTTTGAACTTATCGTAGTAGATCAAAATGATACGCCAATCTCTGATTTATTTGATGAATATAAAGATAAATTTTCTATTAACTACATTTATACACCTATTAAAGGGCTATCGAGAGCTCGAAATGCAGGATTAAAAGTAGCAGATGGTGATTTCATCGCTTTTCCAGATGATGATTGTATTTATGAAACAAATGTTTTAGAGAGTATATTAGAAACTTTCAACTCTAATAAAGATGTTCATTTCATCTCGACAAACACTACAAATGTTGAAGGTACAGGTTCTTTAATACACGCACCGAATACAGACATTATTTTAAATAATAAGTATGGATTCATGGGGCCTTCTTTCACACTATTCTTCACAAAACAATTTGTACAAGCTGTAGGTACATTTGATGAAGATTTAGGTGTTGGTTCTGGCACGATTTATGGAGCTGGTGAAGAAACTGACTTTGTACTACGTGGGATGAAACAAAATTACACTGGTTTATTTAGAAAAGATCTGTTCGTATATCATCCTGTAAAAGAGGAAATTATTAATGAACAATCATTAAAACGTGCTATTTCTTATGCTGGTGGTTTTGGTAGGGTTATTCGCTTACACTATGGATTCCCTTATTTCATACGTGCTGTCGCTGCCGCAACATTCCGTATGACACAAAACATTTCTAATGATAAGCGTAAATTCCACGCAAACCGCTTACGCGGTATTGTTCGTGGATATTTAAAATAAAAAACAAGGTGTAACCACTTTTATTAAATGGTTACACCTTATTTTTTTATTTCTCTTGCATCGCTTGTTTCTTGCAAAGCAACCCATCATTCTTTTGTAATCGCATACCTTGCTTGTCAGTTACATTATATATTTTTGAAATGATAGCATTATATCCAAGAATTTAGTATCATGATTCAAGACACTATTTAGAAATGAACGGAGGACATTATGAGCTTATTAACTGTTGAAAAATTAGGCCATACATTTGGTGATCGTACATTATTTAGAGATGTATCCATGCGCTTACTCGCAGGAGAACACGTTGGATTAGTCGGAGCAAACGGTGTTGGTAAATCAACATTTATGAATATAATTACTGGTCAGCTTATCCATGACGAAGGTCGTGTAGAATGGACACCTGGTACAAATTACGGTTACTTAGACCAACATACGATTTTAACACCTGGTCGCACGATCCGTGACGTATTAGCAGATGCATTTTTACCTTTATTTGAAAAAGAAAAAGCTTTAAATGAAGTTGCAGAAAAAATGGGAACTGCTACACCAGAAGAATTAGAGGAACTTCTTGAACAAATGGCAGAAATTCAAGATGCCCTTGAAGCAGGTGGCTTCTATTTATTAGATATTAAAATTGAAGAAGCAGCGCGCGGCCTTGGAATTGATGCAATTGGTCTAGATCGTGATGTTGCGGCATTAAGTGGTGGACAACGTACAAAAGTATTACTTGCAAAGTTACTACTTGAGCAACCAGAAGTATTACTATTAGATGAGCCTACCAACTATTTAGACGTTGAACATATCCATTGGTTAACAAGTTATTTAAAAGAATATCCACATGCATTCCTATTAATTTCCCATGATACGGAATTTATGAATAAATGTGTCGATGTTATTTTCCATCTAGAATTCACAAAAATGACGCGTTATACAGCAACATATGAAAAATTCTTAGAGCTGGCAGAAATCAATAAAAATCAACATATCAATGCTTATGAAAAGCAGCGAGAGTTTATCAAAAAACAAGAAGATTTTATTGCAAAAAATAAAGCCCGTTACTCAACAACAGGCCGTGCAAAGAGCCGTCAAAAACAACTTGATCGCATGGAACGTATCGATCGTCCTGAAACAGCTATTAAGCCTGAGTTCTCCTTTAAAGAAAGTCGTGCAAGTAGTCGATTTGTCTTCGAAGGGGAAAATGTAGAGATTGGATATACACATCCGTTATTACCGAAATTAACAATGACAATTGAACGTGGTGAAAAAATTGCAATTGTTGGATGCAATGGTGTCGGTAAGTCAACACTGTTAAAAACGATTTTAGGTAAGATTAAACCATTAAGCGGAAAAACAAGTCTTGGTGACTTCTTAAACCCATCATACTTCGAGCAAGAAGTAAAAGCTGATAATATAACACCCATTGATGATGTTTGGAATACATTCCCTAGCTTAGACCAGCATCAAGTACGTGCAATGTTAGCGAAATGCGGTTTAAAAAACGAACATATCTCTCGTCCACTGAATCAATTAAGCGGTGGCGAACAAGCAAAAGTTCGTTTATGTAAACTAATGGGTGAAGAAAGTAACTGGCTACTCTTTGATGAGCCAACAAACCACCTTGATGTTACAGCAAAAGAAGAGTTGAAAAAAGCGATGAAAGCATACAAAGGAACAATTCTTCTTGTATGCCACGAACCAGACTTTTATGAAGAGTGGATAACAAAAACTTGGGATGTAGAGAAATGGGCCCAAGAAAATTCTTAATCCCCTAAAAAACATCCCTTTACACTGCTATTTAGCGTGTAAAGGGATTTCGTTTTAAAATAAACATACAGTTTGATAAGGAGTTTTTAATAATGCAACGTACATTCCCCCTAAAGCTTAATATATTTTTTGTAAAGTGCTTATTAGTACTATGTCTAATTATTTCTGCTGCTATAACGTGGCAATCAATAGTCGTAATTCAAGACAAAACTGACACACATTCCGTTATTATCATCCCGATTATTATTCTAATAGGCCTTCTATTTTTGCTTATTGGCTATATTTCTAATAAGTATATGTCTACATTTATATTTACCGTTTCACTTATTGTTTTAGCTTTTTCTGTTCGATTAATTTGGGTTCTCTACGTTCCAACTCCTATCGAATCGGATTTTTCAGTGATGTACAATAGTGCTATTCAAGCTACTAAAGGCGATTTTAGTTTTGCACAAGATGACTATTATACTTCATGGGTTTATCAACTTGGATTTACAATGTACCAAGCCCTCATTATTAATTTATTCGGTGAAGGGCCTTTCCTTCTAAAACTTTTAAATATAATGTATTGCACAGGAACAACCTTGCTAATTTACAAAATAACTTCATATGTTTTTAATGAATGGTCTGGAAGAATGGCTGGATTACTATATGCATTATATATACCAAGCATTGTAATGAGCTCTTTACTAACGAATCAACATATTGCCACATTCCTATTTTATCTTGGGTTTTATTTATTAATTACAAAAGGCCTAACCCATAAATATATGTGGATTTTTATAGGGATCTCCCTAGCTTTAGGAGATATTATGCGTCCACTTGGCGCTTTAGTTTTGATTGCAGTAGCTCTTTATGTCTTTTTACAAGGTATATTAGGAAAATCAAAACAGGATATTTTAACTTCTATAAAAAAATTGTCTGGGATTTTCATCATTTTTTACCTTGTTCATTACATTATAAGTTCTTCATTTATATCTGCCGGAATTACCCAATATCCGCTATCTAACAGGGATCCTCTCTGGAAATTCACCGTAGGACTTAATCACGAAACAAGAGGTGGATATTCTTCAGCAGATGTAGAATATGTTATGTCCTTTGAGCTTGGAAAAGAACGAGAAGCCGTTGAGAAGAAATTGATTCAAGAGCGACTAGCTGATCCACAAAAGGTTTTATCTTTATTTAGTGATAAATTCACGATTATGTGGGCAGATTATGATTCCGCCCCAGTATGGAGTCTGGCAACACTAAGTAACACAGAGAATGATATGGTTACCTTGCAAGACGACCTTAAGACATACGATAAATATATATATATTACAACTATGTTATTTGGCACGTTAGCAACTTTTTATCTCATACTAACTAAGCAAAACAACACACATTACACACTATTTTTATTATTAATAATTGGCTATATAACGATTCACTTCTTAATCGAATATCAAACAAGATACCGATACTTTATCATCCCTAGCTTTACAATCATTCAAAGTTATGGACTATATGTAGTTTATCGTCTCATGTCTAAAAGAAAGACTACAAAAATATAAGATAAGGCCAAATAAAAAAGGCATGAGCTCGATGCAATACCGAGCTCATGCCTTTTTATTTATATCCTTTTTTTATTGTAAATATGATTAATGCCAAAAGCAGCTAAAAAGATCATAGGTATTGTAGCCGAATAATGATATCTCGGTGCTACTTCTACTATCATTTGTGCCATTGTTAGCCCAATCGTGTATAAACAAATAATGAGAAGTGAAGATTTATTTTTATTTTTTATAGCTACTAACGCCCCGAACAGTGAAGTAGCTAGTAAAAAGTAATAGAAAACATTAGAAATTATAGTATATCGTACTTTATGATCCATAATTGGATCTGCATATTTAACAGCTTGATCATCGTTCCCTAAAAAGATAATAAATTTATCATACATTAGTTTCCCGAAATCTATATCATCGTTTTTTATTCTCTTTTTCGCTTCTTCAAGCATTTGCTTTTGAACGTCCTGAGCACTCCATCCTGGTTGACCACTATAATGATATAGTAATGCTGAATCTCCTGGATTCCATGTTCCTGAAGCTCCCTTATTAAATCCTACATGAATATTGTATCCCGGCACTGTTGCTATCTCTTCACCTAAACGTAATGTTACATAATGATTTACCGCCGAAGACATCATTAAGTATCCAATAATGATAACCCCTACATATGCCACCTTGTTAATAAGTAGCTTTTTATTCCCAATATGCTTTGTATCTATAATAAACATCCATATTGCTAGGGCTATAATTGGCACTGCTGCAATTGGTCTTGCCATATTTATTAATACAAGTAATGCAGCTACTAGAATTGAATACATAAGAACCTTTGCAATCGTTATATTTTCAATTTTATCATAAACAATTATCATAATTGCCCAGGCCAATAACAATATTGTACAATACAACGGTTCTGAAAGTGCAAACATGTTATACATCGTTTGTGATGGCAAGAGAATCCATAAAACACTTGCTGTTATCGCTGTTCTCACTCCACCAATTCTTCTAGCTATAAAATATATTAATCCCATCGATATTGTAGTTAAAACAACATTAATAATTGGCGGAATCATAAAGTTTGCCCCAAATATTTTCAGGAAGATACTTAAGAATGAAGCATATCCAAAAATATGTGGAAATAATGCAACATATCTATCATGAATAACAAAGTTGTCACCTAATGCTTTTGCCGTATTAAAAAAGGCTTCATAATCACCAATCGGATCAATCTTATATGTAAGAATCCACGCTGTTTTCACTGCTACACAAATAATTAGCAGTACAAAAAAACATATTTTTTCATTTACTCTTTCAAGGTATAGCGATCCACTGCTAAGTATAAAGTTTCCAATTGTACATAATAATAAAACTCCAACTAATATCATTACATAATTATATTTTTGAGTATCTGAAAAATAATCAAAAATTAATATTGCAACGAAAAAGCTATAAATGCCGTATATGGCACGTGTAGAAAAGGTTGAAAACAATCCAGAAAAACGTTCCAAAAAAACTCACTCCTTAACATATTTATATGGGAAAACATTATATTTCCTAAAAAAATTACACTACCAGCTACTATACATTAATATTATCATGATTTCCATGTTTGCTTTTATATTTCCTAGTATACCAATTTAAAATAATCATTTTTATTATGAACAGATTTATTTTATATCCTAAAATGATATCTACCCAAAACATATAACATATTAGCATAAACTATGATATAATTGATAGTTGTTATGTACGAACAACCTTTTTACATTCCTGTTTTATTTATATATTTTATAAAGTTGAGGATACTATTATGGAGAAACTCTTAAAGTTTGGTTTAGTAGGAATCTTTAATACACTCATTACAATTATTAGCTTTTGGATATTATTAAAATTCGGGATGAACTACCTTATTGCGAATACCATTGCCTATTTAATTGGTGTTGCCAATAGCTACTATTGGAATAAAAATTGGGTGTTTAAACCTAATAATAAAAGCACGTCAATGTTCTTTAAATTTCTAACTGTAAATTTAATTGTATTGGCTTTTAATACATTATGTTTATTTATATTAGTAGATAAACTTACTTTTAATGCATTAATTGCACAGATCTTCGCAATTGGTGTCGGAATGGTTATAAACTTTGTCCTTAATAAAATTTGGACATTCAACCAAACCGAAAAGGCTACTAATTAAACTTGAACAACTTATTAAAAATACGGAGGATACAACATGCAAAAATTAATTTCGGTTGTAGTTCCTATGTACTTCGAGGAAGAAGTAGCACAGGAATGTTATAACCGTTTAAAGTCCGTTATGCTTCAAAATGATATTAATTACGAGTTTGTCTTTGTAAACGACGGTAGCACAGACCGTACAATGGAAATCTTATCTGAGATTGCAGCAAATGATTACCGTACAAAAATCGTTAATTTTGCACGTAATTTTGGACACCAAATAGCCGTTACAGCTGGTATTGCTGCTGCAAAAGGTGACGCTATTGTAATTATCGATGCAGACTTACAAGATCCACCTGAAGTTATTCCTGAACTTATTGCAAAATGGGAAGAAGGATATGAAGTTGTTTATGCGAAACGTAAACAACGTAAAGGTGAAACTTGGTTTAAACTTTTAACAGCTAAATATTTCTATAAATTCTTAAACTACATGTCTGATATCGATATCCCAAAAGATACTGGTGATTTCCGAATCATCGATCGCAAAGTAGCTGATGTTTTCAATCAAATGACTGAACGAAATCGCTTCATCCGCGGTATGATGTCTTGGGTTGGCTTCCGTCAAACGTATGTTGAATATGAACGCGATGAGCGCTTTGCTGGTGAAACAAAATATCCATTAAAGAAAATGATTAAATTTGCATCAGATGGCATTATTGCATTTTCAACAAAACCATTACGTATCGTTATGACTTTAGGCTTATTATCAGTTCTTATTTCAATAATCGTCTTACTATATACAATTACTGTAAAAATTATTGGCACTGGTACGCAAACAGGTTGGGCATCTATTATGGTTGCTATTACATTCTTTAGCGGTATTCAGTTACTTGGTCTAGGAATCGTTGGCCAATATATTGCTCGTATTTATGACGAGAGTAAAAACCGTCCGATTTATATCGTAAAAGAAACAATCAATATTGAGCAAGAAGAGACTACACAAACAAAAGAAAAAGTGAATGCATAATAAAAAAGGTAACAATGAAAACCATCATTGTTACCTTTTTATATTGTAATACCCCATAATCCTCAAACGAAATTCTTTTAAATTTGGATATATCTCTAAATTAGATAACATTCCTTGAATGACCGGTATCCTTGGATTTTGCAATCTCATTTCTGCCTCCAAAACATCTAATGTAACAAGCAATTCCTCATCTTCTAGTTGATCAGCTAATGTGCGTTTAAAAACAATAATTTCTTTTAAAAAGTGTTCCTTAACCTGCTCCTTACTAAGCTCTGATTTGCAAAGAAATTCCCCAAGCTTTTCTTCATGTAACACAGGTTCTTCCGAAGATTCTACCAATCCATCTACTAAATCATCTACTCTTTTCAAAATAAATGCAGAAACGTAAGATAAGTCAATTTCTGGTGCTTGTAAAATGATCAGTTCTAAATATCCACGGCATATACCTTCTACCATAATGACTAAATCTAATAAATAAGGCATAACCTTTTCACCATAAATAGACAATAAACTATTCCGATAAAATGCATGAGACTCTAACTTCATCCTCATCATAAACTCTTCTACTTCTTTATTAAAAGGTATAGCATTTTCCCTCGCATGCATAATAATAAATTCTTTATGCTTTTGTATATCGTTAAACTGACAACGCAATTGCTTTGCAAATTTTTCACGCGGCAATAACGATTCATTTTCAATATCCAGCATTTTATTTTGAATCTTGTCATAGTAATATCGAAGTGTTGCTAATAAAAGCTCATCTTTCGATTTAAAGTATAAATAGAAAGCTCCCTTAGATATGCCACAAGCTGTCACAATTTCCTGTACTGATGTCGCATTTACACCCTTAGTCGCAAATAACTTCATAGCCATCTCTATAATTAAGCGCTCTTTTTCTTTCATATCATGTCTCTCCTAAATTTAATCTCGCATCTTATTATGAATTTATTATACCATCCCTTTTCATTGACGACTGACCAATCAGTCAGTTATATTATGTATTAGACTGACCAGTTGGTCAATACAATACAAAGGGAGCGCAAACATGAACAAAATTATTAATTTCTCGTTAAAAAATAAGTTCGCAGTTTGGCTACTAACCATTATTGTTACCATTGCAGGTATTTATTCTGGGCTGAATATGAAGCTGGAAACAATTCCTGATATTACAACACCTGTTGTAACAGTAACTACGGTTTATCCTGGTGCTACACCAGAAGAAGTAGCTGACAAAGTTTCAAAACCGATGGAAGAGCAACTACAAAACTTAAGTGGTGTAAACGTTGTTAGTTCATCATCTTTTCAAAACGCATCTTCTATTCAGGTAGAATATGATTTTGATAAAAATATGGAAAAGGCTGAAACAGAAATTAAAGAAGCTCTCACAAATGTGAAACTCCCAGAAGGTGTAAAAGACCCGAAAGTTTCACGTGTAAACTTCAATGCCTTTCCAGTTATTTCGTTAAGCGTAGCAAGTAAAAATGAATCTTTAGCTGCCTTAACTGAAAATGTAGAAAAAAATGTTGTTCCCGGATTAAAAGGACTTGATGGGGTCGCATCTGTTCAAATTTCAGGTCAACAAGTAGATGAAGTACAACTTGTCTTCAAGAAAGATAAGATGAAAGAATTAGGTTTAAGTGAAGATACTGTAAAAAATGTAATTAAAGGATCGGACGTATCTTTACCACTTGGCTTATATACATTTAAAGACACAGAAAAATCAGTTGTTGTAGATGGAAATATTACAACAATGAAAGCATTAAAAGAATTAAAGATCCCAGCTATACCTTCATCACCGAGCGGTCAAGGTAGTCAAAACGCTGGAGCTGGTACACAAACACCGCAAATGAATCCAGCGGCTATGAACGGGATTCCGACAGTTACATTAGATGAAATTGCTGACATTAAAGAAGTCGGAAAAGCAGAATCTATTTCTCGAACAAATGGAAAAGAAGCAATTGGAATTCAAATTGTGAAAGCTGCTGACGCGAATACTGTTGATGTTGTAAATGCAGTGAAAGATAAAGTAAAAGACCTTGAGAAAAAATATAAAGACTTAGAGATTATTTCAACATTCGACCAAGGTGCACCGATTGAGAAATCAGTAGAAACAATGCTGAGCAAAGCTATTTTTGGTGCTATATTTGCGATTGTTATTATTATGCTGTTCCTACGAAATATCCGAACAACATTAATCTCTGTCGTTTCCATACCACTTTCTTTATTAATTGCTGTATTAGTCATAAAACAAATGGATATTACGCTTAATATTATGACACTTGGAGCAATGACAGTCGCTATTGGACGCGTTGTTGATGACTCCATTGTTGTTATTGAAAATATTTACCGACGAATGTCGTTATCAGAAGAGAAACTGCGCGGAAAAGATTTAATTCGTGAAGCTACGAAGGAAATGTTTATCCCAATTATGTCTTCTACCATTGTAACAATTGCTGTATTCTTACCGCTTGGACTAGTAAAAGGTATGATTGGTGAAATGTTCTTACCATTTGCCTTAACTATCGTCTTCGCTTTATTAGCATCGTTACTAGTAGCAGTTACAATCGTGCCGATGTTAGCTCACTCTTTATTTAAAAAAGAGAGCATGAGGGAAAAAGAAGTACATCATGAAGAAAAACCAAGTAAATTAGCAAACGGGTATAAACGCATACTTGCATGGGCTTTAAATCATAAAATCATCACATCAAGCATTGCTGTCCTTCTATTAGTTGGTAGTCTTGCACTTGTGCCAATTATCGGTGTAAGTTTCTTACCATCTGAAGAAGAAAAAATGATCATTACAACGTACAACCCTGAACCAGGTCAAACGTTAGAAGATGTTGAAAAAATTGCAACGAAAGCTGAGAAGCACTTCCAAGATAATAAAGACGTCAAAACAATTCAATTCTCATTAGGTGGCGAAAACCCAATGAGTCCTGGTCAATCAAATCAAGCAATGTTCTTCGTGCAATATGATAACGACACGAAAAACTTCGAAAAAGAAAAAGAGCAAGTCGTTAAAGATTTACAGAAGATGTCTGGAAAAGGCGAATGGAAAAACCAAGACTTCGGAGCGAGTGGCGGTAGTAATGAAATTAAACTATACGTTTACGGAGATAGCTCGGAGGACATTAAACCTATTGTCAAAGATATTCAAAATATCATGAAGAAAAATAAAAACTTAAAGGATATTGACTCTAGTATTGCAAAAACGTATGCAGAGTACACTTTAGTCGCAGATCAGGAAAAACTAAGTAAAATGGGTCTAACAGCTGCACAAATCGGAATGGGACTTTCTAATCAACATGATCGACCTGTTCTGACAACAATTAAAAAAGACGGTAAAGATGTCAACGTATATGTCGAAGCTGAAAAACAAAATTATGCAACAATCGATGACTTAACAAATCGTAAAATTACAACGCCACTTGGTACTGAAGTGGCTGTGAAAGATGTTATGACTGTAAAAGAAGGGGAAACTTCGAATACAGTGAAACACCGCGATGGCCGTGTTTATGCAGAAGTAAGTGCAAAACTAACATCTGATGACGTTTCAAAAGCATCTGCCGCTGTTCAAAAAGAAGTAGATAAAATGGATCTTCCTTCCGGTGTAGATGTTTCTATGGGCGGTGTTACAAAAGATATTGAAGAATCATTCAAGCAACTTGGCTTAGCGATGTTAGCTGCGATTGCCATTGTATACTTCGTTCTTGTCGTTACATTTGGCGGTGCCCTTGCACCATTCGCAATTTTATTCTCGCTACCATTCACAATTATCGGAGCTCTTGTTGCCTTATTAATCTCTGGTGAAACGTTAAGTGTCTCTGCAATGATTGGTGCACTTATGTTAATCGGTATCGTTGTAACAAACGCAATCGTGCTTATCGACCGTGTTATTCATAAAGAAAATGAAGGTCTATCAACACGTGAAGCTTTATTAGAGGCTGGTGCTACACGCCTTCGCCCTATTTTAATGACTGCAATTGCAACAATCGGTGCTCTTATCCCACTTGCATTAGGATTTGAAGGTAGCGGCTTAATTTCTAAAGGACTTGGTGTAACAGTAATTGGTGGATTAACAAGTTCAACGTTATTAACACTTCTTATTGTTCCAATCGTTTATGAAGTATTAAGCAAGTTCAAAAAGAAAAAAGCAAAATAACAAAAAATAACCTCGCAGTTAGCGAGGTTATTTTTTATTCCCAAATACGACTAGAAAATCACCATATCCTTCTTTCTCTAATTCCTCTTTTCGGATAAATCGAAGGGCTGCGGAATTAATACAGTAACGAAGACCATTTGGTCCTGGGCCATCCGGGAATACATGGCCTAGATGTGAATCTCCCTCTTTGCTTCTCACTTCCGTACGCGTCATATTATGACTGACATCCATTTTTTCTTTCACACTTGCTGACATAACTGGCTTCGTAAAGCTAGGCCATCCACACCCGCTATCAAATTTATCTAAAGAAGTAAATAGCGGTTCACCTGAGACGATATCTACATAAAGTCCTTCTTCTTTATGATTCCAATATTCATTTTGAAAGGGTGGCTCAGTTCCATTTTCCTGTGTTACATAAAACTGCATCTCATTGAGTTTTTCTTTTAAATGAGTATTATCTTTTGGCCAATGTTGTTTAATAAAAGCATCTCGTCCCGATCCTTTACGGTATAACTCATAGCGGAATGTATTTTTCTTATGATATCCTTGGTGATAGTCTTCAGCTGGATAAAACGTAGCTGCTGGTAATATTTTTGTAGCAATTGGTTTTGAAAAGCGTCCACTCTTTGCAAGCTCTTCTTTTGAAGCCTCTGCTTTTTTATGTTGTTCTTCATTGTGATAAAAAATTACTGTTTCGTAAGACTGTCCACGATCGTGAAATTGTCCTCCTATATCAGTCGGATCAATTTGTCTCCAATATATATTTAATAACTCTTCATACGGCATTTTATTTGCATCAAATGTAATTTGTACTGCCTCATAATGTCCCGTCGTTTCTGAACATACTTCTTTATATGTTGGACTCTCTTTATAACCACCTGTATAACCAGAAACAACCTTTATAATTCCTTCCATCTCTTCAAATGGCGAAACCATACACCAGAAGCACCCTCCAGCAAATGTAGCTAACTCTACCTTTTCATTTACAGCCATTATTTCACCCCTATTCTGTCTTCTGCTTACAGTATGGCATAAAAAACATCATGTTATAAAAGAAAAAGCATCGAACATCGATGCTTTTTCTTTACTTCACCTTATTTTTTCTGGCTTCATTCTCTATTTCATCACTTGTCACATCTAAGACATCTAATAAGAAAATGAAGATTGGAATACCGATAATTAATCCCCATACACCTAAGAAGTGTTCTGAGAAGATTAATACCATAAATGTATAGAAGATCGGTAAGTTTGTTTTTTGCGACATGAACTTCGGATTTAACACGTAACTTTCAAGCGCATGAATTACTGTTACGATAATTAAAATATAAACAACGTACATAATACCGCCAATATTGTAAGCAATCATACAAAGCGGGAATAACGAAATGATAACCCCAGCTACTGGAATTAAACCGAGTAAGAAGATCATTAACGCTAAACCTAATAATTGCGGGAATCCTAATATCCATAGTGCAATAACGGATAAAACACAGTTAACAACTGCAATTAAAAATTGTGCTTCGATTACTTTTCCGAATGAACGTGCAAATTTCTTACCGAAGTACTCAATTTCAGTATAGAAAATTGCAAGTCGGCTTTCTTTAAATTTTGCAGTAAAAGCAACGATCCGAGCTTTCTCCAATAAGAAAAATAAACTTAAAATTAAAGAAAGTAACACTTGAAGGCCAAATTTCCCAACATTCGTAATCGATTTATACAAAATGTCAACGCCTTGTCCTACATATTTCGAAAGTTCCATATGATTGACAGCATTAACTGCATACTTAATTAATTCACTATCCGGTGGGTTTCTTAAAAATACGTTAAATTGATAAATCAATTGTGAAATTTGTATCGTTAATACTGGTAAATATTTAAATAGCGTAATAGCAATTCCACCAATTAACATTACATATAGAAACGCTATAATAATTTTTCGGTTAATGGGCATGAAATGATCTAATTTGCGAGAAATAAACTTTTGGAATCGATCCATTAAATATGTGAGAATAAACGTAATTAAAATTAAATTCAACATACTTTGCAGCCCGTATAACACGAGAGCAAGTATTACTAATACGAGAAACCTCTGAAATCCTTTGCTTTGAAACAGGTTTTTTATTTGCATAATCGACGAGTACTCTCTCCTGTCCTATAAAGTAAAACGTTAATAAGTAGATTTTTTCTCTCTTCTCTACCTTTAATTATTCATTCATATAAAGATTTTTATAAGCTTATTATAGGTCTCTCTTAGCAGATCCTATAGTAGCTTACTTCTTATTTTACAATACAATGACCTAATTCAAAACGTATTCTACACAGTATTAATGAAGATTTAAGGAAACTTACATTTTATTAACATAGGTCTTACCACTACTGTAACATAAAAAGCAAGCTATCAGTAGAAATCTGTCCTACAAATAGCTTGCTTTTCTCGTTTTTTTAAGTAAGTTTTACTATCCAATGAATGGCATAAACATCGGTATGACAACTACAGTTACAACCCCAACTACTGTTACAGCAATACTTGCCATAGCTGCCTCTACTTCACCCATTTCAATTCCTACTGCCACTCCTAATGCGTGACCTGCTGTTCCAAGTGCTAAACCTTTTGCAATTGGATGTTTTACTCTAAATGTTTTTAAGAATAATGCTCCTAATGCGTATACAATAACTGCGTTAAAAATAACTGCAAACGATGTAATTGCTGGTATACCACCAATACTTTCAGAGATTGGTAATGCAATTGCTGTTGTTGCTGCTTGTGGTAACATTGAATTCATTACTGCTGTATCTAAACCAATTGCTTTTGCAACAATAAACACGACAATTACTGAGCAAATAGATCCAACCACGATAGCCGATAAAATTTGCCACCAATATTTTTTTAACTTATCCACTTGTTTATATAATGGAATTGCAAACGCGATTGTTGCTGGTTCTAAGAAGAAGCTAATCATTTTTCCGCCAGTATTATATTCTTCAAAAGTAAAGTTACCTACTTTTAGAAAGACAATCCCTAATACCATCGCTACGAATAATGGTGTGAATAAGAAGAATCCTTTTGAATGCTTAAATAATAATGTTCCGATTCCGTATGCGATTAATGAAACGACGATTCCGAAATATGGAGTCATTGTGCTTGCCATGTTCATTCCCTCCTAGCAATATATACTAAATTGGTTACGCAACTTTTCCGTGCTTGCGTCCTTTATTTACTACTTTCAATTCTTTCGTATCTTCTATTTCTTTATCGTCTTTTCCTAAAATAAATTGTGCAAATAATCCTGTTACAGCGAGTAAAATAATTGTTGCGACAACAATTACAGTTAAAATTTGTACAAAATATTGTCCCATTACACCGAGAGAATTAATAACCGAAATACCTGATGGAACGAAAAGGAATCCGATAATACCTGTTAAAGCCGTTCCGAGTGATTCAACTTGTTCCAATTTAATAACTTTTAAACATAATAGGCTAAATAAAATAACTAATCCGATCACCGATGAAGGCATCGGAATTGGTAAATGCGTTGCAATAATATTAGAAACTAACATAATAGCTGAAAATATGAATGCTTGTGATAAGAAACTATATACTTTTTTCGTACTCATTTTGGCCACCTCTTTCGATTTGGTACCTTTATTGTATAAGATAAAAACAAAGCTGTAAGCGTTTGCATAGCGGAACGTCAAATATACAAAATTAGTTACAAAAATAGGCAGATGAAATGCAAAAAGCTACTTCTTAAATACGAAGTAGCTTTTTGAGTTCTTTTGCATATGTACGGCTAACAGGTACTTTTGATCCTTCTTTCATAATTAAATTATATGTAGAATTGAACCATGGTTGTATTTCCGTAATATGATTAATATTTGCAATAAAACTGCGATGGACACGCATAAAACTTGCTTGTGGCAACTTCTTTTCCAAAATTACAAGTGTATCGTGTGTTACATACGTTTCTCTCATTGTTTTTACTGTCACTTTTCCATCCACAAGTCCTACATATATAATATCTTCAATATTCACAAGTACAATCGATTCCTCAATTGGTAATGCTAATTTATGCATCTCGGTCGTTACGTCTACACTCTTTACCTCTTGATTTGTTTCTAATTTTATTTGTTTTTGCTTTTTATATTTCTTTAATGTCTGTACGATACGTTCTTCATCAAATGGTTTTAAAATGTAGTCTAACGCGTCTACTTCAAATGCTTGCAGCGCATATTGATCATAGGCAGTAGCAAACACAATTGCAGGGGGATTTTTCATCTTCTTTAATATATTTGCGATTTCAAATCCGTTATCATCAGATAGCTGAATGTCTAGGAAAACAATATCTGGTTTGTTTTTCATTAATTCCTCTAATGCATCCTCTACACAATCCGCCTCACCAATTATCTCTACTTCTTTCGTTTGCTCTAATAAATACTTCAATTCATCACGTGCTAACATTTCATCGTCAACTACTAATACTTTTAACACTCCGTTCTTCCTCCCCTATTTTTTTAGGAATAACAAAAGTAATCTCTGTCCCCTCATTTAATTCACTTTCAATTTGAAGCATTGTCTCTTTCCCAAATAACCCGATAAGTCGTTCATTAATATTATATAAAGCTGTTCCAGTCCCTTTCTTTGACGACACTACCATTTTTCCTAATTGTTCTAAGCGTTCTTCCTCAATTCCTTGTCCATTATCTTTCACTTCGAAGTGAACCATGCCCCCTTTTTCAAAAACATGCACTTCTACTTCGCATACTGGCTGTTTCTTCGGAAAAGCATGTCGCAACGCATTTTCAACCAACAGTTGAAGAACAAATGGTGGTACTAATGTTGTCTTTAACTCTTCCTCAATATACATCTTTACTTCATACTTATTTGGGAATCTTGCTTGTTCTAGTGATAGGTATGCCTGTACATGGTTTAATTCTTGTTCTAGTGGAATCAACAACTGACGTGCCCCTTGCAAATTACAACGAAAATACACGCTAAGCTGCAATAATAACTTCCTTGCCTTTTCTACATCTGTTCGGCATAAAGCTGATACGGTATTAATCGCATTAAATAAAAAATGCGGATTGATTTGTGCTTGTAACGCTTTTATTTCGGCATCTTGCAATAACTTACTTTGTAACTCTGCTTCACCTAACTCAAGCTGCGTGGAAAATATTTTTGCTAATCCTTCTGCAAGTTCCTCTTCAACACGACTTAACTGGTTAGGGTTCTTGAAATACAGTTTTAATGTCCCTATCGTATTTTCATGTGAAGTTAATGGAATAACAATAGCTGCTTGCAAAGGACAGCCTTCATGTTGGCAATTAATAACCTCACGTGATTTCGCTTTCATTATTTTCCCTGTATGTAAAACCTCTTTCGATAAACCTGTTATTAAACTGTGTGAAGGAATATGATGATCTGATGCCAATCCAACGTGAGCTAATATTTTCTCTGTATCTGTTAAGGATACCGCATCCGTTCCCGTAAAACGGTGAATAATTTGTGCCACATGTTTACAAGACTCTTCTGTTAATCCCCTGCGAAAATATGGTAATGTCTTATCAGCAATTCGTAATACTTTATGCGTTTGCAGAGCTTTCGCGTTTTCTTCCTGACGCAAAATAGCTTGTATCATTGAAAGTAAAATAAAACTTCCGAAACTATTTACAAGGATCATTGGTATCGCAATTGTTTTCACGATACTAGTTCCATCCTCTACGACTAATAGGATCATAATCATTTCTAAAGAAACAATAAACACGCTTAAAATCGCTGAAAATTTAGGCGTAATTGCACGATTATATTTTTTGAAAATGTGTCCAATATACCCAGTTATAACACCTGCTAAAATTGAAGAGATTGCACAACTTAGCGCTGTCGTCCCGCCAAGCATATAACGGTGAATACCAGCAATCGATCCTACTCCAATTCCGACGATAGGACCACCAAGCAATCCACTAATTCCAACACCCATAATACGTGTATTCGCAATTGTACTAGATGACGAAACACCTTGTAGCCAATTTTCATTCATAATTGTATTCCCCGCAATTTCAATTCCCGTGTAATTGCTGACAATTGTAAACACTGAAAAAATACAAATAAGCTTAAGCTTATCTACATACCCATCTTGTCTATGAAGAAGGCGCCTGAACGTTCTAATATGAGAAAGTAAAAATCCTAAAATAACAATAAGTCCGACACGTTCAATCATCATAAGTACTAAATTTAGCATCTGTGATTCATTCCTTTTTATATGAGTTAGTTTTATTATGGGAAAATAATGAAGTGGGCGTCAAGAAGAATGCAATATCTTTTGAAATATTTTACACATAACTATCCCCTCTTTATTTGACAACCTAATAGAAGAGTGCTAAAAATAAAGTAATATAATACAGTCCTTTAACCCAACCCCGTGAGGTTGAGAAGGAAGTCGGAATATACTATACGTATGGTCTTTTTTAGAGATACGTATGCTTTTTTGGCCTTCTCATCATATCAGGTGAGAAGGCCTTTTGTTATTCTTCCATAGCGACTGTAGGAGAAAATAGGGAGGAGTAATGATGAACGTTACTACTGATGTACAATCAACAACAGAGGAAACGAAGGAGAAAAGATATAAAACATTGTTTGGTTCTGCGCTAGGATATGCAGCAGAAGGTTTAGATATGTTGCTCTTATCTTTCGTACTGGTCTACATTTTAAAAGAATTTCATTTGAGCCCTGTTGAAGGTGGAAACTTGACATTAGCTACCACAATAGGAATGCTAATCGGGTCTTATTTATTTGGATTTATTGCTGATTTATTTGGGCGTATCCGTACGATGGCCTTCACAATCTTACTATTTTCACTCGCAACAGCACTTATTTATTTCGCAACAGATTATTGGCAATTATTAATTCTTCGCTTTTTAGTTGGAATGGGAGTTGGTGGTGAATTCGGGATTGGAATGGCCATCGTAACTGAAACATGGTCTAAAGAAATGCGCGCTAAGGCGACATCCGTTGTTGCACTTGGATGGCAATTTGGCGTACTAGTCGCTTCACTCCTTCCAGCATTTATCGTCCCGCATTTCGGATGGAGAGCTGTTTTCTTATTTGGACTCATTCCCGCTTTATTAGCTGTTTACGTCCGCAAAAGTTTAAGTGAACCGAAAATATGGGAACAAAAACAACGATACAAAAAAGAATTGTTACAAAAAGAAGCTGAAGGTAATTTAACAACTACCGAGGCAGAACAACTAAAGCAAATGAAAAAGTTCCCACTTCGAAAGTTATTTGCCAATAAAAAAGTAACGATAACAACAATCGGTCTTATTATTATGTCATTCATCCAGAACTTCGGATATTATGGAATTTTCACATGGATGCCAACTATTTTAGCGAATAAATATAACTACACATTAGCAAAAGCGAGCGGTTGGATGTTCATCTCTACAATTGGCATGCTAATTGGAATTGCAACTTTTGGTATTCTAGCTGATAAAATTGGTCGCCGTAAAACTTTTACAATCTATTATGTCGGTGGTACTATATACTGTCTCATTTACTTCTTCTTATTCACAGACTCAACATTATTGTTATGGGGAAGTGCATTGCTTGGATTCTTTGCCAATGGCATGATGGGAGGATTCGGGGCAGTTTTAGCCGAAAACTATCCTGCTGAAGCTCGCTCTACAGCAGAAAACTTTATTTTCGGTACAGGACGTGGTTTAGCTGGATTTGGGCCTGTTATTATCGGCTTACTTGCTGCAGGTGGTAATTTAATGGGAGCATTATCTCTCATCTTCATTATCTATCCAATCGGTTTAGTTACAATGCTATTATGTGTCCCAGAGACGAAAGATAAAGTATTAGAATAGATTGAAAATGTACAGAGTATGAACAGTAGTTAAATAAATAGCAAAGAGGAAGCATCTCAAATGAAATGCTTCCTCTTCTTATATAAATACAATTATTTATTTTGATTTACTAGCTTTTTGGAACAAGAAGCTAGTTTTATCTTCTTCTTTTACAATACCTTGTTTTAACGCTAATTCCCCTGCGACTTTAGGCGCTAGCCATAGCATCGGGAATAACAGAATAGATACAGGAACAGCCGTCACTACAATGAAGGATTGTAAGGCGTTAATACTTCCCTCACCCATATATAAAAGAATCGCCGCAACTGCGCCCATAATAAGCGACCAAAAAACTCGCAAACTAATTCTAGGATCTCCATCTCCAGTCACTGCCATTGAAATTGAATAAGCCATTGAATCTCCTGTTGTCACTACAAATAAAATTGTTAATAAAAGAAATGCAGGTCCAATAATATTAGATAGTGGCAGTTGCTCTGTAATTGCAATCATAGCCGCTGGCATGCCAGATTCACTTAATGCCACCGAGATAGAACCAGGATTCATTAACTCATAAAACACACCTGATCCCCCTAGTATAGTAAACCAAAATGTTGTAATAATAGGCGCAATAATTCCAATTGCAACGATGATTTCTCGGATTGTTCTTCCTCTTGAAATTCGGCTCACTAAAATTGCCATCATCGGTCCATATCCAATAAACCATCCCCAGAAAAAGATTGTCCACGATCCTAACCAAGCTGTATCACCACGATATGTGCTCATTGGAATAAATTCATTTATATAAAATCCAAACGAAGACACAAATGAATCGATAATAAATCCACCTGGTCCAAATAGTAATACAAATAGCATTAATAGAACTGCTAACCTAACATTTAAATTACTTATAATTTGAATCCCTTTATCAATTCCCGTTACCGCAGATATAGTAGAAACAGCTACTACACAAACAATAATAGCTAATTGAGTAGTAAACACATCAGGAATGTTAAACAATGCTTGTAACCCATAACTTGCTTGTAGTCCTAAAAATCCGATTGGACCAATCGTCCCTGCAGCTACCGCAATAATGGCAAATACATCGATCATTGTTCCAAGCCAACTCTTTCGCAATCTCTCCCCAAAGATAGGATATAAAAGCGTTCGAGGTTTTAACGGCATATCTTTATGATAATGCCCGTACATCATAACTACCGCACTAATTGTACCTAAAATCGTCCAAGCCAGGAAACCCCAGTGCATATAACTTTGTGCTAAAGCAGGCATTACCGCTTCTTGCGTCCCAGCAGTTATACCTTCATGTATTGGTGGCACCGTCATCAAATGGTACATCGGCTCTGCGGCTGCCCAAAAAACGCCACCTCCAGCAAGTAATGTAGACATAATAATAGCGAGCCATTTTGTCGTACTAATCTCAGGTTTTTCTAGCCCCCCAAGTTTAACTCTCCCATATTTCGAAAATGCCATACACATTGCAACAACAAATGTACCAATTAATAAAACTTGCCAAAAGGCACCAAAATATTTAATTGAAGCTGCAAAACTGCTATTAATGACTCCCTCTACGTAACTTTTATTTAAAATAACTGCAATTACAAATAATAAAAGTGAGCCACCACTAATAAGAAATACAGGCCAATCCGTTTTTCGACTCTTCATTCTCATTTACACTTCCTCCTTCCTCAGCAATCTAAAAAAACAACTTTATTATGTTTTATTGTTTACATCCAAAACACAATGATTATATAAGCATAATAATTCATCAATTTTCTACACACTTATGTTGTCCCTAAAAATATGCTAAATCCCTTATTTAAAAGAAATTTTCTATTCCTATTACATAAAAAAGCAAAACAAAAGACCTTATATTTCTATAAGGTCTTCGAAACAGAAATTTGATTATAACATAAGGAACTCCTTGGTTCAAAAAGCTCCTTCCAAAAATAACCGAGAGTAAAGGCTTCCATTTGCTACGTAACAGTAATTAAAAAAAATTATAATTTGCATAAAAAAACTATACTAGCTATTATTTATGAAAGAAATTTGGCTTCAAAATTTCATTTGGATACGGTTTATGATAAATATGAGTGGTAGCTGGCGACAACGGTGGAATGAGCCATACCCAATTACCTGTTACAACCCGTCCACATGCCGCTTCCTGCTTCTCAAATTGTTGAAATTGTTGCGCAGCTGTATGGTGATCCACAATACTAACTCCTTGTTTTTTAAAAGAATGTAAAACAGCCACGTTTAATTCAATTAGCGCCTTGTCTTTCCATAACGTACCGTTTCTCGATGTATCGAGCTTCATCATCTCCGCAACAGCCGGCAGTAAATTATAACGATCATGATCCGCTAAGTTACGAGCCCCAATCTCCGTCCCCATATACCATCCATTGAACGGAGCGGCTGTATAGGAAATACCGCCAATTTCTAAGCGCATATCTGAAATCATTGGAACCCCATACCATTTTGCTCCTAAAGATGAGATTGGGTACTCTGGATGTTCAATTGGTACCTCTTTCACTTCTTTTTTTGGAATTTCTTTATATACAGGTTCTTTTCCATCGACAGAAAAAACAAGTGGCAATACATCGAAATTCGTACCTTCTCCTCGCCAGCCAAGTTCCTGGCAAAAATCCGTAAACGCAGTGGAATGAGAGTCACCAATCACTCCCATTTCTGTTTTATACCCTGCATACCGAATCAATTGGTGATTATAAATTCGTATATTATTTTCTTCACCTTGATATTGCTTAAAAATTGTAATTGTCGGTTTAACTTTCCCATCGTTCGTTGCATATTTAATATGATGAATTAATGCGTTGTATACACCTTCCTCATCATTTACTTCACGTGCATCTAATATGTGCATCTTACTCCAAAATAGTCTTCCGATACATCGATTACTATTGCGCCATGCCATTCGTGATCCATGAACAAGTTCTTCAAATGTATGCTCATACGTCCCCGTCTTCTCTATCTCAACTTGAATTTCTTTTATTCTCTCTTCTATGAATTGTTCTTTATTAAGCTCTTTATAGCAAACCGTAATAAAATGACTCGCTTCCTCTATTAATTGTTTCGTTTTACTCATAAACGATCTCCTTCTATTTCAACAAAACGTTACTACTTTACAGTATAAGCAAAAAGAATAAGAGTCACAAATGAAAGTCGAAGTGTTACTTTTATTGTAATATTTTTCAGAAAATTAAAGAGATTACTATTGACTTGTATAAAAAATAGGTGTATTTTTGACTCAGGTAAATTATTTTTACCTAGACCAACTTTTTAATGAGAAAGGAGGGAATGTTATGTCTTCATTTCAATTGCCAAAGCTTTCATATGACTATGATGAACTAGAGCCATATATCGATAGCAACACGCTTTCCATTCATCACGGAAAGCACCATGCGACATACGTAAATAACTTGAATGCCGCTTTAGAAAACTATACGGAATTACATAATAAATCTTTAGAAGAGTTACTATGTAATTTAGAAACTTTACCAAAAGAAATTGTTACAGCTGTCAGAAATAACGGTGGTGGTCACTATTGTCATAGTCTTTTTTGGGAAGTAATGAGCCCGCGAGGTGGCAGTGAGCCTAATGGAGACGTTGCAAAAGTAATTGATTATTATTTCAATACCTTTGACAACTTAAAAGATCAACTTTCCAAAGCAGCTATTAGTCGTTTTGGAAGTGGCTATGGATGGCTTGTTCTGGACGGTGAGGAACTTTCCGTTATGAGTACACCCAATCAAGATACACCTTTGCAAGAAGGTAAAATTCCATTACTCGTCATCGATGTATGGGAACATGCCTATTATTTAAAGTATCAAAATCGGCGTCCAGAATTTGTTACCAACTGGTGGCATACAGTGAACTGGGACCAGGTAAATGAAAAGTATTTACAAGCAATGCGATCACAAAAACATTAGTCGTGCGTATAAGGTAAGTTTGGTAATGTACAATTAGTATTGTCGAAATCCTCCAGAATCCCCCGGATTGCCACCGGGGGATTTATGATTATTTCATTGCATGTATGTAATAACGTAATACTTGTTCTATTTCTATTTTCAATTCTCGGAACGGGAATCCTAATTCACTAGCTTTTCCATTATGTAATGTACAATTAATCACTTCATTATAAGGTGCTACATTATCTCCTACTTCTTGAACGAGTGCTTTTATTCCCGTATTTTCTTCTATGAAATGAATAACTTCTCGAGTAGAAACTACCCCGTTGCTACAAGCATTAATTGGCCCTTCTATGTCCTTCATCCCGCACCAAGCTAAAAATTCTCCTGCTTCTTTTTCATGTATAAATGATAACTCTCCATCTAGATCATTCACGGCGACAGGTTCTTGCTTCACAATATGTTCAACGTAAAATTGTAACCTTTTCGTATAATCGTTTTCTCCAATAACAACTGGAAAACGTACTGCAACAACTGGGAATGTTGCTTGTTGAAATACAGCAGCTTCAGCTAGTCGCTTGCCTTCACCATAAGTAAAATCCTTCCTATCTCCATACGTAATGGCATACTCGTACGGATTAAAGTTCTCTTCTAATAAGCCTAGTGCTGGCTCGTAAACAGCCATTGAAGATGTCATAATGTATTTCTTCGTTTTTCCTCGTAACACTCCACATACTATCTTCGCCGCATTCGAGCTATAGCATAAATTATCGTATACGATATCATAACTTTTATCTTTTAGACGCTCAGCTAGTTGTTTTTCGTCTTCTCTATCTACAATCAATCTGTTTACTACACTTCCAAAAGAATCTTCAGTAATGCCTCTCGTCGCAATTGTTACATCGTGTCCAGCTTGCAAAAGTGCTTCTACTAAATGTTTACCAAAAAATCTTGTTCCCCCTAGCACCAATACTTTTTTCAAATTCATCATCCCCATTTTGATAAATTGTAAAATACTACCTCTCTATTATAAATGCTAATATAGAAAAAGCATGGAATTCGTTTAACGATTCCATGCTTTTCTACAGAAAATATATTAACGTACTCGATATTTATAAATACAATAACAGAAGTATAAAATAGAAATTACGGATACATAAACCCATAGTTCATATACGAATCCCTCTCCCCATACTCCCATAAAATAAAAGAGTGAAGGCAACGTCAATGTTACCCATGATTGTACGAAGGCAATTCTTCCAAGATATTGATTGATATTCTTCTTTTGTGTATTTAATACAAAGAATAAATACCAAAGTAATGCCCACATAAACCACGTTAATGCATTAACAACATCGTGAAATTGAACAAATGAAACAACCATATAGAATAAAGCAATAATTGCTACCCAAATACAAAACCAACCTAAACCGCTACTATCCATTCCTTTTATAAAGGTAACACCTACATATAAATAGGTTAATCCAAATAAGAAAGTAGCTGCATATGAATACACTGTCCAATTACTTTGGTCAGAAATCATGATCAAATAGAACGGAATAATAATTTGTAGTGCACCCACAAATAAATTAAAAACACCCGCACTTTTCATCTCTGCTTTCCCTAATATAACAAGACTATTTAAAAATAAAGCTGCACCCGAAAGTAATAATCCTACGTACCCCATATATCCTCATGTGAAAACCTTACATTTTCACACTGTACCCTCCCCGTCTTGTAAAAATTATATTATTCCTTATTCTCCTTCTTACTTACAACTACATACGAAGTTTTTTCGAAAATAAGTCAGACTTCCTACCTTAAAAAACAATAGAAAAACCCTTTTCATACATTTTATACAGTAATGATGTCAATCAAAATATATCACGCAATAAAAACGCTTTCAATAATACGTAATTCAAGCAAAAAGCTAACAAGATTATTTGATTATAAACGCACTTTAACAATGATACAAGTATTGGAATACTTTTCAATAGAACCGGTTGCTATTCAAATGCTATGGTCAGTAATATTTTATTACATTCTCTTTCCTAAATTGAACATATTACTGACCTCAAGCAACATAATAAAGAAAACAATTTATTATATACATAAAATATCCTACAAATTAATAAGAGAATGCTTTACTAACTACCTTAAATCATTTGATAGCCGTTTTTATTATTTACCTGCCATCTCCAAGAATCTACACACATCTCTTCTAACCCATATTCTGCTTCCCATCCTAATTCTCGTTTCGCTTTAGATACATCAGCAAAACATACTGCTACATCACCAGGACGACGCCCTATCACTTTATAAGGTATTTTTTTACCTGAAACCTCCTCAAAAGCCTTTATCATCTCTAACACACTATACCCTTTACCTGTGCCAAGATTATATGCCTCTATTCCTTTCGTCTCAAGTACTTTCTCAAGTGCCTTTACATGTCCTTTTGCAAGGTCAACAACGTGAATATAATCACGGACACCTGTCCCGTCTTTTGTTGGATAGTCGTTTCCGAATATATTTAGTTCCTTTAATTTACCTACCGCCACCTGCGTTACATATGGCATTAAATTATTCGGAATCCCATTTGGATCTTCTCCAATACGACCACTTTTATGTGCTCCGAAGGGATTGAAATAACGAAGTAACGCAATACTCCATTCATCATCAGCTTTTGCCACATCACGCATAATTTGCTCAATCATTAATTTTGTTTGCCCATATGGATTTGTCACACTTAGTGGAAATTCTTCTGTAATTGGTGACGTTTTTGGAATTCCATATACAGTTGCAGATGAACTAAAAATAAACTTTTTAACATGATGTTTCTGCATCACATCACATAGTACGATTGTACTTATTATATTATTATAATAATATGTTAGAGGAATTGTAGTCGATTCCCCAACTGCTTTAAATCCAGCAAAATGTATAACCGCTTCAATATTATTTTCCAAAAAAATCTCATTCATTTTTTCACGATTTAAAACACTTTCTTTATAAAATTCAAATTGTTTTCCTGTTATTTCTTTTACTCGATTTAAGGACTCGATTGAACTATTTGAAAGATTATCTACGACTATAATTTTATAATTATTATTTAATAATTCTATACACGTATGACTACCAATATATCCTGCTCCACCTGTTATAAGTATCGCCATATATATAGTCCCCCACTTATTATTAATTATAAAATTTTATAACCTCAATACAAATCTATCCTACCACAAAAGACTGATAATTTAGAATATTTATTTCGAATTATTATTTATATAAAAAAGAGCCGCATAACCTTTACGTTATGCAACTCTTTAACATACATATGTGTCTATATCTTTATTTATTAATCAAGAAAAAATAAAAATCACTCGGAAATTTCATCTTGTTAAATTACGTAGCAATATACACTTAAAAAGTGGGCAAGGCTTCCCAATAACACGAACACGTGAAAAATTTCATGATGCCCCATATGTTTAAACTCTAACCATTTTGGCTTTGTTCCATAAATAAATCCACCGATTGTATAAAGAATGCCTCCAAGCACTAGAAGCACGATACCTCCTGCACTTAAGTTAGCAGCTAACGGTGCAAAGAACAGAACAATTAACCAGCCCATTGTAATATAAATTGCTGTTGATAACCATCTCGGGCAACTAAACCAAAACATTTTAAAAACAATACCACAAATGGCAGTTGCATAAACTAAACAAAATAATAATAAACCGTTTGCGGAATGTAATGTAATTAAACAAAATGGTGCATATGTACCTGCAATCAATATAAAAATCATAGAGTGATCAAGCTTCCGAAAGAAATAAATAACACGTTCACTGGCTACAACACTATGATATACAGCTGATGCTGTATACAGAACCATCATTCCGATACCAAACAAAATAACAGCTGTAATTGCCGCAAAAGATGGCATCTTAATAGAAACTTTTACAAGCATAGCTAATAATGCAATAAATGATAATACAGCTCCTCCCAAGTGGGTAAAAGCATTAACTGGTTCTCTTACATAAGCATTCATATATACACCCCGCATATAATTACATGTAGTTTCAATAACTACATGTAATTATATACGTATTATTATTAGAGGTCAACATTTACAATTCATTTGTTTCGTAATACCATATTTAGAGATAAACTAAACATTATGCTCCACTAAGTTATAAAAGTGAGGGGTTCTACGTGGAAAATATAAATAAACTGCTTGAAACATTATATTTAGAAAAAAACATTACGCTTGAGGATATTCCAAATGTCGACTTGTATGTAGACCAGGTTGTCCAATTATTTGAAAATACTTATTCGGATACAACAAGAACCGATGATGAAAAAGTATTAACAAAAACAATGATTAACAATTACGCAAAAGGGAAACTGTTTATTCCAATCAAAAATAAAAAATACTCAAAAGAGCATATGATTTTAATCAGCTTAATTTATCAATTAAAAGGAGCCCTTTCCATTAATGACATAAAAAGCTCCTTAGAAAATATAAATGAATCCTTATTAAACGATGATTCATTCGAATTAAATACATTATATAAAGATTATCTTTCTCTTACCGAAAAAAACGTCGAAAGCTTTACACAAGACGTAAATAATCTTGTTTCAGAAGTAAGTGAAATTTCTTCCTTAGAAGATCCGAATCTAGAGAAATTTTTATTACTAACATCATTTGTGTCGATGAGTAATATGTATAGGCGCTTAGCTGAGAAGTTGATTGATGATTTAAAAGAATCTTAAATAAAAAAACTATCCACCTATTATAGTGGATAGTTTTTTTGTTTACTTAATTGCCTCATGAACTTTTAATTGTTTACCTTTTATCGTTGTATTTCTCATAACCTTTAAAACAAGTGGTCCTTTTCCGTTTAATATTTCAACATACGAAACATTATCTTGTATTGTAATAATACCTATATCATCAGCAGAAACACCTTGAATTTTAGCAATTGTACCAACGAAATCTACCGCCCTAATTTTCTTTTTCTTTCCGCCATTAAAGTACAATTTCATAATTCCTTTGTTTAGGTCTGCATTTTTATCTTTCTTTATAATTGGTTTAGCATATATTTTTTCTTCAAATACTGCTTTCTCTTTTATAACTTCTTCTTTTGAAGGTGCCAGTTCCTTTGGAATTTCAAATCCGATATATTCCTCAATCTCTTCTAAAAATCTATTTTCATAAGGCGTTATAAATGTAATAGCTTTTCCATTATTACCAGCTCGTCCCGTCCTTCCAGTACGGTGTACATAGCTTTCTTTTTCTAATGGAATATCGTAATTAATAACATGTGTAATATTATCAATATCAATTCCTCTCGCAGCTACATCAGTTGCTACTAAATAACGGAACTTTCCTTTTCTAAAATCATCCATAACTTCAAAACGATCTTCCTGCACCATACCACCGTGTATTTTGTCACAAGGATAATTAACTCGTTTTAGCTGTCTATATACATGGTCTACGTTTTCTTGTGTACGACAAAAAATAATGCAACTGTCTGGATTTTCAATCATAGTTACATCCTTAAGAAGTGAAAGCTTCTCTTCTTCCCTTACTTCAAAAAGGGTATGTTCAATTTTATCTGTTGTAATCCCAGCTGCTTTAATTTCAATATGAGTTGGTGCATTCATATATGTACGGGATAACTTTTCAATATCTTCCGGTAGGGTTGCTGAAAATAGCATTGTCATTCTTTTTGTAGGTAATTCATCAATAATTGCCTCTACTTGATCGATAAAGCCCATATTTAGCATTTCATCTGCTTCATCAATCACTAAATATTTCAATCGATCTAAAGGAAGGGTCCCTTTTTCAATATGATCCAACACACGTCCTGGGGTCCCCACTACAATATGCGTCTTTTGCTTTAACTCTAATTTTTGACGTGCAAATGGAGATTTACCATAAATTGCAGCAGCTTTAATTCTTTTGAATCGCCCTATATTCGTAATATCTTCTTTCACTTGAACAGCAAGTTCCCTCGTTGGTGTTAAAACTAATGCTTGTGGTTTATTCTCTTCCCACTCTACCATTTCACAAAGTGGTATTCCGAACGAAGCCGTTTTTCCACTTCCCGTTTGCGACTTTACAACAAGATCCTTCTTTTGCAATGCAACTGGAATAACCTCTCCTTGCACTTCTGTCGGATGCTCATATCCTAAACCAGTAAGTGCTCGTCTTACTTCTTTACTTAATGCATAATTACTAAAGCTTTTTTTACTCATATATTAACCTCATTTGATTTTATATTTAACCTATTATGTTCTTCATACCTCACTTTAGACTATAGTAAGATACTATATTAATCCACTGTTTTCAATTCGTTTCAACCTAAATTTATCTAAGTATAATTTTAAAATAGGAAAAGGCAGCCTTAATAATAAGTCTGCCCTATCTATACTGTATTCATTTTTACGGAACTAATTTTTTCACAACTGGTATTCTTTGCAATACTAACGTAATTACCAGACTAAGAACAATTGTAATCGTTACATTAATAGGTATTGCCAATATTGCATGTACACGCTCATTTACCTTAGGGAAAACCATGTACAACAAGTTATTTAATAAGAAGAAGTGAAGAATATAGATTCCAAGGCTTGCTTGATTTATAAAACGGAATAACAATGGTAATTCTCTTTCTGACTTTTGGAATGCATATTTGAAAAATATAAATAATCCGATCGCCATCAGTACAACACCTGGCGCAAAATATCCATACCAAAACTGCTCTAACTGTCCATTTGCTTTTACTGTATAGTAATATGTAATAAAGAATGTACTAATAAATCCTACAAGTCCTCCAATGTAAGAAATATTCCTCCATTTTTTCGAAATATCGTAATTGGATAAATAATAACCAAGTAAGAAATACCCTACATAATTTGTAACGTAAAATAATTCAATGTTAAAGTTGATAGGATAATAATATTTCACTAAATTGACTACAACAGACGCATATAGCCATAAAATTAAAAAGTATTCTATCTCTCTTTTTTTAGCGTTCTTCACAAAGATTTTCAGTAGAGGTGTAATTAAATATATCCCTACAATCATGTATAAGAACCATAAATGTCCCCCAATAGTATCCGTTAAAAAGTGCTTTATCCCTTGCTTTAAAGATGCCGGGAAATATCCTGCATATGCTCCATATGCATAAAATATAGCGCTCCAAGCTACAAAAGGTATAATTACTTTACTTGCACGCTTCTGTAAAAATTCCCCGACTGAAATATCTTTTGTACCCTTTAACAATAACGCTCCACTAATCATTACAAAAATCGGAACACTCGCACGTGAAATCGATTCAAACAAGTTACCAGCCATCCAGCGTGATACGTTATTTGCATCTAACATAGAAACATAACCAGCAGAAACGTGAATTGTAACCACTGCGATCGTTGCTAATACACGCAACCAATCCATATATACTAAGCGCTTCATTAGCACCCCTCCTAAATTTACCTCTTTAACTTTTATTTCCCAAACATAATTTTACATCAAATAATACTATGTTTAAACACATTTTAATTACATGAACTTACAACATACGTAGCTAAACCTTAATTTTTAAATATAAACATGAAAACCTTTGACTTATGAGTGAAAATAATGTAAATTATCTTTTGGACGAACATTTTTAAACAAAATGAATAAAATATTCGTATTTTAGGGGTGTAAATGATGGAAAACGTATTCGACTATGAAGATATTCAATTAATTCCTGCAAAATGTATTGTAAACAGCCGCTCTGAATGTGATACAACTGTCACTTTAGGTAAACATAAATTTAAATTACCTGTCGTACCTGCAAATATGCAAACGATTATTGATGAAAGAATCGCAACTTATTTAGCTGAAAACAATTACTTCTATATCATGCATCGTTTCCAACCAGAGAAACGTATCTCATTCATTAGAGATATGCAATCACGTGGATTAATCGCTTCTATTAGCGTTGGTATAAAAGAGGACGAGTATGAATTCGTACAACAATTAGCTGCTGAGCAACTTACACCTGAATACATCACGATTGATATTGCACACGGACATTCTAATGCTGTAATCAACATGATTCAACATATTAAGAAGCATTTACCAGAAAGCTTCGTTATCGCTGGAAACGTTGGGACTCCAGAAGCGGTAAGAGAATTAGAAAACGCTGGTGCTGACGCAACAAAAGTTGGTATTGGACCTGGTAAAGTTTGTATTACTAAAATTAAAACAGGTTTTGGAACTGGCGGTTGGCAACTAGCTGCACTTCGCTGGTGTGCAAAAGCTGCAAGTAAGCCAATTATCGCTGACGGTGGTATTCGTACACACGGCGACGTAGCTAAATCTATTCGATTTGGGGCGACTATGGTTATGATCGGTTCTCTATTCGCTGGTCATGAAGAGTCTCCAGGGGAAACAATCGAAAAAGACGGCAAACTTTATAAAGAGTACTTCGGTTCAGCTTCTGAATTCCAAAAAGGTGAGAAGAAAAACGTTGAAGGTAAGAAAATGTTCGTTGAGCATAAAGGTTCTTTAGAAGATACTTTAATCGAAATGGAACAAGATCTTCAATCTTCTATCTCTTACGCTGGCGGAACAAAATTAGACTCAATTCGTACTGTAGATTATGTAGTCGTGAAAAACTCTATTTTCAACGGTGATAAAGTATATTAATTTTAAATTTAACTCGAAGGACAAGCATTTTTATGCTTGTCCTTCTTTTTCATACATAGAAATGTAAATTATTTTCATTTTACTGAATTTTCTAGTATCATGTTTTTAGATACTTATAATAAGGGGGATATAACAAATGAAAAATGTAATTGAGAAACGCCATATTCGCACAGAAGTCCCTACTGAACTAACATGGGACCTCTCTGATTTATACGAATCTGATAAAGAGTGGGAAACTGCATTACGTGTATTAACAAACGATATAAAAAAACTTGATGCGTTTAAAGGACAATTACACACTAGCCCCACTACCTTATTACATTGCCTACTTTTAGAAGAAGATCTTTTAATGGAGTTAACAAAACTATACTCATATGCAAATTTAAAAGAATCCACTGATCGTACAAATCCAATTATTCAAGCGAACTCTTCCAAAATTGCTGCTTTATGGACGAAAGTACATACTGCACTGTCCTTTATCCATAATGAAATCCTCTCATTCGACGAAGGAACAATTGAAAAATATTTAGCTGAAGAAACAAAACTCGAACCTTTCCGTAAATCATTACTAGACATCCTACAAAAAAGGCCGCACACGCTCTCTCCTGAAACAGAAGAAGCTCTTGCTGCACTTGGCGAAGTACATAGTTCTCCATACAAAATTTACGGTATGACTAAATTAGCCGATATGGATTTTACCTCCATACAAGACGAAAAAGGAAACGAACTCCCTGTATCATTTTCATTATTTGAAAGCAAATATGAGTTCTCTCCAAGCGTAGACATACGTAGAAAAGCATACTCATCATTTGTTTCCACCTTAAAACGATATAAGAATACAGTGGCAACAACATATGCTACTGAAGTAAAAAAACAAGTAACACTCTCTCGTTTACGCAAATTTGAATCTGTTACTCATATGCTTTTAGAACCTCAAAAAGTTCCACTTGAAATGTATAACAATCAACTTGATATTATTTATAAAGAATTAGCGCCTCATATGCGCCGTTTTGCAGATTTAAAAAAGAAAGTATTAGGACTCGATCAAATGCTGTTCTGCGACTTACATGCACCTTTAGATACCGAATTTAATCCAACCATCACATACAAGGAGGCTGGTAAATTAATTCAAGATTCTTTAAAGGTATTAGGCGATGAATATAGTTCCATTATCGAAAAAGGATTCAAAGAAAGATGGGTTGATCTTGCAGATAACGTAGGCAAATCCACCGGAGCATTTTGTTCAAGCCCATATGGTTCTCATCCATACATTTTAATTACATGGCAAAATACGATGCGTGGATGCTTCACATTAGCACATGAATTTGGCCATGCTGGTCATTTTTATTTAGCAAATAAAAACCAGCGTATTATGAATGTACGTCCATCTATGTACTTTGTTGAAGCACCATCTACAATGAATGAATTACTATTAGCCCAGCATTTATTAGCGACTACTGACGACAAGAGAATGCGCAGATGGGTGATTCTGCAACTACTTGGCACATATTATCATAACTTTGTTACTCACTTACTTGAGGGAGAATATCAAAGAAGAGTATATACCCTAGCAGAAGAAGGAGAAGCACTTACAGCTACAACTTTAACTGAAATAAAAACAAATGTACTTTCGACATTCTGGGGAAATTCTGTAGAAATTGACGAAGGTGCTGGCTTAACTTGGATGCGCCAACCTCATTATTATATGGGCTTATATTCTTACACCTATTCCGCAGGCCTCACTGCATCTACTGCGGTAGCCCAAATGATTAAAGAGGAAGGGCAACCTGCCGTTGATCGCTGGTTAGATGTACTTCGCGCTGGTGGTACGATGAAACCACTTGAATTAATGAAGCATGCCGGAGTAGATATGTCAAAACCAGATGCAATCCGCAGGGCTGTTTCTTACGTCGGTTCCTTAATTGATGAATTGGAACGTTCTTATCAAGAATAAAAAAAAGCCCTCACTTTATGAGGGCTTTTTTCATATTTATTTTCCAAATCTTTTACGGTATCCACATTTCCTGCATAGCTCTTCGACTGCAACTCTTTTCGAAAATCCATCGACAATGTTTGTTGCTCTTTCACCTTCTATAATATTAGAAAATGAGTCATTATTAATATTCCCAAGGTTAATAATCCCTTCACCATCTAAACAGCAAGGAATAACCGTTCCGTTCGCTAAAATACCCGCTTGATTTCGAAGACCATGACAGAATCCTTTTCCATCATCCTCTTCTTCATGTAATGCTGGCCACTGGAATTCATAGTCTTGATTAATAAAGACGCGTTCTGCAATTTTTATACCTTTTCCTGGTGTAAGCTTCTCTTCGATTTGATAAGAGAGACCAAACTCATTTTCAATGATGGATAATAAATCTCTATTTTTCTGGATTTCAGCATTTGTTTTATTATCCTGAGTTAAATTCCATAACCGTAGTGAAACAATTAAATCCGATTGACTTGTCGCCTCTCTAATGAAGGAAAGTATACTCCTTACATAACCTTCTTTATCTTGCGAACCTGGATGCCCATCAAAACTGTGCAGTGAAAAATTCATTTGTCTTAAAGCAGGCTTATTTAACAGTCTATGCCTTCTCTTATTAATTAACGTTCCGTTCGTTGTAATATTAACTTTAAACCCTTTTTCATGGCTCAAATCTAACAGTTGATCTATTTTTGGATGGAGCAATGGCTCACCCTTCACGTGCAAATAAATGTAGTCTGTGTGAGGTTTAATTTGGTCTAATCTTTTAGCAAAATCCTCCACAGAAATGAATTGCTTCTGCCTTTCCGTCGGCGGACAAAAGCTGCACGCAAGATTACATACACTCGTAATCTCCAAGTAAAACTTTTTAAACTTCTTCACCTTTAATTCCTCACTTCTATGACTACTTATACTTTTTCCTCTTCATATTACAACACACTTTTTTATAAATAGAAACATACTTATTTTAGGAAACCTTCGTACTACCTATTAATATTTAAAAGACCATCGGTGGTTTTTGCCCAATGGTCTTTTTTACTCTTTTTATATACAAAAAGTAATTTTATTTATGATACGGTTCCCCACGATTAATACGAAACGCTCTATACACTTGCTCAAGCAATACTAATCGCATTAATTGGTGTGGTAATGTCATCTTTGAAAAAGAAAGAGATTCGTTTGAACGCTTCATTACTTCTGAACTTAGTCCAAGTGATCCACCTATTACAAATGCAACTTTACTCTTTCCATATGTAGCAAGACGATCTAAGCTTACTGCAAATTCTTCTGATGATTTTTGTTTTCCTTCTATTGCTAACGCAATGACATGCGTATCGTCAGAAATTTTATCCAGTATACGTATACCTTCTTTTTCTTTTACAATTAACATTTCTGCTTCACTTAAATTTTCTGGCGCCTTTTCATCTGGCAATTCAATTACTTCTACTTTTGCGTATGCAGATAATCGTTTTAAGTATTCTGCTATACCTTGTTTTAAATATTTTTCTTTTAATTTCCCAATTGAAATAATCGAGATATTCACACTCATTCCCCACCTTACAAACATGTTATCCACATAACTTATCCACATATCCACAATTGTTACCCACATATTGTGTGAGAATCTGTGTTCGATACAACATATGTCGCCTCGTTTTGACAAAATTCACATGTTTTTTTCTCTTTTTCTGAGTTATCCACATTGTTGATAACCGGTGCAACTTCACACTCATCCACAATAATATCTAAAGCTAATTCAACATGTTCTAAACAACAAGGTAAATTCATATTCTTCACCTCACTTTTCTACAATAGAAAACAGGAGGTAGGCCCTCCTGTTTTTAATACTTTTGAATGCCTAGTTTAACCGTTGTTGTTGCTCGTTTTGTACCACGATAAAACGTAAGAGTCATTTTATCATTAATTTTTTTATCATATAAGGCCGTACGGAATCCAATAATATCGCGAACCGGTTTTCCATCTACTGCTACAATCACATCGTGTTCTCGTAAACCAGCATCTACACCTGGCGAAGGACTTTTCACATCTAAAATGCAAACTCCCTCTGTTACATTGCTTGGTAAATGCAATGTTTTTGACCAATGGTAATTTGGAATCTCATTTAACGATCTAAGTTCAATTCCAACATACGGTCTCCTTACTTTTCCATACTTCTCTAATTCATTCATAATTGGAACAGCTCTAGTAACTGGAATAGCTAGTCCAATTCCTTCTACTTCTTTTGCTGCAATTTTCATTGAGTTAATGCCAATTAATTGACCTGCCGCATTTACAAGCGCACCACCACTATTACCTGGATTAATTGCTGCGTCTGTTTGCAATACTTCTACTTGCCAATCGTAATGTCCATCTTGATCCAAATCTACAGGAACAATACGTTCCTTAGCTGAAATAATGCCTTGTGTAACGGTTCCTGAAAATTGCAGCCCGAGTGGGTTTCCAATCGCAATGACCGGTTCTCCTCTACGAACAGTATTAGAATCGCCAATCTCAATTATTTTTTTCACATGCTTTGCATCTATTTCTAGTACAGCCAAATCTGTGACTACATCCGTTCCTAATACTTTTCCCGGAACCTTCTTACCATCACTTAAGCTTACTTCAATACGATTTGCTCCAGCAACAACATGATTATTCGTTACAATATAAGCTTGGCCATCTGCTTTTTTATAAATTACACCCGATCCTGTACCAGCTTCTGAATCTGCCTCTGAAAAATTATCTCGTTGAATATTAATAACGCCAACAACAGCTTCAGACGCACGATCAACAGCATCAACAAAGCTAATCTGTTTAATTCCTTGAGCTTCGGCCATATTACTTCCACTTGCTTCAGCTTGCGGAAGCGCGCCCGCATCATTCGCAAATAAAGGAGCTCCAAATGCAAATAACGAAGCTCCTACAATTGTTCCTGCTATACTAGAAATAACAATACCTTTATGCTTCTTTTTTCTTGCACGTTTCATACGATAATTTTCTTCATCAATAAAGGACATATTTGTTCACCCATCTTCCTGAAAACAACTATATTCACCTTTATTGTTTACTAAAATGAAGAATTATACGTATTGAATTTTTGTAGGCATTTTCGGATCTGTATCGTGAATTTCAAAGGCTTCTCCCACTCCAAATCCTTTTTCCTCTAATACTTGTGATACTGACATACGTGCGAGCTCTTTCATGTTATTATCTAAACTTAAATGAGCTAAATAAATATGTTTTGTCTCATCTGTAATTACATCCGCCATCGCTAATGCAGCGTCCTCATTACAAACGTGACCCACATCACTTAAAATACGTCGCTTAATACTCCATGGATAACGTCCCATACGAAGCATTTCCACGTCATGATTACTTTCAAACACGAAAGCATTAGCACCCTTAATAACACCTTTCATACGGTCACTCACGTATCCCGTATCTGTAATAAGGGCTAACTTTCTATTATTGTTATGAAAAGCATAGAACATCGGCTCTGCCGCATCATGAGAAACCCCAAATGACTCGACCTCAATATCACCGAATGTTTTCACATCCCCAACTGAGAAAATAAACTTTTGCTCAGTTGGGATATTTCCTATTAAATGTTCCATTGCATTCCATGTTTTCTCATTTGCATAAACAGGTAAATCATATTTACGTGCCAATACACCTAACCCTTTAATATGGTCACTATGTTCATGTGTTACAAGAATACCTGATACATCATTTATATTTAGTTCTGCCTGTTTAAATAAAGCCTCTGTTGCTTTACCACTTAAACCTGCATCGACGAGTAATTTTTTTTCATCTGTTCCTACATATAGCATATTCCCTGTACTTCCACTTGCAAGTACGCTAAAATGCAACCCCATTCTTTCTCACTCCAGTATGTTCATCAACCACTTGATTTTCCCTTTCCCCTAATTCCATAACTTGTCCTTCGATTGCATTTACAAAGAAGTCCTGCTTCTGCTCCGTTTTTAAATTCCATGTTGGAGCGAGTACTTGGTTATTAGAAGTAGATGCGGTAAGGGTGGCATAACCAATTTGTGCTTCTTTTACATGTGTATTCCCATGAACTTTATTTTTTAAATACAGATTTTCTAAAGCTGTTTGAGCAGTAATAATTTCTTGCTGTTTCGTTTTTTCACTTTCGCCCATTTCTTTTAAATCAGTTAGCATCGTCTGCGTGTACGACACGAGTTCATTTTTTTCATTTAATTCCACAACAATCATTGCCTGATCGTTATAGAAAATAGGCTTATCTTTATATTTTTGGAAGAAGTAAATTTTAGAGTCTTTCATCGCCCCAAACTCATACTTTTGTCCATCCAATACATAGTTCTTCAAAAAATCACTATACTTATCTTTGGATAATGATTTTGTATTTAAAAAGGGCTCTTTTAGCTTACTTTCTATCCTGTACATATTTTGTATATGCGCCGTTTGATTCTTTAAAGACTGTACATCTTCTTCTTTAAACGCCTTGTTTTCCGCCCTAATAAATGATTCTTTTTTCGGTTCTTTAGGGAAATTACCCATAGTAATTTTATTTGCTTTTAATTCTTGATCTATCTTTGTTTCTGCAATAAGCTCCAATTGATTACTATCTTGCTTTTGAATGAATTGAAAAATGAGAAAGAGGTCCAAAACAAAAAAGGTCACAATAAATATGGTTTTAATCCGATCCCAATCCATTTAGTCCTCCCTCACTCCACTCATATATTTTTTGTTTACCCGCTTCATCTTCAACAAACTTTACATACCAAATTGGCTGTAGTCGAGCTACTTGCCCATCTAGTGATAATTTGTATCCAATACCAATGTCTTTAATGAATCTTTTATCTACCGCGGCATTATTTTCTAAAGATGCTATTACAACATGACCTGATGGAAGAGTAACCTTCTGTTCTATACCTTTCGTATTTAAAGACAACAACGGTCTTTCATATTCCATTACTTCTTCTGATCCCCATACTTGTCTCAATTCAGCTAATCCATCTGTATTGAATACGGAATATCCATCTTCATGTAAACGGAATACCGTCTGTCCTTTATTCATATAATCCAAACGATATGAATCCAAACTCCCACTGTGACCATTTACAAAATCAAAGCTTTTTTGTAAAAGCATTAAATTATCTGTCGTTTTCTCACTTGAAACAGAAGAATTTTTATACTTTAGCATATGATGATCGTTTTCAATCTCCATGGACCTAATACCATCCGTAAATGTTTCTTTCGATTTCTCGGTAATAGGGCTTAAATAACGTGGGTCACTAAAAAGAGCATTCTTAAATGTATCAACCGCTAAATTAGATGAAATATATGTTATATTACTTAATTCTGTCGTTCCATCTGGTAAAAATAGCTTTTTCATATCATTAATTTGATAGTCAAAATAAGGTTTTGCCGATACTATAAATTGATTTTGTACATTTACAATATCTTTTAAATACACACCACTTAATTTTGCTTCATATATTCTAGAGTTATCACCATCAGAAACAAAATTAATTTTAATTTCTTGATCCCTACTTCTAGAAGGATCAAGAATAATTCGATTAAAATATTTAGGCTTATTTATACTTTTTTCTTTCATATTAAACATAGATTTAACTGCATCAAACGGGATGTTGGTAGGAAAAACAAGTTCAATTTTCCCTTCACCATGCACATAAGAAAGGAAATCAGCCTTAGCAATCGATATCTCTTTGAAATCATGTAATTCCCCTGCTTCCAAAGGTTTATAGATTGATTCTATATCTCCCTCTCTTTTGCTCCCATAATGATTTTTATCTTTATGCACGATGATAGAAGTAGGGCGGACAACATCAGCGATTTTAGTTTGAGTAATTCCTTCATTCCCCTGCACAAATTTTGCATTTTGCATAGACGTGGAATCTGGCACATACGTCCATAAGTTAAAAGTAAGAAATAGGCTAATTACAACTAAATTAATTAAAACTATCGTTTTAACATTTTCCATACTCATTCCCAATCGTCCTCTTCATCTGCTGCCATTGGCAATGTGAAGTAAATAGTTGTCCCTTTTCCTTCCTCACTCTTCGCCCAAATCGAGCCACCATGTGCCTCAATCATTTCTTTTGCAATTGCTAATCCAAGTCCTGTACCACCCATTTGTCTTGAACGTGCTTTATCTACGCGGTAAAAACGTTCAAAGATTTTATCGACGTTTTCTTTGGGAATACCCATTCCTTGGTCACTTACACTAACCTCTAATAATTCCCCACGATCACGTAAGCGATATGTTACTGTTCCACCTTCTGGTGAATACTTTAATGCATTCGAAATAATGTTATACAAAACTTGCGTAATTTTATCCGTATCCATATCAATAAATCGGGATTTCTTAGAGAAAGATCGTTTGAAACTTACGTTTTGCTCTTTAGACATTTCAAAACGATCAATAATATTATTAAAGAAGTCAGTAAAGTCGACCCATTCTTTCATTAAACGATGTTCTGTACTATCGAGTTTAGAAAGTTGCAATAACGCATTTACAAGTCTAATCATTCTTTCTGTTTCTTCTTGTGTAACTGTTAAAAATTGCGGTGCAATATTCGGATCTTGCCACGCGCCGTCCGTAAGTGCCTCTAAGTAACTGCGCATCGTTGTTAATGGCGTTCTTAATTCATGGGAAACGTTTGCCACAAACTCACGGCGTTCCCTCTCTATACGCTCCTGCTCAGTTACATCATATAATACGGCAATTAAACCATTTGCTTTCCCTGTCTCTTTTTGAATAACAGAGAAACTAGCACGTAAAATATATGGCTCATTTCTCGTACTAAAATCTAATAAAACGGAATCAGGCTCTTCGTATAAATGATCGAGCGTAAATTCTTCTTGTATCCCTAATACTTCTAAAACAGATTGATCGAGCGCCGTTTCACGCGAAACATTTAGCATCTTTTCCGCAGGATCATTTAATAAAATAATGTCTCCTTTTCGGTCAGTAGCAATTACTCCATCTGTCATATGTGATAAAACAGATGATAATTTACGTCTTTCACTTTCCGTTGAAGAACGAGCTTGTTGTAATTTTTTTGATAAATTATTGAAAGATAATGCTAATTGTCCTATTTCATCATGGCTATGCACTTTTACTTTTCTTGAATAGTTTCCTTTTGCCATTTCAATCGCTTGTCTTCGCATATCTGAGATTGGTCTCGTAATCGTTTGAGCTAACAAAATTCCAAGTACAGCTGTTACGAGTAATGCAATAACGGTTCCAGTCGCAAAAATTTGATTAATATCCTTCATCTGTTTATAAACATCTTCCATAGATGCAACAATGTAAATAACACCAAGTGCATCCTTGCCGTTATCATCTAGAATAGGAGTAAGCATAACTTGTACACGATGGCCTGTACGACCATCCTTCTCAATTTTCACTTCTGGCTTTTTTTGTACCAATACCCGTTGAACAGCTATATCAGTTGATGTTCTATTTACCTTGTTTTGCTTTGACTCATCTGAAATAGCGAGTAACTTTCTATGCGAATCAAATACACTTACCTCTTGGATATCTTTCTTTCGATCAGAGGCAAATTTTCGAATTGAAGTTTTAATCGTTTCATCTGTTGATTCTGTTTCTGCCTTTGTATAACTTTTTTTAAACTCTTGTTTCAAGTTATATGATAATAAGTTCGTTTGCTGCGTTAAAGAATCTCTAAAGCCTTGTACAAGACTCTTTTCTAACTCTCTTACAAAATATACCCCAATAACTTGCATAGCTATCAATATTAATAGCATATATATGAGTACAAATTTTAAATGAATAGATTGAAAAAAACCAACTTTCTTCATATACTATTCCTGCTCTGGGTCACGCAAGTAATATCCTACTCCACGTCTAGTTACAATTAAAGTAGGATGACTTGGATTATCTTCAATTTTTTCACGTAAACGACGCACTGTTACATCCACTGTACGTACATCTCCAAAGTAGTCATAACCCCAAACTGTTTGCAATAAATGCTCACGAGTCATAACTTGTCCTAAATGTTTGGCTAAATAATGTAGTAGCTCAAACTCACGATGTGTAAGTTCAATATTTTCCTCACGTTTCGTTACACTATACGCATTTGAATTGATAACGATTGGTCCAATAACCATTTCCGTATTTTCTTCTTTTTCTGCAGCACCACCTTGTTGATGGCGACGTAAATTCGCCTTCACACGAGCAAGTAGTTCCCTCGTACTAAATGGCTTCGTTACATAATCATCTGCTCCAAGCTCAAGCCCTAATACTTTATCAATTTCAGAGTCCTTTGCTGTAAGCATAATAATCGGCATTTCTGAGCTTTTACGTATTTCACGGCAAACCTCTAAGCCATCCTTACCTGGTAGCATAATATCTAATAAAACCATATCTGGCTGCTCTTCATTCGCTTTTTCAATCGCTTCATCACCATCATGCGCCATTACAATTTCAAAACCTTCTTTTTCTAGGTTGAACTTCAAAATATCCGCAATCGGCTTTTCATCATCAACTACTAAAATTTTCTTTCCCATCATCGTCTATTTCCTCCTTATAAAGTGAAACTTTAATCGGGCATTTACGTGCAGTTGATCCCGCACCTAACTTCTTTACCTTCGTTGAATTTTTGGGTGGGGTCTTACTGCCCGTTAATGCGGGGTAAAAATATGTTCAATATCCCTAAACACATTGATGTCTACATAGTATGTCCCTATATGGCCGCATCTTTTGCTTAAGTACTTTCTCCTCTATTCTCACAGACTCATGTATGATCCACTTTTACACGGAATCCTATACGATCTATAGAAAAACCTCTAGCTTCAACTGCTAGAGGCTTCTCATTCTATTTTAAAATAACTACTCAATTTTGTAAAATTACACAAATAAAAAGGATATTAAGTGGGCCCACTTAATATCCTGAGAGTGGCTCGGGACGGAATCGAACCGCCGACACGAGGATTTTCAGTCCTCTGCTCTACCGACTGAGCTACCGAGCCAAAACTATATATAAAACCACTAATGGTGGTATAAACAAAAGTGGCGGTCCCGACCGGGGTCGAACCGGCGATCTCCTGCGTGACAGGCAGGCATGTTAACCACTACACCACGGGACCAAAAATGAACATAAAAAAAACATGACCCGTACGGGATTCGAACCCGTGTTACCGCCGTGAAAGGGCGGTGTCTTAACCACTTGACCAACGGGCCACGAAAAATAAAATGGTGAGCCATGAAGGATTCGAACCTTCGACCCTCTGATTAAAAGTCAGATGCTCTACCAACTGAGCTAATGGCTCATACTCACCAACGTCATATTTTCGTGACGACAAGATGTATCATAACATGTTTCCTTTGTTTTTTGCAATACTTTTTTTATTTTTTTATAAAAGATAAGAAAAAACTCATGCGGACATGAGTTTTTTCTCAAAAATATCAATTAAGCTTCGTATACGTTACGAACGATATTTGTTTGGTTACGATCTGGTCCAACTGAGAACATAGATAATTGAATTCCTGTTAACTCAGAAACACGTTCTACGTATTTTCGTGCATTTTCAGGAAGCTCGTCTAATGATTTTACACCAGTAATATCTTCTGTCCAACCTGAAAGTTCTTCGTATACAGGCTCACATTTCGCTAAAATGTTTAAGTTTGCTGGAACTTCATCGATAACTTCGCCATTGTATTTGTAAGCAACGCAAATTTTAAGAGTCGGAATACCTGTTAGAACGTCGATAGAATTTAATGATAAATCTGTTAAACCACTAACACGACGCGCATGCCTTACAACAACGCTATCGAACCAACCTACGCGGCGTGGACGACCAGTTGTCGTTCCGTACTCACGACCAACTTCACGAATTTGATGACCAATTTCATCATGAAGCTCCGTAGGGAACGGACCATCACCTACGCGGCTTGTATATGCTTTACACACACCTACAACGCGAGTAACTTTCGCAGGACCAACTCCAGTTCCAACTGTTACACCACCAGCAATCGGGTTAGAAGATGTAACGAACGGGTACGTACCGTGGTCGATATCAAGCATAACACCTTGTGCACCTTCAAATAATACACGGTGATTGTTATCTAGTGCATCATTTAATACAACAGACGTATCACATACATATTGGGCGATTTGTTGTCCGTACTCGAAGTACTCTTCGAAGATTTCTTCTACACTGAAACCTTCTGTATCGTACATTTTTTCAAATAAACGATTTTTTTCTACTAAATTGCGCTCAAGCTTTTCTTTAAATGCTTCACGGTCTAAAAGATCAGCCATACGAATACCAATACGAGCAGCTTTATCCATATATGCAGGACCGATACCTTTTTTCGTTGTACCGATTTTGTTATCACCTTTACTTGCTTCTTCTAATTCATCTTGTTTTAAGTGATAAGGTAAAATAACGTGCGCACGGTTACTCACACGTAAATTATCAGTACTTACACCACGATCGTGTAAGTATTTTAACTCTTCAAGTAATGCTTTCGGATCTACTACTAAGCCATTTCCAATTACACAAATTTTCTCTTTATAGAAAATACCAGATGGAATTAAGTGTAATTTATATTTAACTCCGCCGAAAACAATTGTATGTCCCGCGTTATTTCCACCTTGATATCTTGCAACTACTTCCGCATGCTCAGAAAGAAAATCAGTGATTTTACCTTTTCCTTCGTCGCCCCATTGTGTTCCTACAACTACTACTGAAGACATTATTAAAGCACCTCCGCGATTTTCAAACGATCTATTCAAACAATATAATTGTACCAAAACCGAAAAAGAAGTCAACCAAAAAGCGAACATTTTTTTATTAAAAAACATTTTCGTTCGTAAGAATTATATTTTCACACTATGAAAGCCTTATCTTTCCTATAAAAAAAAAGAAACACATCTTATTATAAGAAATGCATTTCTTTTTTATACTATCTTTATGCAGGCGGCGCATGTCCATCCTCGAAGCGACGTTCTAAGTTAACGAACTTATTGAACTCTTTAACGAATGCGAGCTCTACTGAGCCTACGGGACCGTTACGCTGCTTTGCAATAATAATTTCAATCGTATTTTTATTTTCCGTTTCTCGGTCATAGTAATCTTCACGATATAAGAAGGCTACAATATCAGCATCCTGCTCGATACTTCCTGATTCACGAATGTCAGACATCATCGGACGTTTATCTTGACGAGATTCTACACCACGAGATAACTGTGACAAGGCAATAACAGGCACTTGTAATTCACGCGCAATCCCTTTTAATGTACGAGAAATCTCAGATACTTCCTGCTGACGGTTTTCTCCTGATTTCCCGCTTCCTTGAATAAGCTGTAAATAGTCAATTAAAACCATCCCTAGACCTTGTTCTTGCTTTAATCTACGGCATTTCGCTCGAATCTCATTTACTTTAATCCCTGGTGTATCATCAATATAGATACCAGCATTAGAAAGGCTCCCCATCGCCATTGTTAATTTTGCCCAATCATCAGAAGTTAATGAACCGGTACGCAGTCTTTGCGCATCAATATTTCCTTCTGCACAAAGCATACGCATAACAAGCTGATCAGAGCCCATCTCTAAACTAAAAATCGCTACATTTTCATCAGTTTTCGTCGCTACGTTTTGTGCGATATTTAATGAAAATGCGGTTTTCCCTACTGATGGACGTGCCGCTACGATGATTAAATCATTTCGCTGGAAACCTGCGGTCATCTTATCTAATTCTGTAAATCCAGTTGGTATCCCAGTAACTTCACCTTTTTGATTATGCAAAAGTTCAATTTTATCGTAAGCATCTACAAGAACATCTTTAATGTTTTGGAATGCTTTTGCATTCGTTTGGTGAGATACTTCTAATATTTTTTTCTCAGCCTCATTTAAAAGACCATCCACGTCATCTTCTCTCTCATACCCATCAGACACGATATGAGTCGCTGTTCGAATCAAACGACGTAATAGCGCCTTTTCAGCGATGATTCGTGCATAATATTCTACGTTAGCAGCGGTTGGAACAACTTCTGCTAATTCTGCTAAGTAAGAAACCCCACCAACTTCTTCTAATAATCCTTGATCAGCCATTGCTGACGTCATTATTACTAAGTCAATCGGCTCTCCTTTATCAGATAACCCAAGCATGACTTCAAAAATCTTTTGATGTTTCGTTCGATAAAATGAGTCAGGTACCAATAATTCCGATGCTGACGTTAACGCATCTTGATCAATTAATATGGCCCCTAAAACCGCCTGCTCAGCCTCTATATTATGCGGAGGGGTACGATCAGCCATTACATCACTCATACGCAATCCTCCTTGCTTAACTTATTTTTATTGTTCACTAACATGAACTTTTACTGTTGCTGTTACTTGCGGATGCAACTTCACAGTAACGTTTGTATAGCCTAATGCACGAATTGCATCATCCATTTCAAATTTACGTTTATCAAGTTTAATTTTATGTGATTTTTGCATTGCATCTACGATTTGTTTACTTGTGATTGAACCGAATAGACGGCCACCTTCTCCAGATTTCGCCTTTACTTCTACAGTTAGTTTCTCTAACTTTTCTTTCAACTCTTTTGCATTTTCAACCTCTGCTGCTGCATCTTTTTCTTCTTTTCGCTTTTGAGCTTCTAAAGTTTTCATACTGCTATTTGTCGCTTCAGCAGCTAATCCTTGTTTTAGTAAGAAGTTATTTGCATAGCCATCTGGTACGTTTTTTATTTCTCCTTTTTTCCCTTTACCTTTTACGTCTTTTAGAAAAATTACTTTCATGATTGTGTGCCTCCCTGTAAATAGTCATCAATAACAAATCGAAGCTTCTCCTCAGCTTCATCTACTGTAACATTTTTCATTTGTGTGGCTGCATTCGTTAAATGCCCACCACCGCCTAAATTTTCCATAATTAGCTGCACGTTCACTTCACCTAAAGACCTACCGCTAATTCCAATGAAATTCTCGCCACGTTTTGCAATAACAAATGACGCAATAATTCCTGTCATTGTTAATAATGTGTCCGCTGATTGCGCAATAAGCACTTGATCGTAGTAATCATCACTATCAACTTTTGCAATCGCAATTCCATTTGTATAAATGTACGCATTTTTAATAGCTTTTGCAACCCGTAAATACTGATCCATATCTTCTTTTAAAAGCTCTTGTACAAGTACAGTATCTGCACCATGTGAGCGTAAATAAGAAGCGGCATCAAACGTACGAGCACCCGTCCGGAATGTAAAGCTTTTCGTATCAACAATAATACCTGCTAACAATGCCGTTGCTTCTAACATTGTCATTTTTAAATTTTTCGGTTGGTACTCAAGTAATTCTGTAACAAGTTCTGCCGTGGAAGAAGCGTATGGCTCCATGTAAACAAGCAATGGATCTTCAATAAAATCTTCTCCCCGGCGATGATGGTCAATAACAACTACATTTTCAATTTTATGTAACAGCTTTTCTTCCATCACCATTGAAGGTTTATGCGTATCAACAACAACAAGTAATGAATCATCATTTGCAAATTCCATCGCTTGTCCTGGGGTAATAAAGTGAGACCATAACTCTTCGTTTTGTTTCACTTTATCCATTAAACGCTTAATTCCCTTATCAGAATCATTTTCATCTAACACAATATATCCTTTGCGCTCATTTAATTGCGCTACCTTTAAAATACCAATCGCAGCACCAATTGCGTCCATATCAGGAGCCCTATGCCCCATTATAATGACATTACTACTTTCTAATACTAAATCCTTTAATGCATGCGAAATAACTCTGGCACGTACACGAGTACGTTTTTCAACTGGATTCGTCTTACCACCATAAAACTTAACTTTACCTGTCGCTTGTTTAATAGCTACTTGATCTCCACCACGGCCAAGCGCAAGGTCTAAACCGGACTGAGCCATTGCCCCAAGCTCTGATAAAGGTAAATCACCTGATCCAACACCTACACTTAAGGTGAGTGGTATATTCCTTTTGGATGTTTCTTCACGCACCTGATCTAAAATGCTAAATTTCCCTTTCTCCATCTGCGCTAAAATACTCTCATTTAGTACAACGAAGAATCTTTCTGAAGATGCACGTTTTAAATATGCCCCATACTTAACGGCCCATTCATTTAGTCGTGATGTTACAAGACTTGTGATATTCGTACGTAATTGATCATCTAACCCCTGTGTAACTTCATCATAATTATCTAAATAAATAACAGCCAAAACAGTTCGTTGATCCTCGTACATCTTTTCAATCTCTGTTTGTTCCGTTACATCAAAGAAATAAATTAACTTTTCTTCTTTCCTTACAAAAACGCGAAACTTTCGGTTATTTAAAGAGACTATATCGTCGGAAGTTTCTCCCTTAATAAAAAGAAGCAACGTTTCTGATACATCATAAAGGTGCCATCCAGCTAACGCATGCTGTCCTAGACATGAAGATAAATAAGGATTCGCCCAATCAATCCCATAATCCTTATTGTATAACAAAATACCAATCGGCATTTGGTTAAATGCTTCATTACTCACTTTCTTTACTCTTGTAATCATATCTGCCGTATACTTTTCGAAATTCCTTTGAAAGGTCAGTTCAAAGCGTATAACAACAAAAAGTACAATGCAAAAAATAAAAAAGGTGGATATCCCCATAATTAAATGAAAATAACAGAGGATGGCAATGAGCACAAACAAGAAAAATGCCAATACATAAACAGGATATAAAAACCACTGTTTCTTATAAAATTCAGGCATGTATACAACTCCTATAAAGTAAAACTAACTCACCTTTCAGTTAGTTAAACAGATTAAAATAGTATAAGGAATATTACTTTATCCTCCTATTTTAGAACGCAATGAAATCCCTAAATCAATTATACCTAAGATTGTCACAAGAGGAAACAACATCGGTATAAACATGCAGACAATAAAACTAATAATAGGAACCCCTTTCTTAAAACCTTTGCTATGCGCTAGAAAAGCGATAAATGTCAGACCTTGTAGTACTAGTAGTAAGGCAAATATGACATATAGGTTAGAAAATACCATATGTAAATATGATGTCGGTTCTACTTTTATAAAAGTTGATAGCAAAATAAATATAACGTAATACCAAACAATACTCTTTGGTAATTGTATATCTTTAAATTTAGGCCAAGGTATAACGTCATGCTTTAGTTTTCTCAAAACACTACCTGATATCATAACTGTAATCCAAGAAAAACATACCGAGACCATTACAAGCAAACTTGGGAAAAACGTTTGTAACACATCATTAAATTGTGCAAATAATTCTTTTTGCTCCTTACTAATAGGCATACCAGCAGCAGTGACTATCTTTTCACTTTGCGCCATACTTTCATTAAGCATATTTTGCATTTGCTTCATTAAATCTATGTTAAAAAACTTTATACTTGCAACATAAATGAGCATAATACCAATTAAGTACGCAAGCGTCCCCGCCATCAAAATTTCTACCGGTTTTTTTTGTTTTTTATACATATATCCTAAAACGATACCTATCAATCCAAACATAGTTGTCTTTACTAGGTTCATCGGTTGACTGACAATAACAGTAATAAAAAGTGCCGCCGTAAAAATTACAAAGGCGTTAGATAATCTATATTTTATCGTTAGCAATATAAACGGCAATGGCAACGCAAACGTTACAACTGTACCTAAAATTGGAACATACATAGATATAAGCAATAACATTGCATATATCGCTAGCAACGCTGCACCCTCAGTAATAAATTTCGTATTCTTCATCATCTAACCTCTCTTTCAAAAAAAGAAAAGCATAGCAAAATGCACAGTAGAGTCCGACTCTACTGTGCATTTCATACGCTATTATTCACCAACATATGGTAAAAGTGCCATTTGACGAGCACGTTTAATTGCAACTGTAAGTTTGCGTTGGTATTTTGCGCTTGTTCCTGTTACACGACGAGGTAAAATTTTACCACGCTCAGAAACGAAACGTTTTAATAAATCAACATCTTTATAGTCAATGCGAGTGATGCCGTTAGATGTGAAGAAACACACCTTACGACGTTTCGCACGTCCACCTTTGCGTCCTGCCATGTCTATTCCCTCCATTCTTTGTTAAAACTAACTAATTTACTGTATTAGAACGGTAAATCGTCGTCGGAAATGTCGATCGGTTGACCTACATTTGAAAATGGATCGTCATTCTTCGTAAATCCAGAGTTACCTTGGTTACCTTGGTTACCTGAATTACTAGATTGACCAAATGGGTTAGAGCTTTGGTTACCGAAACCAGCTCCTGATGGTTGCTGATTAAATGAACCACGTTGCTCCCCACCGCCATTACGCGGCTCTAAAAATTGTACGCTTTCCGCAAGAACTTCTGTTACATATACACGTTTACCATCTTGTCCATCGTAATTACGAGTTTGAAGACGTCCATCTACGCCTGCTAAGCTACCTTTTTTCAAATAATTTGCTACGTTTTCTGCTTGTTTACGCCATATTACACAATTAATAAAGTCAGCTTCACGCTCACCTTGTTGATTCGCAAATGCGCGATTCACAGCTAACGTAAAAGTAGCTACTGCAACACCATTGGGCGTGTAACGTAAGTCAGGGTCCTTAGTTAAACGACCAACGAGGATAACACGATTCATCAATCGAACCACTCTCCCTTATATATCAATTATTTTTCTTCTTCTTTAACAACGATATGACGAAGGATGTCTTCGTTGATCTTAGCTAAACGGTCGAATTCGTTAATCGCTTCTGCGTTAGAGTTCACGTTTAAGATCATGTAGAAACCTTCACGTAAGTCGTTGATTTCGTAAGCTAAACGACGCTTACCCCACTCTTTCGTGTTAATGATTTCTGCACCATTGTTTGTTAAAACACCTGCGAAACGTTCAACTAAAGCTTTTTGAGCTTCTTCTTCAACGCCAGGACGAATGATGTACATAATTTCGTACTTTCTCATTACACTTTCACCTCCTTTTGGTCTAAACGGCCCATAATGGGCAAGGAGCAATTAATTTATAGTAATTACTCACGAGTTTAGATTATATCATAGTAAGTTAGATGAATCAACTCACCCATGCATAAAAAACTTGGCAAACACATAATATATTTGCCAAGCTCATATCTTTATTTTTCCTAGGAAATATTAAATTAAACGTTGAAGCGGAAGTGCATAACGTCTCCATCTTTTACGATATACTCTTTTCCTTCTAAACGAACTTTACCAGCTTCTTTTGCAGCTGTCATAGAACCGTTTGTCATTAAGTCTTCGTAAGAAACTGTTTCCGCACGAATAAATCCACGCTCAAAGTCTGTATGAATTACGCCAGCACATTGTGGTGCTTTCATACCTTGTTTAAACGTCCATGCACGTACTTCTTGCACACCAGCTGTGAAGTAAGTAGCAAGTCCTAATAAATCATATGCAGCACGAATTAATTGATCTAAACCAGATTCTTCAATGCCTAGTTCTTCAAGGAATACTTTTTTCTCTTCCTCGTCTAGCTCAGCGATTTCTTCTTCGATTTTTGCACATACAACGATTACTTGAGCATTTTCATTTGCAGCAAATTCTTTTACCATTTGTACATATTTATTTTCAGAAGGATCCATAATATCATCTTCACTTACGTTTGCTACGTATAACATTTCTTTCGTTGTAAGTAAATGAAGGCCTTTAACAATCTTCATTTGTTCTTCTGTAAATTCAACAGTACGAGCTGGTTTTCCCTCTTCAAAAGCTTCTTTTAAACGAACTAAAATTTCATGCTCATATACTGCTTCTTTATCTTTTTGTCTTGCTAACTTCGCAACACGCTCGATACGTTTATCAACAGATTCTAAATCCGCTAAGATTAGCTCTAAGTTGATTGTTTCAATATCATCGATTGGATCTACTTTCCCTGAAACGTGTGTAATATTTTCGTCTTCAAAACAACGAACAACTTGGCAAATTGCATCTACTTGGCGAATGTGAGATAAGAATTTATTTCCTAAACCTTCACCTTTACTAGCACCTTTTACGATACCTGCAATATCAGTAAACTCAAATACAGTCGGAACAGTTTTTTTCGGTTCTACTAATTCCGTTAATTTATTTAAACGCTCATCTGGTACTTCTACAATCCCTACGTTTGGATCAATTGTACAGAATGGATAGTTTGCAGATTCTGCTCCTGCTTGTGTAATTGCATTAAATAAAGTTGACTTCCCTACGTTAGGTAATCCAACAATCCCAGCCGTTAATCCCATATTTTTCACTCCTATGTCTCAATCTTTCATCATTATAGATAGTAACGAAAAAAATGACAAGTTTCCTCCAAACGAAAAAAAGTAACAGCTACCCATTGCAACTGTTACTTTCTCTCTATTCTTCGTGCTTCACAAGTATTTTTTTCACCTTACGATCAAATTCTCTTCGAGGAATCATTACTGAATGGTCACATCCCTCGCACTTAATGCGGATATCCATTCCCATACGAATAATTTTCCAGCGATTCTCACCACATGGGTGGGCTTTCTTCATTTCCACAACATCGTACAAGTTATACTGCTTTTGCTCCATTCTCCAAACCCCTCTCCATACTAAATTGCTTTTCCACTCACCAATTCTTCACGATTATATAAAACCATACGTGGATATGGAATTTCAATCCCATGTAAATCTAGACGATTTTTAATTTCTTTACGAAGTGCTCTCGCAACAACCGCATGTTGCATCGGCTCTACTTCCGCAATAACACGTAATATAACTTCTGACGCAGCCAATGTTTGCACACCTAATAACTGAGGCTTTGCTACCATTTGCGTATACTGTGCAGGTAATTCTTCTAATAACTCTTCAATGACTTGCTCCGCTTTCGCTATGTCAGCCTCATACGAAATGGATACATCAACAAATGCTACACTATTACTAACTGAATAGTTCGTAACTTGAATAATACTTCCATTTGGTAAAGTATGAATTTCGCCTGTCCAACTCTTTACTTTTGTTGTACGAAGTCCAATTTCTAGAACGACACCTTCAAACTGACCAATTTTTACATAGTCACCTACTGAAAATTGATCTTCTAGCAAAATAAATAACCCCGTAATAACATCTTTTACTAAACTTTGAGCACCAAATCCGACTGCTAAACCAATTACCCCGGCACCCGCTAATAAACCAGATGCATTAATATTAAACACACCCAAAATCGCAATTAACATAATGAACATAACAACGTATGCCACAATATTTTCAAGTAACTTCGCTACTGTAACTGTACGACGTTCTGAAATTTGAATTGGCGAACGGCTTCCCATACGAAACGCATTTCGTACAATTGCACGCGCAACTCGCACAATAATTGCACCAAGTATTAAAATAACGACTATTTTTAGTGATTTCACACCTATATTCGTCCAATCAATGGACTCAAACCATTTCAACGCTAAATCCATGTACCTCTACCTCTCCAGCTAAAATTTCTTTTTAATCATCCTTCTTATTGTATCAGAAGTCACCCTGATTTCTGAAAAATTTTTATGACTTTAATTGCATTTGTTAACTTCCATGCAGGTATAAAATGGAACGAATATATATATACTAGTACTATTATTTCCGTTTTCACTCAAGTTTTACAGGAAGTACGCACTTATAGTTTTCCATTTTACTCACCATATAACATATTTTGAAAATTTATTAAAAGGATGGATGCTTCATGAATATTGGAAGTTTTCGCTTACCCTTTTTCGAAAAAGAAACTCAAAATGTTATGCACCAAGACGTAGAAGCCTCCGAGACAATTAGTAACTTCTTACTTTCCCATATCCCTATTAAAACGAATATACCGATTATTCTCGTTTGTATCGGAACAGATCGTTCTACAGGCGATGCACTCGGTCCGTTAGTCGGTACGAAACTAGAACAAGCAGGAATTAAAAACTTCCAAGTGTTCGGCACACTAGATGAGCCAGTGCATGCGCTAAATTTAGAAGAAAGAATTCAGAATATACAGAAAGATAATCCTACTTCATTTATAATTGCGGTTGATGCCTGTTTAGGAAAGTCTCAAAACATCGGTTCCATCACTACCGGAATGGGGCCTAGTAAACCTGGAGCTGCGATGAATAAAAAATTACCTGCAGTTGGTGATTTACATATTCATGGCATCGTAAATCTAAATGGTTTTATGGAGTTTTTCGTCCTGCAAAATACAAGATTAAGTTTAGTCATGAAAATGGCTGATGTAATTGCACAAAGTATAAAAGAAACAGACCAAAAATTATCTGTATTAAAAAAAGCAAACCATCTATAAATAATAAGATGGTTTGCTTTTTAGTTTTTCTGCGCTAATAATTCTAAAATACGATTTAAATCTTCTTTATTAAAAAATTCAATTTCGATTTTACCTTTTTCTTTTTTCGTTTCTTTAATTTTCACATCTGTGCCAAACTTTTCTCTTAAGAACGTTTCGCGTTCTACGAAAAATATGTTTCTCTCTTTTTTCACTTGTTTTGTTTCACGTGAAACGCGTTGATTAATCTCCTGAACAATTTTCTCTAATTGACGAACGTTTAATCCTTCTTTTTCGATTCGTTTTAATAAAGATTTCAATTGTTCTTCATCTTTTATAGTAAGCAAAGTTCTCCCATGGGCCATTGAAAGTTGACCATTTGCAATCATATCTTGCACAAAAGAAGGGAGGCTTAATAACCGCGTATAATTTGCAATGTAAGGTCTGCTCTTACCAAGACGTTTTGCTAATTGTTCTTGCGTTACATTTAGCTCATTCATTAACATTTGATATGCCATTGCTTCTTCCATTGGGTTTAAATCTTCTCGTTGTAAGTTTTCAAGCAATGCAAACTCCATCATTTGCTGCTCATTTAATTGTCTTACAACAGCAGGTACCTTTTCGAGCCCTGCCTCTTTGGCAGCACGATATCTTCTTTCACCTGCAACAATTTCATATCCTTTAATACTCTTCCTAGCAATTAACGGTTGCAATATGCCGTGCTCTTTAATAGAGGCCGATAATTCTTGAATTGCCTCTTTATTAAAGTGTTTACGTGGTTGATATGGATTCGGTCTTAATTCAGTTATCACAATCTCCTGAATTGCCTCTTCTTCTTTCACATCTAAATCAGGAAAAAACACATTAATTCCTCTTCCTAATCCTTTAGCCACCTGCAATCACTTCCTCTGCTAAATCTATATATACTTCTGCCCCTCTTGATTTAGCGTCATACTGCATAATTGGTTTCCCATGACTTGGTGCTTCACTTAAACGAACATTACGAGGAATAATCGAACGGTATACTTTATCCCTAAAGTATTTTTTCACTTCATCTATAACCTGAATCCCTAAATTCGTACGGGCATCCAACATCGTTAACAATACACCTTGAATTGCTAGATTTTTATTTAAGTGCTTTTGCACAAGTCGAACTGTATTTAATAGCTGACTTAATCCTTCTAGTGCGTAATATTCGCATTGAACAGGAATAATAACAGAATCTGCTGCGGTTAATGCATTAATCGTTAATAACCCTAAGGACGGGGGACAGTCGATAATAATATAGTCATATTCATCACGAACTGGCTGTAATGCCCTTTGTAAACGTACTTCCCGGGAAATAGTCGGTACCAATTCAATTTCAGCACCTGCCAATTGAATTGTAGCGGGTAGAACATCTAAGTTTTCAGTTGCGGTTTTACGTATAACCCCTTGAACATCTGCATCTTCCACAAGAACATTGTAAATACATTGATCTAATTCGGATTTTTCAATTCCCACACCAGTCGTTGCATTTCCTTGAGCGTCAATATCTACAAGAAGGACTTTTTTACCTACTTGTGCCAATCCAGCCCCTAAATTAACAGATGTTGTTGTTTTTCCAACGCCACCTTTCTGATTGGCAATAGCAATGATTTTTCCCATGATGTCACCTACTTTCAACCTTTCTATCTTATTCTAGTAACAATTACGTTTATTGTAACATGAAATAAAAGTTTTTCTTTTACGTCCTTATTAAACTTCAAAATTTATTTCTAAACTCCTTCTTCATCTAACAAGAAAATATAGTAAAAGAGACCTATCCAGTAGGATAAGGTCTCTAACACGCCATTATTATTTTTTCTTCGGAATTTTAATTGTAATTTGATAGTACTCATCAAATTCTTCTTCCGCAGAATTAACATTTAAACCACTGTCAGCAACCATTTGTAATGACTGCCTAATTGTATTCATGGCAATTCTCGTATCTCGACTTACTGCTTTTTGCTTTGCCTTACGCTTCGGTTTGGCTTCCTCTAGTAATTTCGCAATTCGTTCCTCTGTTTGCTTTACATTCAGTTGTTTCTCCACAATTTCCTGTAAAACCTTCAGTTGTAATTCCTCATTCTTTAAAGGAATGAGAGCGCGGGCATGACGTTCTGTAATACTTTTTTCTAATAACGCACGTTTTATTTCTTCAGGCAACTTTAACAATCGCAACTTATTTGCGATTGTGGATTGTCCTTTTCCAAGTCGTTGTGCCAATGCTTCTTGTGTTAAATTATGTAACTCAATTAGCTTTTGATATGCCACAGCTTCCTCGATTGCTGTTAGTTCCTCACGTTGCAAGTTTTCAATTAACGCTACAGAAGCTGTCTCTGTATCATTTAAGTTCTTTATAATTGCAGGAACTTTTTCCCACCCTAACTTTGTTGCCGCACGGAAACGCCTTTCTCCAGCGATAATCTCGTACTTGTCATCCTCATATTGCCTCACAACAATCGGCTGAATCAGCCCATGTGTACGAATCGTTAGTGCTAGCTCTTCAATTCGTGCATCATCAAAAACTGTTCGTGGTTGATAACGGTTAGGGGTAATATTTACTATCGGAATTTCTTGTATTTCTTCATATACCTTTTTATCTATTTCTTCATGGCTTTCGTCTTGTAATTCGAATTCGCTCTCTTTATCTCCAAAGCCAAATAAACGAGAAAACGTATTTTTCATACATATTCCACCACCTTTTAGGCCTATTGACTATTCTCCATAAAATGTTTCCTATGAAACATTTACGTTTTCATTTATATAATTTAATCTTACGTCTAATAAGATTTATTTTTCAATAGGTAATTTATTGGGTGTTCCCGGTTTGCGTGGATATTTCTTTGGTGTCTTGCGCTTTTTCTCGATTAATAAAATATTACGTTCACTTTCTTCAAACGGTAATTGGAACGTAGACATTTCTTTTAAATTCCCACCTAGCACCTCTAAAGCATACTTGCCATTTTCAATTTCTTCGTTTGCTGCGGCACCTTTCATTGCAATGAATGTTCCCCCAACTTTTACAAGTGGTAAACATAGCTCACTCAATACCGAAAGACGCGCGACTGCACGTGCCATTACAATATCGTATGATTCACGTACACCTTCTTTTTTCCCAAATGTTTCCGCACGATCGTGACAAAACGCAACGTCACCTAATTCCAACTTTTGTGCTAAATGATTTAAGAAGTTAATACGTTTTTGCAATGAGTCTACAATTGTTACTTTTAAGTGCGGGAAACAGATTTTCAAAGGAATACTTGGGAATCCAGCTCCTGCGCCAACATCACAAATTGAGAATGGTTCTGAAAAATCATAATAAAAAGCAGCTGTAATGGAATCAAAAAAGTGTTTTAAATATACTTCCTCTTTCTCCGTAATAGCCGTTAAGTTCATTTTTTCATTCCACTCTACTAATGTTTCAAAGTAGATTTCGAACTGCTCTAACTGTCTAGAAGAGAGGGTGATACCCTTCTCTTCTAGCATAGATTGAAATTGTTCTATTTTCATCTAACAATATCTCCTTACTATTTATTGGTTCGATACTCGCGCAATTTTTCCTTGTTCAATATACACAAGTAAAATAGAAACATCCGCTGGATTCACGCCAGAAATACGTGAAGCCTGCCCCATTGAAAGTGGACGCACATCTTTCAATTTCTGTCTCGCTTCTGAGGCAAGGCTAGAAATCGCATCATAATCAATATCCACAGGGATTTTTTTGTTTTCCATTTTCTTCATACGCTCTACTTGCTGTAAGGATTTTTCGATATATCCTTCGTACTTAATCTGAATTTCAACTTGTTCTGTAATTTCATCACTTAATTCTACTTCGCTTGGTACTAAAAGATGAATATGCTCATATGTCATCTCTGGACGACGTAATAAGTCACTTGCACGTATTCCATCTTTCAATTCACTTCCGCCAATACTACGGATTAATTCTTGAACTTCAGGACGTGGTTTAATAATAATGCTGCTTAAACGTTCCTTTTCCTGTTCAATTTTTAATTTTTTATTTGTAAATCGCTCATAGCGCTCTTCTTTAATTAATCCAATTTCACGACCAACTTCAGTTAAACGAAGATCAGCATTATCGTGGCGTAATAATAGGCGATATTCTGCACGAGATGTTAATAAGCGATATGGTTCATTTGTACCTTTCGTTACAAGGTCATCAATTAAGACACCGATATAAGCATCCGCGCGACCTAAAATAACTTCTTTTTTACCTAAAGAACGACATGCTGCATTAATCCCAGCCATAAGCCCTTGTCCTGCCGCCTCTTCGTAACCAGAAGTTCCGTTAATTTGTCCTGCTGTATATAAATTCTTAATTTTTTTCGTTTCAAGTGTTGGCCATAGTTGTGTTGGCACAATCGCATCATATTCAATTGCATAACCTGTACGCATCATTTCAACATTTTCTAGGCCAGGTATTGTTCTAAGCATATCACGTTGCACATCTTCTGGTAAGCTTGTGGATAAACCTTGTACATACACTTCTTGTGTATTACGTCCTTCTGGCTCTAAGAAAATTTGATGACGTGGTTTATCATTAAATCTTACTACTTTGTCTTCAATTGAAGGACAATATCTAGGTCCTGTTCCCTTAATCATACCAGAATACATAGCTGAGCGATGTAGGTTTTCATCTATTAAACGATGTGTTTCCGTACTTGTATACGTCAACCAACATGGAATTTGATCCATAATAAATTTTGTCGTTTCAAAAGAGAAAGCTCGTGGTTTGTCATCACCTGGCTGAATTTCTGTTTTACTGTAATCAATCGTATTACTATTTACACGCGGAGGTGTACCTGTTTTAAATCTAACAAGATCAAATCCAAGCTCCTCTAAATGCTCGGATAAAGTAATAGATGGTTGTTGATTATTCGGACCGCTCGAATATTTTAAATCTCCCATAATAATCTCACCGCGTAAAAATGTTCCAGTCGTAATTACAACTGTTTTGGCTGTATATTCAGCACCAGCTTGCGTAACTACCCCTTTACATTCGCCATCTTCAACGATTAAACGCTCAACCATTCCTTGGAACAACGTTAAATTTGGTGTTTCTTCAATTGTTTTCTTTAATTCATGCTGGTAAGAAAACTTATCTGCTTGTGCGCGAAGCGCGCGTACAGCTGGTCCTTTACCTGTATTTAACATACGCATTTGAATATATGTTTTATCGATGTTGCGTCCCATTTCTCCGCCTAATGCATCAATTTCCCGAACAACAATCCCTTTTGCTGGTCCACCAACAGAAGGGTTACATGGCATAAACGCCACCATATCTAAATTAATTGTTAACATTAATGTTTTGGAGCCCATTCGTGCTGCCGCAAGACCAGCTTCACATCCTGCATGACCTGCACCGATTACTATGACATCGTATGAACCGGCATTGTATCCCATTGTTTATTCCTCCTAAAAATCTCTATCTTTCTCAAACATCGCTATATTATTTTCCTAAACAAAATTGAGAGAACAACTGGTCAATTAGGCTTTCATGGACGGTATCACCAGTAATTTCACCAAGTATTTCCCACGTTCTTGTTAAATCAATTTGCACCATATCAATTGGAACACCATTTTCTATTGCCTCAATTGCATCTCCAATTGTTTTTCCTGCTTGTGTTAATAATCCAATATGTCTCGCGTTAGAAACATATGTCACATCTGCAGAATCAATTGTTCCTTCAAAGAATAAATCAGCTATTGCCTTTTCAAGCTCATCTATTCCTTGTTCCTCAATTAACGATGTTGTAATAATACGATTTCCCGCTGCCAATTCTATAACACGTTCCATATCGATTACTTGCGATAAATCTGTCTTATTTACAATAACAATGAAATCTTTTCCTTGTACGGCACGGAATAGATCTTCATCCTCATGCGTTAAAGCCTCGCTATAATTAACGACAACTAACACTAAATCAGCTTGGCTCATCATTTCTTTTGAACGCTCTACACCAATTCGTTCAACAACATCTTCTGTTTCACGAATCCCGGCTGTATCTATAAGTTTAAGTGGTACACCACGCACATTAACGTACTCTTCAATAACATCACGAGTTGTTCCTGCAATATCAGTTACAATTGCCTTTTTCTCCTGAACAAGACTATTTAATAGCGATGACTTCCCAACGTTAGGTCTACCGATGATTGCAGTAGCAATACCTTCACGTAAAATCTTTCCTTGCTTCGATGTTTCTAATATTTTTGCAATTTCCGTGCGAACATGTGTAGCTTTCTCAATTAAAATATTATGTGTCATTTCTTCCACATCATCATATTCCGGGTAATCTATGTTTACCTCAACATGAGCCAACGTTTCTAATATGTCCTGGCGCAGACGGCCGATTAATTTAGATAATCGTCCTTCCATTTGATTAATCGCTACGTTCATTGCACGATCTGTTTTTGCACGGATTAAATCCATAACAGCTTCTGCTTGTGATAAATCAATACGGCCATTTAAAAAAGCACGTTTTGTAAATTCACCAGGCTCTGCTAATCGTACTCCTTGCGCTAAAATAAGCTGCAATACTTTATTTACCGAAACAAGTCCGCCGTGACAGTTAATTTCCACTATATTTTCACGTGTAAAAGTCCTTGGTGCACGCAGAATAGATACCATCACTTCTTCAATAACCTGATTTGTATCTAAATCCACAATATGACCATAATGAATTGTGTGAGAAGGAACTTCTGTTAAATCCTTCCCTTTAAAAATACGATTAACTTTTTCAACCGCATCATCTCCACTTACTCGAACAATGGCAATTGCACCCTCTCCAAGCGCTGTGGAAATCGCGGCAATTGTATCAAATTCCATGTCCTTTCACCTCACTTGCTTATTTATCTCTATTTCAACATGATTATTTTCTTCACTAAATTATTAGAATACCATAACGAACCTATCTACAAAAGAATAATAACTCATTTTATTATGTCCTCATGTAAAAAACACTAAACTTATTCACAGTGGATAAGTTTAGTGTTTTTTAGTTATCCACACCTATTTTCCCCTCAAAAAAACCGGCACTCAATTGAGTAACCGGTCACTTGGAAGATATTACAACATGTCGATGTGGTTCTTTTCCTTCAGAAGTTGTAATGATATTTTGATGATTAGATAATGCTTGGTGGATAATCTTTCGTTCAAAAGATGGCATAGGCTCCAACACAACTCTTTTTTTCGTACTTACTACTTGTTTTGCTAATCGATAAGAAAGTGCTTCTAATGTAGCTTTTCTTTTACTACGATAATTTTCAGCATCTAGTGTGATGCCAATATACTGCTTCGTACTACGATTCGCCACAAGTTTTGTTAAATACTGCAAAGAATTCAAGGTGTTTCCTCTTTTTCCAATCAAAACACCTATGTTTTTGCCGGAAATTGTAAATTCAACTTCGCGTCCTTTTACAATTTTACTAATCTCAGCTTCCACACCCATATCATGAATAATATTTTTTAAATATTCTTCACATTCTTGAATCGGATCTTTCTTCAATACAACTTCTACTACTGCAGGTCGGTTCCCAAATAAACCTAGGAACCCTCTTTTACCCTCATCGATAATATTTATATCTACTCGGTCTTTTAGAACATTTAGTTGCCTTAAAGCATCTTGTACTGCCAGCTCGACTGTTTGTCCTTTAGCAGTAATTACACTCACTTGCTTGATCCTTCTGCCTTACTAGCCTTAATTTCTGGCCCCTTGATCAAGTACATTTGAGCGATACCAAAGATATTACCAACAACCCAGTAAAGTGATAATGCAGCTGGGAAGTTAATTGCAAAGACTAAAATCATAATTGGCATAAGCCAAATCATCATTGCCATTTGCGGATTTTGACCAGCTGTTCCTGCCATTGCAAGCTTTTGCTGAATAAATGTCGTAATTGCCGCGACAACCGGTAAGATATAGTACGGATCTGCCTGCCCTAAGTCGAACCATAAAAATGTATGCTTACTAATTTCTGCCGTTCTCATAATCGCATGGTAAAACGCAAATAAAATAGGCATCTGAACAAATATCGGTAAACACCCTGCTAATGGGTTTACACCATTTTTTTGATATAACTGCATCATTTCTTGTTGTAGTTTTTGCTGTGTTGCTTGATCTTTAGAACTATATTTCTCTTTTAACTTCACCATTTCTGGTTGTAACGCTTGCATTGCTTTCGTACTCTTCGTTTGTTTAATCATTAATGGTAATAATGCAAAACGAATGATAAGAGTTGTAACAACGATTGCTAAACCGTAATTACTACCAAATAAGTTGGCAAAATACGTAATTAACTGAGAAAGCGGATATACGAAATATTCATTCCAAATTCCAGTACTTTTCGGTGTAATCGGCTGTTTCACTTCACTACAGCCAGCAGCAATTGCCATTAATGCAATAACCATGGCTAGTAAACCTATTTTCTTTTTCAAAGCCTGCTCCTCCTTGTTTCGGTATGTATATAGTGTAATTCATTTCCTTACGCTACTTTTTTATTCTTTTCATACCAGAGCGTTTAAAGACATGAATTAAGCTTTTCTTTAATTCTTCATATGTCATCTCTGCACAAGGCTTCCTTGCTATTATAACAAAATCTTTTCCAGAATCTATCTCATCTTTTAATTCTGTGATCGACTGGCGAATCATACGTTTAATTCGGTTACGCACTACTGCATTTCCTATTTTCTTGCTGACAGAAAGGCCAATGCGAAAGTTTGGCTGCTCTCCCTTATCTAGTTGATAGACAACAAGCTGACGGTTAGCATTCGATTTTCCTTTTTGAAAAACCGTCTGGAATTCATCATTCTTTTTTATACGATATTTTTTCTTCATATCAATTGACACTCCTGTAGTTCATCAGTGGAAATTCACTATTATTAGAAAAAAAGACCACTGAACGATCAGTGGTCTACGCAGATAATACTTTTCTTCCTTTACGACGACGAGCTGCTAGCACTTTACGTCCGTTCGCTGTGCTCATACGGCTGCGGAAACCATGTACTTTGCTGCGCTTACGTTTATTTGGTTGGTAAGTTCTTTTCATTATATGACACCTCCCTGAGGAATATCTGTTAAAGACAGTCCTATAAATTATAGTTAATCAACTAGGAAAATGTCAATGGTTCTCGAAATTTTCATCAAATATTCATTTTGAACCTATTCACATACTTTTTCACAGACCCTATATTTCCTTGTGGATAAATGTTTTTTCTCGGTTTTTATATCCACAAACCCCTTTCGTACTTTTACACAGTATATCGTGTTGTGGACAAGTTTATTCCACAAGGTATTGATTTTGTGGATAACTTTCTTAAATTCATTGCTATAGCTACTTTTTTTTGATATTATAGTTGTGTTTTCACTTTGAATAAGTTTTCCACACCTTTATCTTATCCACAATTTGTGCATAACATGTGGACAGTTTTAATCACATGTGGGTAAATGCTTATCCACATTTGCTTTTTTTGTCGAAAACCCTATCTCATATACAAACGACGTTTTTAGGTTTTAAAATACGTTTCGTATAAATATACATTTTATATTTATTTAGGTTGTACATTTGTTGCGCAACCTTATTCTTTTACCATCTTAGTAAAGGAGGGACACCTTTGGAAAACATCTCTGATTTATGGAACAGCGCCTTAAAAGAACTAGAAAAAAAGGTCAGTAAACCAAGTTATGAAACATGGTTAAAATCAACAACCGCACATAATTTAAAGAAAGACGTGTTAACAATTACAGCTCCAAATGAATTCGCTCGTGATTGGTTAGAATCTCATTATTCAGAGCTAATTTCGGAAACACTTTATGATTTAACGGGGGCAAAATTAGCTATTCGCTTTATTATTCCCCAAAGTCAAGCTGAAGAGGAGATTGATCTTCCTCCTTCTAAACCAAATTCAGCACAAGATGATTCTAATCATTTACCACAGAGCATGCTAAATCCAAAATATACGTTTGATACATTTGTTATTGGCTCTGGTAACCGTTTTGCTCACGCTGCTTCATTGGCCGTAGCCGAAGCGCCAGCTAAAGCATATAATCCCCTCTTTATTTACGGGGGAGTTGGACTCGGAAAGACCCATTTAATGCATGCAATTGGTCATTATGTAATTGAACATAACCCAAACGCAAAGGTTGTATATTTATCATCAGAAAAATTTACAAATGAATTCATTAATTCTATTCGTGATAATAAAGCGGTCGATTTTCGTAATAAATACCGTAATGTAGATGTTTTATTGATAGATGATATTCAATTTCTAGCAGGAAAAGAACAAACTCAAGAAGAGTTTTTCCATACATTCAATGCATTACACGAAGAAAGTAAACAAATTGTAATTTCAAGTGATCGGCCACCAAAAGAAATTCCAACTTTAGAAGATCGTCTTCGTTCTCGCTTTGAATGGGGACTCATTACGGATATTACGCCACCAGATTTAGAAACACGAATTGCAATTTTACGTAAAAAAGCAAAGGCTGAAGGACTCGATATACCAAATGAGGTTATGCTTTATATTGCAAATCAAATTGATTCAAACATTCGTGAACTAGAAGGTGCACTTATCCGAGTTGTAGCTTATTCATCTTTAATTAACAAAGATATTAATGCTGATTTAGCAGCTGAAGCACTTAAAAATATTATTCCAAATTCTAAACCAAAAATTATCTCCATTTATGATATTCAAAAGGCTGTCGGGGATGTTTATCAAATAAAACTGGAAGATTTCAAGGCGAAAAAGCGAACAAAATCAGTTGCCTTCCCTCGCCAAATTGCAATGTATTTATCACGCGAACTTACAGATTACTCCTTACCTAAAATCGGTGAAGAATTTGGTGGACGTGATCATACAACAGTTATCCATGCTCATGAAAAAATTTCTAAGCTGCTTAAAACGGATATGCAATTACAAAAACAAGTTGAAGAAATTAACGATATTTTAAAGTAGTAGCTGAATAGTGTGAATAACTTCCCTTGTTTTACGCACAGTCTATCCACATGTAGATAGACTGTTTTTACATCCTTCAACGGGGTTATCCACATATCCACAGGCCCTATTACTATTACTACTATTTTTTATCTTTATTAATTAAATAAAATATTATACTTACCGGAGGTTTTTCTTTATGCGTTTTACAATACAAAAAGACTATCTTGTAAGAAGTGTACAAGATGTAATGAAGGCTGTTTCTTCTCGTACAACAATTCCGATCCTTACAGGAATTAAAGTTGTCGCTACGGAAGAAGGAGTTACGTTAACAGGAAGCGATGCTGATATTTCTATTGAATCTTTTATCCCAGTTGAAGACAATGGAAAAGAAATCGTAGAAGTAGCACAATCAGGAAGTATTATTTTACAAGCAAAATATTTTAGTGAGATTGTAAAAAAATTACCTAAAGAGACTGTCGAAATTTCTGTGGAAAATCATTTTATGACAAAAATAATTTCTGGAAAATCAGAGTTTAATTTAAATGGTTTAGATTCTGCTGAATATCCATTGTTACCACAAATTGAAGAACATCATGTTTTTAAGATCCCAACAGATTTACTGAAACATATGATCAGACAAACTGTATTTGCAGTTTCCACTTCTGAAACAAGACCAATCTTGACAGGTGTAAACTGGAAAGTATATAACAGCGAATTAACTTGCATTGCTACAGATAGTCACAGGTTAGCTCTTCGAAAAGCAAAAATCGAAGGAATCGCAGATGAATTTCAAGCGAATGTTGTTATTCCAGGTAAAAGCTTAAATGAATTAAGCAAAATTCTAGATGAGTCTGAAGAAATGGTAGATATCGTTATTACGGAGTATCAAGTATTATTCCGTACAAAGCATTTATTATTCTTCTCAAGATTGTTAGAAGGTAATTATCCGGATACAACTCGTTTAATTCCAGCCGAAAGTAAAACAGATATTTTTGTAAATACAAAAGAATTTTTACAAGCGATTGATCGTGCATCTTTATTAGCAAGGGATGGTCGTAATAATGTTGTAAAATTATCAACTTTAGAACAGGAAATGCTAGAAATTTCTTCGAATTCACCAGAAATTGGGAAAGTAGTAGAAGAAGTTCAATGTGAAAAGATGGATGGGGAAGAGTTAAAAATATCTTTTAGTGCAAAATATATGATGGATGCACTAAAAGCTTTAGATAGTACTGAAATTAAAATTAGCTTTACTGGTGCGATGAGACCATTCTTAATTCGTACAGTAAATGATGAGTCCATTATTCAATTAATTTTACCGGTTCGTACTTACTAAGTAAGAAGTAAGGGTTGCTAGTTTTCAGATACTAGTAGCCCTTATTTGATTTTTGGGTATTACTTTCCTAATGTTAGTTTATTTAGTACAATGAAAGAATGAACACTTTCAGAAAGTGAGCGATTTTATGAAACGTATTAAAATTTCAACAGAGTATATTACACTAGGACAATTTTTGAAGTTAGCCGATGTAATTGATACAGGTGGCGCTGTAAAATGGTTTTTACAAGAATATGAAGTGTACGTGAATCAAGAACTTGAAAATAGAAGAGGTCGCAAATTATATGCGAACGATATTATTGAAATTCCAGGAAGCGGAAGTTTCCAAGTTCAGGCATAAAGGGGGAGCCCTTTGTTTATTTCAGAAATACAATTAAAAAACTATCGCAATTATGAAAAGTTAGAGCTTTCCTTTGAAGATAAAGTGAATGTGATTATCGGTGAAAACGCACAAGGGAAAACGAATTTGATGGAAGCTATTTATGTTTTAGCGATGGCGAAATCTCATAGAACCTCTAATGATCGCGAGCTTATCCGTTGGGATGAAGACTTCGGTCAAATTAAAGGGAAATTACAAAAGAGAAATAGTTCTTTGTCTTTGGAATTAAATATTTCGAAAAAAGGTAAAAAGGCAAAATTAAATCAACTTGAACAACAAAAATTGAGTCAATATATTGGCATGATGAATGTTGTCATGTTTGCCCCAGAAGATTTAAATCTTGTAAAAGGAAGCCCTCAAGTAAGAAGACGCTTTTTAGATATGGAATTAGGCCAAATAGCTCCAATCTATTTGTATGAATTGAGTCAATATCAAAAGGTGCTCACGCAACGAAATCACTTGCTGAAAAAGATGCAAGGGAATAGTAAGAATGAGGAAACGATGTTGGATGTATTTACACTTCAACTTATTGAGCATGGTGCAAAAATATTGCAAAAACGGTTTGAGTTTTTGCATTTACTACAAGAATGGGCAGCTCCAATTCATCGCGGTATAAGCCGCGGATTAGAAGAATTAGAAATTGTCTATAAACCAAGTGTAGATGTATCAGAATCAATGGATTTGTCGAAAATAAAAGAAGTATACTATGAAAATTTTCAATCTGTGAAACAACGTGAGATTTTCCGTGGTACGACTTTAATTGGTCCTCATCGTGATGATTTACAATTCTTCGTTAATAGTAAAAATGTTCAAGTCTTTGGTTCGCAAGGACAACAACGAACGACCGCACTGTCCCTAAAATTAGCTGAAATTGAATTGATTTACTCAGAAGTTAAGGAATATCCAATTCTTTTATTGGATGATGTATTATCAGAATTAGATGATTATCGTCAATCGCATCTGTTAAATACAATTCAAGGAAAAGTGCAAACATTTGTGACAACGACGAGTGTCGACGGAATTGAACACGAAACATTAAAAGAAGCGAAAACAATTCATGTAACGAACGGCACGGTAGATTGTGAAATAGATAGGGCGTAATCCCTATTTAAATGGAAAAGTAGGTGATCTTTGTGTCAATGGAACAAAAGCAAATGGAAGAAAACTCATATGATGAAAGTCAGATACAGGTACTTGAAGGATTAGAAGCGGTTCGAAAACGCCCTGGGATGTATATTGGATCTACAAGTGGAAAAGGACTTCACCATCTTGTGTGGGAAATCGTCGATAATAGTATTGATGAAGCACTTGCAGGGTATTGTGATGAAATTAACGTTAGTATCGAAGAAGATAATAGTATTCTTGTAACGGATAATGGACGTGGTATTCCAGTTGGTATACAAGAAAAAATGGGACGTCCTGCTGTAGAAGTTATAATGACCGTTCTTCATGCTGGTGGTAAGTTTGGCGGTGGCGGTTATAAAGTTTCTGGTGGTTTGCATGGTGTTGGGGCATCTGTAGTAAATGCTCTATCAACAGAACTAGAGGTATTTGTACATCGTGAAGGCAAAATCCATTATCAAAAATACGAAAGAGGTATCCCGGTTGCGGATTTAAAAGTCATTGGTGACACAGATCAAACAGGGACGATAACTCGATTTAAACCAGATCCAGAAATTTTTCAGGAAACAATAGTATACGAATTTGATACGTTAGCAACTCGTATGCGCGAATTAGCATTTTTAAATCGTAATATTAAATTAACAATTGAAGATAAACGTGAACATAAACAGAAGAAAGAATTCCATTATGAAGGTGGAATTAAATCATATGTTGAACATTTAAATCGTTCAAAACAGCCAATTCATGAAGAACCTGTATATGTAGAGGGTTCAAAAGATGGTATTCAGGTTGAAGTTGCGCTTCAATATAACGAAGGATACACAAATCATATTTACTCATTTACAAATAATATTCATACGTATGAAGGTGGTACACATGAGGTAGGATTTAAAACAGCCTTAACTCGTGTGATCAACGATTATGGTCGTAAAAATAATATTTTAAAAGATGCGGATAGTAATTTAACTGGTGAAGATGTTCGTGAAGGTTTAACAGCGATTGTGTCAATTAAACATCCAAATCCACAATTCGAAGGACAAACGAAGACGAAACTTGGAAATAGTGAAGCAAGAACAATTACAGAGTCAGTATTCTCAGAGGCATTTGAAAAGTTCTTACTGGAAAATCCGAATGTTGCACGTAAGATTATAGATAAAGGGACGATGGCAGCGCGTGCGCGTGTAGCAGCTAAAAAGGCTCGTGAGTTAACTCGCCGAAAGAGTGCTTTAGAAGTTTCAAGTTTACCAGGGAAATTGGCAGACTGTTCTTCTAAAGATCCAGCAATTAGTGAAATCTATATCGTAGAGGGTGACTCTGCGGGTGGGTCTGCAAAACAAGGACGTGATCGTCATTTCCAAGCAATTTTACCGCTGAAGGGTAAAATTATTAATGTTGAAAAGGCACGCTTAGATAAGATTTTATCAAATGATGAAGTTCGTACAATTATTACGGCGATTGGTACAAATATCGGCGGAGACTTCGCTATTGAAAAAGCACGCTATCATAAAGTTATTATTATGACGGATGCCGATGTTGATGGTGCGCATATTCGTACCCTATTATTAACGTTCTTCTATCGCTATATGCGTCAAATAATTGAGTGCGGTTATATATATATTGCACAGCCACCTTTGTTTAAAGTACAACAAGGTAAGAAAATTCAATATGCTTACAATGATAAGGAACTTGAAAAAATCTTAGCTGAATTACCAGCCCAACCTAAGCCGGGGATTCAGCGTTATAAAGGTCTAGGGGAAATGAATCCAACTCAGTTATGGGAGACGACAATGGACCCAGAAGTACGTTCATTACTTCAAGTTTCACTTCAAGATGCAATTGAAGCGGATGAAACATTTGAAATTTTGATGGGAGATAAAGTAGAGCCACGTCGTAACTTTATCCAAGAAAATGCAAAATACGTGAAAAACCTTGATATTTAAATGGGTAATGACAGGAATCTAAGTATTCCTGTCTTCTACATATAAATCAATGTATGTGTAACGGAAATGTAAGAGGAGGTGCTGGTTGATGTCAGACAATCAACAACAAGCACGAATTCGAGAAATTAATATTAGTCATGAAATGCGTACCTCGTTTTTAGATTACGCAATGAGTGTTATCGTATCTCGTGCATTACCAGATGTTCGTGATGGATTAAAACCTGTGCATCGTAGGGTTTTATATGCGATGAATGATTTAGGAATTACAGCTGATAAAGCGTATAAAAAATCAGCGCGTATTGTCGGTGAAGTAATCGGTAAGTATCACCCTCACGGTGATTCAGCTGTTTACGAGACGATGGTACGTATGGCGCAAGATTTTAGTCAACGTTATATGCTTGTTGATGGGCATGGTAACTTTGGTTCTGTTGATGGTGATTCAGCAGCAGCGATGCGTTATACAGAAGCAAGAATGTCTAAGATTTCTATGGAATTAATACGTGATATTTCAAAAAATACGATTGATTATCAAGATAACTATGATGGTTCTGAAAGAGAGCCAATTGTATTGCCAGCGCGTTTCCCTAATTTATTAGTGAATGGTACGACGGGTATTGCGGTAGGTATGGCAACGAATATTCCACCGCATCAACTTGGTGAAGTAATTGATGGTGTATTGGCACTAAGCCATAATCCCGACATTACGATTGCGGAATTAATGGAGTTTATTCCAGGACCAGATTTTCCAACAGCAGGTTTAATTTTGGGACGAAGTGGGATTCGAAGAGCGTATGAAACAGGTAGAGGCTCTATTATGCTTCGAGCTAAAGTTGAAATTGAAGAGAAGTCAAATGGTAAACAATCTATTCTCGTAACTGAACTACCTTATCAAGTTAATAAGGCGCGATTAATTGAAAAAATTGCAGAATTAGTTCGTGATAAGAAAATTGAAGGTATTACGGATTTACGTGATGAGTCAGATCGAAACGGTATGCGTATTGTTATGGAAGTACGCCGTGATGCCAATGCCAATGTACTATTAAATAATCTATATAAACATACAGCACTTCAAACAAGTTTCGGTATTAATATGTTGTCTCTTGTAAATGGAGAGCCACAAGTACTGAATTTAAAACAAAATTTATATCATTACTTGGAGCATCAGAAGGTAGTAATTCGTCGACGTACTGCTTATGAATTAGAAAAAGCAGAGGCGCGTGCTCATATTTTAGAAGGATTACGAATTGCTCTAGATCATCTAGATGAAGTTATTACGTTAATTCGTAGTTCGAAAACAGCAGATATTGCAAAACAAGGCTTAATGGAACGTTTCGGTTTAAGTGAGAAACAAGCACAAGCAATTTTAGATATGCGTCTGCAACGTTTAACAGGATTAGAACGTGAAAAAATTGAGCAAGAATATCAAGACTTAATGAAGTTAATCGCTGAATTAAAAGCAATCTTAGCAGATGAAGAGAAAGTTCTTGAGATTATTCGTGAAGAATTAACGGAAGTAAAAGAACGCTTCAATGATAAGAGACGAACGGAAATTACAATTGGTGGCATGGAATTTATTGAAGATGAAGATTTGATTCCAGAACAAAACATCGCTATTACGTTAACTCATAATGGTTATATTAAGAGGTTACCGGCTTCTACGTACAAAACACAGAACCGTGGTGGACGTGGTGTGCAAGGAATGGGAACAAATGATGATGATTTCGTAGAGCATTTATTAACTACTTCTACGCATGATCACATTTTATTCTTTACTAATAAAGGGAAAGTATACCGTACGAAAGGATATGAAATCCCAGAGTATAGTCGTACAGCAAAAGGTATACCTATTATTAACTTATTAGGTGTAGATAAGGGTGAATGGATTAACGCCATTATTCCAATTCGTGAATTTGGTGATGATGAATTCTTATTCTTCACAACAAAACAAGGTATTTCTAAGAGAACGCCACTTTCATCATTTGCAAATATACGTACGAATGGTTTAATCGCCATCTCTCTTCGTGAAGAGGATGAAGTAATATCTGTACGTTTAACATCTGGTGATAAGGATATTATTGTAGGAACAAGCAATGGTATGTTAATTCGCTTTAACGAGCAAGATGTGCGTTCTATGGGACGTAATGCGGCTGGTGTAAAAGCAATTACATTAGGTGATGAAGATCAAGTTGTAGGCATGGAAATTGTCGAAGAGGATGTAAATGTTCTAATCGTAACGAAAAATGGTTATGGAAAACGTACACCTATTGATGAATACCGTCTACAAAGCCGTGGTGGTAAAGGTCTGAAGACTTGTAATATTACAGATAAAAACGGTAAATTAGTAGCTGTTAAATCTGTAACAGGTGAAGAAGATATCATGTTAATTACGGCAGCAGGTGTTATTATTCGTATGCCAGTTGATCAAATCTCTCAAATGGGACGTAATACACAAGGTGTTCGTCTAATTCGATTAGAGGATGAGCAAGAGGTAGCGACGGTAGCAAAAGCACAGAAAGATGAAGAAGAGGAATCTAATGAAGAGGTTTCTTCTGAAGAATAAGAGGGGGATTTTTCCTCCTCTTATTTTTTTATAATAATACTTGCATAGCAATGGAAAACTCTATATAATAGGCAGAGTCAGCAAATGAGAGATACAAATTATCTTAAAAAACTTGTTGACGAAAATAATATACTATGATATATTATGAAAGTCGCTGAAACGCGATGTTGAACTTTGAAAACTAAACGAAACAAACAACGTGAAACGTCAATTTTTATTTTTAGATGCTAGACAAACTAACTTTATTGGAGAGTTTGATCC
>NZ_JASHJA010000030.1:0-44422 GCF_030733445.1 Bacillus sp. MMSF_3353
AGAGTAGGTTGGCAAATTCACTATAATACAGGTAAATAATAATTAGTTAATTTAAACTATTATTTCGAAAAAAATCTATAGACATATACTTATAATAAGGGACTATTTGATATATTTACCAAGCTTTTGTAACCAGTATAGTTACTTGTATGTACGAGTGTCAATTAAAAAAGAATTACATTTTTGTAAGATAACCATATTAATAATATAGTAAGTAATTATTATATAAGGTGAATAATTACTCATTATAATAACTATAAGGATGAATAAATTTATTTTTAATCCTATGTAATGAGAGGGCTTTCTAGATTAAATAAAGAGGGGTGTTTAGCGTTATTTACCAGTTATTTATTGTAGTTTTTATTTTCGTTGGACTTCTATTATTATTTGTATTATTTGGTCATCATACTGTGGGGGTTTTAAATTTAAACAGTCACGGTGCCTCTTACCAAATGGTGCAACAGGTTTGATTATATCTATGTTGGTCGTTATCAATTAATTATTGAAGATAATAAATTAAATAATTTGGATTTATATGTGGGATATTTTTGTACATCTCCTGAAAAAGGCGAATAAGAAGTACTCTCCTAAAATTTCTAACGAAGTACTTCGTATATACTATTTACTGTATTTTAGATAGTAACTTTGATCGCACTAATTCTTGAATAAATGCATCTTTGTCAACAAACTTTTGTTGTTTAATAAATTTGTTTTTAATTCTATGTAATGAGAGGGCTCCCTAGATAAAAAAATTTACTTCGTGAAAAAGTTACTTGATATATTATTAACCTTATTACCTTACAAAAGTGTAATAATCTTTTTGTTGACGTTCTTTAAAAGCTGTAACTATAATGATTACATGCTGATTGATAATGGAAATCAGTTGGTGAATAGATATGATTGGAGATGTTTTAGCATATGAAAAAAGTCATTTTAGCTGGTGCATTAGGAATTGCAGCATTTACAGGAAGCAATATACCAGGATTAGATTCACTAACAGCAAGTGCAGCTGTACAAGAGTTCAACACTACAGTTGAGGGGAAAGTAATAGAAGTACAGTCAAAGTATTTTATCATTGAAAGTAAAGAATTAAATGAAAGTGTAACTATATATACTGATTTTCAAGCAAATGCAAAACCAGGTGAATATGTAAAAGTAAATAGTAATGGTCCATTACTTCAAAACGCATTTACTACAAGTTTAACGGCTAATTCTGTTGAGCATTTTGAATTAGCTCCTGGAAACTATGAGAAATATACAGTAGGGCATGTAAGTGAAGTTTCTTCTAATGAGTTATTAGTTACATATATAGATAATAACGGAAATCCAGAGGATCTTCGTGTACCTCTAAAAAACACTCATAACTTTAAAGTTAATGACTTAGTGAAAGTAGAAAGTGATTTTTGGGCGAGATCCATACCACCTATAGCTGTAAATGCAAAAGTAGAAAAAGTTAAAACGCAAATTAATGATTATAGTACTAGTACTAAGTCTTTAGAAAAAGAAGGTACAACATTGAAACCGGGAATGTATGAAAAAGAAGATGGTCAACCTAATTTTGTAATCGGAGAAATTACAAAAATAGACAAAGATTATACCAATTATGTAGCTGTCAAGTACCCTTCTAAAAATGGGAAAAATGATGTTGTTTATGTGGATTTAACACAAGGTCAACAATTTAATATAGGTGATATGGTTCGAGTAGATTTTCATGATGGATCTAATTTCCATGGAATGGAAAAAACAACGTATGACCATATCCAGAAAATTAACGATAAAATTAAACAGAATACAAATAAAGAGCAATGGGTTTGGTCTTGATTTTAATAAAATAAAATTATCCATCTATAATGTATATACCAATTTAAAAAGTCTTGTAATATGTTACAAGGCTTTTTTGAATTAGTTACTTTAAAACAGTATATTCTGTTTCATTTTTATTAGCTGCTTGCAAAAATGTCATATTTCTGTCGTGGACACTCATTCATATAAGTAACTATAATAGTTCCATCAATTGGGTATATGTTACATTTATATAATTTCTCAGAGATACATGTTTATATAATGATTGTCCTGTTTATATTCTTTTGACTGGAAAGTCTATACATACACTTAATTTCGTGAAATTTTTTTATAGAGATATAAAAACTTTTTTTGTTGATAATATTTAATGCATCTAATCAGTATAAGCCTTTCTGTAATCTATTAATTTTGGAATCATGATGTTAGCATTGTCCAATCCATTTGAAAGCATGCTAGAGTACTAGACATATGTGTGGCTTTTTATGAAAAAAAGGATGCAGAGAAATATAGTGATTTATCATTTTCCGACAGAAGATTCCTTTTGGTTCATACGGTTAGAAACATTTTTATCAATCCTTATATTAATTAAAGTGATTAATTATTCATCTTATGTAATGATTAATCACTTTAATTAATATAGTTACCTTACAAAAATGTAACATTTTTTTGATTGACACTCGTACATATGAGTAACTATACTGGTTACACAATGTTAGTGAAAATATCAAACGTGCTCTTAATATAAGAGTATTTCCACGAATTCTTTTCGAAATAATAGTTTAAATTAACTAATTATGATTTACCTGTATTATAGTGAATTTGCCAACCTACTCTATTGTTTAAACTAAGTCATATTACTTATAAGATTCACTATAAATGATAGATTTACCCAGCTGTAATATTATTTTAGGAGTGTTACATTTTGAAATACAAATTAATTGCTACAGGAATTCTTGCTGGAAGTCTACTATCTTATTCTTCTAGTATTTTTGCAGATACTCATAAATTCCCAGATGTTCCTGCATGGGCTGACAAATCCGTTAATTATTTAGTTGATAAACAGGTATTGAATGGTTATCCAGATGGAACTTTTGGTTCTAGCGATACATTGGATAGAGCTTCTGCAGCAACCATTATGACAAAAGTTTTAGGTATACAAGTTGATACAAATGCAAAACCTTCTTTTACAGATTCTCAAAATCATTGGGCAAGCCCTTATATTGCGGCTGCTGAAAAAGCAGGAATCATTAAAGGTGAAGGGAATGGATTATTTAATCCTTCTGGAAAAGTTACTCGTGCTGTAATGGCAACAATGTTAGTAAATGCATATAAGCTACAAGAAAAAACAAATAATAATGGGCATAGTAAATTTGATGATTTAAAAGGACATTGGAGTGAAAAATTCGCCAATATTTTAATTGATTTAAAGATTTCCGTTGGCACTGATAATGGTTGGCAACCAAATAGATTCATAACACGTGCAGAGGCCGCACAACTTACTGCCAAAACAGATATCCTTCAATCTGGTCCGAAAAATCCTATAGAAAGTAAAACAATCATTATTGATCCTGGACATGGTGGCGCAGATCCTGGAAAGCCCACAAAAGGATTGTCAGAAAGTAAAATCGTATTAGATACTTCTTTACGCCTACAACAATTACTTGAAAAGCATACACCATTTACAGTTTTACTAACTCGTGAATCTGATACTAGGCCTGGACATGACCAAAAAAGCTCTTTACAGGAACGTGTTAAATTTGCTAAGCAAAATGAGGGTGATATCTTTATAAGCATTCATGCAAATGCTTTTAATGGTAATGCAAAAGGGACAGAAACATACTACTATAATTCTTCTGAATCCGAAAAAACAAATCCTCATGTAGAAGAAAGCCGTGTTTTAGCGGAAAAAATTCAAACACGTTTAGTAGAGGCTCTTCAAACGCGTGATAGAGGCGTTAAACATGGAGATCTTCATGTTATAAGAGAAAACAATATGCCAGCTGTGTTAACGGAATTGGCTTTTATAGATAATGGTATCGATTACAGTAAACTATCTACGGCAAACGGCAGACAGATTGCAGCAGAAGCTATTTATGAAGGGGTTTTAGATTATTACGAATGGAAAGGAAATAATGTATCTGAATATAGATTATGATAAGTAAAAGAAGATTTAGCAATTCTAGTAATAAGTAATTTATAAATTGCTAAAGTATAGCTTTGTTTTTTGTAATGATTTTTAGTTTTATAGTGTATACTGGCGCCGACTTATTAAGAATTATAAATAAGTCGGTGTTTTAGTTAGAGTCCTTAATGAATCTATAAAAAGTTATGGACAAAAAAAGATAAATAGTTCGACTAACAATAAGTTATTTTGAAAGAAATCTTTTGAAATGGTCATAATAGGAATAATAATTAGAAACAAATTTAATAAAAAATGATGAAAGACTTAAGAAGGTGAATATATTGCGTAAACATTCACATGTGCAGTTTTATGTATTGATATTGGCTCTAATAGCTTATTTAAGCTTTTGCTTTATATTTTTATTTGTTTTTCCGAATCAGTATTTTGTATCAGATTTTAATATACGACTCTCATCTTTAGTTGTTGAAACTATTGTACTTATTTCATTACTCTATTCTATAGTATCCAGAAAAGTTAAGTTAGGAGTGTTTTGGGCTTGTATTACTATTGCAATAGGGTGTTTCTTGATAGGGAATTTTATATCTGCTTTTCAAGTACTTAATATAGAATTACCAATACAAAATTTTAATATCTCTGATGTATTTTTGTTGTTTTTCTTATTCTTCTTTCTCTTTGCGTTCTTTTATAAAATCATGATGGAATGTAACAAATGGGGAAAAGCATATTTGATTTGTGATTTATGTATTGTTGTTACTGCTATTTTCACCTTAGAGTGGTACCTATTTAATAAACCTTCTGCAAATATTTTATTCTTATCAATTGGAGATGTTTTTCTTTCATTTATTTTCCCGATTATAGATCTATTGCTTCTTTTACTAGGAGTTAGTCTTATCTTTCGACCAGCAATTTTTAATGCGAAAAGTAAATTATTTATTTTCATCTTAGTATTAACTGGATTGTCTATTACGGACTATTTATATTTCTATTTACAAGATGATTTATCACATCGTTCACTCATATTATTAAGGTGTTTGTATAGAGTTTTTCTATTATTTATTGCCATTGCCGCTACTATCCCAAGGAGTGCATCTTCTAGAAGAAATTATTTTATTATTAATCCGACATTTGGAAAGAAACTTCTTGTCATATTTCCTTATCTTGCAGTTGCAATCTTAATTGGTTTTACTTTAAAAGAGCAAACTTCTTCATCTACATTGATTACGGGAAATTGTATTGCTTTTGTATTTGTACTGATTCGTCATGCAATTGTACGAATGCAAAACAAAGATTTAACCGAGACCTTAAAAGTGTTTAATAGTCAATTAGAACAAACAGTATCTCAAAGAACAAGGGATTTAATTAACAAATCTAATGACTTGGTAAAAAATCAAGAGAGATTCAAGTCTTTATATGAGTATCATCCAGATCCTATTTTAACGATTGATTCAAATGGTATCGTATTAAATATAAATCAGGCTGGAAGTATGTTATTAGGAAAAGAAAGTGCTGCATTAATAGGGAAAGAGTGCTTCTCTATTTTTTTAGATGAAGATCAATCTGAATTGGAATTGGCTATAAAGAAAGGGAAACGATGTAGTTCATCTTCGTTACAGTTACGTGTGAAAAATAACAATGAGAAGGATATACTTTTTTGGTATGTCACTATAGTTCCTATTATGATAGAAGGACAAGCCTTTGGGAGCTATGTAATGGTAAAAGACATAACGATGATGAAACAACAACAGGAGGAGATAAATTATCTTGCATTCCATGATACGGTGACGGAGATTGGAAATCGTATATTCTTTCAACAAGAATTAGATAGATCCATTAAGCGTGCACAAAAAACAAAGGATAAGTTTGGCCTCTTGTATATAGATTTAAACCGTTTTAAGACTATTAATGATACACTGGGGCATTCGATTGGTGACAGTGTTTTAAAAGAAGTTGCCGGCCGTTTTAGGGCATGTCTGTCACTGCCTATTCCTCTAGCAAGAATAGGTGGAGATGAGTTTGCAATCATAGTCCATAACCGCACAGAGAAACAGCTATTGGATTTATGTGAAACTCTATTTCATATAACTGAAGAACCATTTGTAGTAAATCAACATAGCTTTTATTTATCCCTTAGTATAGGAATAGCGGTATATCCATTTGGGGGAATAAATACTACTACACTTTTACAACACGCTGATATCGCTATGTATAGTGCAAAGGAAAAAGGTAACAATGCTGTTTGTATGTATGACGAGACATTATCTCAAAAAGTAACTCGTCGATTACGATTAGAACAGGATTTACCAAATGCAATTGAAAATAATGAATTGTTTTTATTGTATCAACCGCAAATTGATAGTAAGGTAGGTAAGGTTATTGGTGCAGAGGCTTTAATACGTTGGCAACATCCAGATCTTGGGCTGATTTCTCCTTTTGAGTTTATACCTATAGCAGAAGAAACGTCGCAGATTATTTCAATTGGGAAGTGGACGTTACAGAAAGCGTGTCGACAACTGAAAGAATGGCATTCTGCGGGATTTTCAAATCTAAAGATGGGGATAAATTTATCAGCTATAGAGTTTGAACAGAAAGATTTTGTTCAAACGATTATTTCTACCATAGAAGAAATAGGAGTACCAGCTAACTTGATTGATTTGGAATTAACAGAGCGAATTGCCATGGTAGATGAGAAAGAAACTTTATCGAAGTTAAAAGCCTTAAAATCATATGGTGTACATTTATCAATTGATGATTTTGGTACAGGCTATTCTTCATTAGCGTATCTACCTTTGTATCCAATTGATACTTTGAAAATCCCAAGAGAATTTGTGAATAGGATTGGAACTTCAAATGATGGAGATGAAATTATACAAACAATTATTTCGTTAGCCCATACTTTAAATATGAAAGTAATAGCAGAAGGGGTAGAAACGAAGGAGCAATTAACAGTGTTACGACAAAATGCATGTTATCTAATTCAAGGTTATTACTACAGTAAGCCTGTAAATGAAGATGAATTTATTAATTTTTTAAATACGACACAAAATAAATAAGTCCAAAAAAATATATGAATTAAAGTGAGAAGACGTTCTACTTATATGGAGTAGAACGTTTTTCTTATGTTTACTTTCAGAAGGTATGCAGTTAGGTTTCTGTTTTTGAGAGTAAATTTAGTATCCATATTCTCATTATTAGATTTGTTGTGAACTACACGCCACTTAGGGAAGTTTGAAGTGGTAGATTCTCAGTTCCATGGCGAAAGTAAGCTTTCGGCTCCCTGATCGTTACTTAGGGGTGTTCCATCCTAGATGTCCTTCGTATGATTGTTCTTTTGGTACATTTGAAAGGACTGTATGTTTTGAAAAGAAATCGAGAATATATTGTTTTGCGAAATTCCATTTTAATTGGTTGGCTGCTCACAATTATTGTTATGGGCCTATATGTCTATTTTTCTTCCATTGCGTATTTATTAATCGGTTGTCTCATTCTGTCCCTAAAATACGGATTAGTGGGCACAATAAAGAATGTAGAAAAACGTCTACCTACATGGGCTAACTTTGGTGTCATCGAAAAGCCAGTAAATAGAAGGTTAACTAGACCCTTTTAGTTTCGGGGTGGGCTCCTTCTATCTTTAGCGTTTGGATTCGTAGAAATGGTGATAAAAGGCTTATGTATCTCATATTTTATTTTAGGATTAGAAATGTATGTATATCGTTTGATGCGCAGAAATGCAAGAGTGTGAAAAGGAGGCTTCTATTATGAAAGTATTGATATTCGAATTGATTCTCATTCTGATTCTGATTCCTTTGAACATCGTTTTAAAAAAACATGTACCGAAATGGAAAGGGAAAGCCGGGGGAAAACTAGTGAAACGTATATTGGGAAAATTGGATCCCACAAGTTATTATGTATTACATGATGTGACGGTTCATACTGAGTATGGTGATACAACGCAAATTGACCATATTGTTATTGCGGAAACAGGTGTATTTGTTATAGAGACGAAGAACTACGAGGGCTGGATCTATGGAAGTGAGAAATCAGCCAGATGGACACAGGGTATTTTTAGAAAGAAATCCTCTTTTCAAAACCCATTTCGACAAAATTATAAACATATAAAAGCAATTGAATGGGTGATGGAACAGCAGCTGCCGTGTATCTCTATTGCGGCGTTTCATCCAAAATGCAGTCTAAAAAGGGTAAATGTTCATTCGAAAGATAAACATATCTTATATTATAACAATCTGAAAAAATGTATTGAATCTTATATTGATCTGAAACTAACAAAAGACGAGGTTGAGCATATCTGCCAAACTATTTTGCGAGCTAATATTACAGGTAAGGATATTGAGAAGAAACACGTGAAGTATTTACAGAATAGGTTCGCTAAACAATAAGAAACGGAGAAAGGAACAATGTTATATATAATAGGATTTTTGGTAATCATCGTAGTAGTTATTCGTCTTAACGTGAAGTATTATCAGTTAAAAGGTAACCCAAAAGATTTTGTGATGAAAAAGAATGATTAAAAATATATTGTAGACATAAAGGTAATAGACTACGTACATTATTTGGACCGTCATCAAAAGTCCATAAAAACCGTTTTAAGACTGATAAATAGATAAGTATAACTATATTTGTATTTATGGATGTAAATGATAAAATAGATAAATAAAAATAAATAGGAGGTTTAGTTGTGAAAGAAGTGTTAGATGTTGAAACGTATTTAAAAAAAATGAAGAACCAGAAAATAAATTATGACAAAGTATTAAGAAAAATGATTAAAGATTGGGAAGCAAGGAACGAAAGACCAAAAGTATTACTTCATTCATGTTGCGCTCCTTGTAGTACTTCTTCATTGGAATTTCTTGCAGAACATGCAGATGTTACAATCTTCTTCTCAAATTCAAATATCCATCCGAAAAGTGAATACATGCGACGCTCTAATGAACAAAGAATTTTTGTAGACAAGTTTAATGATCGTACAGGGCACACAGTAGGATTTATGGAGGATGAATATCGTTCAAATGTATTTTTTAAAATGGTAAAAGAAGAAGGTTTGGCAGAAGAGCCAGAAGGTGGGCTTCGTTGTTCAGCTTGTTTTGATATGAGATTAGATCGTTCAGCTGAGGTAGCACAAGAAAGGGGATTTGATTACTTCGGCAGTGCAATTACTCTTTCTAAAAATAAAAATAGCCAATTAATAAATGAACTTGGAATTGGTGTGCAACAAAATTATGATTCACGTTATTTACCAAGTGATTTCAAAAAAAGTAATGGATATCAACGCTCAATTGAAATGTGTAATGAATATGATGTTTTCCGTCAGTGTTATTGTGGATGTTCATTTGCAGCAGAAAAACAAGGTATAGATTTACGATCGGTGAACAAAGAGGCAATAAGTTATCTGAAAGAAAATAACCTTAGTTTGAAAAAAGAGATTTAATCGTGAAAAATTTAATGTGAAATTAACCTATGATTTACAAAAGAAGTGCATTATGTTTTTAAATGATAAATGTAAAAAGCTAAAATAGTTCTGGAATAACTCCTTACTGATTAAATTTCTAGAAATTTAATCAGTAAGGAGTGTTTTCTTAATCTCGCATTGCCCCTGCTTCTCGGGAAGTCATTGCTCCTTGTCCCGCTCTTACATCATTCTGAATTTCTTGTTTCACTTTTTGCGCATCAGTTTCGGAAAAATTTGGATTCATAACAGAACCAGTGCTTTTTATAGCTTTTTTATTACCTTGCATACAAACCCTCCTGTATTTAACGTTTAACAACCTTAGTATTTACAAAAATACACTCGGTATACCCGAGTAGTTGAACGAATATCACGTAAAGTAAAAAGGTGATCAAATAAGTTTCTCAATATACTATTTAGATAAGAAGAAATAGCATAACAAAATCTTAAATTCTGTATATAAAATTAATAAGAAATATGATATGATGAAAGTAACAAAATTCTTCTAAATCTATCTTGCAACAGGACACACCTACGCATACATATGCTATAGGTGTGTCCTTTTTTATTTGTTTTAAAGCTTTGGAACCAAAAGGGGAGATAAATGTCGTGTATTAATGAAATTACATTGACAAATGTGCCATTTATAAAAAGTATATAGGCAAAAAAGAATGAGAGAGGCATGGTATTGAAATGTCCAGAATGTGAAAAGCACTCATTTAAACCTGTTTTTAATGATTATTCGAATTGGATTCAGTGTTGTATTTATTTTAATTATCGAGGGGGCAATTCAATATATAGTCTATTTGTTTATTAGGTAGAGAGAAATGCTTATTTGGAGGATAAGACATTATGAAATCTTGGATTAAGGTTATTTGTATTACGTCATTCGTTTTTTAAATGACAGCATACAACAGTTCGACTCAAGTAAATGGTTCGAAACCTGCCCGAACAGTACAAAAGGGAGTACAACAGCACGTAAAAGGGAAAAGTATTGTTGATATTACAGAAGCTTATAAGGAAAAATTAAATGACTTAGAAACAGTTAAAGGGAAAGGAAGCGTTGTAATTTCTAAAGAAACAATTAAAAGGAAAAAACGTAAAATAAGTCTATGATCGTGGACCAAAAGAGGACAAGTATGGCGGGAAATTGGCATATGTATTTTGTGAAGGGACACATATCAACGAATTAATGGTTAAATCAGGATATGGTATTGTAGCTTACATTTTAAAACTTAGCATTTCACTGCTTCCACAAATGCTAGAAAGCGAAACAGAAGCAAAAGCGTCAAAAATTGGTGTGTGGAGCATAAAGGGGGGGGTGGATGAAGAAGAACATCATTATAACCGTAATAATACGGCTTAGTACACTAATCCATTGCAATATAAATATTCGTACAAAATGGAGGTTTTTTGAATGAATGAAAACAAAAGAAATATGCTCTTATCGTTTATCATATCAACTTTATTTATTTTCGCGAGTTTATTACCTTTTAGTAGTAATGAATGTGTGTATGTTATCTCCAAAATTGGTGCTGCAGCTGGTGTAATAAATATTGTAATGATGAGTGTCTTCTTGTATTTTCAAATTAAAAAAACGGGACATTTATTAAATTAGTAAAGTGAGACTTAATAGTTTTCCTTACCCTTTTCTTTTTAATAAGGGTAGGGAAAACTGAAAAGGGGTGCGAAAGGTGAGTCAAGTACCTGGGTTTTTGAAGTTTGTTTTAGCGAAAGAAAGAAGGTATGTATACTTAGCGGTAGCAAAAAAGAAAAACAAAAGAGTACATACACATATTGTATATAGATTTGGTCCGCTAGAAAAAGCATTAGAAGTCATGTATGTAATGCGTGATGATTTTGAGAATCTTTTCCCTTTAGAATTAAAAGAGTAGGGTTATGATTGGGATGATATCAATGTTTGGATACTGTCTATTGAAACAGGGTACTCCAAATACGGAAATAAATTAGTCATATATTAGCAAACGTTTTACATTCTAAATAAGACAGGTGAGGGGAATATAGGATGTCAATCATTCGAAAGTATCACATCGCAATTGCTTGGATGATAGCTACTAGTGCAACAATCATAAGTTTGGTTTTTAGTGAATGGATGAAGCTGCCTCCATGTGATTTGTGCTGGTATCAAAGGATGGCCATGTATCCACTAGTATTAATATTAGGTATAGGTATGTTTAGAAAAGATCCATACGTAAGTACATATGCATTTCCATTTGTATGTATTGGCCTATTAATAGCCGTTTATCAAATCACGATTCAGGCTTTTCCTACAAGTGAATTGAAGATGTGTTCAGTAGGAGTTTCTTGTACAGAAGATTACTTGAATTTGTTTGGCTTTATATCAATACCTATGCTATCTTTTGTTGGATTTTTAGCCATCATAATACTTTTATATATTAAACCTAATAAAGAGACAAAAGAACAAATAACACAGCGATTATGATCGATATACTCATACAAACACAAAATACTTATAACTTAAAAATAAAAAAAGAAACTAAAAAGGAGAATTTAAAATGACAACTATTCAAACAAGTAATGAAATGTACAAAATCCCAGAGACGGATGTAGAATTATTAAAAATTATGACCCATCCAGTGAGGTTACAAATTGTAAAGGAGCTAGAACACCGCAAGATTTGTAATGTAACACAATTAACGGAGCTATTAGATGTTCCTCAATCTACCGTATCTCAGCATTTATCTAAAATGCGTGGAAAGATTCTTCGTTCGGAAAGAAGGGGAATAGAGATGTATTATCATATTGTAAATTCAAAAGCATGTCAGATTGTTAGTGTCCTAGGTTTATAAATAACTAAAATTAAATAGCAGATTACGTGAATTAACATGAAATAAGAGCAGCTATGCTAAGCTGCTCTTATTTCATTTGTGATTTTGCATATATTTGTGCGCATTTAGTATAGCAAATATTATTCTTTTCTATCAAACTTCAATCTTATTTTTTTCTCAATATTTTTCGTTTACTTTTATATTATAATAAGCTTAATTCTTTTTATTTATGCATATTTCCTGGGGTGAATCCTTGTACTGAGGATTCCTTTTTTATTTTCACTACTTCATAAAGAAACTGTTGAAATGGCCTGTTTATAAATGAATTGTTGCTTTCCGTGACTGGAGACAAGCACTGAAAATTTATCAACGGCGATAATGATTCCAGGTACTCTTACTCCGTTTATTAAAAATATCGTTACTAATCTATTTTCCTCTATTAATTTTTCATAAAATTTTTCTTGTGTATGCATGAATAGTTTCTTCCTCTCTTTAAATATGCTACTCTTTTTGTGAATGTATAAGGAATGGTATAATTATACCATTTTTAGGATTGTTTTCATAAAAATAAAAGTCCTTACAATGAAGTAAAGACCTTTGCTTATTTATGTATTAGTTCTTATTTTCTTGGGTGAATTTTTATTATAGGATTCCTTTTAATTTTGCTTTTAAAATATTAAATTTCACTGCATGGATTTATTAAGGAGAGTCTTACACGCTAATTAACACAAAGTAAGTATATATAACATACAAAGAAATCCTCCCTGCAAATAATAGTGTATTAATTGTAGGGAGAGGAGTTCTACAGTTATTACATTCCTTCACCATGGGTATTCGTATATTGTATAATTTCCTGCTTTTGTACTGCAATCATTGCCTCGCCGTGAGTGTTACTTAAAGTGATTGGTGCCACTAGCATAAAACCCGAGAATAAAAGTCCTGCTGTACTAATTAGTATTTTTTTCATCATTTTAAAGCACTCCTTTTCTCCATTTCAATTTTAGCCTTGTATCCCACACGGAAGTATTGACTTACTTTCAAGTGGTTACCTTCATCATAATACTTGTTTGCTAATTCATCAGCATACATTTCGACAAAGTGCCATAAATTTTCTTCTTGGAGATAATGGATTCCTTCAACAATAATCTTTTCATATTCATCTATAGGTGTATGCTGTAATCTTGCATTTAGAATTGATAAATGATGATAATATTCTTTATTATTTTGTGCATTACTAATGTGCAATCCTTTATCTATATAACTAGCAGCCTCATTTACGTTGCCTAGTTTCTCATGTTCTTTAGCTAACAAATACATTGTTTTACAGCTACCTTCTAGTGCCTTAGAGAGGTAATTGATTGCTAGTTGTGGCATATTTTGATCTGAATATAGTAGCCCTATATTATGACGAATCATTTGAGTAAGTTGTGTTTGATCTTGTTTGGTTGCAATATCTAAAGCGGAAAGAAAATACTCTTCAGCTAACTCGTATTGCTTTAGAGAAGTACTTGCAAGTCCCAAAATATTATTACATGAAGCTATATTTATTTCATACCCAACTTCATTAGAATAGGTTTCTTTCGCTTTATTAGCGTATGTTATTGTATTTAGTGGTTGGAACTGATAATAGTTGAAAAGAGCATACTGATAATTAAATTCTGCTTGTTCTAATTCATCCGGAATAAGAGATAGAAGTGTTTCAGCTTTGTGATAGAAGTGCTTAGCGTCAATATATTGTCCAATCTTCATTGCGTGTATAGCATTGAACAAATAGTAGTAGTAATTGAGCATGTCTATAGTAGATTCTTCTATATGTTCTCCAGGCTTTAATAATCCAGATGTATTATTTATCAAAAGATTATACCTAAACTCTAGTAAAGAATAGTAAATAAGAAGCGTTTGATCTTGTTCCATTTCTTCGAGAAGTTTTTCAACATCAGACCTTAGATTTTTGGCTTGTAATAACTTTTGAGAACGCATAGCTTTGTACCAATCGTTCATTAATGTAGTAATGTTTTCGTTTCCTTTTGCTACGATCACATAGCTTCCCCCTTTGTATGTTTATATCTATATGTTTTTATCATAGCAGTGAAATCCATATTATTACAGATGTTATTAGTTTAAAGTGTATTTCTAAACATATATCTGAAAATTCAGTATTCTAAACAGGCCAAGTTCGATACCTCCCCATATTAAGTTAAAATAAATTATTAGTATAAATTTAAAATAGCGACGAAGGAAAGGCAGTGAAAAATCATACAAAAGGTCCTAAAAGGAAACTATTGCAAACGAAAATGATATGGTCTTATCTAAAAGCCAAAACAGCGTAAAACCATATCAAATTGGTTGAAAGAGGCATATATATAGAAGATTACGGCTAGTAACAGTAGATTGAAACTGAGAGAGTATGAGGATGTTTTAGAAAAAAGTAATTTAATTCAATTAAGTGGCAAACACCGACAACGTGTAGCGATTGCTAAGACACTATCTTGCTATGTTGTTTTATTTATTGCTGGTGAACCAACAGCAAATAAAATGATTGAGTTGTTTCAGGAACTCGATCATCAAGAAGGTAAATGCGTAATTGTTGTTACGCATTCGCAAGAATTTGCAAAAAAATCAGGTCGAGCAGTTTATTTAAGTAAAAAGAAGTTAGTAGTAAGCGAAATTAAGAACAGTTAAGAAAAAAGCTATTTTTGTTCTCAAGTAACATAATTTTCAAAAATGTACGGATGTTAATATTTGTTATATGATATATTTGTCAAAGTACTATTCCTGTAGTTTTAATGATGAATCTGTAAGATAGTTTGTTTGTCGCATATATTCATCTTAAATTAAAAAGAACTTGTAGAGATTCCTACAGGCTCTTTTTAGTTTAAGGGTTGAATGTGGATTTGAAGTAAAGAAACAATTTTTTGAGAGGAGAAAAGTAAATGTTGATAAAAGCAGAAAGATTATTAATACGAAATTTTGAGTTCAAAGATTGGCAAGCTGTCCATGAGTATACATCAGATAGCAATGTAATGAAATACATACCCGAAGGGGTTTTTACTGAAGAAGATACAAAAAACTTTGTAAATAAAAATATGGGTGAAAATGCTGAGAACTTTCCTGTGATACTGATAGATGAAAATATTCTGATTGGTCATGTTGTTTTTCATAAATATTTTGGTGAGCATACTTATGAAATTGGGTGGGTATTCAATCCTAAATATTTCAATAAAGGATATGCTTCTGAAGCAGCGCAAGCTACATTGAAATATGGGTTTAAGGAAATGAAATTACATAGAATTATAGCGACATGTCAGCCACAAAATACCCCATCATATCGATTGATGGAGAGAATTGGAATGAGAAGAGAAGGCTATTTCAGGAAGTGTATCCCCTATGGAAATGAATGGTGGGATGAATATTATTACGCTATTTTAGAAGAAGAGTAGTGTTTCAGAGCGCATTATTTAAATCAAAATCATAATTTAAATTGTGCTATCGGTTTTTGAAAATCGTTTGTTCTATAAAATCATTAAAATGTGGGCGCTGCACCATGCCCATCAAGCTAACAATATATAAGTTTAATTTCATTTAATATTTTTTCTTTTTTCTAAAGATGCAGTGTAAATTCTTTAAAAATTTGCATCCTAAATAAACCCTATCGGGCTTCAGATTTTTGATTACGCTACATGATTGTGGGGCATAGAAAAATTATATACGACGCCTAAGATATCAAAGATTGTTTTCTTCTCATACCTATGGGATTTTCGTCCGTTTTCTGTAAGAGATTAAACAGACGAAACAATATCTTTTTTAATTCTTGGGTGTTTTTTCGTAAAGATTGATGAATAAGTGAAAAATGATCTTTTATGATATAAATCGCTTTATATTTGCTTAGTTCTCGTTCCTTCTTGCTGAGGAGCAATTGGCGCATTTGAAACATGGTGGAGGAAGAAAGGTGCTAATTAATTGTCCATATAAATGACATGTAATTTTTCCTTAATTGATGTACACCCGAAATGTTAGACAAGAGCAACAATTGGGGGGTGTACTTTTTTATGGTTAAATTTTCACGAGAGGAAAAAGTAATGGCAGTAAGAAGTTATTTAGATGGAAATGATGGAGTGAAGAGACGTGCACAATCTATGGAGGTTTACCCAATCGTAATTCAGCAGAGGTGTAGTTCAAACAACGCCTTCCACAAAATACATACTGATTAGTGCTGTTATTCATTCTAATCTTTGTAATAACCAGATATAGCCGCTAGCCCAAAAAAGTTCGCAATCTATTATTAGTAATTCATGAAGATAAGATAATGAAAAAATATTTTTTTATTTTAATATTTAAAACTTATGTATACGTGTTACAATGAAGTCCTCCAATTTATTTTATTCTCCTATTTAGAATTTATGGTTTAGTATCCGATAAAACAAAAGTAGCTGTAGTAAATAGATAAATGAATGAAGTGAAGCGGTCAGAGTGGTTAAAAGGCTGTTAAGTATAGTTATTCAAAGAATAAATTCACTTAGTTAAGTTAAAGAAAATTTGGTATGGTAAGGATTTCATCCAATGTGAATCGTTCTAAATTAAACTTTTGATTCAATCAAAGCCAAAAATCATCTTTTAACTGAAGTCTATGTTTCCTCCAGTTAATTTAGAATAATTCGTAGTCTTAACATTGCTTACTATAAAAAAATTACATATTTGAAAGGGGATAGATACAACTTCACTTGTAAAAAATAAATCGCTATATGAGAAGATACACGTAAAGGGATGTAACGGTAATTTCATTTCGAATAATACCATAAATGAATGTAGAAAAAATAAAGGAGCAAACAATTAAATAAACTATATCAGTTGTAAGAATGAAAGGGAGAAGTAGATAGTGTTTAAAATAAAAGAAAGATTGGAACAAATGAAGCTTAAAACGAAGTTGTCTATGGCATTTATTGCAATATTAATTATACCAAGTCTTGTCGTAGGGGTATCGTCTTATGATAAAGCAAGAACAGATCTTAATGAAACAATTCTACAAACCGCGAAAGATAATGTGAGTATTTTAAATAAGATAGTTGATGATGAATTAGAAAATAAACATATAGATGTAACTCATTTTGCAAAGATACTTACACAAGGTGATTATAATGCTGACCAATTGCAAAATGTGCAAAGTAAATTTGATCAATATATACAGTTACATCCAGAGATAGAAACAATTTATACTACATCCAGTAATAATCAATTTATTCATGCACCTGTTGGAAAAATACCAGAAGGATTTAATCCGTTAGAAAGTAGTTGGTATAAGGATGCAGTAAAAGCTAATGGAGAGATTATTGTTTCGTCACCCTATAAATCAAAGGCTACAGGAAATATGGTAATAGCAATTGCAAAGCAAAATGCTGATAAAAGTGGTGTCATTGGTGTGGACTTGAATATTGATGATATCGTAAAAACTTCTAAAATGATAAAAATAGGAAAACAAGGCTTTGTATCTATAGTAAGTCAAGATAAGACTATAGTTGTTCATCCTACACTTAAGCCAGGTGAGAAATTAGAGAAATCATTAGCAGATGAACTATACAAGAAAGAAGATGGAGTAATTACTTATAGCCTTAATGGCGAGGATCGAAACATAAGCTTTAAAACAAACAAAAAAACAGGTTGGAAAATAGCTGGTGTAATGCCTATTAAAGAAATTGAAGAAGCTACCAATCCTATTTTTTATAAAACGCTCACTATAATAGGGGCTTCATTGTTGTTAGGTGGAATTGTAATTTTCTTCATTCTTAAATCTATTATTAATCCACTAAGGCAATTAGTTATTTCAGCTCAAAGAATTAGCCGGGGAGATTTAACTGAGAAAATAGATATTCGTTCAAAGGATGAACTTGGTCAATTAGGTGGTAGTTTCAATGCAATGGCAGAGTCGTTGCGTAATTTAATTTCTCAAATTAATACATCTGCAGGACATGTGGCTGCTTCATCTGAGGAACTAACCGCTAGCGTAGAGCAAGCCAGTGTTGCGACAGAACAAATTACAAAAGAAATGGAAGAAATATCGAATAGTGCAGAAGTTCAAAATAATGAAGTTGCGTCTGGAGCGAAATTAATTGGTGAGGTCACGCGTAATATTCAATGCGTAGCTGATAATGCTTCTGAAGTATCGGCTTCATCCTTATACACAAAACAAAAAGCCAATGAGGGCGAACAATTAGTAGAACAAACTGTAACGCAAATGGAGTCTATCCATCATTCTGTTTCTCAATCCGATAATGTAATTAAATTATTAGATAAAAAATCGCAGCAAATCGGAAGTATATTAGAAGTAATTCAAAATATTGCAGCACAAACAAATTTATTAGCATTGAATGCAGCGATTGAAGCGGCTAGAGCAGGAGAACAGGGGCGTGGCTTTGCAATTGTTGCCGATGAGGTCAGGAAGTTAGCGGAGCAATCATCCGAATCTTCAATGGAAATTGGAAGTTTAATTAATGAAATACAAGCAGATGTACATGAGACTGTAAAAGCTATGAATGAAGTAGGAGTTGAAGTGCAGTCGGGGATTCAGGTTGCGAATGATACAAAACAAAGTTTTTATGAAATCTCAAAATCTGCAAATGATATCGTGTCAAAAGTACATGGTATGGTGGAATTATCAAATAAAATGACAAGTGATGTAATGGAAGTCGATACATCAATTAATCAAATATCTATGGCTGTGAAAGAGAATTCTTCAAGTATGCAAACGATAGCCGGTTCATCTGAGGAGCAACATGCTTCTATGGAAGAGATAAATTCTTCAGCAATACAATTAGCACAGATGGCCGAAGAACTTCAAGAATTAATTGGTGGATTTAAGATATAAGTTCAGATTCTAGGATAGAATCCTAGATAGTATGTTTAAGAATAGAAGTTAAAAACCTTATAATGTAGTAAGTAAATATAATATGTATTTTTTATAGAGATTGCACATGTAGATCAACTACTTTAAATGGTAGTTGATCTTTTTTATGAGATATTCATTTTTGAATATCTCTTTCTTTCAAGTGTAGTGTTGATACAGTAGTACATATTGAGCGAATTATCACATCCAAAAATCTTCAAAGTCTACGCCGAATCCTTTTCTTTTTAAGGCCCTAATTATCTTTTGACCATTCCCTAATGAAGGCTTGTATTGATTCGAACGAGAGATACGGCTAATTGTATTTTGGTTTACCCCACTCCATTCCTTTAATTCTGTTTGAGTAATATCATTCTTTCTTAAAAATTTACCAAACTTAGATAACGGTTTTCCTAAGCCAAACACTGCGAACACTCCTATTCGTAGATACTCTATTAATCACATTTTTACCAAAGCCTGATTTTTTTAAACAAAAGTGTTAATAATGTACAAGCTGTTCGCAATATGATGTATCAAGGTCGCTATCAAAGTTGCTAGCAAACGTATTATCAAGATAGATATCAAATCAATTAGTCTTTGAATTGGCAAAGTACATACCAAATTAACTATCAAAGTAATGTTAACGAGGTAATAAGTGAATCAACCCTATGTTTTATAAGTTTTCTTATTCTGTTTATAAAGAGAACGGAGGCATTTAAATGCGAGTAAGGAAAGAAAGGATTTTTTTTCGTAAGTTTATAGATCGGCCATACAAAGATAAAGAAAATACAATTCGTAAATACAATTCATTAAGTCCTTTTGCGTTCTTTCATATGTCCGATCAAGTGTTAAATACTTATATTGCATTAGGAATAATGGGAACGGTTTTAATTGGGGCAGTCTTGTTAGAAAAGTATTTGTTACAAAATGAACATATATTTGCTGCAAAGGTTGTGAGTGGAAGTATTTATTATGGTATGAGAATTGGTGGAGTTTGCTTAATTGGATACGCATTTGTTCGTATCGTAAGTATGTTTTAGGGAGGGATGGAGTAAATGAGGATTATAAAGGAGTGGCTTCATACACAAAAGTTAAGGAATCGACTTAAAGAGGTTTTTGCAAAAGCAGGTCTATATACAGAACATCAAACACGTGGAGGGAAAGTGCCTATTTATCCAAAGGTACATAATGTTTCTTCTTCAACAGAAAGTGTGAGGTATGTATTTACGATACCAAACGGATTAGATCCACAAAAGATTGAAAAGAAGTGGTTTTGTTTCCGACAAATATTAGGACGGAATATTACGATTGAAGGGGATGTGAAAAAGTTTGTACTACATGTATTCCATTCAGATTCTGGACTAAAACCTTATAAGTATTGTTATAAAGAGTGGCATTCATTATTAAAGGAATATCGTCTTCCTGTTGTGGTTGGCCGGGATCAATTTGGGAAAATGATTACATACGATATGCTTGATTCCAATACACCACACTTATTAATTGCGGGGGAAACGGGAAGCGGGAAAAGTAGTATGGTGCGTGTTGTACTATCCACTTTCATTCAATATATGTCACCTGATAAGTTGCATTTGTATCTTGGGGATCTAAAAAACTCTGAATTTCATTTTTTGCGAAGAGTGAAGCATGTAAAAGAAGTTTGTATGGAAGAAATCGAAATGAAAATTATGCTTCAAAAGGTGTGGAAGGAAATCAGAGAACGAAGAAAACTCATGGAGCAATTCGAGGTTGATCATATTGATGCGTACAACAAATTGAATCCTGATAATCAAAAACCATATATTTTACTGGCTATTGATGAAGTGGCGATGCTTAAAGATGAAAAAGAGTGTATGACTACAATTGAAAAAATTTCAGCAGTCGGTCGATCACTTGGGGTCTTTCTTATGCTTAGTATGCAGAGGCCGGATGCAAAGGTGTTGGATGGCAAGTTAAAACTCAATATGACCGTAAGAATTGGTTTTAAATGCGATAGTACGATTAATAGTAATATCATGGGTACTCCTGGTTCAGAGCATTTAGAGCAATCGGGCCAAATGATATTAAAACGAAATGGATTAAAGAAAGTGCAAGCACCTTATTTGGAATTAAGTAAGGCAAAACAAATTGTTGAACCCTATCGCATGTCTAAAGAAGAGAAAATGCTCCAAATTCCTCTAAAAGAAGAAGTTCCTTTATTTGGGGTGTTAGATGATGAGGAGTAGAGATAAAGGAATTTTAAATGATTTGAAGCTATTTAGATGCATGTCTCGTGATGATATTATTGACTTGCATTTTCAAGGTTTAAAGAATGCAATAACTTGTTGTAATACGGTTATGAAACGATTAAGGAGAGATGGTTATGTTGATGCAAACGTATTACAGCACCCATACATTTATTTTCCACAACCAAGTTCTATCAAAAAAACGAGTCAAAAAATTCCTCATTTCCTTGGTATTGTGGATGTATACAAACAACTTGTCTACTACGAAAATCCTAAACTATTCAAAGTGGAACCTAAGTATGGGAAAGAGTATATGGAGCCAGATGCCTTTACGATATGGCGTAGATCCCCATTTTTTATTGAAGTTCAAAAGTCAGTATACAGTAAAAAAATAATGCAAGATAAGATAAATAGATACGAGTTATACTTCCATAGTCAAGAATGGCACAATGAATCTTGGCAACCGAAAGCTTCTAAATTTTTCCCTTCAATCCTAATCATTACTGACAAACATTACGACGTTCAATCTTCTTATTTCCGCATATTCCAGGCGAATTCTATAAAGGATTTTATGAATAAATTAATGATTAAATCTTGAACTACCCCCACTTTCACTTCGTTTAGAAGTAGGGGATTCCTACTTGATTTTATTATAATAGGTAATTCCTATTGAAACTATATTTATTATTATATTGAACTATGAATCACTGCATTCTAAACTAAGTTGGAATACAAAATACTATCGGAAAGGAATTGAGATTCATTATTAACGATGAACGCATACCATTGTTTACAGATTTAGTAGAACATGCAAAGCGAAAAATGGTTTCTTTCCATATACCAGGTCACAAAATAGGAGAAGGAATGGAGGACTCATTTAAATTATTCTTAGGTGAAAATACCTAATCCATGGATTTAATAAATATAGCTTGTTTAGATGATGTACATCAGCACGCATAGATAATCGATGAATCGCAACGATGGGCAGTCCATGCATTTGGGGCAGATTATTTTTAGCTTTCCGATTGCTATTATGAAAATGATAATGTCGGTTTGTAGACTACACCATAAAATCATCATAGCGTGTAATTTACACAAGTCGATTTTATTGGTAATTATTTTTACAGGTGCAAAAGTCGTTTTCGTGAAGCAATTTCTTTAGTGGAAGATAAATGGATTGCTGATTTATACAAAAAATGGTTATAAATAAGCTTTCAGATAAGAGTATGAATGAAAGATAGATAGAGTATAATCTCATATTTTTTTATGTATGGCGACGTATTAGTCGTTGAAAAGGGGGGAATTGTACATGAAAAGGAAAGACACAAATTCTGAAATAGCGTTCAATAAAGCTAAAAGAATTATGCCTGGCGGAGTTAATAGTCCGGTTCGCGCATTTTCATGCGTCAATCTAGCACCTATTTTTGCTAAAAATGGGCAGGGTGCATACGTATTTGATATAGATGGAAATGAATTTATTGATTATATTGGCTCATGGGGTCCACTCATATTAGGGCATGCTCACCCGGAAGTTGTTAAAGCCATACAGGAGGCAGCAAGTCAGGGAACAAGTTTTGGCTTACCAACAGAAGCTGAAACAAAAATGGCGGAGTTAATATGTAGAAGTATTCCATCTATTGAAATGATACGTATGGTCAATTCTGGTACAGAAGCTACCATGAGTGCCATACGTTTAGCAAGAGGATATACGAAACGGCAAAAAATCGTGAAATTTCAAGGAGGCTATCATGGACATGCGGATCCCTTTTTAATCAAATCCGGATCTGGTGTGGCAACATTGGGTTTACCTGACAGTCCAGGAGTTCCGAAAAGTGTTGCTTCCAATACCATTACAGTACCTTATAACAGTATAGATAGTATTCGTTTTGTATTTGAAAAATTTGGTGAGCAGATTGCTGCTGTTATTGTTGAGCCGATAGCAGGAAATATGGGTGTCATACCACCATTGCCAGGATTTCTTCATGGGTTGCGTGAGATTACTGAGCGCTACGGAAGTCTACTCATTTTTGATGAAGTGGTAACTGGTTTCCGTGTAGGCTATTATGGAGCGCAAGGTCTATACGGAATTAAGCCAGATCTTACATGTCTAGGAAAAGTAATTGGAGGAGGGCTCCCAGTAGGCGCTTATGGCGGTAAGCGAGAAATTATGGAACAAATGGCCCCTACTGGATCGATTTATCAAGCTGGAACATTATCTGGAAATCCGGTTGCCATGGCAGCCGGGTATGCGACTTTGCAATTATTGTCTCAGCATGGAATCTATGAAAAACTAGAAAGAAAAGGTGCTAGATTAGCTGAAGGTTTTATACAAAATGCCAAACTGACTGGTATTCCATTGAAAGTAAATAGAGTGGGTTCAATGCTTTGCTTTTATTTTACGGAACATGAGGTTGTGGATTATGAAACTGCTCAACTTTCAAATATGCGTTTATTTAAAAAATATTATGCGGCTATGTTAAATCATGGAGTTTTGATAGCCCCTACGCCATATGAAGCCATGTTTATATCGAATGCTCATTCGGATGAGGTAATTGAAACAACAATTGAGGCTCATTATCGAGTATTAAGTATGGTAAGTAAAGCATTGGGGGAGTAATCATGAGTTTTTCAGAAATACGTAAACTTTTTCCGATTCTTAATCAGCAGATTAATGGGCATCCCCTAGTATATTTAGATAATGCCGCTTCAGCACAAAAGCCAATTCAGGTAATTGAGGCACTAAAGCACTACTATGAATGGGATAATGCAAATGTCCATCGTGGGGTTCATTCACTGAGTTCACGGGCAACGGATGCTTATGAAGGAGCACGGTTTAAGGTAGCTCGTTTTCTTCACGCAAAATTAGAAAAAGAAATAATATTCACTCGAGGTACCACAGCAGCAATTAATCTAGTAGCAAGCAGTTATGCACGATCGGTATGTAAAAACGGGGACGAAATTGTTATTACTGCAATGGAGCATCACAGTAATATAATTCCCTGGCAGCAAGTAGCAAAATGCACCGGAGCTGTATTGAAATATATTCCACTACAACCAGATGGAACATTTACTCTAGAGGATGTAGAAAATACAATCACAAAACGGACGAAGATAGTTGCTGTATCGCATATTTCAAATGTGTTAGGTGTCGCTAATCCGGTGAAGAAAATGGCAGCTATTGCGCATAAGCATGGAGCTGTTATTGTAGTGGATGGAGCGCAAAGCGTTCCTCATATAAAAGTGGATGTTCAGGATTTGGACTGTGATTTCTATGCATTTTCAGGGCATAAAATGTGCGGGCCGACGGGAATTGGTGCTCTATACGGAAAAATATCACTCCTTGAGAAGATGGATCCAATTGAATTTGGGGGCGAAATGATTGATCATGTTAATTTATATGATTCATCGTGGAAGGAATCCCCTTGGAAATTTGAAGGGGGTACACCAATTATTGCTGGGGCTATTGGTTTAGGAGTGGCGATAGACTTTCTTGAACGAAAACATTGCAAGGCATGACAAGCTTTTAACTGGCTATGCAGTAAAGCAAATGAAGCAGATTGAGGACTTAACGATAGTTGGTCCAGAAAAAGAGCGTTTGGGACTGGTGACGTTTCAAGTGGAGAATATTCACCCGCATGATATTGCTACTGTTTTGGATGCATATGGAGTAGCCATACGTGCTGGACAGCATTGTTGTCAGCCACTTATGGAACATCTGGGGACCAGCTCCACGGCACGTGCGAGTTTTTATTTGTATAACACAGAAGAAGAGATTGATCGATTCATATTTGCTCTCCATAAAGCAAGAGAATTCTTCAAGGTGAAAGGTTAATAGGCTTTGCAGACTAATAATGAGTATGTTTAGAAGCTTGAAAAGAAAGCAATTATTTAAGTGAAAGTCTATAAAAGAAGATGAGGAAGGAAAAAGACTACCAGTTATGAATTTATTAAGAAAAATGAAAAGAAATACCATATATGAGTCCCTAATTTTTTCTTAGCTTTTGCTGTCTCCATTTTCTATGCATTTCATATATGTTTCAATAGATTTATTTCAAGTATGCTTCTCTTTTGTGGAATAAGAAAATAAAAATCCTGTATGATAAATACAGGATTTTTATTCAACTCTTATCGGATGCACATTATAGTTTAAGTAAAATACAATAGGCCAAAAGGATTCTTAAACTTAAGACTGATTTCGACGTGTATAAAGTGCAATCTATTTAAAGTTTTCACTTTTTATAGTGGAAATTAACTGCTCCATGAATACTCGACTTGCAGCACACAAATATTTGTTTTTACGGTAAGCGATGCCAATTTGCGTAATAAGCATCGGGCTTTGAATAGGGATTGTCCGTATAAGTTTATTGTCGATATAGTCAAGGTAACCTTTGGGTAGAATGGTGACGCCGACGCCTTTGCTGACCATTTGAATGATTGATTCCATAGTCGTCATTTCCATAACTGGTTTTGCTTTGAATCCAAGCTCATTACATTGTTCGTTAATCAGCTGCCGCAAAAAATATGTGTCAGGTAATAAAATAGAAGGTGTATCTTTTAAAACGTCAAGCGTGACAAATTCCTCTTCTGCAACGGAATGATTGATTGGAACTGCTAAAGAAAGATGTTGTTTAAAGAGTGGAATAGTTTCTAATTCATCATGTTGCATTGGCAAAAATACTATCCCCAAATCGAGTTCATTTTGTAAAAGACCGTTATAAATATCCCCAGTTCGCATACCTGAAACAGCCAATTCAATATTCGGATACCTTTGGTGAAATTCAATTACAGTTTGAGGAATCAAGTAATTTGTAACTGTCAGGAGTGCTCCTATCTTTAATGATCCTCTTTTTAGACCCTGTATTTCACTAATTGCGGCACGAGCTTGTGATAGCTCATGGAATATATTATAGCTATGATGAAGCAGTGTTTTGCCCGCTTCGGTAATAGTGGTTCGTTTTCCAACACGATCAAACAATGGCGTACCGATTTCGTGTTCCAGCAAACGGATCTGCTGGCTTAATGAGGGTTGGGCGATTCCTAACTTTTCGGCGGCACGAGTAAAATGTAGTTCCTGACATAAGGTCATGAAGTATTCCAATTGCTTTAGATCCAATAGTTATTCCTCCAAAAGTTATTATTTTTTTATAGGAAATAATAATCATTATAGGGTAAATTATAGTGAATTTCTATTGTTTGTGTTCGTACATACAGTCATTTCTTTTACATTGAAAAGGTTTTGTTCATATGACAGTAATCACCTTGTTTCATACAATCTTTAGGTGAACTTGTCTTTTGCCACTTGTACGTATGCATGCTGAATCTGTGAATTAATAGATTAATTGTGAATGGAAAGGTTTTTTCAGATATCCGTACTGCAGGTGGGTTTTTACGTATGTTATGAGTCATCAATTAGACAAAATGATAGGTAAAAACTATCGTTTCTATAATAATGATTGAATTGTTTAATGGTAATCTCAAGATTATACTTAAAATCTAAATGATTTAACTACATCTTAAGGAGGGAAAGAATTTGAGAATACACTATTTGCAGCATGTATCTTTTGAATCACCCGAACACATTTTAACTTGGGCGGAGGAAAAAGGGCATGAAGTCACAGGGACATTATTATATGAAAGCAATTGTCTACCCTCTTATTCGGAATTTGACATGCTCGTCATACTAGGTGGTCCGATGGGTGTTTATGACGAGAAAATATATCCATGGCTTGGATTGGAAAAACAGTTAATTAAGAAAGCTATTCAGCATCGAAAACTAGTACTTGGGATATGCCTTGGAGCTCAGTTAATCGCAGAAGTCCTTGGGGGAAAAGTATTTAAAAATCATTATAAGGAGATTGGTTGGTTTCCTGTTAAATTGTCGGAGGAGGCCAAGCAAATCGATTTCTTTAGCAGATTTCCTGAGGTGTTTGTTCCTTTCCATTGGCATGCAGACACATTCCAACTTCCTCCGCAAGCAAAGAGAATTGCGTATAGCAAAGGATGTGTTAATCAGGCATACGTATATGAAGACCATGTCGTTGGATTACAATTTCATTTAGAGTCAAATGCTGCCAGTATTGAGAGATTAATAGTACATTGTGCTGATGAAATTGAGCAAGGGATGTATGTACAACGGCCGCATGAAATGCTTGAAGAGACACACTCGTTGGTTCTATCAAAAATTATCCTATTCACTTTGCTCGATGCAATGGAGATGAAATATCAGGTATTTGCAAACGTAGAAAATTGTCTATAAATTTCTAATGCTACAATTAATCGCTTTATTTTAATGTGAAAAATCAAAGATCTATATAATATTTAACTTTCTGGTCACCATCTTTGGCAGCGAGAGGTGGCTTTTGCTACATAAAATACATCCCCCCCTCTAAAAGGAGCTATGGAAACATGAAACACTTATTAAACAATAGAGTAACACGATTGCAGCCCTCAAAAATGGATACCTTTTTTGATATGGCTTCGCAATATGAAGATGTCATCCATTTAACTATTGGTCAACCTGACTTTCCTACTCCAGCACACATAAAGATAGCTGGACAAATGGCAATTGAAAACAACCATACAACGTGTCCACCTTCTTCTGGTTATACAGAACTTCTTAAAGTTGCCTCAAACTACATGCATGTAAAATATGGACTTATTTATGATCCTAACCGCGAAATACTAGTAACTAACGGATCAACCGGAGGGATTTATCTTGCTCTTAGAACTATACTTAGCGAAGGTTCCGAAGTTATTCTACCAACTCCTATTTATCCCGGATACGAACCGGCTATTCGTTTATGTGGCGCAACACCTATTTATCTAGACACAAGGGATACGGGATTTAAGGTTACAGTAGAGGCTCTTCAAAAAATGATGACAGATAAAACACGGTGTGTCATTATCCCATCTCCGATGAATCCTTCTGGAGTGACACTGAACCAAAAAGAAATAAAAGCAATTAGGGATTTACTGGTAGATAAAGATGTAATAGTTGTTTCAGATGAATTATATAGCGAATTGGTTTTTGAAGGGGAGCATGTGTCAATTGCGAAAATGGAGGGAATGAAAGAGAAAACAATTGTCATTAATGGGCTATCAAAATCTCATGCGATGACAGGATGGAGAGTAGGATTTGCTTTTGCACCAAGATATCTGATTGAGGAAATGAAGAAGCTACAGCAATACACGACGGCTGCTGTCTCATCGATTAGTCAAATTGCTGCAATCGAGGCATTGACAGTAGGAATTAACGATGCTTATATCATGCGTGAACAATATCGTATACGTCGTGACTATGTATACGAGAGGTTACAAGATATGGGACTCAATGTAATCAAACCAAATGGTTCATTTTATTTTTTTCCGTCTATCTCAAAGTTTGGGAAAACCTCATCAGAATTTGTTGCTGATGTATTAAAAAAAGCTAAGGTTGCACTCATTCCTGGAGACTCATTCACAGAATTTGGAGAAGGGTATGTGAGGATTTCTTATATTCAGCCAATGAATGTGTTAGAGGAAGCTCTAAATCGTCTTGAAAAGTATCTAGGTGAATTACAATCCTAGATACTCGCTTTGACGAATTTCGTTCATCACTATTAGCAGTTAAAAAGGAGTTTTCTTATGGTAAAAAATAAGGTCTTATCTATAGCTGGTTCGGATAGCAGTGGAGGTGCTGGAATCCAAGCCGATTTGAAAACATTTCAGGAGTTAAATGTCTACGGGATGACGGCATTAACAACTATTGTTACGATGGATCCTAAAAATTATTGGGAGCATCGTACATTTCCACAAGAAATTAAAACAGTAAAGGAGCAATTAAGAACTATTATTGAAGGAATCGGTATTGATGCGGTAAAAACAGGAATGCTTGGATCGGTCCAACTAATTGAGCTGGTTTCCAAGGTAATTGATCAACATCAACTCGAAAATATTGTTATTGATCCGGTTTTAGTTTGCAAAGGTGTAACAGAAGTAATGCATCCGGAAACAGTGGATAGTTTACGAGATTTGCTCATACCAAAAGCTACAATTGTCACACCTAATCTACTGGAAGCGGCACATTTAAGTAAAATGCCCCCAATTAAATCCATTAAAGGGATGAAAGAAGCAGCAAAAATTATTCACGATTTAGGTCCAAAATATGTTTTAGTGAAAGGTGGAAGCCGCATAGAACATGAGACAGCATTAGATTTACTGTATGATGGAGAGAATTTTAAATATATAGAATCAGAACGATTCCAAACCGACCATATACATGGTGCTGGATGTACTTACTCTGCAGCGATTGCTGCTGAACTAGCGAAAGGGAAGTCCGTTATAGAGGCAGTAAGAATTGCAAAACTATTTATTACAGAAGCAATACGCAGTTCATTCGCTCTCAATCAATATGTTGGCTCAACAAATCATAGTGCATACAAAAAAATACTAATTCATTAGAAGGGATAGTTAATAATGAAAAAATTAAGGGTAACAGATTATCAAGTAGCTGAGGCAATTGATTATGAATTACAACGCCAACAAAAACATATTGAACTAATTGCTTCTGAAAACTTTGTAAGTCTAGCAGTTTTAGAGGCAATGGGCACAGTGCTGACTAATAAGTATGCTGAAGGGTATCCAGAAAAGAGATACTATGGCGGATGTGAACATATAGATATTGTAGAGAACTTAGCTATAGAGAGAGCAAAACAATTATTTGGAGCGGATCATGCGAATGTACAGCCTCACTCTGGGGCACAAGCAAATATGGCTGTTTACTCGGCTTGTCTGAAGCCTGGAGATACAGTATTAGGAATGGATCTATCCCATGGTGGTCACCTTACACATGGGAACCCTGTTAATTCCTCGGGTGTATTATACAATTTTATTTCTTATGGAGTAAATAAGCGGAATTTCAATATTGACTATGATGAAGTTAGAACTTTAGCGCTGAAACACCAACCTAAAATGATTGTAATTGGTGCAAGTGCATATTCCAGAATTATTGATTTTGAGAGGTTATCGAGCATCGCAAAAGAAGTGAATGCATTTTTTATGGCAGATATAGCTCATATTGCTGGGCTTGTAGCTACTGGAATGCATCCAAGTCCAGTTCCATATGCTGATTTTGTTACTACCACTACCCATAAAACTCTACGTGGTCCTCGAGGGGGAATTATACTCTGCCGAAAAGATTGGGCTGCCAAAGTAGATAAGAGTGTATTTCCAGGTATACAAGGAGGGCCGGCTATGCACATGATTGCGGCCAAGGCAGTCGCTTTTAATGAGGCGTTGCAGCCTAAATTTAAAAAATATATTTCAAATACGATAAAGAATGCTAAGGTGTTAGCAAAAGAACTAAGAGAGTTAGGCTTTAATGTGTTAACAGGTGGAACGGACAATCATTTGTTACTTATAGATCTTTGTAATATGAACCTAACAGGAAAAGAGGCTCAAATATTATTAGAGGAAGTAGGGGTAACGGTTAATAAGAATTCAATTCCTTTTGATAAAAAGGGTCCTTTTATTACGAGTGGAATTCGTTTGGGAACACCAGCAGTTACAACACAAGGAATGGGGCAATTAGAAATGGTTAAAATTGCTGAAATCATTTGTTTAGTCTTAAAGAATCCCCAGAATGTAAGAGCTAAAGAAAAAGCATGCTCTATCGTAAAAGAATTAACTAAGGAATTTCCTATATACAAGGATATTACTTAAATGAAAGGGATAATAAGGAATTAAATCAGGACGTTTTTTTGCGCCTTGTATTTAATTCTTAGCAAAATAAATGGATTGCCCGAAGGCTAGAAACCATAGGATCTAGTTGTACTAAATGTACCATTCGCATTCAGTGGAACGTTAGAATAGAGTCACCTTCGTAATGAAGCAGCAGAAGCACTAGAAAAGTTATTTGATTTGCAAAGCAAGAAGGAATCCGGTTGAATGCTATTTCAGGGTTTCGCTCCTATAATTATCAAAAAAACTGTATGCAAACAATGTAAAAAGAAAAGGACAAGAGCATACATAACGATAAAAGGAGCAAATTAATTTGCTCCTTTTTCACTTGAATTCTACATGGAATGTAGTATCAATGATTCCAAAAGCAACTTTACATGGGAACGGATTTCTCCCTGTTGAAGCAGCACACATACATGAAAGTACCCAATATTCAAGTTCTAAAGGTAAGCGGAATGCTTGGATACTACCATCATTGTTTTTTACTGTTACGATCGGTGTATTTACCCTAGTTGTAGCGAAACCATCTGTTGTTATCATCGCTACTGCATCATTATTATGAAAACCAGCGCTTAAAACCTCGTAAGTTAGTCCATCTTTCTCATTGATAATCATAGGTATATTTAAATAGGGATAGTTATTTATATCATTATGAGTAATTGTTCTCGCTGTATTCTTTCTTATCTGATTCCCTTGCATTTTATATACTCCTTTATATTACTCCAAAGATAATCACCTAAATCTATTCTATTTTACGTCTATTATATTCGTAAATTGTATTGTCATCTTATTATAGAAAGCATCAGTACATATGATAGAGCTATGTAATGGATCTATATCGATAACAGTCATATAATTAGTGAGTAAATAACCTTCTTCATAATATGTAATTAATATCTCTTCTTCAGATAGCAACGAACATAGTAACATGTTTTCAATCAGTTCTTTCTCTTCAGGGGTTAAAATGGGACGTGCTACTTTATTTTTTTCTTTGATCATTTCATGTATTCCGACGAATTGTTCTGGCATTGCTGCAAACGGCGTCCATTTTACCATTCCTCTGCCTTTTGGCATATTAGCGTTGTTCATGCTTTGTGTCCCCCTAACAGTGTATTTCTGTATCTTGCTGTTGCATTATTTGTATAGGAAATTCCTCTTAATATGCTATTTTTCCCAAACTTTGTGCGTATTTCATCCATTACTTTCGTTAGCTTTATTTCTTTTTCTCGTTGTATGATGTTATCAAAAAGGGAAATTTGTTCTTCTCCTTCACCAATTAGTTTTGTTAGAGAGATAGAAATATTTCTAATTGGTTCTCCAGTATATTGTTGATGTAGAAAATATAGACAAACTTGATAAATGTCCATGGTTAAGTTGGTCGGACGGCTTAAGGTATGTGTTTTGCTAAAGCCACCCGAAAAATTTTTACTATATCCAATAGAAAAATGAACGGTTTGAGCAAGTTTATTTTGTTGTCTTAATCGATAGCAAACTTCTTCGGTATGTTCCAGTAGGATAATTGGAAATTCTTCTATTGTATAATCACGCATTAAAATTTGGTTTTTTCCTACAGAAGTTGTAACGGGAACATATTTTTCTGAAATGCGACTAAAATCAATTCCATGACTATGTAAGTGTAAGTCTTCGCCAATCACGCCGAAGCTTTGTTTTAAATATTTAAGAGGATAATTAGCTAAATCTCCAATTGAATGTATCCCTTTTTGATTTAATTTTGTTTCGGTTTTATACGAAATCCCCCAAAACTTACTAAGTGGCCGTATGATCCATAATTTTGTAGGCACATCTTCGTATTTCCAATAAGCGATTCCGTCTTTCTTTTTCTTTGCTTCAATATCTAAGGCCACCTTACTCATCAATAGGTTAGGAGCGATCCCGATTGTGCATTCAATTCGTGTATGTTCATATATTTCACGTTTAAACTGTAATGCAAATTCAATTGGATTTCGGGCAAATAGATGGATGCTCTCGGTAATATCCATAAAAAATTCATCGATGCTGTATTGATGAAAGTCTTCAATAGGAACATATTGTAGGGCTAACTTCGTTATGTAATTAGAGCATTTAATATAAGTTCCCATAATTGGATTCACAATAAGGATGTCTTTTTGGCGAGGAATCTCGTATAGCCTTGCCATCTTTTTTACACCCATTGCTTTTAAAGGTGGAGTTGCGGCTAAAACAATGGAGCCATTTCGATTCACATCACCGACTACAGCTAGTTTTGTTTGAAGTGGGTCTAATCCCATTTTGATGCAACTAACAGAAGCATAAAAGCTGCGAAGATCGACACATAAAATGATTCTATTCGGTAAAATTGAATAGTCATACACTATAACTCCTCCTAATAATAACGAGAACGTTTGTTCTTATTCTTGTTCTTATTATACACGAACTTACGTTCTTTTATGAAGTGGTTTTTGAAAAAATATTTAATTATATGTAGTAGAAATAAGTAGAACGACAGAGAGAAGTAACGGCCAAATGTTATTGAAATTTCTAGGATATAAGCTGTATCATTTATATTGGTTAGTACAGGAAGAAAATGATGGGAGGATGTAAGGTATATTATCCTTTCAAAAAGTGATAGTAATTTATCGTAAAAAGAGGTTTCTATTACGAGATTATGTGAAAATATAATTTCAAATAATAGATTTAAGGAGGATGTTTCATAAATGGAGCAGGTTATACAAGAGTTTTTTTCTCCAAGTAAAAACTATAAGGTTCAAATCATTAGGAGAAAAGATGGGCTATATACGACAGAAGCTTATAGATGGATGGAGGATTGTGGATATGAATTTTGGAGTTATATATCACAAGGATTGACTTTGATAGATAGTGAGGAGCATGCGCGAAAGATTGCTATGGAACAACTAAAGGAATGTTCAAGAGATGAGTTTTAATAATACGCTATTTTATCTGTAAATTTATAAGAGAGTATGATGTTTTTTTGAAAATATAGAAAAATCATTTAATCTTATTTATATTATAAGAATTGTAAGGTATACTAAAAGTAGGTGCAAAAATGCACTATTTGAAAAAGAGTGCAAGTCAAAAAGGAATCCGTAAAGGATTCCTTTTTTGTTTTTTAGAAAATGAAGCAACTTCCTATTATCTCTGTCTTTTTTATAAACATAAAAGGTATTTTTGGAAAATTGCCATATTCCTGTAACAAAACAAAGGTATGTTATGTGTGTAAAAGATAAAGAGAAAGAAGGAAAAGTTGTGAAAAAAATTTTACCAATTGTTGCGTTGTTAGGCATGATGAATTTTGGAGTACAGGAAATGAATGTAAGAGCTGATACCTATTACAAGAGCGATTCAAAAATTAGTTTTTGGGATTCAAAAAGAAAGGGTACTAATTTCATGAATAGTACGTCATTACCTGAGAACTATAAAAGTGCAAAAGAAGCTAATATTGAATATGTTCGTTTAGCACCTGATAAATGGGCAAAAGATAAAGATTATTTATTTGATGATAAACCAGATACCTCTGGAAAGGATTTTCTGATAGGTAATGCAGATAACTATCAGGGATTAGTAAAGGAGGATTTAGAAAAATTAAAAGCGGATTTAGATGCCGCACAATCGCAGGGAATGAAAGTTGTTCTTACAATGTTATCATTGCCCGGTGATCGGTGGCGCCAATTTAATAATAACAAGAATGACGACAGAATATGGGAAGACGAGAAATATCAAGAACAAGCAAGTCAATTTTGGAAAGACCTTGCTTTGGAGCTAAAAGATCACCCTGCAGTGGTCGGTTATAATATTATAAATGAACCGCATCCAGAAACAGCCAAAAATAATAGATATAATGATTTTTGGACGGAAGATTACGAGAAATGGTATGCAAAAGTAAAAGGAACGACAGCAGATTTAAACAGATTTTATGAAAAGGTGATCAATTCCATTCGAGAAGTGGATCAAGAAACACCGGTTATATTAGATTCAGGTTTATATGCTACTCCATGGGCCTTTAAATATTTAAAACCAGTAGAGGATAAAAAAACACTTTACGCATTTCATATGTATGAACCATATGAATTAACGAGTCAAGGTGAAAAACAAAACAAGGAATATCAATATCCTGGATTAGTAAAAGTAGGGGATTTAGAGAAACCTGTAATGTGGAATAAACAGGGGTTAGAGAAATTTTTAAAACCGATTCAACAATGGTCTAAGAAAAATCATGTACCATCTAATCGAATTATTGCAGAGGAGTTTGGAATTAACCGTACCGTTCCAGGAGCTACCCAATACATGCAAGATCTTATTTCTATCTTCAACCAAAAAGGTTGGCATAAATCATTCTATGCATTCCGTGAAGACACATGGACGGGAATGAATTATGAATTGGGAACAGGAAAAATAAAATGGGACGAAGAGGGTAAGCCGATACGTCAAGATAATCCACTATGGGATGTAATAAAAAAAGATTTACAGGGGCATAAGTAGTTTAGAATGCTTGGTTTAAGAACTAAATGTAAGCATCTAATTCAAATAGATTAGATGCTTTTATATCAAAAAGGCGGAGTCATATTAAAGATTCCGCCTTTCTTTTACATATAGAGTAGCAACCTGGTTTATTTACAATAAATAATAAGATTCTTAGAGAATAGCTTAGAAAAAAGTTGAGGAAGTTTAAATAAATGTGGTTGCAATTATTTAAACCTTTGAAGTTAAAAAACTTTTATGAATTTTTCGCTAGATTATAAGCTTTAAATGTTGAAATTTATTTACTTATTTCGCCAAATGAATACATTTATACAATTAGATGGAAGTTAAGGGTGTTGAATCAAAACATAATAGTTTGTTATTGATGAGTTTATCGTAAAGTTGTTATTTAATGTGTAATCAAATAGTATTTGTATACAATGATAAATAAAGAAAAGGAGATTATTATGAGAAAAAATAGATTAAAAGATACAACATAGATAGCATGAATAGCTTGGGGTGTAAAAACATAAAAAAACAAAAATCCTTAAGTGCATTAAGGAAAAATGAGGGAGATAATATGGGGAATAATTCAAAACATAAAACTAGAAAAATACTTGCAGCCACCGCCACAGTAACTATGCTTGCAACTGGAATGATTTCTACAACAGATATCATTGCAGAGGAAACGCAGCAGCAAAATAAAATATCGACATCACTTCAAGAGGAAAATTCAGTTAAATCAGAAAACAGGACATATACAGTCACAGGAAAAGGGGATGTAGAGGTACTGAAACAACAGGAAAGAAAAAGTATGGCATTTAGTCCATATGAACCGACTGGTTTATATGCAAAGCCAAATGAACAAATAACGATTAATGTAGAAGGAAATCAAAATATTCAAGCATACATTGGAACGTATTCGTATGATGCTTCTTGGAGAGAAGATTCTAAAATAAAATCATTTACATTAAAACCAGGTATAAACACAATCCAATCTCCAAATGGAGGAATGATTTATTTTTACAATAAACAACAAGGTGGTACCATTCGAACAACAGTCACAACTGGTGGAACGACTACTCCTCTCTTTGAACTAGGCAAGCATACAAAACAAGATTTAATAGACATGCTGAACCAATACCCAAATGCACATGCAGTGGAGCTAAAAGGAGAACGTGTATTAATTACGGCCAGCCCTGCACGTGTTAAGAAATATTTGCTAGGTTCTAATACAGATCCTGTACAACTCTTAAAAAAGATGGATGAAGCTACCCGAATTCAAGACAAAGTAGCTGGATTATCCGAAGAACAAGCAGACAAGCATTATATTCATTACGTAGAAGAAAATCATTCACCAGATTATTATATGTATGCGACTTCTTATCGAACTGCATATGTAGGAGATGCAATTCAATACGTGTTAGATATTAATAAATTTATAAAAGATGGTTGGGGTCCTTGGCATGAGGCAGGGCATTTGAGACAGCAATCACCATGGAAATTTTATAATATGACAGAAGTACAAAATAATATTTACAGCCTTTCTGTAGAAAAAGCATTTACATCTAATCAACCTTTTAGATTGCAACAAGAGGGCGCTTATACTAAGGCATTTCAATACTTAGAACAACCTAATAAAAATTATGACGAAGTTAGTGATGTTTTTGTTAAGCTTGTTATGCTCTGGCAACTACAGTTAGCATATGGAGAAGACTTCTATCCTAAATTGCATCAATTGTATAGAGATATGCCTTCTAATGAACTTCCACAAACTGATGAAAATAAAAAACAATTATTTATGATCTCAGCATCAAAAGTAGCCAAACAAAATTTGATGCCTTTCTTTGAGAAGTGGGGATTACGTCCAAATAATGATACCATTCAAAAAGTGGCTGCATTAGGATATCCGATTTTAACAGCAGAGATTTGGAAGGGGACGGATTCTAATCCGATTAAACCAGATGTCCCTAATACAAATAATATTTTAGAAGGAAGCCAGTTTGCATGGTCAATGAAAGGGATTAGTGATTTCGAGTTTGCTAAAATCAATTTCAGTAAGTCAGCAGAAGAAATGCAAGTGGACTTAAAAGCAGGAATACCGCATCATTATTTTAATGAAACATATGCGAGTATTAAAGTACAAAATGCATCAGGCAAAGTAGTATACAATAAAAACATTTATGGAAATAAACAACAAAATGCTGAATCGCAAAAAGTTCCAGTTAAAGTAGGAGATTATATTGAGTTAACACATCAAGAAGGTGTGCATAGAGCTACTTTAACAAATGTAGATAATAGTAAACAAGAAAGCTTTGGAAAAAAAGCAATGTACGAAGTTACAAAAGAAGGTCTGAAGAAAGTAGAAAAAATGCCAGAAACAACGGTTTTAGATGGAAATCAATTTAGTTGGTCTTTAAAAGGATATAGTGATAGAGAAATTGCAAAAGTAAATTATAATAGGGTAACAGAGAAAATGCAGGTGAATTTAGAAGCAGGCGTACCACATTCTTATTTTAATAATACGTATGCGAGTATCAAAGTACAGAATTCATCCGGTAGTGTTGTGTACAATAAGGAAATAGTGGGAAATAGACAGCAAACTGCTGAAAGCCAAACTGTGCCGGTCAAAGTGGGAGATTATATCGAGTTTACCCATATAGAAGGGGAAGCAGTAAATGAAAAGACACGGGCTAAACTTACTAACCTTGAGAATAATAAACAAGAATATATAGGCAAAAAAAGAATCTATCAAGTTACTTCAACGGGATTAAACAAAATAGATTAACATGAAAAACATTCAAATTTTTAGTTTGATGCTTAATAGTCGTTCATTAAGAACGACTATTTGGCATTTATTTAATATAAAGTGAAATTAATTTTAAAAATATGTTTGAGGACTGAGTGATGTTTAGGTGCTATAGATTTGAGAAAAAAGAAACAGAATAATAAGGTATTTGTTGATAAAGACTCTATTGTATTACAATATTTTACATATTTGGTATGATGTATATGAGTGCTATATAATAAGGGAGGAATGAGAATGAAGTGGTTCATAGCTCATGCAAATGGTAATAATATCTTTAAAAAGTTAGTTCTAATGGTGTTACCAATGGTTCTAATGATAATGATGATAACCCCATCGAATGATGCATTGGCAGCCAACCAATCAAATGCAAGTTCACTAAAAGGTGTGAATCTATTTAATGGAAGCTGGACTGTTGCTATACAAGCTGCAAATTTACAATATGTTTCTGCTGAGCCATCGGGCAATGTAGTAGCAAATCGTAATGCAGTTAATGAATGGGAGAAATTCGAATTAATTCCGACTGGAGAATTATATACGTATGCTTTAAAAGCGAAAAGTAATGGCAAGTACGTTTCGTTTGAGCCAAATGGTAGAGTAGTAGCAGATCGTACATCAATTGGGGCATGGGAAAAATTTATTTTATATAATGGTGGAGACAATAGGATATATGTATTACAAGCGTTAAGTAATGGTAGATTTATATCAGCAAATAGTGGTAGAAAATTAACTGCTAATAGTTATGTAGCTGGAAGTTGGGAAAGATTTGTTATTGTGTATTTCTAAATTTTGAATTGTTTTATATATAAATAATAATGACTGGTTTAGTTCATATGCATGCTAAATAAAGAGTTAAGTACTTAATACAAGTGTATATTAAGGTGTAAAAAGGACTGACTGCAAGTAATTGTCAGTCCTTTTTGTATGTTAAATAAGTAATTACGGAGGATATAATGAGAAGAAAAAGAACCCTATTGGGTTCTTTTTCAAGGCATATTAACAGTAAGGAGAATCATGAAATGCTACTTCAAATCTTTATTAGGGGAAAGATTTTGAAAAAGCTTAACATACATCTATTTTTACATAAATGTAAGATATAGTAAATTGATAATATTTAAACTTACTATTACTAATATTCAATTAATATAGTTAACACTATGTTTATAGTGTTAACTGATGTTTAGTGTAGTATACATTTAGAAATCTAGTATTAGATTATAATTGTCAAAAAAGCTAATAGATTTATCATTTCAAATTCTAACTAACATTTAAACGATTTTAATTGAAATGGGGTGTGTATTAACTCTTATAAGCTAATGAAAGTAAATAAAATAAACAAAGACCCTGTAAAAAAATACAGGGTCGGATACAGGGTTAAGGGAACGCATAGTTTCTTAAAAACATAATAGCATATATATTTTGTGTAGCTATATGAGGATTTTGACAAAATTAAGAACAAGACAGAAAATCTTTAAGAAATTATATTGGTGGAGATATGGTTTGGAAGTGAACTGTTTACCTGTTGATATAGATGAAAACTTTGGAGCATCGTGATCAAACTTTCTTTAAATAAGGGGTTTAGGTTATTGAGGTAATTGGATCTTCCTGAAAAAGAAAAATGTTTTTAAATTAAAAGTAGAAAAGACACCTTTCGGGTGTCTTTTCTTTTGGTATACAGCTTACATATTGCTGAATTAGATACGAAATCATAATTCGACTATGAAATAAACAACTTAAGAAATTTTAACATAATATGGACTGAAAAGAATATGTAATATTGCATTTTTAGTTTTCGATTTATTTATTTATTGGTATAGAAAAGCAGTATAAATAAAAAGGGCATGCAGTCGTATCTGCCGCCCCTTTTAGGAGGAATTCAAGACACCGATAGAACACGTATTGGTAAAAAGGCTCAAAAATAGTATATGTAAAAAGAAAAAGTCCTATACCAAAAGTGGACTGAGCCGTATCTTTTTTACTTATTTAAAAATTAAATTTCATTCTTTTCAAAATAAGTACGGTAAACATATGATTTGGAATGAAATTAGAAAAAGTATACATGAAAATGGCAGACAACAATTTTGTCGTCTGCCAGTGCCAATGGACTGAATGAGTTAGTCAATTACTATATATTGCTACCCCATTACCAGAAGAGTGAAGCCGCTAGTTCAAACGGCTTAAACCTAGTATGCCTAATAAAGGAAAAATTATGAGTAGAAATTTTGTTTGCTCTATATGAAAAGATAAATAGATATTCATCAGGCAAGGATAATACAGCATACCTTGAATAGGGTGTAGGAACGAATTAAGGAAAAGAATGTAATGTTATTAGAGAAGGGACTGAATCAGGAATGGGAATTTCGGACAGGATTTTGGGAGCCGTGGTTGCCTTTGGTATTGCGACTAATATCACTGCTTGTATAATACCATTATACATTCAAAAGTATGAGCTAATGATAAACTGCCTTATAAATATTTTATTTTTAATACGTATAGCTAAAACGTTTATTAAAATGAAAATTAACAAATGGATGGCATTAGGATTTACGTTGGTTGTAATAGAAAAAGGTATTAAGGCAGGTTATGACTTCTACACACATGATTACTATGGTGTCAGTTGGAGTTTAGCTATCATTATCTATTGCATATACGAGATGGAAAATTATTATGTTGAAACAAATAATTAGCCGCAAAAATAAGGATTAGTAGGCGTAATTCTTATTAAAGTATACAATTTTTTTGACCAATGATATTACGATCCTGTTTTTTACTTCAAGAACATAAAAAAAGACGCCATAAGGCGCCCCAAAATTGGGTAAATGAGGTTTTAGTTTTCCAATCTAAAGAAATTATGTATCAGCTCACAATGAGAGTATATCATAATATGTAATCAAAATAATATGCATTATTACATATCCGAGTTTAACAAAAGTAAGATGAGAGTAAACTAAAATATTATAAAAAAGACACTACAAGAGTGTCTTTTTTGGGGAGATACTCTATAATTAACTTTGGGGAAGGTAATGTTAGAGTATTCGTTTAGCATTATCTTTATATTTGATAAACCATGAAATCGAAAGATTTTGTGGTTTATTTTTTGAACAATAGATATTACAGTATTGGCAGTGAGCTATTGATTATTATAAGCATTGGGAGAGAAGGGATTAAAAGTCTAACATCGAATAACGGTTCCGGAATATAGTGTTGCGAAATGATCTCCAATATCCCAAACGGTACTTGCTTGTATATAGCCCTTAAAGCCTTCTGAAGAATAATAAATCTCTTTTGGTATACTTTCTTTAGTTTGGAAATGTGCTTTAGAGTACTTTACATAATGGTTTTTAATAACTTTTGATTCTGGAACAATAGTGTTTTTTTGTTCCAATGTTTGACTAGCACTAGAAGGTGGTATGAATCTTACAGTGTCTTGGTAATTATGTTCTAAGGTGTCAGCCTGTACACTGTGTGACGACACAAAGACGCTTAAACCACTTCCCACAATTAATGTTGCAAATGCTAACTTTGAGAATTTTGTTAATCTACTCATTTTACAATCTCCTTTTCATTATTTTGTAAGGTATCTCCTTACACCTCACAGTCTATATCCACTACAAAAGGGTGTACATACATATTGATAGACAAAATTCTACAAAATACCTCATCTTTTTGGGGATTGTGTATAATAATCCAATGTTTAATAATTTATCAGAAGTAAAAAAGTAGGTCTTATATAAAAGAAAATGAATAATTTATGCAAGTAATGTATATAAAATTATTGTTTAAATATTCTAAAATGAGTTGATAAAGATGTGGGAATTTTTTTAGAAAATAAATGATTCCAAAGATTAAATTTGGAAGTTAGATTCTCTTTTTAAGTTTATTTTTATAGTATTATTCACATGTGTGAATTATTAAGATTTAAATATAAAAAAGTGAGAAAAATGATAAACATTCTTCTCACTTTCATCAATTAGGGTGGCATATACATAAATATGCGTTTAAAAGGATTTTTGGATGAAAAATCCACATGAATAGTATAACAAAATATTTAAGGCTATTCACATGTAATATTGCATATGTAGAGTCGGTAGTTATAATAGCTAGAGTGTTTCCATTATTATTTAACAGATTTTCCTAAAAGATTCGCCTTCCTTAAGCTTGTACAGGGTGATACGTGAGAGATAAATTTTGATATGTAAAGCCCCTCCGAATGGAGGGGCTTTACATACACTTACATTAAGTTTGTTGTGGTGCACCACCATGATCGCCAACACTATATGTGGGAGCGGGGTAATGTCCATGAGTAGCAAACTGATCCGCTTTAGAAAATTGAGAAATTCCCACCGTTAGAACCCCAATAAAAGCAATACCCGATAATAATAGGCTGATTTTTTTCATTATTTCAACACTCCTTTTTCGATTGATTTTCGTCTTGCTTGGTAACAAATATGGAAATAGTCACTTACCTTTTGGTGGTTCTCTAATTGTCTACATTTTGTGGCAAATAATTCGGCGTATTCGACAACATATTCCCATAATTCTTCTTCCTCAAAGTATAAGATTCCTTCTTGAATGATTTTTTCTAATTCTTCCAGTGGAATATTTTCATTTAATCTTTTTAAAATAGAGAAGTGGTGTGTGTATTCTTCGTTATGAATTCCTCTGCAAATCTGTAATCCCTTATCAATGAGTTTGCTAGATGCTGATTGTTCTCCTAATTTATAATGTTCCTTAGCTTGTAGGAAGATAGCCTTGAAGTGTGTAGGGATTTTTTCTGTTACTTCTGAAAGATGACGAATAGCTAACGTAGACATACTTTGATCAGAATACAGCCACCCCATAGTACTTTTTACGTATAACAAGGAATCTTCTTCCTTATTATTCTGTAGTAATTCAATTGCACAATGTAGATATTCTTCTGCTTGTTCGTACTGCTTTAAATAGATACAGCAACCACCTAGCAAACTATTACAAAAGGCTGTTTTTACTTCATAACCTTCATACTTCGAAAAGATTGCCCTTGATTTATTTGCGTATTCGATAGAAGCGAGCATGTTATAGGTATGGTGATAAAAAGTAGCAATTCTATAGTAGAATTCAGCGTGTTCAATTTCATCTGGAATGTTTACTAATATCTTTTCTGCCAGTTTATAATGTTCCTCTGCCTCAGTAAAACTTGATATAAAAGTGGAATGAATGGATTTAAAAAAGTGATAATAGAAGCGTAGAAAATGGTCTGTAGGCATATCATAATCACTAATAGCATCAAAACTATTTTGTTGAATACCGAGGCTATCTGTTAAGACCGTGTAACGAAATTCAAGTAGTGAGTAATAAAGCAACAAATTTTGATCCTGACGTTCTTGATTTGGCTCAATGCTTAACTTATTAATTTTTTCATCAATTTTCTTTTTTAGATTAGTAGCTTTTATCACTTGTTGAGATAGCATAGATCGATACCAGTCGTTCAATAGAGAGGTTAATTGCTCATTTCCCTTTACTGAAACACTCACTATATACTCCCCCATCCTATAGAAATATCTTAATCCTATATAATTGTAACTATCATAGCAAAATAAAAGAAAAAATGGAGGTATTTTACAATGTTTTTCAATAAAATTCATAAAAAACAATCAATTTATGTCGAATGTACTTAGAATTTAACACAAATGTATAAACTTTGCGTATGTAAATAAGAAGAGAATAAAGAAAGAAAAAACTTGTAGGAATTCCTACAAGTTTTTTTAGATAATGTAAAAATGTGAAACAGACTATCTCATTACTCGTAACAGGGAAACTATCTTACTTATGGCTTGCTTTCATTATATAACGAGTTTTAGCATTTAGAATTTTTGTGTTTGAAAATTATGTGAATTTATGCTGAAGATGTACTATTTTAAGGATTTGTTCTCGCTGTGATTAAGACAAATTAAAGAAAGGTAGTGGAAAAGGCGCATAAAAGGGAAAATTTCCTTTAAACGTTCTAAAAAGATGATTCTAAAAGTTATTTGTCTGTAGATTGAACTACCCCCACTTTCACTTCGTTTAGAAGTGGGGGATTCCTAAGTAAAGAGTTCTATCGAACTCTAATTGATTAGGCTAACCCCGCAGTCCTTGCGGTTAGAAGCCTT